>NZ_CAXBHS010000001.1:0-562682 GCF_963975625.1 uncultured Porticoccus sp.
CTCCATATAGGTCGATCTAACTATACAGAGTGTCTACAAGTCATGGGTATCTCGGGAAGCTAATGCCGAAGAGTATAAAATGGCGGACGGAACAGAAGTTTCCCTTCCTATGGTAGCTGTATTATTTATAGAGGTGTTTTTCAGGAGTTTTTTCAATGAACAAAAAATTGCTCATAAGTAATATAAACATAAAACAGGTGAATAGATTTAATATTTTTAAAGTTTCGAGTAAATTTATTTTATACCTTAGTGTTGAATAGTTTATCGGGGTTTCTTGTGTGGGTAGTATGTTTTCCGGGTGGGATTGTCATTAGTGAGGCGGAGCTAAGCGATAGTCATATGCATGCTTGATAATTTGTAAGCGGTACAGGTGTCTGGTGCAGGTGGGACATACTTACTTATAAATGCCATTGCATCACGATGCCTAGAGCTTCGATTGATCAAAGTGCGGGCATCTAATGGCCTCAAATCACTCCATGCTGAAACAAGGCTGCGTATATTTGTAGGTAGTGCTTCGGGCAGACACTTTAATTCGGTGAGATGGTATTTGATCGCTGCATTTTCGATGTCTCCACGGGCTTGGCGCTCTCGACGATTTTTCCATGCAACAAGGCTTCGAACATGAAACCACTTTTTTTTATCACAAACCCAAGAAGCCTCAGCTGTAAGCGGAATGAATCGAAACGGATCCCAAGTGTGCATGCTGCTATCCAAACCAAACGATAAAAAAGCTCCCATTAACCCATCAACGCGATATATCCCAAGAGGAATACGAATATTACGATTTCTAATTTGTTCAAGTGCTGCTGATTTGATAGAGCAGAGGTTGCCATGAAAGCCTCCTTCGATTTGCATTTGACGTCGCAGTTTTGCAGCAGAGGCTCCGATTGTTGGTAGCCCACTGGTTCCTAGAGAAGAAGCATTGTATGCCAGAGTCCGAGATAGTGCTGAGATGGCATCTTTTGTTACACGCACATAGCCGTCAATGTAAATTGCATCCATATCTCTTTGCCATATCGCATGGATATGCTGATTCCAGGCGTTACCTTTGTCCCCAACAGGTATATTCCATATCTGCAAGTGCCTGGTTTTGTGAGGGATACTGCGTGTTGCCCAATGGTACGTCTGGTCAGCCAGATCTTTATTTCCATTAATCAATACATCAATCCTTGATCCTTCTGGAACTGCTTTTATAGCACACGATAAAGTATTCGTTATTGCTATAAAGCTTTCTCTTGAAGCAAAAACAACAAGATTAACAGGCGTATCCATCAGAGGACCTCCGTATAAAAAAATGACACTAACATGCGCAAGGAACTACTATTTTTGCATACATTTTTATACACATGGCATTTCGCCACTACTCAAGCCAGCCCAACCCTTTCCTAAATGAAGCTAGATCTTTAGTATTTTGATGACTGGTTACTTTAAGGCGATCTTTTCCAAAAATAACTGACATCATTTTTGGATTGCGTATCAGTTGCTAGTCGATTTTTTTGTTGATGTTTTTACTGGCTCATACTATTGGCGCTTCGCCAACCACATTTCCAGCACCATCAGAATCCAGATTAGTTCCCCGTAATAGGCAGCATGCTGATTTCTGTGCAGTTCTATGGTCTGGTCAATAAAGTCGGGTTTGAAAAACTGGCGTTTTTTCAGGTTCAGTAGATGGTCATAGGCCATTTCCTGAAGCGGTTTATGGGTTTCCATCCATACCCCAAACGGCAAGCCGAAGCCCTGTTTTTTCTTGTTGATGGTGTCGTCGTGCAGCCAATCCTTCAGTGCGGCTTTGTAAAAATGGCGCAGGTCGTTGCCTTTGATCTTCCAGTCGCTCGGTACCCGACATGACAGGTCAATCAGACCGTCATCCAGCATGGGATAAGCGACATCCACGCCAGCCAGTTCACACATGTGGCTGACCTTTCTGAGGTCGTTATCCGCCAGGGTATATTGCCAGTCCAGATACAGCATTTTATTGAGCGTGCTGGCGTCAGTCGCCCGATGGTAAGTTTCTCTCAGTAACTGGAGCGGCGCCTGGGTGTTGACTGTCGCCAGAAATTCATCGTCGAAAATTTCATTCGCGGCATGGCGATGCAGGAAGTTATAACTCTGAAGGCGGTCGGGCAGCGGAACATTGGCCTGCTGCAGGTAGCTTTTTGCCTTGCCAGCCAGTGGTATGGCATTGGGGAGGACATTGATGAGCGGTTCAATGAATGCGTGCCGCAGGCCTGCGGGAAACTTCTGGTAGTTTTCAAATACCCGTTGCTTGATATAGCGTTCGTTGCCACCAAACAGCTCATCGCCACCGTCGCCGGCAAGCAGGCACTGGATACCGTTTTCGGCGGCCAGTTTCGCGCAGAAGTAAGCGGGCAGGGCAGAGGAGTTGCCGAACGGTTCGTCATAACTGGCGGCGACCATTGGCAGGGCCTTCACCACATCCTCTGGCGTGACATAGTACTCGTGGAGCTGGATGCCGAAGTGTTTTGCGGTGAGGCGCGCGTAGGCCATCTCATCGTAACCCTTGGCTGAAAAGCCGATAGAGAATGCATGAGCATTGTTCGGCTTGAGTTCAGACAGCATGCCGGCAACGGAGGAACTGTCCAGCCCGCCGCTGAGAAAAGCCCCTACTTTCACGTCGGGTTTGATGCACCGTTCAACGGCACCTTTTAACTGTGTCTTGAGTTCTGCCCCGAGGCTAATGAATGAATCCTGCGATTGTTCCCTGAACACGGGTCGGAAGTAGTTGCTGACAACACACTGGTCTACTGAGCAAAGCAGCAGGTGTCCGGCGGGTAATTTTTTTAGTCCACCAAATATCGAATGTGGGCTGGGTACCATATGAAAATAGACGTAGTCATACAGGCCCTGGGCTTGCAATGCCGCCTGTGCTGCCTCGTCAGTCGGGGTTGTATTGGCAAGTACAATGGATGCCGATGAACCGAAAACCAGTCCGTGATCGATCTCGGTGTAATAAAGTGGGTAACGGCCCATCCGGTCGGTACCCAGCATCACCGTATCCGTCGAGGTATCGATAACCGCGAAGGCGAACGGGCCCCTTAATACTTGTAAAAAGCGGCTGCCGTATTCAGCGTGGGCCATTGCCAATGCTGCGCCATGGCCCTCCTCGCGGGCTTTGTTGGCCAGGTGTTCCTCGGTCCACTGCGGTTGTCCAATCATGGCAAAACTGGACCCGTTATCGGTTTGGTAAAGCTCATCGCTGCTGGCACAGGCCGATGTGCTGTTTTCGATTGAATTATTTGGCAGTGAGCTATTGGCCGCTGTCACCATTCTGACCAGCGAATTTTTTGGGCTGGATGCTGATGATGCAGAGCAGGACCAACCCGCCAGGAAGTGATTGAGCAGCGGCGGCAGGTTGCTGGTGGTCATGGCGTAAGCTCCATTTTGTTTGCGGTCCATTTATTCGGGTTTGGCGGGATGGCAATAGCAAACATTATTCGGTGGTCGGTCAGTGGTCAGTCAGTGGTCGTTGTTGGTGTTCGCAGATTTTTGATCGGGCTGATCGGTCAAATGGTTTTTCAGCCATTGCGCTGTTTGCTCGAACAGTTCCGTACGCCAGACCGTCCGGGAAAAGGTATGGTCGGCATCTGCCATGTCATTAAAAAAGATTTTCTCCTGCAGCCCGGAGCTTTTCCAGATAGCTGAGCTATACGTGAAGTCTTTGAATTCCTGGGCGATGTAGTCGTTGCCACTGGTCAGGATATACGTCTTTCCCGGAAAGCGTTGCAGACTTTTGGTTAAGCGTTCGGGCAAGGGCAGCGACGTCAGCTCTTCTGTGTCTGAAGCCTTCTTCGAATCGCCGTTGCTTTTGGAGGCGTTTTGGGCGACATGCCTGAGCAGTTGTAACCAGGCTTTCAGTGAGCGCATCAGCGAAAACTGGCCGGTCCGGATTTTCTGCCAGAAGCGGGGGTCTCGTAGCCGGTTCCAGTAGTAGTGTTTGAGGTAGGTTTTGGCTTGCCCTGCCTCTGTTCTGATCCAGGGATTGACCATAAAGATTCCCGCCACCCTGGGATCCCTGTAGGCATAAAAAGCGGCGGCCGAAGCGGACTCACACTCGCCCCAGAGCATCACGCGCTTCAGGTTGCCACATTGTGTGAAAAGCGTGTCGATGGCACTTCGAATATCGGCATCCATGTCGAGAAACCCGCGAAAAGCGCCGCCGCTGTCACCAGTTCCCCGATGATCGAAGCGCAGTACCGGAATGCCCTGTCGAGCCAGTTCCCTGCCCAGCACAACAAACTGGCGGTGGGCGCCTACCCGGTATTGAGGGCCGCCGGCCACAATGATGACCACGCCGGTGGTTCCCGCCTGGTCCGGTGCGTGAACGATGCCCAACAGTGCATCCTCTTCACAGGGGAAAACAACGGCGTGCTCATTCATGTTGGGGTACCCCGGTCAGATGACTGATGGTCTCGTTCACCAGATTGGGTGCCAGGGTCCGTTCGTGAGCTTGCCAGAAGGCGGGGCCTATACTGGTCAGATGTTCAATCTGTTTTCCCTCGGAGCGCCATTGTTCGATGGTTTTCAGATCGGCGCGGGGGGTGCTTCGCTCTTCACTGGCCAGTACTGTAAACCAGCTGATTGGTGCGTTTACGGGTGACAGGTATTGATCGAAATGAGCAGCCTGGACTCCCCTGAAAAGCGCGGGAGACACATCATAGCCGGCCACCTGAATGCTGTTCCCCCGGTTGAGTTGTTCTTCAAACTGGGCAGTGGTGCCGCCGTCCTCGTCGCGGCCAATGGCAGCGGCAATCTTGATGCGCAGAAACTGATTGAGAGCGATCTTGCCGTTGCTGACCGGTTGCCAGAAGACCAGCCGTTGCAGGTTTTTCACCTCGGGTGCGGCGGCGGCTGCCAGCAGCGCACCGAGGCGGATACCCAGCAGGGTGACAGATCGGTAGCCGAGCTGCCCGGCATAGTCTGCTGCGGTGATGATATCCCTGATCCACTGTTGCCAGTCGGCTTCTACAAACTCGCCCTGACTGTCGCCGGTCCCAAAGGGATCAACGGATAGCAGAGCGATGCCGTGGCCGGCAAGTTGCTGCGCCAGCATCGTCTGCATATAGCGACAACGGTTCATTTCCTCAGCAAAGGAGGGGGCGACAATCACGCATTCTGCACGGTCATTTCGAGCTGCAGGTGCGCAGTGGAGTGCAAACAGTTTGCCTCTGCTCCCGGCGATATACGCGGGTTCTAACCTGCAGGAGTGAGCCATCAGTCCAGCTTTTGCTCGACGACTTTTGTGAGACTGCCGATGGTGGCGAACACATCGGCATTGAGTTCGTCATCGTCGAAAGCACAGCCGAATTCTTCCTCCAGTGCCGTCACCAGCGAGACCACGGCGATAGAGTCAAATTCCGGTATGGATCCCAGCAGGCCGGTGTCACTGTCAAACTCAGTGGTTTGTCCGTCGAGCATAAGTACGTCATTGATAATTTGAATGATGTCCGCTTGCAAACTCATAGAGGGTGTTCCATTTTTGTCATGAATCCGGGGCGTTCAGCCTGCCGGATAGCATTCTGCCAGCTCAGCACAGAATTGAGTAGTGGTGAAGATTTTTTATCACCCGGAGCCGTAGTCGAGTTGGTCGGGCGATCAGACCAGAACCTCAACCGGCTCAGGGTGACTCAGAAAGTGGTGCGGGCTGGCGGTATAGCCATAGGCGCCAGATTGAAAGACCACAATTAGATCGCCTATCTGAACGGGCGGTAGTGCGTATTTGTCCCCGAGGATATCCAGTGGGGTACACAGCGGCCCCACCACATTCACCGGTGCCAGTTGTTCGCCTGCCACCCGGTTGCCGATGCACACGGGGTAGTTTTTTCTGATCACCTGACCGAAGTTTCCCGACGCGGCGAGATGATGGTGCAGCCCGCCATTGGTCACAGCATAGGTTTCACCCCTGGATTTTTTCAGGTCGATGACTTCGCAGACGTAGACGCCGGCTTCACCCACCAGGTAGCGGCCCAGCTCAACAACAATTTCTGCTTCTGGCAGATCGGCCCTGTGGCGGGCCAGAAGGGTAGCAAGATTATCCGCCACAGGGGCTAGGTCGAGTCGTTGTTCACCCGGGAAGTAGGGGATGCCAAAGCCACCACCGATATTCAGCCACTGGACAGGCGACGGGGCGTGATCGGCCAGTTTCAGTGCCAGGGCAAAGGTGTTTGTCTGGGCCTCGATGATGGCGTCCGGTCGCAGGTTCTGCGAGCCACTGAAAATGTGGAACCCTTGGAAGGCGAGATCGAGTTGCCCAAGCCGCTTCAGCACGGCGGGAACCTCTTCAGCATCAATGCCGAACGGTTTCGGGCCGCCGGCCATCTTCATGCCGGAGGTTTTCAGTTCAAAGTCGGGGTTAACCCTCACGGCGACCTTGGCCCGGTGGCCGGTCTGGTTGCAGATGGTCGCCAGCCGTTCCATTTCCCCGGCGGATTCAAGATTGATAATAATGCCCGCCGCTGCCGCCGCTTTCAGTTCGGTATCGCTTTTGCCCGGTCCGGCAAAGCTGATATTGCGTGGGTCGGTGCCCGTATCCAGTGCCACGCGAAGTTCTTTCAGGGACGCCACATCAAGTCCGTCAGTCAGTCCTGCCAAGTGTTGAACAACGGCGGGCATCGGGTTGGATTTGATGGCGTAGTGTAAATGGATATCTTCAGGGAACTGGCCTCTCAGTGCGGCTACCCGATCTGTCATGAGCTGTCGGTCATAGGCATAAAAGGGTGTTTGCCCCACCCGCTCGGCAAGTCTGTCCACAGCTACATGACCCACCTGAAGGCGGTTGTCTATCACCTTGAACTGATCCATCGGTACATGTTCCGGTAATGCTTTTTTCACGCCTGAGGCTCCTTGAAAAGGTCGCGGTATTCAGTGGCAAGATGCTTTCGGTCTATTTTGCCATTTTGATTATGAGGCATTTGCTCGAGGATAACGATTTGCTGGGGCACCATGAAATTGGGCAGCTCCTTTTTACAGTGCTGGAGGACTTCTGCTGCCGTTACTGTGCCATGTGTTGTTATCACCAGTAAAATGGCCTGCCCCAGCATTGGATGAGGCAGCCCGAGAGCGGCAGCCTGACTGATACCCTGAAGGTTGTAGACGACCTCTTCGACCTCTGAAGGGCTTACCCGATAACCGGAGGTTTTGATCATTTCATCCAGTCGGCTGATGAAATACAGGTAACCCTCCTCGTCCCTGCGCACCTGATCGCCTGACCATACTGCGGTTTCCGGCAGGGGAATCCCGGTGGGCTGGCCGGGACTTGGTTTGAAACGCTCAGCGGTTTTCTGCGGGTCGTTCCAGTAGCCCATGGCCACCAGTGAACCGCGGTGGACAAGCTCGCCCGGTTCCCCGGCGTTGCAGGGTGTGCCGTCCGGGCGAACTACCAGAACCTCGGCGTTGGGAATCGCTTTGCCAATTGAGTCGGGGCGTTGATCGATTTGCTCCGGTGGCAGAAAAGTGGACCGGAATGCTTCGGTGAGCCCATACATCAAAAAAACCTTTGTATCGGGCAGGGCAGCTCTCAGTCTGTTGGTGGTGGCCCCCGGCATGGCACCGCCGCTATTGGTGATATAGCGCAGTGAGCGAGCAGTTTCCCCGGGCCATTCCAGCTGCGCCAGCTGGTTCCACAGTGGCGGGACAGCCGCCAGACCGGTGATGTTGTAGCGCTGAATGCTGCGGATAATGTCCCGGGGCAGCAGGTAATCCATCAGGACGACCGAGGCGCCCACCGAGAATGCGGTGGTGAGTTGGCTGAGTCCGTAATCAAAGCTGAAGGGCAGGGCCGCCAGCAGCCGGTCATCCGCGTGATTATTTAAATAGGACGCAACGCTTCTGGCGCCGGTGACCATGTTTTTATGGGAGAGTACGACGCCTTTCGGGTTGCCGGTGCTGCCCGAGGTATAGAGGATGGACACCATGTCACTGTCGATATGTGGGTGGGGTGGTTGGCAGTTCTGACTGCTGAGGAAGCTGTCCCAGCCGAGCAGAGCATAATGCGTTGCTGCTACTGACGGTGGCCGGGGTTTGTCGTCGATAATCACCACAGTCCGCAGATCGGGGCACTCCTGCAGTACCGCAGCCAATTGCTCCAGCCGTTGTGCCGAGGTGATCAGTATCCGGACATTGCAGTCGCGCAGAATGTAGGCCACCTGGTTGGCCTTGAGCAGGGGATTGACCGGGACAAACACCCCTCCGGCGCGGGCGGCTCCAAACAGACCGAAAACATTTTCCGGCACTTTTGGCAGATAGGTTGCGACCCGTTCACCGCGATTCAGGCCTGCACATAGCAGGCCGCATGAGACAGCGTCGACCTGCTGTTGCAACTCACGGTAACTGAATTGACGGTCCTTGAAATACAGCGCCATCGCATCAGGTGTTCGCATGGACTGGTGACTGATGAGTTGGTGAAGAAGGTCTGACATGGTGGGCGCGATCCGTTCGTTGAGTTGTCCCGGTTTATCGGAAGATGCCCGATTATAGCGATTTTTATCAAATGCACGTAACCTGTGGCCAAAGCTCAACGCGGACGGTCGGGGATTCCAGCTCATGAGGTTATTGGTACGTTACCTGCTTTTGCTGTGCGGTTTATCGCTGATGCCGGTCGGTCAGGTTGTGGCCGGGCTGCCGGATACCATCGACAAGATCAGGGGCGGGGTGGTCGGCATCGGCACGGTCTTTCCGAACAAGGGGCCGGATGGTCGGGGGCAACTGCCGACTTTTCGGGGTACCGGCTTTGTGGTGGGTAACGGCCGACAGGTGGTGACCAATTTCCATGTCATCCAGAAACCACTCGATAATGAAAAAAAAGAGTTGCTGGCAGTGTTTAGCGGTGAAGGCAAAGCCTCCCGCGTCTATCCGGCGACCCTGATCCGGACAGATGAAGCCCACGATCTCGCGTTGCTGGAGATTGTCGGCCCCGCCCTTCCCCCATTGGTGGTGGAGAGTTCGCGCACCTTGCGTGAGGGTGAAGAGGTTGCCTTTACCGGGTTCCCCATTGGGCTGGTGCTGGGTCTGCAGCCAGTCACGCATCGGGGTATTGTGTCTGCAGTGACGCCCATCGTGATGCCAGCCATGTCCTCTGCCACGCTGACGGCCGCGCAAATCAAACGTGCCCGCCAGCCTTTTGAGGTGTATCAGCTCGATGCAACAGCCTACCCTGGCAGCAGCGGCAGCCCGGTTTACGATGTCGAGACGGGTAGAGTCGTTGCTGTGATCAATAGTGTGTTTGTTAAAGAATCAAAAGAAGCCATGCTGCACAACCCCTCTGCTATCAGCTATGCCATCCCCTCGGCGTATGTCAATGCATTGCTTGAGGCTGCTGCGGCTGCCCAATGATCGATATTATTTAAATGGAACGCTGATATGCCCTCTGGCCAGACAATAAAAAATACGGGGCCAAATCCCGTTCTCAATATCTCTGGCAAACTGGCAGGTTTGTCATTATTGCTACTGGCACTGTATCCGTTTCTGTCTTTTCCCCTGGTGGGGAACATCTTGGTTGCTGTCGCTCTGGTTTACCTGGTGTTGCTGTTTTTTGTCCCGCGCCTCTGGTTGCTGGTGCTGCCGGTTGCGACGGTCAGTCTGGACCTTGCCACTTATACGGGCAGATTTCTGTTCAATGAGCTGGATCTGTTGATGCTGACGACAATAGCGTTCTCACTATTGTCCGGGCGTTTTGATCTGCATTTGGCCCATCGCAAGGGTGCTTTGCTGCTCATCGCAGCCTATTGTGCGGTGGTGCTGGCCGGTTTTTCGGCCTGGAATGTGTTCCTGTTTCCGCCCGAGAGTGTCACCAGTAACCCGTATTATTTGCCGGAATATGGCTACAAACTGATCAGGGGCATGCTCTGGGCGCTATTGTTGACCCCTCTCTGGCTCAATGTGTTCAGTCGTGCCCGCCACCGGTCTGTTAACTGTCTGGTGGCGGGGTTCTGTACAGCAGCGTTGGTTTTGGGCGTTATTGTGCTCTGGGAGCGGGGCACACTCGGTGTGCTGTTGTCCTGGAGTGCCTGGTATCACGTGGTCAATTCGCTGCTTGATCTGGCATCGGCCTATCGCACCACTGGCATTTTTTCAGATATGCACACCGGTGGTGAGGTGATTGACGGCATTGTGCTGCTGCTTTTGCCGGTGACCCTGTACGGGATATTTCATGGTTCCGGGCGGGTGGTGAAAATCTATGCGCTGGTAGCATTTTGCGCACTGGCCTATTGCGCCACGGTGGGATTTACCCGCGCAACCTATGTGAGTTTCTTTGTTGGCTGTGTTGCTTATGCGGTGCTTTCCATGGTGTGCCGCTGGCGCGCGGGAATCAGGCAGAGTGGCTTCCCTTCTCTGTTGATCGGCGGCACGTTGATGGTGGGGATGCTTGCAGCCTGGCTGTCATTTTCACGCGGTGGCAGCTATGCCCTTGCCGCCTTTGCCGGACTGGTTGTTTTTGCGTTGATCGGTGGCTGGCTGGCGCAGCGACACAGAGCGCTGGGGGTGGTTTGCTGGGTGCTTGCCGGCAGTCTTTTTCTGTTTGTCGCCATCAGTGCCCATTTTGACAGCCGTTGGGTGGACCGTTCAGCCGGGCACGCATTGACCATTGGTCTGGCACAATTGCTGTTTTATGTACTGGCAATGGTTCTGTTTGTCCGGCTCCGGACGCAGCCATACTTCAATCAGTTTCTGGCGGTAGTGCTGTTGGTGATGTTGCCGGGCGTTTTTGCGGTGGCACTGGGTGGTTATAAATTTAACGAGCGTATGGACACGGTGGCCAGCGACCTGGACTCCCGGTTGGGTCATTGGCAAAACGTTGTGGATGCGGGTTCCGGTAGTTGGCGAGCGAGGTTGTTGGGTAACGGGGTTGGTTCATTCCCGGCGGACTACGCCTACCGCTTTCCCGAAAAGGTGAGTGCTGTCGGCAGCTTTTCCATCGAGAGCGACGATGGTAATGCGTATCTTCGGCTTGGCCCCGGTGAAGATCTCGCCTTTGGTCAGCGAATTCCCGTTCAACCAGACACTGAATACACCCTGCAGCTTAGGGTCAGGGCGCCGGATAAAGCCCGCCTGGCGGTGTTTATCTGCGAGAGAAACCTGATTTTTGCCAGTAATTTTCGAGCAAACTGCCACGCGTCTTCCATACGCTTTGCGGACATGGGCAATCATTTCACCACGGTGTCGACCACCCTGGATTCAGCCAATGTGGGGAAGCGGTCACGGCTCTCACGCTGGCCTACGACCCTCTACCTGAAAAACTTTTCCAGGGGCACAGTAGTTGAACTGGACGACGTGACATTTGGTTCCGGTAATGAAAATTTGCTCACCAACGGTGGGTTTGCCGAAGGACTTGATTACTGGTTCTTCTACAATGATTTTGCGCATTTGCCCTGGCATATCAAAAATATTTACGTGCAGTCCTGGTATGACAATGGCTGGATCGGGTTGGGGCTGTTTTTGCTGCTCTGCCTCATTGCGGCACTGGTGCCATGCCTGCCACAGAATACATTGCCACTGTATGTCGCATTTTCTGTGGGTGTCATCGCTATCGCGGTCTTTGGTCTATTCGGTTCGCCACTGGACTCCGCCAGAGTGAGCTGGATTTTCTATCTGTATATTTTTGCCAGCCTGCTAAGACCAGCGGAAAGCGGTGATGTCGGCCAGCCAGACGAGGCACGCCTATGAGGGGGGTGGCCATATTGATGGTCTGTCGACATAACATTTGTCGCTCACCTCTGGCAGAAGGGATTTTGGTGCACGCACTCAAGGCCCATGGCATGCAGCGCATGGTCAAGGTGGATTCTGCCGGGACCCACGCCGGTATGGCCGGCCAGAGAACTGACGAGCGGGCCAGAAAGGTAGCCCGTATGTTTGGCGTTAAACTGAAACGCGGCCGTTCCAGGCGGGTTGTTGCCAAGGATTTTGAAAAATTTGATTACATCCTGGCAATGGATCAGGACAATTATCGGGACCTGCTGCAGATGTGCCCTGATGAGTTCGTGTACAAGCTGGCGTTGATTCGTTCTTTTTGCCCGGAGACTGAGCAACCGGAAATCCCCGACCCTTTTTACGGCAGTGTCAAGGGGTTTGAAAATACCTACCAGCTGCTGGACTCGGCAGTAACTGGCTTGATTGATGAACTTCCCCGGAATGTGCTTCGTTAGGTGGAGCCGTTAACAGAGGTTGTCTTTCCTGGGCCCGGAAAGTGATACAGTTCACATAATGGGTGTTAATCTCCGGGGGGGGTAATCTGTATTTATTGGTTCTGGCGTATGAGTCATGCTCACTCTGCGGTGATTAGAAAAGCGGGGAGCGGGTTTTCGCTGGAAAGAGCATGTTGTGCTTTACTGTAGTGAGAAAGTACCAGTGAAAGTTTGCTGTAGGATAAACAGCTGATCTGACAAGGGTCACAGGGAAGCATTATGAACGAAAGTATGTTGTCCATAGCCGAGGATTTCCAACGTTATTTCACCGTTGAATATGCTGCAACTCCCGAGCAGAAAGCGGAAGTCTATAGCATCAGATACCGTGTTTATTGCGAAGAATTCAAATACGAACCGATAGACCGCTTCCCCGCCAAAAAAGAATGGGATGCCTTTGATGATATCTCCTTGCACTGCTTGGTGAGACACAAGGCAACCAATAGGGGTGCTGCCTGTGTGAGGTTGGTGCCTGCCGGCAATAAGGGGATTTCACATCTCCCGATGGAGGCTTTTTGTGGTGATAAACTGGACAGAAAGCTTCTCGACAGCCTCCATCTCAATCGCGAGACGATTTGTGAGGTTTCCAGGCTGGCTGTTGACGGAGCTTTCAGGCGGCGTGCGGGGGAGGGACGAACCCGTTTCGGTGATCTGGATGCAATCGATTGTTCATTTCATGAGCGCCGTACGTTTTCCCTGATTTCGGTGGCCGCATACCTGGCGGCAACTTCTCTTACAGAAATCACTGGTATGACCATGGCATTTGCGATGATGGAACCCTTTCTGCCTCGTTTGTTGGCGAAGTCCGGAATTGACTTTGAAAAGGTGGGAGGAGAGGTGGATTATCACGGGCTTAGAGCGCCCTATTTCTCAACGACGGATAAGGCAATTAAAGGAATGCTGCCCAATTTGCGTGGGTTGTATGAAGCGATTTACCCTTTGGTGAATAGCGGTTATCAGGCATCGGTTATGAGTCGGTAGTTACTCAACTGTTGTCATGCTCAGATAGTTGGCGTCATGAAAAGTAGATTGAGTTTTGGCGGGGAGTGAGGTTTGGCAGAGACCTTTGATTATGAAACAGCATTTTCCCGCAATCTGGGATGGGTGACAGAGGCTGAGCAGCAGCTGCTCTCCGCTAGGCGAATTGCTATTGCCGGATTGGGTGGTGTAGGTGGCAGTCATCTGCTTTCCCTGGCCAGGCTCGGCGTCGGCAGCTTCCACGTGGCTGATATGGATATCTTCGAGTTGGCTAATTTTAATCGTCAGGTCGGAGCGACCATTCCCAACCTGGGAAGGGCCAAGGCTGACGTGCTGTCAGAGATGGCGGCGGCTATCAATCCCGAGCTCGACATAAAGACCTTTCCTGAGGGGGTGGCTCTCAACAACCTCGACGAGTTTCTCGCCGGTGTCGACCTCTATGTTGATGGGCTGGATTTTTTTGCTCTGGATATCAGGCAGGCAGTATTCGCTGCCTGTGCCGACAAGGGTATCCCGGCTATTACAGCGGCACCTCTCGGTATGGGGGTTGCCCTGCTTTGCTTTATGCCGGGGAAAATGACCTTCGAGCAATACTTCAGAATGACGGGGTTGTCAGAAAACGAGCAGCTCCTGCATTTTTTGCTGGGGCTGTCACCTGCCATGTTGCAGTCTGCCTACCTGGTGGATGATAACAGGGTCGACCTGGCAGCCCACAAAGGCCCGTCAACCAATATGGCCTGCGAACTCTGTGCCGGTGTTGCTGCCACCCACGCGCTCAAGGTTCTACTCAACCGCGGGGAGATTCTTGCAGCCCCCTATGGGCTTCACTTTGATGCCTACCGCAATTGCCTGAAAACAACCTGGCGACCCTGGGGAAATGCCAATCCGATACAAAAACTTGGTTTGTTCATTGCCAAAAAAAGGCTCGGGATCCGGTAAGGATTGCCCGATTTTCCCCGGTTATCGGGTAGAGGTATCGGTGAAAACCTTTTCGATAGGTAATCGCAGCGAGGAGGGTGGTGTCTGTTTTTTGGGATAGCCGACTCTGAGCAGCATGTGCAGGCTTTCTCCCTCGGACAGGCCCAGTGTGCTCTGGCAGTTGTTTGCCAGCGTTGTCGCTGCGCCAACAAGATCAGAAGGGACTGTGCCGGTGGACAGTCTCGCCAGCTGGTCAGATATTACATAGTACGGGTGAGCGGCGATATGCTGGCCATTGAGATAGCTCCAGCTTCGGTTGAGCAGCATTCCGGCATCAAGTGCGCCGGTGGCATCCGGCGGGGCAATCACCGCCAGTAGTGCCGGTGCACCAGCGACAGGTGCTGAATCCACTGTTGCCAGAAACTTGTAGATGCCCAGACGGTTGAGCATTTTCATACGATTCCAGTCACCGATAAATTTCAGCAGATACGAGCCGCCGAGCGGTAGTGCCAGCGTCTTTAAATCCAGTCCGTCAGCTTCTTTTACACTGTCTTCGGAAAAGCGCAGGCTGGCCATCAGCCACTCGTGAACCTCTCTGGTCTGAAAGCGAATTTCTGAGGCCGATTTAACCAGTTGCCCAACCTGCCTGATCTGTCTGGGTTCATTGATGGTTATCAGTCTGGCGCTGCTTTCAGATAGCTCTCCCAGGCTGTCCAGAACATCCTGGGGAAGCGGCGTATTCTTGTAGGGGAAGCGATTGGTATGACGAATCGATGGGTATTGTTTGGTGCGCTCCAGCAGAGGCTTGACGGGTGATGGCTTAAAGTCCATAGCCGCGTAGTAGGCTCCGTTGGCCTCACCTTCGGGCCACCAGTGAATCTCCGTTTTCAGGTCCCTCTGCTGCGCAGCATTGACGATGTTTTCCACTGCGGCGCCCATCGATAACAGCGTTGCCTGGTTGTCGGGGGGAAAAGTGCGGCCGGTGACCCTGGCGTGATCATAACGCAATGACAGCTGTTCGCCGTTCCAGTGGAAATGCCAGGGCTGTGAATTGTCGGCGGAGGGCGCGCGATGCCCGGCATTGACCAATTGCAGGATCGTATCTTTATCTGTCATGGCCGGATTATGAGCCGCCTGCGAAGCAGGGTCAAAACTATCTGTGACAACCTTGTGGGTCTCTCACCCTGTCGCACACATTTCTTCCGGTATAGATAAGGGGTTGATCATGGGGCAACAGGCTAAGACGTTTGTTTTTAAGTCTGCCGGCACCGTCAGGTTTCTTTACAGACCGCAAGTTCTCCTCAAGCGTCTGCCTCGACCCTCACGAAGATTCCTCAATAAAATCCTTTAATATCAGTAATATAATGTTTTTTTTGGAGGGTGCTCTAATCTTGGCATGCTTTGTGCTGAATATTACGGAAAGGATAATCAGTTTTTATCTGATAATCCTCTAAACAGAGAAAGACTTTTAAAGACGTTTAGACGCAGAGTCATCTTTTCGGCAAACAATGGAACTGTAAGGTTCTAGGAGTGAATAAATGAAAACGAACAATTTTGTAAAGCAGTTAGCTATAGGCCTGGGCCTCAGTGCTGCAATGGTGGGCAGCGCTTCAGCGGCAACCATGATCACCTCCTTTGACTACACCCAAGAATTTGAGTGGGTAGAGCCAATCAACCCCGCGGGTGTTGTAAAAGAAGGTGCAACCTCTGGTGTTTCTGATGTCGATGGTTTTACCAAACTGAGTTGGGGCACAGAATCCAATGATTTTGACCGTGTCAGTAGCCTGGTAATTAACCCTACTGCGGGCGATAGCACCACCCCGAGTAATAGCCTGACCAGTGGCAGTGGTGCGACTGGTTTGATGGTTTCGACGGATGTGAATGCTACAGCCTTCGCCCTGGGCCCGGTAGTTACCCACAATAACTATGTGATTACTGGTACATCTCTATCAAGCACGGCAGCACAGGATTATGTTGTCCTGACACCAAACGGTGGCGGCCCTGACCAGATTCAGGAAGTGACTTTCGGTGTGGACTTTACCGAAACAACCAATAACCCCGGCAATCCCGGTGCCTGCCCGGCGGGTGTTCCATTCAACGGATTCGGCTGTGGTGATATTTTCGCGCTCACCAGCGACTTGATTGGTCTGGCAACGGCACAAGCCTTTAACAACGGCTCTGTATTGGCCTTCCTGATCGATTCGTTCTCGGATGGTGACTTCACCTACGATGTCTACGTTGCAGCACTGGGTCTGGCTCCTCTTTCTGAAGAGGCTTGCAATGCAGCCGGCGCTGGTGACAACTGCATTGGCTTTGTTACTGCGGAGAATGAGACTAGCAGCTTCCAGCTCGAGTTTGCGATTCTGGCCACTGAAAACATCCCTGAGCCTGCTACTTTGGGCTTGCTGGCAGCCAGCCTGTTGCTGATGGGCTTGGTTCGTCGCAGAAAAGTAAACGGTAGCCTGTCTGCCTGATCTATTCTGTAAGTAAGTGTGAGTATGAAAGCGGCGACCTTTGGTCGCCGTTTTTTTTGCTTGGCTTTTCTGCCGGGTTCTTTTTTGACTGGGCTGGGTGACTGGAATGTATAACGGGCTACTCGTCTGCTCCACTCCACAGGTTTTATTTCTTTATTTCATCTGACCGCCATCGGATCAACGACTATCTATTTGTTCGCAAACCCTGTTTGCTTTAACCTTGAACGAAGTTTTATTATCAAAAAGGCAGTTTTATTTTTCGCAATAATGCTAATCACCTTCAAGCAAGCGGTTATCTCTGGCAGGTACAAAGGGAATTTTCTATGAGCAGATTTTTTCGGGTAGGGTTTCTGATGATTGTGGCAGGTCTTGTGCTGGCCTGTTCCAGTGATATGACTGGAAATCAGGAGGTTGCCAAGGCGGAGGCCTATCTTGCGGAAGGCAGGAACAATGCTGCCGTTATCGAATTGAAAAATGCATTGCAGAAGAATAGCAACAACCAGCAGGCAAGATGGTTATTGGGTGAGTACTATTTCAGCGAAGGAGCCTACGCCAATGCTGAAAAAGAATTGAAGGCAGCTCATGAACTGGGTCAACCTGATAGTGATGTATTGCCTCTTCTTGCTCAGGCACATCTTTCACAAAACCAGTTTGAACCCCTGCAGGACCTGCCGGTAGAAACGCTCTCTGGTGCTGATCTTTCAATGGTGCTCGCATCACAGGGATTGGGTTTGCTGGCACGGGGACAGGAGGAAGAGGCTGCGGTGTTGATAGATAAAGCAATTTCAGCGGCCCCGGAACTTCCCTATGCACTGGTGGCCCAGGCCAAGTTGAAAGGTACGCAGTCTGGCGGTGACTGGACTGAAGCCCGGCGTTTGTTGGGCAATGTATTTGACCTGGCGCCGGAATACGCCCCGGCGTTAAGCCTGCTTGGTGATATCGAGCTGCAAAGTTTGAATCTGGATGCAGCAGAAACTGCCTACTCAAAAGCACTGGCCAGTGACGATGATCGCTTTGAAGACCGCTATAAACGTGCGCTGGTCAGGTTGCAAAAGGAGGACAATACCGGTGCCTCTGAGGATGTAGCGGTGTTGATCAGGCGTTCGCCAAAAAGCCCCGCGGCCAACTATGTACAGGGGATCATTCACTTCCGTGAAGGTGATTTAAAAGCTGCCGTAGCGGCTTTCGATTTGGCGCAAACGGATGGAGATCGCTACCCCATGTCGCTGTTTTACCTGGCGACGGCCCACGACAAGCTGGGTAATTCTGCACAGGCGGAAGACTTTGCCTATCGCTACCTTTCCATCGCGCCCGACAGTGCTCCTGGAAGGAAACTTCTCGCCAATATGAAACTGCGAGAGGATGAGGGTGCGGAAGCTGAAGAGTTGATGCGTGCCGTTGTCGAGGCGAATCCTGAGGATGTGGATGCGCTCAATCTGCTGGCGGGAGCCCTGATAAAACAGGGTAAAACCGAGGAGGCATTGACACTTTTGGCTAAAGTGGCTTCTTTGCAGCCCGATTCCCCGGAAGCGCAAGCCAGACTGGGCGCAGGGTTGCTTGCAAGTGGTCAGGTAGCGAGCAGTTTTGAGCACATTGAGGCAGCGCTCAAACTTGATCCGGAGTTTGAACAGGCAGACATTCTGCTGGTAACGGCCTATCTCAAAGAGGGTGATGTGGATGGGGCGCTGGCTGCAGTAGAAGCCTTTGAACAGAAAATGCCCGATAGTGCCGCACCCCACAATCTGCGTGGGCAGGTCTATCTTTCACAGGATAAATCCGCTGAGGCGAAGACCGCGTTTAATCAGGCGCTGACAGTAGCCCCTGACGATGTCACTGCCAATGACAAGCTGGCACTCCTGTCTATTCGGGAGAATGATCTTGATACTGCCCGAGGTTACTACCAGAAAATACTGGAGACTCTCCCGGATAATTTGCCAACACTCATGAAACTGGCAGCCCTGGCTGAACTGGAAAAAGATGACCAGGGTATAGAGGAAAGTCTGAAACGGGCAATGGAGGCGCACCCAAAAGCGACCCAGCCCCGGGTTGTACTGGCCCGTTATTATCTGACTAAAGGTGAGCCGCAGCGGGTACCAAATCTTCTCAACTCGCTGGACCCTGCGTCACAAAATAATCCCGAAGTCCTTAATGTAAAGGGGTTGTCGCTGCTTGCTCGAAACGATTTTTCTGCCGCCAGATCTACCTTTGAGCAGTTGATAGCCCTTCGTTCTGATGCGCCCCAGCCGCATTATCATCTGGGTATGACCTATCGTGGTCTGAATGATGTCGATAAGGAAAAAGCAGAATTTGAAAAAGCGCTTCAAATATCTCCCGGCTATATCGAACCGCGTATCGAGCTAACCCGCATATTTCTCCGAGACAAAGATCAGTCGGCGGTAGAAGAAAACCTCACCATTTTGAAAAGATTGGCGCCGGAAAATGCGGAGGTTATGCAGCTGGAGGCAGTCTATGCCCTGGAGGGTGGAGACAGGGCGCGTGCGCTGGAACTGTCGGAAAAAGTATTTGCAAAAGCGCCTACCAGCCGAAACATGTTGTTTCTTGCCCAGCAGCACTGGCTGGCTGGAGATAGAGATGCTGCAGAAGGGATGATGACGGATTGGCTCAGTGAGCATCCGAAGGATGTTGCGGTCAGGCATGAGTTGGCGAGCCTGTATGTTGGCAAGGGGGAAGAGGGCAAGGCTGTTGAACAGTATCACGCTGCCCTGCAGGACGCTCCGGAGAGCGTTGTGGTGTTGAACAATCTCGCCTGGTTGTTACGTGACTCTGATCCCGAAAAAGCACTGGATCATGCCGAGAAAGCTGTAGATCTCAGCGACCGGTCACCATCAACACTCGATACCCTGGCTATAGTGCAATTGAAAAACAATCAATTGGTCAAGGCGCAGCGCTCCATCGAGCGTGCCCTCGCCGATGGCAAGGGCAGTCCCGCGATGTATTACCACAGTGCCATGATTGACCACGCTTCGGGGAATGCTGAGGCGGCTATTCAGACCCTGCAAAGATTGTTGTCAGAGAAAAAAGACTTCTCCGAGAGAGCTGAAGCAGAAAAACTGTTGGCAACTTTAACAGCGAAAAACTAGTTGGAGCTGATAATGCGCCTGGTTCGATAGATCGTAATCAGCAGGGCGGGAAGTAACAGTAGGTCGAACAGCAGTGCGGTGAGCAAGCCGATACTGGTCAGTATGCCAAAATGTCCCATAGGGACAAAAGCGCTGGCCATCAGCAGGCTGAACTGGGCGCACAGAATGATGGTGGTTGTCATCACTGCACGGCCTGCCAGGCTGTATGTTCGTGCCAAGGCATAGACAGGGCTGTGGCCCTGTCTGATGCGGTCGATAAAACCGTGATACAGGTGGATGGTATCGTCAATCGCGATACCTACCGCTACGCTGGCAATCATCGCTGTGGCCATGTCCAGCCAGATGCCCAGAAATCCCATGATGATAAAAATAACGATGATGGGGGAGATGTTTGGAATCATGCAAATGAGCGTGTCCTGAACAGATCGCCACAGACCCAACATCAGTAATAAAATCAGTAGCAGGGCCCCGCCAAGACTGTATATCTGACCTTTGACCAGCAGGTCCTCCTGATCGGCGAACATCCTGCCGGCTCCCGCCAGCTCCCAATCCGCTCCGGCTATCGGGCTTGCCGTGAGGTAATAACCAATCCGTTCCATCAGGTCGCCAATCTCATTTGCCCCGTGCACATTGACGTTGATGGCAACCCGCGCCCGGCGGAAGTCCCGGTCGATAAAGTCATACAAATCTGTGCCGTCATAAATAAACAGGTACTGGCTGATCAAGTCGGCATTCTGCGGGATTTTCCTGAATCGGTCGTTCTCTTCGTGAAAACCCCAGTGCATTTCTTCCACGAAATCAGCTGCCGACATGCTCTTGTCCACTTCGGGTTGTCGGCTCAGCCAGTTCTGAAATCCCTTTATGTCCTGAAGTGCCTCCGGTGTTATCAGCGCGTCCGGTTGATCGGAACTGAAGAACACTTCCAGCGGTGTGGTGCCGACGAGTTTCTCCTCGATGTGTTCTGTCGCCTGACGAAGCGAATGGCTGGGAGGAAAAAACTCGAGAATGTTGGTTTCTACATCGACTTTGAATATCTGCGGGATCGTCGCTGCCAGGATCATCAGGGTAAAACCCAGCACCCATATCGGATAGCGAATGCCGGTGTGGAACAGCCCTTTCACCATGACATCCATCAGTCCGAGTCCGGCTTTATGGTGGGGCCATTGCCGGTTGTCGTAGCGGGAGAAGATCGGTGGCAGCAGGTGTATGACAATCAGATAAATCAGAAAGACCCCGGCAGCTGCGGTGAGTCCGAAAGTGCTGATGGGCGGAATCGGACTCAGCCCGAGCGAGGCGAGTCCGGCAGACGTTGTCAGGGCGCTGAACAGCGCGGGTCGGCGGATTTGTGACAGGGCGGACTGCACCCTGTCATTGCCGGACAGACCTCGCCTGGAGGCGTACTGCAGCGCATTGAAAAAATGCACCAGGGCGGCAATCGTGAGCGCGGACAGCAGCGGTGGAATAATGCCTGCAATGGAATTGAAGGGTTGCCGAAAGATGACGTAGAAGGCAATGGTGGAGCTGACCACCGCTCCGGTGACGATACCGGTAATGATGACGGCCATCCAGCGATGAAACAGCCACCAGATCAGGATCAAACCGACCAACACAGTGGTGGGAATAAAAATCATGTTGTCGCGCAGGATGGCCCGCATCTGCGCCACATCCGTGGCGATTTCGCCGGCCATTGCCGTCAGATAACTGTCCAGTCGATTTTCCTCAACCAGCGCTACAATTTCCTGCTCCAGTGCCAAGTGGCGAAAGCTGTCGTCCAATGCCTGGGGAATCACTACGAGCGCGATCGCCGAACCGTCAGCCGCGATCAGGGAGTTCATGGCAAACCGGTCCGAGAGTGCTCGTTCGCGACGCTCTGTGGGTGACGTATCTGCCAGGGTATCGATGTTGATAAGGGGCTCGACCAGAAATCCGTCAGCCGAGCCACTGATGTGATCCTGCCGGGTGATTCCGATCACGCTGTCGATCAGGGGGTGTGCAGACAGCGACTCGGACAGTTGGTGGTAGGCCAGCAGGAAGTCATCTGAAAACATCGCCAGACCTTCAAACAGCATCACGATGACTTCGTCATCGGGAAAAGTTTCGCGTATCTGCTGGTCGATTAAAACGGAGGGCGCATCAGCTGGAAGGTAAGTTCTGGGTGCGTTATTGATGTTGAGGTTGGGGAGTAACAGATTGGGCAATGCTGCGATCAGTAACAGGCCAAACAGGCAGAAATACAGCTTCCAGGGCAGTCTGAGCATGCGTCTTGACGGCGTTAGGTCGTCTGCTGTCAGCAGGTATAGCTTGACGACTTTTTCCCCGTTCAGATTGTCTTGGTGGGCATGAATTTCTGCGGGAAGGCGAGTGCCGTCATTGCGCCGCAAGGTAACTTTTGTTCGGGGAGCATCGCGGGTATTTTTATCAGTGTGGCTGGCGCTTGCCAGAAAGTCGCGGGTTTGCTCCTTGGTCAGCCCCTCCAGCAAGTCCAGTAGTGGGGTTGATTCCAGTTCTGCCGGCGATTCAAAGCCCGCGTGTCGTGCAAAAGGCTCATTGACGGCCAGCAGAATACCGTCCTGAATGAGCGCCACAGGTTGGTGCTCATTGCTTAGCTGCTGGCGATAATCCTGTAATTCTTTATTGATGTCAGTAATCCCTGATCATTTGGCCTGGTGCCAGGCTGCTCAATAATCTGCCCGCCATCCCAGGGTAAGGATGCCGTTGTCCTGATAAAACCCGCCCGGTGTACCCAAGCTGCCATCAAAAAAGTGAAACTCCAGATACACTTCCTGGGCCTCCCACCCGGTATAGGCGATTTCCGGGTTAAAATAGATGTCTTTTTTATCCAGTCCGACATTGAAGCGGAATTTGGCTCGCCAGCGATTCTGGGCAAACGGTATATTGTAGGAGCCATTCAGGGCATAGATTTCTGCACGGTCCATCACCTCTGGTGCCCTGAGCAGTTTGACGCCCGTCAACTGTAGGTTGAGCCTGGCATCGCCGTCTCCGGGGAACAGCTCCAGTGCTGCCCCCCAGCTGATGCTTTTAACCGTGGTGTAGCTGCCATCCACCCGGGTGACAGGTGTGTCGCTCAGCCAGGCCGTCTCGAACTTGACGGTGCCACCCAGGGCTTCAATGCCGAAGTCACCACCGATTATCCAGGTGCGTGGGTACTGGCCTTCAATAATATTCCGGTCGGGGTTATAGCTGAAGTAGGGCACTGTCTGACGGCCTTTCTGCACAGTCAGTGCATAGTCAAAACCGGAGCCGAGTGTGCTGAAGCGGATACCGGCACCGCCTTCTGAGTCGGGGGCGTTTTCCTTTATGGGGACATTTTTTACGATGGTTTCTGCAAGAGCGGTGGTTTTCAGGCTGAGAATTTCACCGGTGCGTTTGTTGACCGGGTACCAGATGCTGTCCCTGTCAGCCAGCTGTGTTTCACGGAAGTGGGGGTAAAGCACAAAGTCTATTTTGCTGTCGCCAAAAAAATGCTCCATACGGATAGCGGGAGAGGCGAGTCGACGATCCTCGAGGTCATCGATCACAAACCGTCGGAAATCCTGAGTACTCAGGCGATCAGTGGGGGGGAACTCATCGATTCTGCCCCATAGTACTCGCTGAGTGCCAACGGTGAAGATAGAGCTGGCTGTTTTGTAGCGTGCATAGATTTCATCGTAATCGAGGCGGAAATCACTCCAGTCGTTGCTGCCGGATTCCCTGTAGCCATCCGCACGAACCGAGGCGTGGAATTCCCACGCCGATGATGGTGACCATTCGGCCGTGGCCAGACCGTGCATGTAGCCCTGATGGTTCTTATCAGCACTTTGTTGGGTAAAGTGCCCGTACTCGACCCATAACCGGTTCAGCTTGACAGTTGGCCCCGCTGATTTTTCAGTGGTGTAACTCGTGAACCGAGGTGGCTCGGTGGGAGTGCCGTCGCCCTCATCTACAAACAATCCATTTTCATCTTCACCGGAATCAAGAATTAGTTCGTCGCCGGGAGCCTCGCTGTTATTGGGCAAATCCGTTTGATCGTCAAGGATCAACAGTTCCTCCGGTTCCTCTTCAATAATCAGCAGGTCAAAATCCTCAGCGCTGACTGGAGACGCAAGAGGGGTCAGCAGCAGGGTGGCAAAAAGCGTCGCTAATCCGCGGTCAGTTATTTTCATGTCATTCTTCCTGGCTGTCTTCGCTCTGCGGACGGAATGGTATTTCCCGGCTGTCATCAGACAGACCTCTCTGGCTGAAGAGTGTCTCGGGAATACCCTGATCGTATTTGATATCAATAGTGATTAACTTGGTGCTTCGACCAGATTGCAGGTCATACATCGTACTATCAAAAATGGTCCAGTAACCCTGGACCCGTTTGATTTTTCTCGCCTGAAGTCTTTTGGTGGGTTCTTCGCGGTTGTTCTCGTAGTAGTCAATTCGCAGGGGCACGAGAATTCCCGGATGAATACAGAGAATGCGTTTGCTGTAAACCGAGTTGGATTTATCGACCGGAATACTTTCCAGTAGGGTGCAGCCGGCACCGCCGACCTTGTCCTTGCCGATAATCCGATGGTGATCCATGGAAACTTCCCGGTCGGATAAATCTTCATAGTAGAAATCGGAACCAACGAACCGGCCGCCTTTTCTCGATGAGGCGATGCGACGAACTCGCTCCAGAGCAGGCAGATACAGCCATTGGTCACTCTCGTCGCCGGGATAATCCTTGGTCAGCAGGCCGGTCCCTGCCACATCGTTCGGTTTCACAAAGCGGAGTAGTGTCCACCGCTCGGCATTGCCCTTGTCCAGTGCATAGCTGAACAGCATGCGCTGTCTGGTCGAGCCGCTGCTTTCCAACACCATGACTACCTGTGAGCTGGCATCCTGGCCGGTAGGATTGTCATAGACAGCCTGAGCCAGTTTGAGTGCTTCACTTTGCTGATTGGCATTGGCCACAGCTGGATGATGCGGCCCGGCCCAGCCAAAGCCGGTGAGCATCAGTACTGACAGGGTTGTTACCCACTGCCTGATGTTGCTGAAGGAAATATGCACGGTCATCCCTGTGATTGTTTTCATCATTCTAACGATCTAAGCGATTCACGGGAACAGTATCGTCTACTGTAGTGACCTAAAGAAAATGCAGCTGAGGTAAGTAAGCCAGCGTGTCGGGCCTGTGTGCTTTATCCGGTACTTTTGTCCAGAACAGTTTGTACCAGTTTGGTGGTCCGTAGGTCGTTGAACGGGTTATGGGTTAGCGCAGCCAGATGTGTGGTCTGGCGTATAAAAAGTGAGTAGCTAGCACTCTATAACAGCATGGTTAAAGGTTGTGGCAACGAGCCTGCGTCAGGTTTCTTTACAGAAGCTAAATGACGGCGCTTTATTTCTGGCAACGATATATATATCTATTTGATATAAAAGAATATTATTTAATTGGCCTGCATTTTGCTTACATGTTATGTATATCAGTGTAATTCATTAAAATTATTGAAGAAGGCCAGAAGTATGTTCAACTCCAAGATCACATCGCGTTTGCGTCGTTTTGTTAGTCAGGTTGCCGTTTGTGCCGTAGCTGTTTCTTTTATGGCAGGTGCCAATGCTGGTTTGGTGGGCGTGAAAAGCGTTGAGATTTCCAATAGTATAAATGAATGGTTGCAGGTGGCTGAGTTTCAGGCCTTCGACATGAGTAATGTGAATGTTGCGCTGACGGCAACGGCCTCAGCACCCGACAGCTGGAGCGCGTCTTCCACGCCGGATAAAGCCATCGATGGGAATACGGATGGCATTTTTGCCAATGGCAGTGTCTTTCATGAAGGTAATCCAAAAACAGGTGATACGCTGACGATTACATTTCTTGAAGCAGTTGACCTGAGTAGTATGGCAATTTTCGGACGTACAGATGATTGTTGTTCGAATCGTGATATTTACGACTTTAATTTTCTTGATGCCAGCGGTAGTTCCTTGTTCCAGTTGACTGGAGTGGATGCCACGGACGTCAATAATCACTTTGCTTCCTATCAATTCGAGAGCAACGAAATTCCCGAGCCGGCTCCACTGGCCTTGCTTGCGGCTGGCCTCCTTGCGATGGCCCTGCGTCGCCGTCGTCGGGCAAGCTGATACCCGCGGTTCTTCGCGCCAATAAAAAACCCGCTAATTGCGGGTTTTTTTATGTCAGCCTGTTTTGCAATTGATGTGAGTTAGCCAGGTAAAGTTCCCCTGGATGCAGCGGTAGAGATTGCGACTATAGACTGGTACCCGCCGTCACAGAATGAGTTTGAGTTAGTGTATTACTGAATGCGGTTGCACAGAGAATTGGTTGGTGGGTTGGGAAGATTGCTGGAGAACCAAAATGCCTTTGACTGTTATAGGGAGTGTGTCTGAAGAGGTGTTAGAAGTAGGGTAAAGGAATGGTAGCTACGGGTGGACTTGAACCACCGACCCCAGCATTATGAAACTGGCTGTAAATTTTTAACACGTTGATTTTATTAACTTTAATTTCGACACCCACAGCAAATTTGCAGTACAGAGCACAACTTTTCACAACAAGTCACGCAAATCTCACGCAAGCGCTGAATTGAATTTGGGATGTTTTGATGTTTTTATTTCACTTTATTCGCTTGAAAGTGAAATAACCTCCTTCCCTATTTCATTTTCACAAAACCAGGTTCCATAGCACTCTCAATCTAAGGTGACACGATAATTTTTATGGCGCATTTCCATTTTTGTGCCACTTTAATTTGTCGCAAAAGGTTAAATGCGCCAAATACAATCGAATATTGTCTTCGTTCCGACTTAACCAGGGGAATTTGCTCTGTAGTCTTGTTCAGGTAGAGAGAAAAGGTTTTAACTGATAAACGAGTAAATTAATAGTTGGCCTTATTTAGACTTCCGGAAATAACCCCGGCATCCAGCGCCCGGCGAGTGTGGCCGGGAATGCTATATGCAACGGTGCACGTGTGCTCTCGGAAGTAATCACTCCGGCATCCTGCAGTGCTGAAACGATACGCCGCGCCTGACGTTCACCTGTACCGACAATACCGGGGACATCGCCACGGGGTAGTTCGCCGCGATATAGCACCGCGTCTAATACGTTATCGGCCTTCGGAGGTAAGCTATCCGTCCGAATTTCCTCTTCTGCCCAAAGCCGGATACGCGCCCGCAATTTGTCCGGCTGCACAAGCTCTTCCATAAAAGTGATCTGATCTATACAGGTTTGCAGGAAGAACTCGGTAAATTCTGCCAAAGCACTTTCACTGCGGCTGCCCCGTCCATCCGTATCTCCGCGGCGTGGCTGGTCACAGGCTATCAGATGTTGCTTGTATCTGGATTCCTGTCTCGCCAGTCCCCGTGCTATTGACCAAATGCCCCCCGTATCAAGGGCCTCTCTCAGCATGGCGTAAGACATAAGGCGGGCCACCCGACCATTGCCGTCGAGAAAGGGGTGAATCCACAGCAGGCGATGATGTGCGGCGGCTGCCGAGAAAATTGTTTCAGCTTTTTTCAGTCTGCCATAAACCTCCTCAAAACGGCGAAGAAAGCGGGGCAGGGCACCGGCACTGACGGGAATGTGATCGCCAACCTTCACATCCCGTGCCCGAAGTTCGCCAGGGATGACTTTTATATGCTCCTCAGTATCCGGGTCTTCTACCCAGAGCAAATCTTCCGGTAGCTGTTCGCAGAACCGCCGGTGGATTTCACAAATGCCGTCAAGGGACAAAGCGCGTCCGTCATCCAGACCGCCTTCATCAATCCATTTTTGAACCATGACATGGGCGCGGGCCTCTAGCTGTAGGTCGCGTTTGCGAGGCTCATCGCTGTAGTCATTCCGCATGGCTCGTTCAATATCGACAGGATGGGTGTTGTGACCTTCAATCAGGTTGGAGTAGTAACAGTTCATGGCGCGCACCAGTTCGGCAAGCGCCGTGACAACGCCCACGGGCAAGCTGCGCCTGAAACCAGCTGATTTTGCGGCAAGCTCTAAGGAGAGTTCTGTTAAAGCGGGACGGAGACGGGAGCCTTCACTTATTTGGAGCGGCTCCATGATTGCAGTAGACTCTCCGCGATCAAAGGCCGCCTCCATGTCCGCTTTAATGTCCGTTTCTTTTTTATCCATAAGTCATTGTATATCATTAGGATAGATTATTTTCAATGCACAAATTATTTGAATAAAAGTCCGGTTAAATGTCCAGCTCTGTATTTTATCTTACCGGCAGTATAAAAATGTCCATAGGATTTTGATATTAAAAGAATTTATTCATGAATCCAGAGTAGAATTGCTGTTTTGAAAGACAAGCCGCGCACATTTCTAGCTTAAAGATGCACTCAATTAGGTACAATCTTTCCGATCGTCTTCCGCTTGATATATCGTGAGGCAATCACACAACTTGGTCTCGTATACGTTGTAATGAATACAAAATATTAGAAACAGGCCGTTTCACTTATCGGGCAATATACTGTTTTGCAAGCATAATGGTAGGATGAGTTGTTTATTTTGGTGGGATGTCAATGGTCAAGGATGCATCGTATGGGCTAACGCGAATAGCCCTTTATGGCTCTTTCATTCGAGGCAAAATGGTCTCGGTCGTATGTGGCGAAAATACCAACCTCTCTGGTGGTAACGCTGCTGGCAAGTCTGTATTCCTAAAGCTGATCCCCTTCTTCTACGGTGCAAAACCTGAAACATTGGTGGATCGTGCTGGCCATAAATCATCCTTTATGGATCATTACTTGCCCACAGAAGGCAGTCTGATCGTATTTGAATATCAGCGAAACGATGGCCCCCGGTGCATGATGGCATATAGGGGGACATCGCAGTCAGTTATCTATCGTTTTGTTAGAGCATCGTTGGATGAGAGCTTTTGCCTGCCAGATGTCACTGCGCTCCTTCAATCCGGCGTACCTATCGCCCAAGTGGTACAGGCACTGAAGGCTTTGGATGTGGAAACTACCATTCAGATCGACACAGTGGATAAATACTGCGCAATTATCCAGCATGACCTGTCGCTACTGAAAAACAAAGGTCGAGCTGATAGTACCGTACGCCAGATCGCAAGAGAGTACTGTATCGGGGGTGCTGATGTACGAATGCAGCACATCGAGAAGCTCACTCTCGCTATTTTAAAGCGTAACAATATGTTTTCCCGGCTTCGGCAGATGATCGCAGAGTCCATGTTTGATGGGGTACTCATTGGCGACAAGCCAGTACATATTGAAAACCGGGCAATGATTGATGATGTTTCAAGCCTGAATGAATTTATGCGTCACGAGGTCAGCATCAGGGAATGTATCCGGGCCTCTCATGCTAGATTGGATACCATCAAAGAACTCTATGCTACTGCACAAGGTCTTGACCAGACAATTGCAGAATCCAGAGAAAAACTCGAATCGCTCAACGCAAACATTCAGAACCTGGATGAGCGCGAGTCGCTAGCTGCTGAAGACTTCCAAAAACGTATCGATACCGCCAATGATTCCCTCTCGGCGATGAAAAGTGAGGAGCGCGAGCTCAATGACACGATTGAACGGTACACCAAGGAATTTCTGCAATGGGATGAAATTACGCCTGGCCCTGAAGCGATGAGGCAGGCCTATGAAAATTTACCCAACCTGCGAGAAGCCTATTCCTCTGCCAAAAATCATTTCAGTCGGTTGCAATCTGAGGTTGCTGAGCTAGACAGCAAGCGTCTGCTTGATCGTGAAGCTGCACAGAAAAGTGCTGAGAAACAGAAAGCTAGCATGCTCAGGCGCAAAGAGTCACTGCTGTCTGATTTTCATCTGAAAAAGGAGCAATGGCTGCGGACGGAAGGCGATATTAAAGAACGCTGTACTCTGGCAATTGATGTGGCAAGAAGCAAGGCACAGCCAAAACGCGAACAGTTGATTCAAAAAATTTCTGAAGAGAAGGCTTTGAACCAAAACCCCGGCATGACAGTGGGCGAGCGATTGTCGCTGCAAGAGCATGAAAACCGGGTAGAACGTTATGGTGATCAGATCCGTGAAGTGGAGGAGGAGTTCGCTGCACTTAAGATCAAACAAAATGAGGTCAAAGTTGATTATCTTGGTCGAGACAAAGCGGTCGGTGATGCGCGGCGTCTCCTCCAACAATCTCAGGGCGATGTGGTGCGTATCAAAAGCCACCTCTATCCTGATGACAATACTTTGTTGAGCCAGCTACGCAAGGCAGATAACTGGGTTACTGGGCCTGCCAAGGTAATACGTCCCGATTTGCTTGCAATGAAGAGCCTATCACCTGTACTCACAGAAGAAAACAATCACTTCTTTGGATGGGAGCTTAATCTGGATGACGTCAATATCCCGGAGTTTGCCCTAAGCGACGCTGAACTCAAGGAAAAACTCAGACAGGCAGAACTGTTTGAAAGTAATACACGGGAGGATTTAGCCGCAGCTGAAAAGCGGTTGGCGGATGTTGAGGACAGACGCAAAACCTTACAGCGTGAGGTCGAGATTTGTGAAGGCAAATTGCGTCGGGCCAAAAGTGACCTGGATTCCGCGAGGGCTGCAAAAAAATCCGCAGAACGGACTGTTCATGATCGTATCGCTGAGACAAAAGCGTCGAAAGATAAGGAAATCAAGCAACTGAATGACCAGTTGACAAATTTTAACAAAGCCTTGGAAGAAAACTTGTCGGCCATTAGAGAAAGTTTCGCGCAGGAAATCAGGGAAGGCCAAGGGCATAGCGGTATAGTTTTGAGTGGTGTACAGGAGCAGATAAATGCTACCGATCTTCAATTGCAGGATGTTACAGACAACCTGAATCGGCAACTGAACGATATTGAAAAGGCTTTCAGTTTGCAGGCTAGTGAAGATGGCATTGATACCGAGATGATCAGTGATGCCCGTCATCGGATGGAATTTCTCGAAAACGAGATAAGTACAGTGGAAGGTTGTAGAGAACAGGTCCGGCGCTACGACAGTTTTATGGCGAATCACTATGCCAAAATTCCCCAATTGGAGCAGCGCGCAGGTGAAGTACTACGTGAAAAAGAGAAAGTCGAGTTGGAGCTTTCCACTTTAAAGGGGGAGAGGCATCAGTTTTTTGAAGCTATTCGCAAGGAGAAGCAGGAAACACTGCGCGTGATAAAAGACCTCAAGCACAATCTGGATGATGCCGAGAGCTGTTATAGAACAATTGGCTCTTCACCTGTCGGGGAAATCGTCAAAGGTGATCTGGTTTTTCTCACCGAACGCGCCCGAAACCTCTATGAAGAGTCTCAAAGGGCGCGCATCAAGATTATCCGTGAAGTTGAAAAAATTAGAGGGGTTATCAATCAGTTTGATAGCTCCCAAATCAAGACCGCTTGGCAACAACTAGTGCAGAACCGCCTATCGCAATCTCAGTTTACTGATCTTGATCCCGATTTTCTGTTGCAGCAGCCACAGGATTTGGAAATCTTGCTTGATTCCCAAATCCCGCATATTCGTCAGACGTTACTTCAAACGGTCCGGTCTGTGGGCACAGGAATTGCGAATTACTATGAGGGGCTGAAAGGTCTGACACGGCAAGTAAAACAGGTGTCGTCACGGCTCGACCAGAGTATCAACACCAATCAGAAAATCGAAGACCTTGAAGATATCAGTATCAAGCTCGTTTCCCGTGTCACCAAGGAAGAGTGCTGGGAACCCCTGAGCCGATTTCATGAGCTGTGGACACCTTGGACTTCGCGAAGGGACGAAGAATTCCCACCAGACGACCTGATCCGGGCGCTCAAACTTGCCATCGATACCCTGAATCACGCACACATCGCGCGAGGCATAGAAACGCTAATTGAAATGGAAATTAGCATGGTGGAGAAAGGCCGTAGGGTCATCGTTCGCACCGATAATGACCTGTTGAATCTGAGTAGCCAGGGGCTTTCCTATCTGGCGATATGTGTGGTTTTTCTTGGAATTTGCCGCTTTCTTGCACCCAATTCACAAGTGCAGATCACTTTTCCCATTGATGAGCTTGCGACATTATCACCAGAGAATATTGCACGTCTGTTTAGTATGTTCGAAGACCATAATGTGCTGATGCTCGGTGCATTTCCGAGTACAGACCCCACAATCTTGAAATTCTTTGGTCTTCGATACCAAATTGATAGTCGCATTGGTGTGCGCAGTGTTGCTTTTCAGTCCGGGGGTGCCCCCGTGAATATGCGCAGCCTGTTTGCCAATGCCATTGTCACTAGTGAGCCGGAGAGTGTCCAATGAGTACGATTTTCAGCTTAACTGCCCAGCTTTTACTGGAACAAAAAATGATCTGCGAGGTGAGCCACGACACCTACTTTGATTGGCTCAACAATCCCACTCATCAGGAGAAAATGGATCTATTCCTTACTCAACTTGACCGAAAGTTAGTCAAAACCAGTGATGGTCAGGCATATTTTTGTGGGTACTTGGATGCTTCGGCACCGGATGCAAATCGTGAGATACGCAGCCAGTTCAAAGATGCAACCAGCCATCTTGGAACGCTTGTTAAGTGGCTCAATCTGGTAATGTCTTCCTCGCCCTCTGGTAGTCCTTTGTCACCTGGAGACCCGCTCTATGAAAGTGATCTGTTGCGTAGCATTGAGAACTCCCCTGCACAACTGGACGCACTGACAGAAATTGCTCGCTCTCCTTTCGTAAATTCAAAAGCAACGGACGGGCGAGGCCGTATACGGGCTGTGCTAATGCGTTTGAAAGAACAGGATTACCTGGTGCCTGTAGGCAATAGCGGGTCACAGTTCAGGGCGACCGGCAAATGGTCGTGGCTTTATGATGTCATGGCATTTATTCAGTCCCATGAAGGGCTTGAAGAAGAGCCACAATCCCTTATTGATCAGGATCATCTGGTTTAACAATGGCCACCAAAGAGCAGGTTGTTGCTGCACTCAAAACATTGGCGAAATATGCTGATCTAGTGGCCGATGCATACCTTTCTAGCAGAGGCACAATCCTAAATGACAGCGAAACGGATAACCCTATCAAGGCGCTACGAAAACACCGGTTGGTCTGGGTGGATGATGAGGAGGGCATTGTCCAGATTAGCTCGACAGTATCAAGGCTACTTGATAATTCTCTTGTCCATTACCGACGTCATCAGGCTAACGAGGTGGTTGCCGGTATCTGGGAGACGATTACTAATCATTTAGTACCCCAATATCTTAGCGCCAGAAAACGAAATCTCTTTAAGGAAGTCGATCGGTTCTCGCAGGATATTCAGGAAGCCGGAATGGAGCTGATTCAAGTACTGGATCAATCAACGCGCCGTTTTTCTCAATATATCACCAATGACTTTGCCTATGTTCGTGATCTGGAATTGCGAATCCGTGAAAACGAACGGGTTATCAAAGAGGCGGGACGGCTCAATGACCTGATTATGTCATTCCAATATGAGGAGCTGAATCGTTTTGGCGGTCAAGACCCCTTCCTCCGACGGTTGTTTAATCGTCAGGTGCCAGCTGCCATCCAACGGTGTAATCGTGAAATTACTGACGCGCTGCACAATTTACGGGGTTTGTTGCACAAGATGCGTAGCGACCTGGTTCAGGCAAGACTGATCCGATCAATCAATGCCGCTTTCACCAACGACCCTTCTTTCTCGCCAAATATCGATAGCCTATTTGCCGTACCCGATTACCTGAACAGAGCAAAACCTCTGTTAATGACTTCATCGGTGGATGTCTTGGATGAAAGTCAGCACAGAGAGCTTATTCCCTTGGCTCAATCTCTCGCTCAGCAATCGAGGATTATAGTAGTGGAAGCATCGCCAGCTGCCCCACTGGAGGATACCGCTGGTCTATCCGATGTTGAAATTGAATTACCCTATCTGGTGGAAGCAGCATCTGAGTTGATTGCATCGGCCATGGCGTCAGACTTACCAATTTCGGCCAGAAAAGCCTACGACTTGTTGGCCATGGATGAGCCAGGTGACTTGTGGTTGTTTGCTTTGATGAATGCGCTGCTGGCGCTTCCAGAAGCCGATCGGCAGTTGCTTCATATTGAGTGTGCCGAAGTGCTTGACCCACAATTTTCCGGCAACTCCATTGTTTGTGATTTGTTACTGAGCAAAAGAGCTCCCCATGTTGTCAGTCTCTGAGCTTTCTGCTGTCAGAAAAGTGTTGCGACAAAGCGATACCTCAGTACCGTTGACCAATTTCTGGCAAAGGCTCCACACTGAAGAAGGTATTGGCTCACCCATAGGAAAACGAATCCATTTCAACGTCACTGATCTATCTAGACTGCGTGAAATGGCGATAAAGACGTCAGGTATTGATCCGGTCTATGGCGACCTACAAGGTGATCGACTTGCAGTTGCTTCTACGTCCGCTAATGAAAAGTTGTCAACTGTCGGGGTTTTTGCCGACCTGGTGCAACTTGCCCGCTTCCCGGATAATTCAATCCCCACGCTTAACGGGGACTGCCGCACGCCGATAGGAACTGTATTATCGGTGCCCCCCGAACTTTTAAATGGACAAGCTTTTGACAAACTGGTTGTAATTGAAAACGGCATCGTGATGCGTTGTTGGGCGTCGGTGTCCTGGCCTCTGGAAATACGAGATGCTGTCTTTGTCTATCGTGGTCACGGAACCAATGAGGTTGCAGTGACACAACTTGTCACCGAGGCAGCGGTTAGCTATGGATTCTATGATTTCGATCCCGCCGGGCTGCTCATGGCGGTTAGGAGTGGCTGTGGAGGAATCGTTGTGCCAGCCGTCTGGCAGGAGTGGACCCAAAACCACGAATTCATAAAGTCATTCAACAAGCGGGCTGAATACAGAAAGCAATTCCGGGAATTGGCCAACCTGAAGACCAGTGTTAAACCGTTACTGAGATCTATAGTAAATCACATAGAACGATTTGAGTTGGCAATCACTCAGGAACACATGCTATCACACCAGATCCCTCTAACCGTGGTGCCAACAGGCAAGTAAGGATAGTTAATCAAAAACCTGATTTGACAATAATTCTTCAAAAGAGGCCAACGAATTGATCTGGGGCAATATTGCACGATATCTATTAAGGCTTTCTGATTTTTGAAGCATAGAAAACAATGGAATTAACGAGACTACAAACCAATATTCGAAGCGTCATGATAATGGAGATTTAGGTTGTACTCCCCTCATCAAACCCAATACTTTGCCTGGCAACTGACCCGCCGTCTTTCTTCAGAGGATGAAGATAAACTCACCGGCGCTATCATGGATGCCCAGATCGACCTCAACCCCCATCAGGTGGATGCGGCACTATTTGCCTTCAAAAACCCGTTGAACAAGGGAGTACTTCTGGCAGACGAAGTGGGTTTGGGTAAAACCATCGAGGCTGGGCTGGTCATTTCTCAGAAATGGGCCGAACGCAAGCGTAAAATTCTTATCATTGTTCCGGCCAATCTGCGCAAACAGTGGCATCAGGAACTACAGGAGAAATTTGGTGTTGACGGTCAGATTCTCGAATCGGCCAACTACAACAAGGCAAAGAGATCGGGCGTTAAAAACCCCTTTGATATTGGTGATGGTTTGGTTATCTGCTCCTATCAGTTCGCCAGCGCCAAGGCCGATGACCTCAGAATGATTCCCTGGGATTTAGCCATCATTGATGAAGCTCACAGGCTTAGAAACGTCTATAAAAAAAGCAACAAAATTGCCAAAACGCTAAAAGACGCACTGGCACCCACAAACAAGGTGTTGCTCACGGCCACACCTTTGCAAAACTCGCTGCTGGAACTCTATGGCCTGGTGAGTATTTTGGATGAACAGGTATTCGGTGACCTGGATAGCTTTCGTAGCCAATATGGTCGAATAACTGATGCAGCATCGTTTGCCAGTCTTAAGCAGCGCATCGCTCCAGTATGCAAACGCACCCTACGCCAACAGGTTCAGGCCTACGTTTCCTATACCAAACGTATTCCGTTGGTACAAACCTTTACCCCGTCCAGCGACGAACAGCGGCTTTATACACGGGTTTCCGACTACCTGCGACGGCCAGAACTGAACGCCCTGCCCAGTGGCCAGCGACAATTGATCTCTATGGTGATGTGGAAATTGCTGGCCTCATCCTCCTTTGCTATCGCCGGTGCGCTCGGTTCTATTGTCGCCCGGCTGGAGCGCATGCTGGAGCACGCTGCACCAGACGATGAACAGGTGGTCGGCGAGTTTCAAACAGATTACGAAGCCTTGGATGAAACTGCCGAAGAGTGGGATGAGCAGGAACAAGGGCTTTCGGAAGCGGAACAGCAGTCAATAAAGGCAGAAATTGAAGAGCTGCGAAGCTACAAAGACCTGGCCGAAAATATCCGCCAGAACAGCAAGGGCGACGCACTGCTCAAAGCCCTGAAAATCGGCTTTGATAAGCTGGCGGAACTGGGCGCCAACCAAAAGGCCATTATCTTTACCGAATCCCGCAAAACCCAAAACTATCTGTTGCAGCGCTTGGGCGATAGCCCCTACAACGACGGTATTGTTCTATTCAACGGCAGCAACAGCGATGCCGCTGCCAAACAGATCTATCAGGACTGGCTGCAGCGACATCAGGGTTCCGACAAAATCACCGGCTCGCGCACCGCTGATACCCGCGCCGCGCTAGTGGAATACTTCCGCGACTACGGGCGCATTATGATCGCCACCGAAGCCGCTGCCGAAGGGGTCAACCTGCAATTCTGTTCGTTAGTGATTAACTACGATTTGCCGTGGAACCCGCAACGCATCGAACAGCGCATAGGCCGCTGCCACCGCTACGGTCAAAAGCACGATGTTGTAGTGCTCAACTTTATCGACCTCAGCAACGAAGCCGACCGCCGTGTTTACGAACTGCTGGATCAAAAATTCAACCTGTTCAATGGCGTATTCGGTGCTTCCGATGAGGTGCTGGGTGCTATCGAAAGTGGTGTTGATCTGGAACGGCGCATCAAGCAAATCTACCAAACCTGCCGGGAGCCGGAACAGATTAGCTTTGCCTTTGAACAACTCCAGCAAGAGCTGGCCCACGAAATTAACGCCCAGATGGTCAATACACGCGAGCAACTTTTCGAGCACTTTGACGAAGACGTACTGCAAAAAATCAAAATCGACAGCACCGCTTCCCTCGACCGTTACGAACGCCTGCTACTCAACCTCACCAAAGGTGAATTGCAGCAATATGTTAAAGAAATAGACGGCGGCTTTGTTCTCAAGAGCCTGCCTACCGGTGCGCCAACCGGAATACCACTAGGCGAATACGAACTGCCGCGACGCGATGGGGAACACCATATCTACCGCCTCAGCCACCCATTGGCACAATGGCTAATCCATCAAGCCAAAGCGCGGCAATTGCCAGCCGCCAAACTGGAGTTTGACTACAACGCCAGCCCTACCCAGGCTGCGGTTATCAAGGAGCTTCAAGGTAAATCAGGATTGCTTCAAGCCCATTGCGTCACCGTCACCTCCCTTGAGCGAGCAGAAGATCATATTGTTCTCTGCGGACGAACCGATACAGGCGAGAGGATCGACCAGGAAGTGTTGGAAAAACTTCTCGGCTTTCCGGTCGCCCGTATCGACTTGGTTGAACAAGAAAACAGCGCTACTGACTTGATGGATGACCTAAACCGCCGCAAAACCGGAATCCTGCAGGATGTGAATCAGCGGAATCTCAAATACTTCGAGGCCGAAGTGGAAAAACTCGACGGCTGGGCCGATGACCTCAAAGTGGGCCTGGAGCAGGAAATCAAGGAACTGGACAAAGAAATCAAAGAGGTTCGCCGTACCGCCAAAGCCGCCCCCGACCTGGAAGAAAAACTCAACTGGCAAAAAAAGCAGCGGGAGCTGGAAAAACTTCGCAGTCGCAATAGGCGGGAACTGTTTGATAAACAAGACGAAGTGGATGCCAGAAGGGGGGAATTAATCGGCGAACTTGAGGATAAACTGGAACAAAATGTCGAAGAATTGCCTCTCTTTGCTATCACCTGGGCAGTCAATTAAAATGCCAGATTTGAAATTAAAATTTACCTATTAGGTAAATAAATATATACTAAGGTACCCAAGTGGATATCAGTTACAAGGACAGTAAGCTCCGCAAACTCTGTGAAAATAGCCGTGAAGCAAACCGAAAGCTGGGTGCAGACAGCGCTGGAAAATTACAAAGGCGTTTATCTGAATTAGATGCCGCGGATAATGTGGACGAGCTGATAGCGGGTAACCCTCATCCGTTAGAAGGTGATAGATCTGCCCAGTTTTCGTTGGCGCTTGCAGGGGGTAAACGCTTGGTCTTTACGCCAGACCACGACCCAGTGCCACTCAAGGACGATAAAGGAATCAAATGGTCGGCGGTGACCGCTGTCACCATCATATATATTGGAGATTACCATGACTAATCAGCTAAAAGGATTTCAGCCCGATTGGGTCTCCCCACCCGGTGAAACCATTCTTGATGTAATGGAAGAACGCGACTGGAGCCAGGCGGAGCTGGCTCAGCGCCTGGGTTTTAGCACCAAACATCTGAATCAGCTGGTTAAAGGCAAGGTTGCCCTTACCGATGAGGCAGCTTTAAGGTTAGAGCGGGTGTTAGGGTCCACTGCCAACTTCTGGTTAAACAGAGAGGCCAAATACCGCGAACACCTCGCACGCATCGAAGCTCAGGAGCGCTATAAAGCCTGGACCGGGTGGCTGGATCAGCTCCCTTTGGCAGAGCTAAAAAAGGCCAAGGTCATTCCTGATGAGCGCATTACGAGCGCGGTAAAGCCGGCGCTAGTGGAGAGGTTGCTGAGCTTTTTTGGCGTTGCCTCCCCCGATAGCTGGCAGACACAGTATGGCGATATGCAGGCATCATTCCGTCGTACGCGGGAAACCCAGTCAGATGTCGGGGCTATCGCGTCCTGGTTGCGCCTGGGTGAAATAAAAGCCGAGCAAATCGAATTGCCCAAATACAACCGCGCCACATTTATCAAGGCGCTGGATGACATCAGGGAAATGACTACCCAGCCACCCCAACAGTTCGAACCGGCAATGCGCCAACTCTGTGGCGAAGCGGGTGTAAAGCTGGTGCTGGTGCCTGCCATACCCAAGTCACACGTGAGTGGCGTGGCGCGCTGGCTTAACCGCCACACGCCGTTAATTCAAATCTCTCTTTATGGAAAAACCAATGACAAATTCTGGTTTACCTTCTTTCATGAAGCTGCCCATATCCTGCTCCATGCCGAGAGCAAAGCCGATATTTTCCTGGACGACCCTAATCACGGGACAACGGACTCGGAGCAAGAACACGAAGCCAACCGGTGGGCGGGAGACAAGCTGATTCCTCCTTCCCATGCTTTTGAGTTGTCCCAAATTGTCCCAACTGCCCCCGAGATAACAGCCTTCGCAACAAGCATTAATATTCACCCTGGTATTGTCGTAGGCAGATTGCAGCATGAGGGTAGATTGGGTTATGCAACGCCATTAAACAAGTTGAAGCAGAGTTTTCGGTTTGTTGAGGAATGTGAGCGATGAATATGTCTAAACGAGATATCGCACGCGGCTCTCTATGGAGACAATGGGACTTGCATGTGCATACACCAGCTTCTTTCCATTGGATGGGAAAGAAATTTGAGGGCAACGAATTAACAGACGTAAATCGCGCGTTAGTCGATAAGATGATTGACGCACTGAATAAGGCGACACCTGCAGTCTTTGCGGTGATGGATTATTGGACGTTTGACGGCTGGTTCTTACTGAAAAAAAGACTAAGTGAATCGGATTCCCCGAAACTGCGTAAAACCGTATTTCCGGGAATAGAGATTCGGCTGGCTGCTCCAACTACCTGTAGATTGAATGCCCATGTTATTTTCTCAGATAAGATCACAGATCAACAACTACGCGACTTCCTAAGTTGTCTCAAGCTGGAGACATCCGCGCAAAGACCGCTTTCTAAAGAAGCATTTGTTGAGCTAGCTAGAAGTTCAGCGTCGGACATACTTAGTAAGAAAGGGCACGATAAACAAAATGTCGTTACCGATGAGGAAGAAGCTCTCCTAGCAGGATATAAGCTGGCGGAAATCAATTGCGATAGCTATAAAAAGGCCATTACTGAAGTACCCAATGGCTTGGCCATTGGTTTTATGCCCTATGATACAAGTGACGGTTTGAATGAGATTAAATGGCAAGATCATTACGCTTATTTCATGGGATTGTTTGAGTCGTCACCTGTTTTTGAATCCAGAAATCTTGAGCTTAGATCCGCATTTTTGTGTGAGAAAACGGAAAAAAATGAATCTTGGTTGGGCAACTTTACTCACGGTTTAAAGAATATTCCCAGATTAGTTGTATCTGGAAGCGATGCACATTGCTTTATTGGTGTAGCGGGTGACAACAATAAACGTGGTTATGGCGATTTTCCCTCTGGCAAAAAAACCTGGATCAAGGCCGATACAACTTTTGATGGCTTTAGGCAGGCCATTCTTGAACCATCAAAACGCTCGTTCATTGGAGATAAGCCGTCAAAACTAAAGGCAATCGAGTCGAACAAAACTTTTTTCATAGAGTCGGTCGAAGTTAGCAAAACAGGAGACAAAGAAGGTATAGGTAAATGGCTCGAAGGTTGCGATCTCCCACTAAACCCAGACTTGGCTGCTATTATTGGTAACAAGGGCAGTGGTAAAAGTGCACTCGCTGATGTCATCGCAATGTTAGGAAACTCCCGTCAATCAAAGCACTTTAGCTTTTTACGTCGTGACAGGTTTTGGGGGAAATCGGGCGAGCCAGCAAAACACTTCACCGGAACGCTGACATGGCTGGACGATAGTACTGAAGCACGCCCCTTGATTGATCTGCCACCCGAAGAAAAAGCTGAATTGGTCCGATATATCCCCCAAGGGTATTTTGAAGAGCTGTGCAATGAACATGTTTCTGGTAAGTCAAACGCATTTGAAAAGGAACTCAGGGCAGTCATTTTCTCCCATGCAGGTGAGGATATACGTCTTGGTGCGCTTGACTTTGATCAGCTAACCGAACAACAAGAGCAATCATTAAGAAACCAGTTAGGAGAATACCGAAAAGAACTCTCCTCACTAAATGCTTCTATCGTTCGCATTGAAGAGCAGTTGCAGCCAATCGAGTTGGAAAAGTTGACCGATTTGCTTTTGTTGAAAAATAAGGAGATCGAGGAGCATCAGAAAGTCATGCCCCCCGAGGAGCCTGAACCGACGGATGTACTCTCGCCAGAACAGAAACAAGCGGCAGAAAACTTGGCTGAAGTGACCCAGAAAATTGAGGGTGACACTAAGCGGTTGGAGGAGCTTGCCGAGCAGAATACTATTCTTGCCAAACAGCAAAAGGCGATATCGAATGTTCGGGAAAAAATACGCCTTCTTCAACGTGCCTATGATCAGACTGAAGTGGAAACGGTCGACGATTTGAATTTGGTCGGAATTGCTTGGGCTGAACTTGCAACCCTTGACATTGATATATCGATTCTTGACGAAAAAACAAATCAAATTACCACCAAACAAGATACTGTTCGGACTGAAACCGACGCTATCGATGCTCAATTGGAATCCCTTGTTACCCAACGAAATGCTTTCACTGAAAAACTCGACGCTCCGCAGCAAAACTATGAAGCGTATAAGCGACAGCTTTCAGAGTGGAACAAAAAGCTCACTGAATTGACTGGTACTGAAACCGAGCCTGAAACCAAAATTGGTTTGGAAACCCGAATCGCTCAGATAAAAGAGCTTCCTTCTAAGCTAGAAGAGATGGAAGTTCGCAGGTTAGAATTGTCGGCGGAGATTTATGACACGCTAAATGCACAGCGAAACGCCCGCGAAATACTCTTCAAGCCGGTGCAGGATTTAATCCATAAAAATAGTTTGATTCGTGAAGATTATAAGTTGCAATTTCAGGCCGTTCTGGCGGCGTCCGCAGATTCAGTCTCAAGCTCGTTGTTTAATTTGATTAAGCAAACTAGTGGTGAATTTCGAGGTCAAGATGAGGCGCTCTCAACAATCAGAAAGCTCCTGGATACTCATGATATAAATTCAAAAGATGAATTGATAGCCTTCCTCAAAGCTCTTCATAATAAAGTTGTTGAATCTTCTAACGCCAACAAAGCAAATTCCTTTGGAATATTCAATGTGCTCAAAAAGGAGCAATCCGCGGAATCAGTTTACGACCTGATCTTTGGGCTGAAATTTTTGGAGCCGAGATATTCGCTTCTTTTTCAAGACGCTCATATTGAACAGCTTTCACCTGGTCAGCGAGGTGCGCTTCTACTTATCTTTTACCTTCTGGTAGATAAAGGAAGGATGCCAATTATTCTTGACCAACCTGAAGAAAATTTGGATAACGAGACAGTTTACCGTTTGCTCGTTCCAGTTATTGCAGAGGCAAAAAAGCAACGGCAAATTATTATGGTCACTCACAATCCAAACTTGGCAGTTGTGTGTGATGCCGAACAGATCATCTATGCGGAATTTGATCGGACAGCTGATTCAGTTATCAGGTACACGTCAGGTTCGATTGAGAATTCCAATTTGAACTCAAGAGTCGTGACCATTTTAGAAGGAACAAAACCAGCATTTGACAACCGTTCCGGGAAATACCACTAATGGCCGGTTCCAAACAAAAAACCAAACTCGAACTCACCTGGATCGGCAAAGACAAACGGCCCAAGCTGGAGCCGCGTATTCTGCTGGAAGAGCCTGACAAATCCTACCATGCCAAACACCGGGTAACGGATAAGGATAATTTTCATAACAAGCTGATCTTTGGCGATAACCTGCTGGCGTTGAAGGCGCTGGAGCAGGAGTACGCGGGCAAGGTGAAGTGTGTGTTTATCGACCCGCCCTACAACACAGGCAGTGCCTTTGAGCATTACGACGATGGGCTTGAGCACTCCATCTGGCTGGGGTTGATGCGGGATAGACTGGAGATTTTGCGGAATTTGTTATCAGAAGATGGCTCTCTCTGGATCACCATCGACGATAACGAAGCTCATTATTTGAAGGTGCTATGCGATGAAATTTTCGGGCGTGAAAATTTCGTAGCGAATTTGATTTGGGAAAAGGCGGATTCGCCGCGTAATTCTGCGAGACAATTTTCTACCGATCATGACCACTTGCTGGTTTTCTCGAAGAAGCCTGATTGGGTCCCAAATAAATTGGCTAGAACTGAAGAAGCAAATTCAATTTACAAAAACCCCGACAATGATCCAAGGGGGCCATGGTTACCCGGTGACCCCTACGCTAACAAGCCCTATTCAAAAGGGCTCTACACTGTAAAAGGTCCGACTGGAAGAGAATTTTCGCCTCCACCCGGTAGATTTTGGAGAATTTCGGAAGACAAACTAAATGAGCTTGATCGGGACGGTCGAGTCTGGTGGGGACCAAATGGTAACGCTAGGCCAAGTATAAAACGCTATTTGACAGAAGTTGGTGACCTTGTTCCTCGAACCATATGGGGAAAACAAGATGTCGGGAGCAATAGAACATCAAAAAATGAAATGCGTTCATTGTTCCCAGGAGTTAGCTCTTTCGATACGCCAAAACCAGAGCTTTTAATGAAAAGGGTTTTTGAGGTGTCAACTGATTTAGGGGATTTGGTTTTAGACTCCTTCGCCGGTTCCGGCACAACAGGTGCTGTAGCGCATAAAATGGGCCGCGGCTGGATTATGGTGGAGCTGGGGGAGCACTGCCATACCCATATTATTCCGCGCTTGCAAAAGGTCATCGACGGCGACGACCCCGGTGGTATTACTAAATCCGTCAACTGGCAGGGCGGTGGCGGTTTTCGCTATTACAAGGTCGCGCCATCACTGCTGGAGCAGGATGCCTGGGGTCGCTGGGTGGTGAATAAAGAGTACAACCCGGAAATGCTCACCGAAGCTATCTGCAAGCTGGAGGGTTTTAGCTATGCGCCCTCGGATACCCTGTTCTGGCAACAGGGTTATTCCACGGAAACGGATTTTATTTACGTCACCACCCAAACCCTGTCGCTGGAGCAGTTGCAGGTGTTATCCGACGAGGTGGGGCAGGATCGCACCCTATTGGTGTGTTGCAGCGCCTTCCGCTGCAAGGCGGATCAGTTCCCTAATTTAACGCTGAAAAAAATCCCCAAAATGGTGTTAAGCCGCTGTGAGTGGGGCCACGACGATTACAGCCTGAATGTGGAAAACCTGCCGATGTTGGAGCGCGAGCAGTTGCCGGAACAGGATGATCTTTTTACCGGTGACAATGGCGAGGGAGAGAGCTGATGGATACTCGCACTCTTAACGCCATTACTGGCCGCCTGAGCTTACGTGCCCCGCAGGAAGAATCTCTGTACGCACTGGCAAAAACATTGGATGCCGCGCCAGATATGCTGAAAAAAGAGCGGGAGTTGGATAGCCTGCAAAAGGCGATTTCAGCAGAATTCCCCACACTTACGGATTTTGAGCGGGAGTTTCCCTCATTGTGTTTTGCCCTGGCCACCGGTGTGGGTAAAACCCGTCTGATGGGTGCATTTATTTCTTACCTGCATTTGGCCTGCGGCATTAAAAACTTTTTTGTGCTGGCCCCCAACCTGACGATATACAACAAGCTGATTGCCGACTTTACCCCCAACTATCCCAAGTACGTTTTTAAGGGTATTGCCGAATTTGCGGCCTATCCGCCACAGGTGGTGACGGGTGACAATTACGAAAGCGCCGCCACCGGGGATATTCTCTCGCCGGTCACTATCAATATATTCAATATCGCCAAGATCAATTCGGAAATACGGGGCGGTAAGGCCCCACGTATCAAACGGCTGCGGGAAACCATTGGTGACAGTTACTTCAACTACCTGGCCAATCTGCCCGATCTGGTAATGCTGATGGATGAATCCCATCGCTATCGCGCCAGTGCCGGGGTGCGCTCACTCAATGAATTAAATCCGTTAATGGGGCTGGAACTGACAGCCACGCCATTTACGGAAGGCAATCGTGGCCCAGTGCCGTTCAAGAATGTGGTGGTGGATTACCCCCTGGCGCGGGCCATGGATGACGGTTTTGTTAAGGAGCCTGCTGTGGTGACTCAGCGCAACTTTAACGCCAGCCAGTACAGTGCCGAGCGGCTTGAGCGTATCAAGCTTGAAGATGGTATTCGCTTGCACGAGTCCACCAAGGTTGAACTGTTCACCTACGCCAAACAGCAGGGGGTACAAATCGTAAAGCCCTTTATGCTGGTGATTGCCAGGGACACGACCCATGCGGCAAATCTCTTGGACTTGCTGGAAAACCAGCTCTTTGATAGTCGCTATAAAGACAAAGTCATTCAGGTGGATAGCAGCCGAAGTGGTGCTGCAGAAGAAGAAATGGTCACTCGCCTGCTGGCGGTGGAAAGTTTCGACGAACCCACGGAAATTGTTATCCATGTGAATATGCTGAAAGAGGGCTGGGATGTTACCAACCTTTACACCATTGTGCCTTTGCGTGCAGCTAATGCCCGCACCCTGATTGAGCAATCCATTGGCCGGGGTTTGCGCCTACCCTACGGTAAACGTACCGGGGTGGATGCGGTGGATAGGTTGAGTATTGTCGCCCACGACCGCTTTCAGGAAATTGTCGATGAAGCCAATAACCCGCAAAACCCGTTGCGGCTGAAACAGGTGATTCTGGAACCCGAGGGTAATGACGCGCCCAAAGAGGCCGTGGTGGTGAAACCCCATCTTCAGGCCGTGTTGGCGGGGGATGAATCTCTCGGCACAGAGTATCCCGGCAAAGGAGAAAAACTAGCCTTTGGCAGCGAACGGGAGCGGCAGGTGGCTGATGTCGCTTTGAAGGTGTTACAGACCTTTCAGCACAAACCACTGCAGGCGCCAACATCAAAGCAGTTGCTTAACGCGGATATTCAGGCGGCGATTACCCAGGCGGTGCAGGAGCAATTGACCGGTGAGCAGCAATCGTTGTTGGCAGAACAGGAGCATCTGGACGTGGCTGCTGTGGTGGCCAAAACCACGGCGCTAATGGTTGGCCAAACCATCGACATACCGCGCATTGTGGTGCAGCCGATAGGGGAGATAACCTATGGTTACCACCCATTTACCCTGGAACTGAATCACCTCAATTTGCAGCCCAGCAACCGGGAGTTGATCAGCCAAAGCCTGCAAACCAACCAGCAGATTTCTATATCGTCTGCCCCCAACAAAAAATACCAGAGGTTGGAGGACTATATCGTCGAACACCTGGTGGACAAGGACGACATCAGCTACGACGAACACGCGGAGTTGATTTATGGCCTGGCTAGTCAGGCAGTCGCTTATTTCAGTGAGGCAAAAACCTATTCAGACGACGAGTTGCACAATATCTTTTTCGGCTATGGCAAACTGCTGGCGGACAATATCCACGCGCAAATGGCGGCGCATTACTGGGAGCAGGCCAGCGGCTACGAAGTGAAAGTGAGCGCCGGCTTTTCTCCCCTTAAGGAGGCGGCCTTTACCAAAGCGGTGGATCAGCCCATTCACAACTACCGGGAAACCGTAGCGGAGGTGGGCAAAATCAAACAAATGCTGTTTGGTGGCTTTAGTAACTGTCTTTACCCGCTGCAAAAGTTTGATTCCGACACCGAGCGCCGTTTTTCGGTGATATTGGAGCGGGATGCCATCAAGTGGTTCAAACCCGTTAGCGGACAATTTCAGATTGTCTATAAGGATGGTGTGGAGCACAGGCAATACCAGCCGGATTTTGTCGCGGAACTGGATAGTGAAGTGCTGATGGTGGAAACCAAGGCACGCAACGAACTGGATGATGCCATCGTTCAGGCCAAGGCAGAAGCCGCGCGGGAATACTGCAAAAACGCCAGCGATTATTTACAGGCCAATGGCGGCAAGCGTTGGCGTTATGTACTGGTTGCGCATGATGAGGTAACAGAGAATCGGGCGGCCTCGGATTTTTGACTGATGTCTTGTCTGCAACCGTTGTCAAAAATCCATGGTTCCAGTGGAACCACTTGTTCCTGGAGGCTTGATTACGCCCATGTCACTGCCAACGCCAGTGGTAGTGACGTGGGCGACCGCACCACTAACCGCAACGGTTTGGCGTGGGATTTCGCCATGACACCGGGATGATCTGTTCCTAAACTAGCCTCCAATGTTGTTGTAACGGTTCTATCCGCGGCCACTGCGGGAAAGTGGCAAGGCAAGCTCCACCTTGCGCAAGCAAACGGAGTAGAGTGCGAAACAGGTCTGTAATCGCACTTGTGCAGGGTAGTAGTTATTTTGTTTCTGCACAGGCCTATCTTTCATGCAGCGGGCTTCGGTCTGCACTTTTAAAAGTACTTTTCAATCTGTACCGGTCAAGCTTTGTAGTTGTTATAGGCCGGATACACCTTCAGTTTGCGAGCCTTTCGGCAGTGGCATTCAGCAACAGTTGATAGCTGTCGTCTGGCTCGACCCTTCCAAGTCAATGTTACTAGCTGCATCACGCAGCTATTTCGTGTCCCTTAACTCAATCTAAATAAAGGAGGTAATTCCACTCACCCGGATAGCCGGGATATTGGTTTGCAGGTGCCAGGTCTCTTCAGAGAACAAATCTGCTGTCTAGGGCCAGACATATTCAGGTCAGTTTCGGGCGTTGTGTCCCGTGATCTTTCTGCCATGTGCAGACCGTCCAGGCTACGGCTTGGCGCTGATCAGAAACACTAACCAACACAGGTTTACACGAATGAGAGACTTGAACTACCAATTGAAACAACTGTGCCGCCATAACCGGGAAGGCAGCTATGCCACCCGCAGCAATCGCGAGCACCAGTTAACACAGATCGCTGATCAGCTCCATGAATTGGGTTTCAGGCGCATGAGTAAACACTCCCTGAAGCCCAAGCATGTGGAAGCTTTGGTGAAACTGTGGCAATCACAAAATCTTTCGCCTGGCACCATCAAGAACCGGATGAGTAATCTGCGCTGGTGGGCCAGAGCGGTGAATAAACAAAACGTGATTGCCCGATCCAACGATTTTTATGGTATTCCCGATCGCTACTATGGTTCCACTGGAACCACAAGAGCGAGAACCCTGGAACAGGACAAGCTGGACAAGGTGACAGACCCCTTTGTTCGCATGAGCCTGCAACTCCAGGCAGCTTTTGGGCTACGACGGGAAGAGGCCCTGAAAATCAAACCCCGGCAAGCGGATGAAGGCCATCAAATCAGATTACAGGCCAGTTGGACCAAGGGCGGCAAGGAAAGAACCATCCCCATCCGCACAGAAGAACAGCGGCAACTACTCGAACAGGCCAAAGCACTGGCAGGCAGTCATTCACTGATACCCCAAAACCGGCAATACATCCAGCAGGTACGTATCTACGAACGCCAAACCGCCAATGCCGGGTTATCCAAAATGCATGGTCTCAGACATACCTATGCCCAAAATCGCTACAAAGAGCTCACGGGCTGGGATGCCCCCAACCAAGGTGGGCCAACCAATCAACAACTCACAAGCCGTCAAAAAGCCCAGGATCAGCAAGCGAGATTACAAATCTCCCGTGAATTGGGTCATGAGCGCGAGCAGATAACAGCGGTGTATTTAGGAAGATAGCCATGCAAGGAATTCTGCCACGGCTTATTCGACTCAGAGATGCTCCGACTTATCTGGGCATGGATAAGAACCGATTCAACCGGGAAGTCCGACTCCAGTTGACAGAGATTCCCATTGGCAAACAGGGAATCGCCTTTGATCGCCTTGAAATGGATGCCTGGGTGGAGCAGTATAAGTCCCGCTGTGGGTGTTCGACGAACCATAGGAGTAATTCACTATGTCGAAGAGAACACCGGGCCTCGTCAAACGGGGCAAAAACGGCATCTGGACAATCGACAAACGCATCAGAGGATATGGCCGCCTTTTCGAAAGCACTGGCACGGGTGACCGGCAGGAAGCCGAGCAATACCTGACTTTTCGCCTGGAGCAGATTCGGAATGAAATGGTGTATGGCATCAAACCCGAATACACCTTTCGGCAGGCAGCCACCAAGCATCTTCTGGAGAACGAGCACAAACGCAGTATTGATCGCGATGCCCAGTCGCTGAGGATTCTCGACCCCTATATCGGGAATCTGGCGTTACGGCAGGTGCATCAGGATACCTTGGGGCCTTTCATTGCTTCACGCAAAAAAGAGGGCCTGAAGTCCAATACGATCAATCGCGATTTGGCTGTTGTCCGGCGGGTACTGATGTTGGCGGCCAGGTTGTGGCGCGATGATCGCGGCAATCCTTGGCTGGAAACACCACCGCTGATTCGTATGCTGGACTGGAAAGATGCCAGGAAGCCATACCCGGTTTCGTGGGTTGAGCAGGAGCGGCTGTTTGCTGAATTGCCGAAGCACATGCGGGAAATGGCGTTATTCAAGGTCAACACAGGTACACGGGAAGCGGAAGTCTGCGGTTTGCGCTGGGAATGGGAAGTCTCACTCCCTGAGCTGTCGAGCAGTGTGTTCCTGATACCGGGAGACCTTGTGAAAAATGGCGAAGATCGGTTGGTGGTACTGAACTCTGTCGCAAAAGCCGTTGTGAATCGTCAGCGTGGTAAGCATCGGGAATATGTATTCACCTATCAATACAAAGGTGAATACAAACCGGTCGAGCGGATGAATACCAAGGCTTGGCGCAGAGCGCGAGATGTGACCGGGTTATCCCCGGTCAGGGTGCATGACCTGAAACACACATTCGGTCGTCGCCTGCGCGCTGCCGGTATCGGTGTAGAAACACGGATGGTGTTGCTGGGTCACACCAACAAGCAGATCACCACGCACTATTCGGCAGTGGAAATCGCGGAACTGATAGAAGCAGCCGAGAAAGTGAGTTTTGAGCGGGGATCAACGCCGACATTAACGCTACTGAAGAGTTCAAATGCCATGACAGAAGGAGGGTCACGCAAATCTCACGCATTTGGCAGAAACAAAAAGGGCTACGCGTACGTAACCCTTTGAAAAATATGGTAGCTACGGGTGGACTTGAACCACCGACCCCAGCATTATGAATGCTGTGCTCTAACCAGCTGAGCTACGTAGCCATTGCCTGAATAACGGGCGCGAATTTTCTCGATTTTGCCGGATGTTGTCAAGGTGTATTCTGCCTGCGGTTAGTCGCTGCAAGCGTGGCAGGTCGGTGTGCATATCTGATCAAAGTGGTCCGCTGTCATTGTTGAGGGTTAATTGTAGCGGACCCGATAAATAGCCCCGGCGTAGTCATCCGAGATAAAAATGCTGCCGTCCATTCCCTCCTCAATATCCACGGGGCGACCGATCACGTCATCGTCGGGGCGTAGGAACCCGGTGACAAAATCCTCGCTGGTAATTTTCCCCTGCTGATCCCAGTGCAGGGCAACGACTTTGTAGCCATCGGGTTCGGTGCGGTTCCAGGAGCCGTGCAGTGCTACCAGGGCGGTGCGTCGGTACCCATCCGGACGGTCGGGATGGCTTAAAAAGCTTATGCCGAGTGGTGCGTTGTGGGCTCGAAAGCCGAACACCGGTGAAATACTGGTGGCGAGCAGGGTGGCCTTGTTTTTCGCCGATTTGTTTTGCCCGAGGTCGGGGTCGAGATCGCCAAACCCGTTGATATAGGGCCAGCCGTAAAAACCACCCGCTTCGATTCTGTTCAGTTCACAGGGCGGAAAATCGTCACCAAGCATATCCCGGCCATTGTCCGTGGCGTAGAGGCTGTTATCCCAGGGTGCCCAGTCAAATCCCACGCTGTTGCGCAGGCCGGTCGCGTAAATCTGTTCGCCGGAACCGTCCGGTCGGTAGCGCATCATGGCCGCTCGCCGGGGATCGGTTTCTTCGCAGACGTTGCAGCTTGAGCCGACGGTGAGATACAGCCAGCCGTCTGTTCCAAACTGAATCGTCCTGGTCCAGTGGCCGCCAGTATTGGGCAGGTTAGTGATCAGTCGTTGATAGTCGCTTTTAGTGGAGGCCGTTGACCAGTCTATGGCGATACGGCCTACTGCATTGGTTTCGGCAATGTAAAGCCACGAAGTTTCGCCGTCGTGGTGAATATCGAGTCCGTGTGGGCGATTCAGGCCACCGATTAACGGGATGTGCTCATCTGCTTTGCCGTTGCCATTTGTATCAGCCAGCAGATAAACCGTGCCGGTTTTTGGTGAGCTGACCAACAGTTGACCGGCGGGGGTGGTTTTCATAAAACGGGCATTGGGAATGTTGTCGGCGAAAAGTGTGAGTTCAAATCCCTTGGGGCTGACAAGCAGGTCGGTAATGGTCTCCAGTTCGACAGGACTACCGGTTCCAGCCAGTGTGTTGAACAGCACCGGGAAGCTGCTGATCTGAAATCCCGGCACATGGCGCGTCAGTGCAACCAGTAGCAAGACCGTCAGCAGAAGACCAAGGATCAGGACCTTCAGTGATTTAGCCATTGCTGCATTATAGGGCTGGATGGCGGCCTGTACAGCAAAACGCCCGCATCAGCGGGCGCAGCAGTTTTGGGTGGACTGGAAGCGGCGAGCTTGGACTTTCCATTGATGTCGTGTTCAGACGTTAAAACGGAAGTGAACGACATCGCCATCGCGGACAATATATTCTTTGCCTTCGAGACGCCATTTGCCGGCATCCTTGGCGCCCTGTTCGCCATTGCCGGCGACAAAGTCCTCGTAGGCAATGACCTCGGCGCGGATAAATCCTTTCTCGAAGTCGGTATGGATTTTACCGGCAGCCTGCGGCGCGGTGGCCCCTACCGGGATCGTCCAGGCACGCACTTCTTTTACCCCGGCGGTAAAGTAGGTTTGCAGTCCCAGCAGTGAATAGCCGGCGCGAATCACCCGGTTCAGGCCGGGCTCTTCCATACCCATCTCCTGCAGAAAGTCGAGTTTTTCGTCGTCGCCCAGTTCCGCGATTTCGGATTCCAGCTTGTTACAGATAGGGACAACCACGGCATTCTCTGCGGCGGCTACCGTATTGACCTGGTCGAGATAGGGGTTGTTTTCAAATCCGGTTTCATCGACATTGGCGATATACATGGTGGGTTTCAGGGTCAGCAGGTTGAGCGAGCGTATCGTTTTCAACTCCTCGTTACTGAGGGACATTGCCCGCAACGGTTTTGCTTCGTTGAGGTGAGGCTGTATTTTTTCCAGCACGGCTTTTATCGCCATGGCCTCCTTGTCCTGACCCTTGGCGGCCTTGGCCACGCGCAACAATGTCTTATCCACGGCATCCAGATCAGCGAGCGCCAGCTCGGTATTGATGACTTCAATGTCTGATACCGGATTGATTTTGCCCTCCACATGCACCACGTTGTCATCGTCAAAACAACGCACCACATGGGCAATGGCATCGGTTTCACGGATATTGGCGAGAAACTTGTTGCCCAGCCCCTCGCCCTTTGAGGCGCCGGCAACCAGCCCGGCGATATCGACAAACTCCATGGTGGCGGGAACGATGCGCTCCGGTTTGACGATGTCGGCGAGTTTGTCCTGGCGAGGATCCGGTATGGGGACGATACCGGTGTTCGGTTCAATCGTGCAGAAGGGGAAGTTTGCTGCGTCAATCCCCGCCTGGGTCAAAGCATTGAAAAGGGTGGATTTGCCCACATTCGGCAGACCGACGATACCGCAGTTAAAACCCATGACTATAAAACCTCAATGCCGATGTTTGTTTAGGGAATGATTGAGTGCAGCGCTTTCATGGCGCTGTTCCACTGGCCGGCCACTGTAGGCTCAATGGCCTTGATGGCGTTATCAATGCTCTGATCAATCAATTGTTGTTCTGATGCCGGTGCCCGCCGCAGTACATAGTTGACCACCTCGCTGGCGTGACCGGGGTGGCCGATGCCGATGCGCAGGCGTGCAAAGTCACGCTGGTTCCCCAAAGAAAGAATCGTGTCTTTGAGGCCGTTGTGTCCACCGTGTCCCCCGCCCAGTTTGAATCTTGCGATACCGGGATTCAGATCCAGTTCGTCGTGGGCCACCAGAATAGCCTCGGGACGAATTTGGTAAAACCCGGCAAGGGCTGCAATTGCCTTGCCGCTGCGGTTCATAAAGGTCGTGGGGATCAATAGCCAGACCGGCTTGCCATTGATTACGGCCTTGCCGGTGAGACCAGAATACTTATTGTCAGCTTTTAGCGTAACGCCGAAGTGATTGGCGAGCGCCATAACGAAATCAGCCCCGGCATTGTGACGGGTTCGCTCATACTGGGGGCCGGGATTTCCCAGCCCCACAATAAGTTGAACGGGCGTGTCCAATGTCGGGGCCTGTTAACGCGAACAGTAAGTTCCGGTGGGGTAACCCCGGGAACTTACTCTTCGTCGCCGTTGCTTTCTTCAGTCGTGTTATCAGCTTCCTCGTCAGCGATATCTTCCTCGGTGGCGGCGGCCTTCGGCTTGTTGACCGTGAATACGGGCAGGTCATGGTCTTCACCATGACTCAGGGCCACGCTCTCAACGCCGGAAGGCAGCTTGATATCAGAGATATGCAGGATGTCGCCAATTTCAACGGCTGCCACATCCAGTTCGATGAACTCGGGCAGATCTGCAGGCAAGCAGGAAATATCCAGCTCAGTCATGGTGCGGGAGATAATACCGCCACCGGGTTTGACGCCGACACAGGTGTCTTCATTGATAAAGTGAATCGGCACTTTGGTGTGCAGTTTGTGGGTTTTGCTTACCCGCAGAAAGTCCGCATGCAGGATGACCGGCTTGGATGGATGACGTTGTACATCTTTCAGGATCACCTGCTGGGAATCGCCTTCAAGATCCAGGGTGATGATGTGAGAGTAAAACGCTTCATTCTCCAGAGCATGTTTCAGCTCGTTTTGAGCGAGACTGATGTTTTGTGGTGCTTTTTGTCCACCGTAAATGATGGCGGGCACCTGCTTGGCCAGACGACGCAGGCGGCGGCTCGCACCTTTCCCCATGTCCTCACGGGCCTTGGCATTCAATTGAAAATCATTGGACATTGCCTTGACTCCTGTTGTTACCCCTGCTGATCCGCGACCAGAATCGAGGCGGGGGTATTGAAATTCCCTTGCGGGAGTTATAAAGCCCGAATGGGCGGTTTATTATCCGGTGCCTGTCAGTCGAACATGGCACTGATGGATTCTTCGTTGCTGACCCGGCGCATGGCTTCTGCCAGCATTTGTCCGAGGCTCAACGAACGTATCTGCGCACAGTTTTTTGCTGCCTCAGTCAGAGGAATACTGTTGGTGACCACCAGTGTATCCAGCGCAGAGTTTGTAATATTTTCGATGGCCTTGCCCGACAACACCGGATGGGTACAGTAGGCAATCACTTTTTTTGCACCCTGCTCCTTGAGGGCATCAGCCGCCTTGCAAAGTGTCCCTGCCGTATCAACGATATCGTCGATCAGCAGGCAGGTGCGGCCTTCGATTTCACCGATAATATTCATTACCTGAGCCTGATTGGCCTCCGGACGGCGCTTGTCAATGATGGCCAGGTCAGTGTTGAGTTGTTTCGCCATCGCTCTGGCTCGAACCACACCACCAATATCTGGTGAAACTACTGTCAGGTTTTCGTAATTCTGTCTTTCTACGTCGGTGAGTAATACGGGCAAGCCGTAGACGTTGTCCACCGCGCAATCAAAAAATCCCTGGATCTGTTCGGCGTGGAGATCTACGGTCATGACGCGGTCAACCCCGGCATTGGTCAGCATGTCTGCTACTACCTTGGCGCTGATCGGCACCCGGATAGAGCGAACCCGGCGGTCTTGTCGTGCGTAGCCAAAGTAGGGCACTACTGCTGTGATACGGGTAGCTGAGGCACGTCGCAGTGCGTCAATGATGAGTACCAGCTCCATGAGATTTTTATGGGTGGGAGCACAGGTGGGTTGGACGACGAAAACATCGCGGCCGCGCACATTATCCCTTATCTCGATATTGATTTCCCCGTCCGAGAACTGTGAAACCAGCGCCTTGCCCATATTCAGGCCGAGGTGACGGGTAATTTCGTTTGTCAGCTCCGGGTTGGCATTCCCGGAGAAAACCATCAAGTTAGGCACGGCTTTTTCCTGATCAGTTTCGAAATGTCTCCGGTGGCCCAGAGGAATTCAGAGAATAATGGCTGGGGTGGGAGGACTCGAACCTCCGAATGACGGGATCAAAACCCGTTGCCTTAGCCACTTGGCGACACCCCAATATTAGTATTTAGACGGTAACTGCTGAAATAACGGGGATTGGTTGACCCCTTTAGCAACAAAGCCCTGCCATTGATGTGGCAGTTGTTCCAGTACTGACCTTGCAGTGGTATCTGAATCAAAGCAGCCGAACAAGCAGGCGCCAGTTCCCGTCAATCGGGCTTCAGTAAATTGAGCCAGCCATAAGCGCGCCTCTTTTACCTGGGGGTAGAGCGATTCCACTACTGCCTGGCAATCGTTTCTACCACCCCGCTCGAGAAAGGCGCGTATTTTGATCGGATGCGTGTTCCTTGTCAAACCCTGATGGGTGAATATTTTTCCTGTTGAAACATGGGCATCCGGCGCGATGACCAGGTACCAGACGGGTGGTAATTCGATGGCCGTGAGTTGTTCGCCAATGCCCTCGCCCCAGGCGCTTTGACCAAAAATAAACAGGGGAATATCCGCACCCAGTTTTTCTCCCATGGCCATCAGTTGCTGTTTTGATAAAGCCGTCTCCCACAGGGCGTTGAGTCCCACCAGGGTGGTGGCGGCATTGCTGCTGCCGCCGCCGAGTCCACCGCCCATGGGCAGCCGTTTGTGCAGGCGGATGCTGGCCCCTTGCCTGCAACCGGTCTGTTCCTGTAGGCAACGTGCCGCCCGAAAAATCAGATTTTCCATGGGGGGGATACCCGTCTGCTCATCGGTGAGGCAGATTTTGCCAGTGTCGTTGCGCTCAAAATCCAGCAGGTCGCTGTAATCAAGCAGTTGAAATAGGGTTTGCAGGTTATGGTAACCGTCCTCCCGACGGCCGGTAATATGAAGAAACAGGTTCAATTTGGCTGGAGCGGGTAGTGATAGCTTCACGGCGCAGTGTCCCCGGGATGCCAGCGCTTGACGATCAGGGTGAAGCTGAACTCCCCGCTGTTGCCCTTGATGCGGCTGGGCAGCACCCACTGGCCAACCTGTTCGTAACCGGTAAATTCCAGCTGCCAGTTGGACTGCTGCAGTACCGCCAGGGTGCCCTCTGCATTATGGGTCCTCAGTACTGTGGGCTCATGGGGTGAAGGTATTCCCCGAACCCAGAATTGCAATTGGTCTACCGGCCACTGCCAGCCAAAAAGTTGTTCCGTCAGCGCTGCAGGGGATACGGCCGTCAGCGTGTCTTCTCCCGACTGTTGCAATTCCGCGTGATTGTCGTCACCGAGAATGCGTGTTGCCCCGCTGCCAAAAGGCCCGTGTAGTTGCAGATCGAAGGCAGCCCCGGATTGACGCCAGTTGACCCAGGCGCTGCCGCCATCGCGACTGTCCCTGTAACCGAGTTTGCCTTCAAGCAGCCAGAGATCAAGTTGTTGCAAGTGCTCTGTGTGCTTCTGCCAGTTTGCAATCGAGGCTGGCGGCTGTGGGTTTTGCCAGGCACAGGCACCAAGAAACAGGATCAACCACGGAAGGAGCAGTCGCATGTGGCTACCTCTGGTTTTCCTTCAAGCGTTCCATGGTTTCGAGAATGGTCGTATTGTCCGGGTCTTTGTCGAGGATCGTCTGCCAGATAGCGCGGGCCTCTTCCCGGTCACCTGAGACCCATAGAACCTCGCCCAGATGCGCGGCAATTTCCGGGTCCGACAATTTTTTCAGCGCTTCGCGAAGATGCACAATAGCTTCTTCGTGATTGCCCATCTGGTAGAGCACCCAGCCGAGACTGTCGGTGGTGGCCGGATCACCCGGGTTCAGCTCCAGAGCACGGGTGATCAGCTGATACGCTTCCTCGTAGCGATCGGTATTTACGGTCAGTGTATAACCGAGCGCATTCAGTGCTGTGGCATTATTGGCATCCCTGGCAAGAATGGTCCGGAGATCTTTTTCCGAGCTGGCAAAGTCATCTTGCTGCTCGCTCAGCATGGACCGGGTGTAGAGCAGCGCGTTATTGTCAGGATGTTCGTTAACGGCTTCGTCCATCAGGCTGCGGGCTTCATTGAGCGAATCGTGGTCGGCAAGCAGTTCGGCCTCAATCTGAAACAGGGGTGCCGAGTACCGGGGATGGTTCAGTCGCAATTCGTGCAGGTAGAGCCTGGCATTGTTCAGCTCGTCATGCTTTGCCATGAACTGGCTGAGCCGGACTGCTGCGGGGAGGAGCTTTTGGCCACTGCGTACCTGGGCATAATGGAACAGTACCGAATCCATATTTTCTGCCTCTTCTGCCATTTTCCCGAGCTCGAAATGGGCAGCTGCAGCAGTTCCCGGGTGACGGGTCAGATCGGTAAGCAACTGGCGTGCTTCGTCAGTTTTATCCAGGCCCCGACTCACCATTGCCAGCGTGAAAAGCAGTTCGGTGTCGCGGGGGTGCTTGTCAGCCAGCAGGCGCAGTTGGGCGTGGGCACCTTCCAGATCATCCTCTGAAAGCAGCCTGGCGTACTGGAGACGCAGTTTCATGCTATCGGGCAGGGTTTTCAGGCTGCCTGCGAGAAATGCTATGGCCTCTTTTTTGCGATCCAGTTGGTGGAGCAATTGTGCCTTGAATATGTGCGCATTTTCTTGCTCGGGCGCCAGCTTCAGCAGTCGATCAATGGTATTCAATGCCTGTTGCAAATCCTCTTGCTGACTGAACAGCATGGCGCTGGCGAGCAGGAGTGTTTGGTTGTCGGGGAATTGCTCGCGGAGGGTCGAATATTCGGTCAGCAAAGGCGCTCGCTGTTCAGGGCTGAGGCCACCGGCGGCTACAGCAATGGACATGACCGGTTCATCATCACCCTTGCTCAGTGAAAAAACAGCATGCGTCATAGCCTCGCTGAGTCGTCCGCTACGTGCAAGCGAGAGGGCTGCCAGACTGCGGGCATCGAGATTTTGCGGTTCAATATCGCTCCATAACAGTGCCATTTCCAGTAGTGCCTCACGGTCCTCGGCGTAGGCTGCGACGCTGGTTGCCCTGGCGACAACACCGGGGTCACGGGTGATTCGGGCCTGTTTCAGATACTTTTCCCGCGCAATATCCAGATGATTGCGCATGCCGGCCAGCTCTCCTACCAGCAGGTCGTAAAAAGTATCGGTGGGAAATGGCCGGGATGGCACATCGGCTTTTACCTCAGTAGCTACCTGGTCTGGCGCGGTCTCTGCGGGTGGTTGCTTCGGTGCTGGGGCCTGGAGATCAATTTGTTCAGACACCTGATGGGCACAGCCCGTCAGTACCTGGAAAGCCAATAGCAGGGTTAGTAATAGGTGGCCGGGTATTTTCATAGGGGCTGGCTTCAGCCTGGTGCTCTGTCGGTTTTGATGAGAGAAGTACGACTGTGATTTTATTTGAGCCGCAACCCGCGATAGCAACATTGTATCCAATAACTCAGACAATAACGAAAGGGGAATATTGCAGTCCGGGTTAAATTCGATACCGCTTGTCTTTGCCTGGCCAGAACCGGACAATTGTCGATCTACTGCCAAGCACTGTTGTAATGACGATTTTTGCCCTCGGGATCAACCACCGTACCGCATCTCTCGATATCCGGGAGAAGGTAGCCTTTGCCCCTGATCAGACTGCTGAAGCGATACAGCAATTGTGTGATTACGCCGGTATTGAAGAAGTCGCGATTCTGTCGACCTGTAACCGGACAGAGATTTACGGCATCGGCAATGAGCCTGAGCAGGCCCTGGGCTGGATGGCGGATTATCACCGTATCACCCTGCCTGAATTGCACCCCTGTCATTATTTGTACCGGGACAATGACGCCGTCCGGCATATCATGAAAGTGGCCTGTGGCCTCGATTCCATGGTGTTGGGTGAGCCGCAGATTCTCGGTCAACTGAAGTCCTGCTATGCCGTGGCCAGGGAAGCTGGCAAAGTCTCTACGCAGCTCAATTTGTTGTTTCAGCAGGCCTTTGCGATTGCCAAGCGGGTTCGCACTGAAACGGCTATCGGTCAGAATCCCGTGTCCGTTGCTTACGCAGCTGTCAGTTTGTCCCAGCAGATATTTTCAGATCTCCGCGAGGTGCGGGCGTTGTTGATTGGTGCCGGAGAGACAGTGGAATTGGTGGCCCGGCATCTCAAGGAAAAGGGGGTAAAGGAAATAATGGTCGCCAATCGCACCCTCAGTCGAGCGCAGGATCTGGCCCTCCAGTTTGGCGCACAGGCCATTTTGCTGTCGGAAATACCCGATTTTTTACCCCGGGCCGATATGGTGATTTCCTCCACGGCCAGTCAGTTACCGATTCTGGGGAAAGGGGCCGTGGAGTCAGCTCTGAAGCAGCGCAAGCACAAACCCATGTTCATGGTGGATATTGCGGTACCCAGGGATATTGAGCCAGAGGTCGCAAAGCTTCAGGATGTCTACCTGTACACGGTCGACGACCTGCAGGCGGTGATTGAAGAGAATATTCGCTCTCGTCAGAGTGCCGCCAGCAAAGCAGAACAGATTATCGAAGAAGGGGTGAATGCCTGGCAAAATCAGCTGCGGGGCCTGGATGTGGTGGAAACCATCCGTGCTTTCCGCAGCAGCGCAGAGCAGGTGCGCGATCAGGAGCTGGATAAGGCCATCGCGCTATTGCGCACGGGTCAAGCGCCGGAGCAGGTGTTGAAAACACTGGCGCGCAACATTACCAACAAACTTATGCATGTGCCGACCACGCGATTAAAGCAGGCCGGTGAAGCGGGACGCACCGAGCAACTGAGTCTGGCCCACGACCTGTTCGGTCTTGACAAGCCCGATTCTGAATCCAAATAAGACGATGTCTATAACTCTTCACTAACGAGCATTAATGAAACAATCGATCCTGGAAAAACTGCAACATTTGGCCGACCGCTATGAGGAGGTGGGCGCGCTGCTGAGTGACCCCGAAGTGATCGGTCAGCAAACCCGCTTCCGTGAGCTGTCCCGTGAATATGCGGAGCTGGAGTCGGTGGTGAAAAGCTATCGCGACTACTATCGGGTTCAGACGAACATTGAAGAGGCGCGAGTATTGCTCAAGGATACCGATGCGGATATGTGCGCCATGGCGGAAGAGGATCTTCTTGAAAACCAAAGCCGGCTTGCCGACCTTGAGGTTGAGTTGCAGACATTACTGTTGCCGAAGGATCCCAATGATGATCGCAATGTGTTCCTTGAAATCCGTGCTGGAACAGGGGGTGACGAAGCGGCGATCTTTTCCGGTGACCTGTTTCGGATGTACAGCAGGTACGCGGAAAGCCGGCGCTGGAAAGTGGAGGTTATCAGTGAAAGCCACGGTGAACACGGTGGCTATAAGGAGATTATCAGCCGTATCGTCGGGCAGGGGGCGTATTCCCGGCTGAAGTTTGAATCCGGTGTGCATCGTGTTCAGCGGGTTCCAGAAACAGAGTCCCAAGGCCGGATTCACACCTCTGCCTGTACAGTGGCAATTATGGCGGAAGCCGATGAGTTGGAAGAGGTCAATATCAATAAAAACGATCTTCGGATTGATACGTTCCGCGCGTCGGGTGCCGGTGGCCAGCACGTCAATAAAACCGACTCTGCCATTCGCATTACCCACTTGCCCTCCGGGCTGGTGGTTGAGTGCCAGGATGAACGCTCCCAGCACAAGAATCGGGCAAGGGCGATGTCATTATTGGCGGCCCGGCTGAAAAGTGCCCAAGATGAGGTGGCCGCAAAAAATATTGCCGACGAGCGACGACTGCAGGTGGGAAGTGGTGATCGCTCCGAGCGAATCCGTACCTATAATTTCCCTCAGGGTCGGGTCACCGATCACCGTATCAATCTGACGCTCTATAAACTGGGGGAGGTGTTGGAAGGTCACCTGGATGAAGTGGTAGAGCCGTTGATTCATGAACACCAGGCGGGGCAGTTAGCCGCGCTTTCGGGCTGATCTGGTGGTGCCCGACATCGCCAGTCTGCTGGCGCGCAGCAGCGAGCTTTCGGGCTGCAGTGACAGTCCGCGGCTGGACACTGAGCTGTTGCTCTGCCATGTGCTCGGCAAGCCGAGAACCTACCTTTATACATGGCCCGAGTATCGACTGCTGTCGGCTGAAGTGGCCGGGTTTAATACGTTGTTTGCTCGCCGAGTCCAGGGTGAGCCAATCGCTTATCTCATCGGCCGGCGGGAGTTCTGGTCATTGTCTTTGAAGGTCTCTGAGGCAACGCTGATTCCCCGGCCCGAGACCGAATTATTGGTGGAGTTGGCAATCGCATTACCACTGGAGCACGCGGCGTTGGTGGCAGATCTGGGCACGGGTACTGGTGCGGTGGCGCTGGCGCTGGCCAGCGAACGGCCGCTCTGGCAGATATCAGCGGTGGATGTTTGCCCGGACGCGTTAGCGTTGGCGGAACATAATCGTCGGGAGCTGGGCTTTGGCAATGTTCGGGTCTTTCAAAGTGACTGGTTTTCAGCTCTTGTCGGTTCCCGCTTTGATCTGGTGGTGAGCAACCCGCCCTATATAGATGAAGCCGACACGCATTTGCAGCAGGGAGATGTTCGTTTTGAGCCGACCTCTGCGCTAGTGGCCACCGATGGTGGATTTGGTGACCTGGCGGTGATTATCCAGAATGCTGGGGAACATCTGAATGCCGGGGGCTGGTTGCTACTTGAGCACGGTTGGCAGCAGGGTGAAAGGGTGCGTCAGTTAATGAACCGGGCTGATTTTCTGGCGGTGACAAGCCATTTTGACCTGGCGGGGCGGGAGCGCGTCACCATTGGTCGTAATCCCTAATCTGTTTCAGCGCTCTTCGCTATCTTGCAGTTGTCGATACTGACCGCTGTGGAAAATCAGCGGATCCATGGGCGCGTTGCTGAATTCGAGTACCCGACCCACCAGAATGACATGATCGCCACCGGGATAGCGGTGCTCTATTTGGCACTGAAAGTGGCAGAGGCAGTCATCCAGCAGTGGCAGTCCATGCAGCCCCGGGTGCCAGCGAACATTGGCAAATTTGTTGTCATCGGTGCCGGCAAATAGCTGTGACAGGTCGGCCTGACCGCTGTGCAGTATGTTGACAGCGAAATAGTCCTGCTCCTGAAACAGGCCAAACAACCGTGATTCACTGCCCACACACCAGGACACCAGCGCTGGCTCGAGCGATACGGAGGAGAAGCTGTTGGCTGTCATGCCCCTGGCGGTTCCCTCTGAGTCCACTGTGGTCATCACCGTGATGCCGGTGGCAAAGTTACCCATGGCGTTGCGCATGCTTCGAATCTGATCTTTGGTCATGATGGCTGCCTCTGGGGCCGTAAATTGAACTGCCGCAAGGGTACTCCATGTCTCATCAGTTAAAAACCGCTATTCCCGAAAACACACCGTTTGATAGTGCCATGCCTTGAGTTTCTCGGCGGACAGCTCCGGTTCCAGACCAGCCTTGCGTTTGAGATGGTCGAGAAACTGCTGTTTATCGGGGAGAGTGGTCCAGACACTGGGTAAAAACGTTGCACGCTGGGCACCGGCCTCTATAGTCAGGCCGTCGACGCCAGGCTCGAGCTGAGCCAGCAGTTCATCCTCACTGGAGAACAACAGCGGCATGGCCTCGGTGAGAACAGAAATTTCAATTGAAACAAGCGCTTCCTCCTGTAGCGACAGTGGGGGAAAGCGTGGGTCATCCAATGCTGCCGAGGCGGCATGATGTACAACATCGACAACCAGTGGTCTCGACGCTTCTGTTGAACCGATACAACCGCGCAATGCCTGCTTGATTTTTAGCGTGACAAAACTGCAAGCCGGTTGTTGCAGAGCATGACTGAACACGGTCTCATCAATTTGCAGGTCCCGGTCAAACAGCAGTCGGACACGGATGCTCTCCCTGGCGAGCGTCAGCAGTATCTGACGGTCATCCTCGCTGAGCTCAATAAATGACATAGGCACCGTATCCTACCACGCGATCTCTATCTCCAGCGGTGTCCCCAGAGTTCCGGACATCCAGTGTGTGCAGTTTCAAATGCGCTTCCTCAGCCAGTTTCAGCAGACCGTTGACTGCTCTGCTGCCGCAGGCCTGTTCGCTGGTAAGGTGGCTGTCAAACCCTTCAATCATGGCGGATGTGAATTTATCCAGCCGTTGCGCGTCCTGGTAGTGATGATAGTGGCTCAGGTCTGTGCTGATTACAATCAGGGTCTCCACGCTTCCCCACAGCTGCCTTAATACATCGGTGACTTGCTCCCGTGGCGTATTCCCGACAACCAGTGGAACCACGGTAAATTCATGCAGAACACGCTGCAAAAAAGGCAGCTGAACTTCGATGCTGTGCTCGAACTGGTGGGCGTCATCATTCACTGTTACCAGTGCTTGTCTTACCAGCTTGTCAATGCTTTGCCGGTCCACCGGCACATCACCGAGAGGGGTCTGAAAGTTGGCCGCAGAGGGCGCAGCCATGCCCCGTAGGGGTATGCGGTGGCAGGGGCCGATGACTATCACCCGGGAAATATCCCGGCTCATCGGTGACAAACAGCGATAGGCTGTGGCGGCAGTCGGTCCCGAAAAACGGTAGCCTGCATGGGGAACAATCAGTGCCTTTGGTCTGTATACGTTGGGCGAGGCGTCAACGTCACAGCATGTCCCAGCCAACAGCTCGTCCACTTCATGCTGCAATGCAGCAGGGTCGGCCGGGTAAAATGTACCTGCTACAGCAGCTGTTCTGGTTGCGATCATGATATCTCTCAACGCCTGTGTTTGTTCTATAACTATAGTGTGTTTTTGTTATTGCTTTGATAGTAAAGAGGTTGCTCTTATCCATGGTGACAAACAACCAGCTGCCACCCGCTAATCATCCCACCCATTATTGGCATGCGCTTGCGGATGGGCGGTTGCAATGCGATGTCTGCCCCCGTGAATGCAAGCTGCACGAAGGACAGCGAGGGCTTTGTTATGTCCGGGGTCGGGAGGGCGATGAAATTGTCCTCTACAGTTACGGTCGGTCGAGCGGCTTTTGCGTCGACCCTATCGAGAAAAAACCGCTCAACCATTTTTTGCCAGGCAGTTCGGTGCTGTCTTTTGGTACGGCAGGCTGCAATCTTGCCTGCAAATTCTGCCAGAACTGGGATATGAGTAAATCCCGCGAAATGGATACGCTGGCGGATTCGGCGATGCCGGTGAAGCTGGCGGAAACCGCCCTGGAGCTGGGTTGCCGTAGCGTTGCCTTTACTTACAACGACCCGGTTATTTTTCTGGAGTATGCCGTGGATGTCGCTAAAGCCTGTCGGGAGTTGGGGGTAAAAGCGGTGGCTGTCAGTGCCGGCTATATTCAGGATGCACCGCGCCGCGAGTTTTTCCAGTATATGGATGCCGCCAACATCGATTTGAAAGGCTTTACTGATGTCTTTTATCGGAAAATATGTGGAGGGGAGTTGCAGAATATTCTTGAGACCCTTCGGTATGTCGCCCACGAAACAAATGTCTGGCTGGAGCTGACTACTTTGTTGATTCCCGGGGAAAATGATTCCGATGAGGAGCTTGACGCCATGACCCGTTGGGTAGTCAGTGAGCTGGGACCGGATGTGCCGATGCACTTCACGGCGTTTCACCCTGACTGGAAAATGCGGGATACGCCGGCCACCCCGCCGAAAACCCTAACCCGTGCACGACAGATTGCACTGACCAATGGTATTCACTTTGCCTACACCGGTAATGTCCACGATCCTGCAGGTGGCAGTACATTCTGTCCAAGCTGTCATGAGGTCGTGATTGAGAGAGACTGGTACCAATTAGGTTTTTGGGGCATAACGGCGGAGGGTCGCTGCCACGTCTGCAACTTCCCGTTGCCGGGTGTATTTGAAGCGGAGCCAGGCCATTGGGGACCTAGACGGGTGCCGGTAAAGTTGTTGGAGTAAGAGCCCCTGTTGCTGTTGCCTGACAAACAGGTGCGGCAGGATGGTGGCAATCACTGTTTTTGGTGGTGCTGAATGCAGGCATTTTATCCCGTGCTATAATCCCGGCCTTTTAAAGACCGGGTTAATCCGGACATTCCTCCTGTTGGCATATTATGACTGAACAAACCACTTCCCAAACGCCTGAGACCCATCCCAAACGTCCTGCCCGTCGCAGCCGCCGCCGCGGTGGTAAAGCGCCTGCCAAGGCCAGGGATAACGCATGGACACTGTCGGACTTTCAGGTACCTGAGGAAGAGGGCAAGCTGCGCTTTCACGATCTGGACTTACCGGAACCTCTGATGCATGGCATTGCTGATCTGGGTTTTCAATACTGTTCACCCATTCAGGCCAGATCCTTACCATTCACCCTCAGGGCCCATGATGTAGTAGGCAAGGCTCAGACCGGTACCGGTAAAACGGCGGCTTTTCTGCTGACAATTATTACCGAACTGCTGAATCACACCATCGATGATGAACGTTTTGCCGGTGAGGCCCGTTCGCTGATTATCGCGCCCACCCGCGAGCTGGTTATGCAGATCGCACAGGATGCCAAGGACCTCTGTAAATACACGGACCTGCATGTGCATACCCTGGTGGGCGGTATGGATTACGACAAGCAAAAGCGTCATTTACTCGAGAATGTTTGTGACATCCTGGTCGCCACGCCGGGCCGTCTGCTGGACTTTGCGGGAAGCCGTGATGTCTATCTGGACAGGGTTGAAGTGCTGGTGCTGGATGAAGCTGACCGCATGCTGGATATGGGTTTTATTCCACAGGTGCGCCGTATCGTCAGGCTTACGCCCCCCCGTGAAAACCGGCAGACGCTGTTCTTCTCTGCCACCTTTACCCCGGAGGTGCTCAATCTTGCCGAGCAGTGGACGGTGAGCCCGGTGAGCATCGAGATTGAACCGGACAATGTGGCGACGGACAGTGTTGATCAGAAAGTTTTTATTGTTTCGGCAAAAGAAAAATTCCGCCTGCTGGACGGCATCATGCAGCAGGAAGCGGTGGAAAGTGTGATCGTCTTTGCCAACCGCCGTGACCAGTGCCGGCGGTTACAGGAAAAACTGAGAGCAAAAGGCTTCAGTGTCGGCCTGTTGTCGGGCGATGTCCCACAGGGAAAACGGGTAAAAACCCTGGACGACTTCAAGTCCGGTGAGCTCAAGGTGTTGGTTGCCACAGATGTGGCGGGCCGCGGTATCCACATCGACGGTGTCAGCCATGTCATCAATTTCACTCTGCCGGAAGAACCTGAGGATTATGTGCACCGGATCGGCCGTACCGGTCGCGCCGGAAAATTCGGAACCTCCATCAGCTTTGCCTGTGAGGACGATGCCTTTTTGCTGGAACCTATCCAGAAGTTGCTGGGTAGAGAGCTGCACTGTGAACAGCCGGGCCCCGAATTACTCGGTCAAGATTGAGCCGTTTTTATCGCTGTGCCCCAGCTGTTGAGGGTCGCTGGCCAGGTGGTCCAGCCAGAAGCTGGTGGCGCCGATCACCGAGGCGGGCATGATAAAAAGATTCAACAGCGGCACGGTGGTGGCAATCAGCACCGTGCCACCAAAGCTCAGTGATTGCAGGCGCTGTTTTTTCAGCACCTGGCGCAGCTCATCAAAGGGCTGTCCATGATTGTCCGAAGGATAGTCCAGGTATTGCAATGCCTGCGACCAGCCCCCCCACAGAAAAGCAATTGCCGGCCCCACCAGATTCAGTACCGGGATAAATGACAAGGTTAGTGTCAGCATAAAGATGCCGACAATTCTCGGCAGAAAATACCCCATTTTGAACAGTTCCCGCTTTATGGCACTGCCCGCCATTGCCAGTAGCTGCTTCATTGAGGTCGGTGTTGACTGAATATGGCCGGTGAGCACCTGCTCCGCCCGTTCCGACAGTGGCCCGTAAAATGGTGAGGCCAGCAGATTCCCGAGAATGGCGAACGTGTAGCCGTATACCAGCAATAAGAATCCACTGAACAGTACCCAGAAGATCCAGGTAATAAATTCCAGCCAGGCTGGAATTTTACTGGTCAGCCAGGTCAGTAATTGCCCGAACTGATCAATCGCCAGCCAGGTGAGACCGACAAACAGAAAAGCATTGATCAACAGCGGCCATAACACCAGCCAGCGCAGTTGCCGGTGGTGGAGTAGTCGCATGCCCTGAAGCAGATAGGTCGGGCCGATTCTGGGAGTTTTTGTCATAAGGGTTTCCGGATTTTTGGCATTCGATCAGATTGCTGTACACTTTTAATTTAAACCGAGCACGTTTATTTTTAAAAGACGCGAGTAGGCCCCTGGTCAAAGGAAAAAAATAATGAAAACTCTGTTGAAGATTGTAGCTGGTCTGGTGGTAGTACTGATCGTTTTATTGGTGATTGGGGTGCTGAATCTTGATCGCGGTATCAAAATGGCGGTTGAAACTGTCGGCCCCAGGCTGACCCAGTCCGATGTCACGCTGGCAGATGTCGACCTTTCCCTGAAAACTGGTGAGGGAAGCCTGCAGGGGCTGGTGGTGGGCAATCCCGCTGGCTTCAGCAGCGCTGATGCATTTTCTCTGGGGGAAATATTCCTCTCTATTGAACCGGGGTCCATCACCACCGATACTATTGTGATCAACAGCATCCGTATTGTTGCCCCTGAAATTACTTACGAGTCGGGGAAGGGTGGCACGAACCTCAGTCAACTACAGAAAAATGTCAGCAATGCTGCCGGTGGAAGTGATTCGAACTCTTCTGCTGATGAATCCGGTGAGGGCGCAGCCAAAAAACTTATTATCCGCGATCTGAAGATAACCGGTGCAAAAATGCGCTATGTGAACCAGTTGTTGGACATGAAACCCATTGAGTTGACCTTGCCAGACATACAGCTGACCGGTATTGGTGAAAGGTCCAACGGTGCCACCGCTGCAGAGGTCGTTAGCCAGGTGATGGTGGCGATCAATAAAAATGCCGCCAATGCGGCAGCCAATTCCGGCGCACTTAAAGAAGCGGGTGATCAGATCAAGAAACAGGTAGAGGACAAACTGGGTGGCTTCAAGGGCCTGCTGGACAAAAACTGAGCCGCCGGTGCGGTCTGTCCTGTCGAGAGGATAATCGTGCTGTAAGAACGATTATTTAAATAAGTTGATCGACTTGTCTGGGGGGTGCTGTTATAGTGCCCCCCGCATGGTATCCATCGGTCGGTACCTGTTGTGTCCTCGGTACTTTCCTTTCGGTTTTTCCCTGACACCCCCCTTAATTAATTGTTGCCAGCCTAAGACCGTTACTGTGCTCTATGCATGGCTAGGCCGGTTCCGGAGTTAAAATCTATATGTCATTTAATGACCTCGGCCTTTCGGCCGAATTGCTTCGTGCTGTGTCTGATCAGGGCTACAGCAACCCCACCCCCATTCAGGCGAAAGCCATCCCTATTATTCTCCAGGGTCTTGATGTCCTGGCGGGCGCTCAAACCGGCACCGGCAAAACAGCTGGCTTTACCCTGCCACTGCTGCATCGCCTCAGCAGTAATAAACCCACCGATAACAACCGTCGCCCCGTTCGCGCTCTGGTATTAACACCCACCCGGGAGTTGGCTGCGCAGGTAGCGGAGAGTGTTGTCACCTACGGTAAGCATCTGCCGCTGAAATCCGGTGTAATTTTTGGCGGCGTCAATATCAACCCACAGATTTCAATGTTGCGCAGGGGTGTGGATATTCTGATTGCTACCCCGGGCCGGTTACTGGATCACGTGAATCAGCGCACTCTCGATCTGTCACAGGTGGAAATCCTGGTACTGGACGAAGCGGATCGCATGCTGGACATGGGCTTTATCCATGATATCCGCAAGGTTCTGGCCCTATTGCCAAAGCAGCGTCAGAATCTGTTGTTTTCCGCTACTTTTTCCGATGAGATTAAACGCTTGGCTGACGGTTTGCTCAATGCGCCCGTGCTGATCGAGGTGGCTCGCCGCAATACAGCTTCTGAACAGGTGGCCCAGACCGTTCATCTGGTGGACAAGGGCCGTAAACGCGAGCTGCTGTCTTACCTGATTGGTGACGGCAACTGGCAGCAGGTGCTGGTCTTTACCCGGACCAAACACGGTGCCAACCGGCTCGCTGATCAATTGACTGAGGATGGTCTGCGGGCGGCAGCGATTCATGGCAACAAAAGTCAGGGTGCTCGGACGAAAGCTCTGGCGGATTTCAAAAAGGGCACGGTGCGGGTGCTGGTGGCGACGGATATTGCGGCCCGTGGACTGGATATCGATCAGTTGCCGCATGTGGTAAATTTCGAATTGCCCAATGTGCCGGAGGATTATGTGCATCGTATCGGTCGTACTGGACGCGCCGGTAATGAAGGCGAGGCCGTTTCGCTGGTCTGTGTGGACGAGCACAAGTTGCTGCGCGATATTGAGCGAGTGCTTAAACGCGAGGTTCCCAGGGGAAATATCAAAGGTTTTGAGCCGGATCTCTCCATTCGTCCGGAGCCTATCCAGAATGGTCGCCGTAGTGGAGGTGGTGGCCGTCCCGGTGCTACAGCACGTCGACCGGGTAAACCCCAACATGCTCGCAGCACTGGCAATCGCAATGGTGGCAATGCCTCAGGTGATCGTCGTAGATCGGCTGGGGCAAAACCGAGCCAGGGTGCGCCGCGACCGAGACGCGCTGCCTCACGCTAGACAAGCAGGTCCATAAAACCGCACCCGAGAATATCGGGTGCGGTTTTTTTATTTCAGGTAGCGGTAAACAGACGATTCGAAGTCAACAAAACCGGGATAGGAGGAAATATCCTTAAACGGTAATATTTGTGAGGCCCACATGCCTCCGATCCCGTTCTGTCGGTCAATCCAGTAGAACAGATTCGCCAGTCCCGCCCACATTATTTGCCCGGCGGGCCGGCCAGAGGGCGTTGGTTCATCGTTGATCTGGAAGGTATAACCCCAGGATTTTTTCAGCCCCGGAAAGAACTCGCCACTGTTGGAAAGCGCCGGTATCGAGGTTGTCCAGCCGCCACTCTGTAAACCCGCCAGCCCATTTCTGGACATCTTTTCTACGGTTTCTTTGTTCAGTACACGGCCATCTGGCCCCTCGCCATCATTGAGTATCATCCGGATAAATTTCAGGTAATCCGGTACGGTGCCGTACAGTCCGTGCCCTCCCATATCCATTTCCGGCGGTTGTGGGAGAACCAGATCCCAGGGCGCCAGCTGGCCATCTTCGGCGCGGGTGTGCAGGCTGGCCAGTCGTGATCGCATAGCGGGGGTCAAGGTGAAGGCGCTGTCTGTCATGCCCAGTGGGTTAAAGATGCGTTCCTGCATGACCTGGCCCAGGCGCTTGCCTCGCACTGCTTCGACAATCTTGCCCACCCAATCGAGGTTGACGCCATACATCCAGCGTTCTCCCGGGTCGTGCAGCAGTACGGATTTGATGCCGTCATAGGTGCTGGATACCACCGAAGCTGTTTCCCTTGCGGTACGAAACGCCAGGTCATCGTGGCTGAAAAACTCGTAACCAAAACCGGCGGTATGCAGCATCAGTTGATTGATTGTGATATCTGATTTCGGCGGCCTCAACTTCGGCTGGCCGTTGCTGTCAAAACCATCGAGTACCTGGATCTCTGCAATGTCGGGCACATAGTCCCTGGCGGGATCATCCAGAGTTACCAGACCTTCTTCAACCAGCTGCATCAAGGCTGTGCCGGTCAGGGCCTTGGTACAGGAAAAAATGGCGAACACGGAATCGGTGGCGATGGGCTCAGTTTTGCCCATCTCTCTCAACCCTGCAGTCCCCTCATAGATATTGGCCCGCCTGTCCGTGACCATGGCCACAACGCCTGGTGCACCACCGGACTCTGCGACCGTATTCGTCAATACACTGTCCGCCGCTTCTTTCAATCGATTATTCATTATGGTTCCTTCTCTCATTGCCCAGCTTGTGAATATCAGGCGTTCCTATGGTTATTGATTTTGTTGTGCTGTTCAAGCGAGTGCATGGCATATTCCTGTAGCGTCGGTGGGGTAAGAATCTCCGGGCCGCGTTTCGCGTATAACCGGTCAGTACACAATGTAGGGGAGGGTCCCGGTAAGGAGTTTTAACAGTACGGACCCTGTGGGAAGAAAGCCTGTAAAACCGACGTTAATGTTTGGCTGAGCTCTGTTTAAAAAGCCTGGTATCAATTTGATATTTCTTGATCCTTGATGCCAGTGTGGTGGGTTTGATGCCCAACAGCTGGGCCGCCCCGTTATGGCCAAATACCTTGCCGTGGCATTTTTCCAGTGCCATCAGCAGATTGCGGCGTTCCTGTTGTTTAAGGTCAGAAGCCGTCAGAACACTACTGTCCGGTTCCTCGCCAACCCGGGCAATGTTTTGTTGATCTTTGGCCAGCAGCTCGCTGAATCTCAGCGTTGATCCCTGGGCGAGTATGACCTGGCGTTCAATTACGTTTTCCAGTTCGCGGATATTTCCCGGCCAGTGGTAATCCTTCAGTTTTTCCAGCTCACTGAGTGAGATTTTCAGGCCCTGCTTGTTGATTCTGGTGCAGCTTTTTTTCAAAAAATGCTGGGTCAGTAGGGGGATATCTTCGCTCCTCTCTCGCAATGGTACCGATTCAATTGGGAAAACATTGAGGCGGAAATACAGGTCTTCACGAAATTGTCCCCGCTGCACCTGTTCCTTGAGGTTGCGGTTGGTGGCGGTGATGATACGAACATCCACGCGGCGGGTTTTCGATTCGCCCACCCGCTCAAACTGCTGTTCCTGTAACACCCGCAGTAACTTGCCCTGGAGGTGCAGGGGGATTTCACCGACCTCATCGAGGAAAAGTGTGCCGGCGTTAGCCAGTTCAAAGCGACCGGGTCGATCATTGGTGGCGCCGGTGAAGGCCCCCCTGGTGTGACCGAAGAATTCGCTTTCGAAAAGGTCTGCCGGAATGGCTGCACAGTTGACCCGGATCAGTGAGCGATTGGAGCGGTGACTCATTTCGTGGATCGCCCTGGCAATCAGCTCCTTCCCGGTGCCGGACTCTCCACTGATAAGCACTGTAGAGTCTGTCGGCGCCACCAGTTCAATTTTTTGCAGGATATGTTGTACAGCACCACTTTTACCAATGATCTGGTGATGATTGAATTCAGAGTTGATTTCTTCCTGCAAATAGGCGTTTTCCAGTTCCAGTTGGTTTTTCAGTTTCTCGACTTCTGCCAGTGCTTCCAGGAGCCGTTTGCGGTCGGTTTTTTTCTGGGATATATCGCGAAAGATCACCACCGCGCCGACAATAAAGCCGTTGTCCCTGACCGGTGTGCTGGTGTATTCCACGTCGATGGGTTTGCCGGATTTCGTCCAGAACGTGTCGTCTTCTACCCGGTGAACCGTGCCGTCCCGGAATGCTTCAAAGATGGGACATTCCTGCATATTGAAATGCGAGTGATCCGCGTGGGAGTGGTGCACCATGTTGTGCATATTCCTGCCGGCCAGTTCCTCCGCCCGGTAGCCGAGAATCCGCTCCGCCGCAGGATTGACGAACGTGGTAATACCATTGGCCTCCACCCCATAGATCCCGTCACCGGCGGCATCCAGCAGCAACTGGTTTTCCCGCTCAAACTCCTGGAAAACCTGGGACACCCTGTTCCAGTGGCCAATACCTGACAGGTAGTGTCGCTCGGCACTGGAGCGCTCACGCAACAGTTCCAGGTCATCGGTCCTTTGCAAACCGAGGAAGAGCTGAGGTTGGCCGCCAGAATCAGAGCAGCGACCATTGACCTCCATGCGGATTTCCCCGATGGCCGATTGCACCAGCAGGTGGTCACACCAGCCCCGCCCCTTCTCGATCAGTTCCTGGGTGAACAGGATCAACGCCGGCAGGTTGGGTGCGAACAGATGACTGGCCCGGCCAGACTGAATTTCAATGACATCCCTGTGCAAGAGTCGGCAGGCCTCCTGGTTAACGAACAGAACCCGATCCTCAATCGGGTCGATCACCAGCTGTGCGGTGGCGGAGTAGTAGAAAAACCGTTCGTCCTGCATAGGGCCTACCGTTAAGTCCTGGGGGATATCAATACAGCTAACAAATTTCGGGCCAATAACGACGAAAAATCGTTTTTTTGTCTACGACTTTTCGTGAACTACGACTTTTCGTGTCTGCTATGACGGCTTGTTATCAGTTGTTTTTCTTTTTAAATCAGACAATTGATAGTTATCAGCACGGTTGGCACCAAAGTTGCGATGTAGTAGCAGCAGTTGCTATCAATGCGAACAAGCAGGATTTGATAGAACACCGCTGCCCGTCCACGAGCGGTTCTCAGGATTCGGCGCACCAGCACAGTGCGCTGCCACAGCGTTAGCTACAAAGCGAAGAGGAAATACATCATGGCGACGAAAAGTTTAGGTAACCCGTTTGATGCCGATACCAGCCTGACGCACACCAATGATTGTTCCTGCCGGTTATGTCAGGCCGAGTCTGCCAACCCCAGTGGTCTTGCCGACGACGATCAGCGCCTGGTTCTGTTGGAGCAACAGGCTGAACAGGGTGAAGGCCACAGCCATTCTGCAGAAGCAGGGGGGCTATCTTTTGACAGTTCTGAAGATTTGCTCGACCGGGCAGTGGAAAGTGCCATTGTCCGCGGTGTTTTTGGACACAACGACACCAGTCGTCGAAATTTTATCCGGTTGATGGGCGGCGGTACCCTGGCCACGGTGCTCGGTAGCATGATCCCGCTGGAAAAAGTGAAAGCGGCGGTGAAGGAGTCGATGGGGCCACTGGAGAAAACCAAACTGAAGGTGGGTTTTGTGCCGATTACCTGTGCCACGCCCATCATCATGGCGCAGCCAATGGGGTTCTATGCAAAGTATGGCCTAGACGTGGATGTGATCAAGACAGCCGGTTGGGCGGTGGCCAGGGATATGTCACTGAACGGGGAATACGATGCCTCTCACATGCTGACGCCCATGCCGCTGGCCATGTCCATGGGGGCGGGATCAACCGCGACCCCCTACATCATGCCGGCCGTGGAAAACATCAACGGTCAGGCCATTGTGCTCCACAACAAGCACAAGGATAAGCGCGATCCGAAACAGTGGAAGGGTTTCAAATTCGGGGTGCCCTTTGATTACTCCATGCACAACTTCCTGCTGCGCTATTACGTGGCGGAGCATGGGTTGGATCCGGATCAGGATATCCAGATCCGGGTCGTGCCACCGCCGGAAATGGTGGCCAACCTTCGGGCCGGTAACCTCGATGGCTACCTGTCGCCGGATCCGTTCAACCAGCGCGCTGTGTTCGAAAAGATCGGCTTTCTGCATATTCTCACCAAGGATATCTGGGAGGGCCACCCCTGCTGTGCCTTTGCCTGTAGCCAGAAGTTCGCCACGGAGATGCCCAATACCTACGCAGCCCTGTTTCGAGCCATTGTGGGTGCCACCCATTTTTCTGCCAAAGCAGAAAACCGTGAAGAGATCGCCCGGGCCATCTCGCCAAAAAACTACCTCAATCAGCCGGAAGTGGTGGTCAGGCAAGTTCTGACGGGTCGCTATGTGGATGGGTTGGAGGAGAAGATTTACGACGTTCCCGACCGCATTGATTTTGATCCCTTCCCCTGGCACTCCATGGCGGTATGGATTCTCACCCAGATGAAACGCTGGGGCTATATCAGTGGTGATGTGGATTACAAGAAGATCGCCGAACAGGTCTACGTTGCCTCGGAAACCGGCAAGGTCATGGAGGAGCTGGGTTACACACCACCGGCGACCACCTACAAGAAACACATCATTATGGGCAAGACGTTTGATTACAACGAGCCCGAGGAATACATCAACAGCTTTGCCATCAAGAGGGTATGACATGGCGTCACTGAATATGAAGGCAACCCTGCTCTCGCTGTTGCTGTTACTGGTTGGGCTCGGTATCTGGGAGGCGATGAATCAGGTCCCTGCGGCCAGTACGGGGTTGTCGGAATATGAACGGATGATGGGTGGTGCGGATCAGGAGGCCCGCGTTCCACCCCCATCCCAGGTCTTCAGCCATGCCTGGGATGAGCTGAGTGACCCCTTCTACGATGCCGGTCCCAATGACAAGGGTATCGGCATTCAGTTGGCCTATTCTCTCTATCGGGTGCTGACCGGCTATCTGGCGGCGGCGTTGATCGCAATACCTCTCGGTTTTGTTATTGGTATGTCGCCTCTGATGCACAAGGCGCTCAATCCTTTTATCCAGGTGCTGCGTCCCATTTCGCCGCTGGCCTGGATGCCTCTGGCTCTATTCATCATCAGGGACTCGGAGGGATCAGCCATTTTTGTGATCTTTATCTGTTCCATCTGGCCCATGTTGATCAATACCGCTTTTGGTGTGGCCAATGTTCGCACCGACTGGATCAAGGTGGCCCGTACCCATGAGTTGAGTCCATTGAAAACGGCTTTTCTGGTGATTCTACCGGCGGCAGCTCCCACTATTCTCACCGGAATGCGCATTTCCATTGGTATCGCCTGGCTGGTCATTGTCGCCGCCGAGATGCTGGTGGGTGGAACCGGTATCGGCTATTACGTCTGGAACGAGTGGAATAATCTGGATCTGAACAGTGTTATTTTTTCCATTTTGATGATTGGTATCGTCGGTATGTTGCTGGACATGACCCTGGCAGCGGTGACGAAACTGGTGCAATACGAGGATTAGCCCATGAGTCGACATTTCGTCAGTATCGAAGGGCTTTCTAAAGTCTATCCTTCAAAAGAGCAGGATCTGGTGGTGTTTGAAGGTGCCAACATCGGCATCGACAAAGGGGAATTTGTTTGCATTATCGGCCACTCAGGCTGTGGAAAGTCCACCATTTTAAATGTGATGGCGGGGCTGGAGACCCCCACCACAGGCACCATGATCATGGACAACAAGGAGGCTTCCGGACCGAGCCTTGATCGCGGGGTGGTGTTTCAGAATTACAGTTTGTTGCCCTGGCTAACGGCTCTCCAGAATGTCAGTTTTGGGGTCAGGGCAAGGTGGCCGAAGTGGAATAAAGCCAAAGTGGACGCTCACAGCAGTCACTTCCTGGAAATGGTCGGGTTATCGGGGGCGCTTCATCGCAAGCCATCCGAATTGTCCGGCGGCATGTGTCAGCGCGTCAGTATTGCCCGCGCCTTTGCCACCAGTCCCAAACTGTTACTGCTCGATGAACCGTTTGGTGCACTTGATGCACTGACCCGGGGGGTCATTCAGGATGAGCTGCTGAAAATATGGAGTGAAACCCAGCAGACCGTTTTCATGATTACCCACGACGTCGACGAGGCCATACTCCTGGCAGACAGGGTGCTGTTGATGACCAATGGTCCTCACGCCAGAGTGGCCGAATCCGTCAGGATCAATATCCCCCGCCCGCGCAACCGCGCCAATATTATTGAGGATCCTGCCTACTACAAGATCCGCAATTATCTGGTGAATTTTCTGGTGAAGCGTTCCGGGCAATTGTCGGGCTCTGCGGGGCAGGTTGGCGGGGCCACACAGGAGGTAGATCCCTCCGTTGAAATCAATCCAAAAAATGAACAGTCGGCAGCCCTGAAGGCCGCTATCTAACGAACAGTGAAGGAGTGTCCATGAACAAAATCTCGATGACTGAAACCATTATCAGTATCAAGCTGGCCAAAGGTTTGAGCTGGGAGACCATGGCCGATGACCTGGGTATGTCGGCGGTGTGGCTGACCTCTGCCTGTCTCGGCATGAACAGTGCGCCACCGGGAAAGGCGAAAGCCATTGCCGATTACCTCGGCCTGGGCCCGGAAGTTGCCACTGCGCTGGCGAGCTATCCCACAAAAAATTGGGATAAGTCGGTGCCGACAGACCCGTTGATCTATCGACTGTATGAGGTGGTTGGAGTCTACGGCGATACTCTGAAAGAGGTCATTCAGGAAAAGTTCGGTGACGGGATCATGAGCGCCATCGATTTTTCCATGGAAGTGGACAAGATTGAAGATCCCAAAGGTGACCGGGTGTTGCTGACACTGAATGGCAAATTTCTGCCCTACAAGAGCTGGTAATGGGTTATACCCGGTTGTACGGGAGTGCTTTATGTGAGGAAAAACCCATGAATGATTCATTGAGGCCGCCGTTGCCTCCATTCACACTTGAGGAGGCTGTACTCAAAGTACGCAAGGCCGAGGATGCATGGAATACCAAAAATCCGGCACTGGTATCGCTGGCCTATACGGAGGATTCCTGCTGGCGCAACCGGTCAGTGTTTCTCAATGGTCGCAGTGAGATAGTCTCGTTTCTGGAAAACAAGTGGTTACGTGAGCTGGACTATCGCTTGATCAAGGAGATTTGGGCCTTTGCCCACGACAGAATCGCGGTGCGTTTTGCCTACGAATGGCACGATAGAGACGGTAGCTGGTTTCGCTCCTACGGTAACGAAAACTGGCAGTTTGCCAAAAATGGCTTGATGAAAACCCGTTATGCCAGTATCAACGATATACCCATCACTGAAGCTGAAAGAAAGTTTGATTGGTCTCCGGGGCCCCGGCCAGTCAATTATCCCGGCCTCTCGGCTCTGGGGCTTTGATTCAGGGTGCAGCCGGGATGGGGAGTGGCCGTTACCGGCAATAGCGCAATATCTGACAGGAGAAGGTCTCTGGCAAGTAATCGGTATTGGCTATTTTCTGCTGGTTGCAGGTGTAGCCAAATTGAATCATTTTTTTACTGAATGGCGCGTGATGACCTCTGCCCGGATCTACGATGATCACTTCGCAGGCGGGCTGTGCGTGCTTGTCGATGAAGGTTGCCAGCAGGTCGACGTGTTCACGCTCGTATAACACATCACTGCCAATAATTATGTCGAATTTACCCAGCAGCAGATCCTCATCGGCCCAGCCGGTTCGGACAAAGGGAATCGGTCGTCCCTGATTGAGCTGAGCGTTGATGTCGAGGAATTCACCTGCCCGGGGGTGGTAGTCTGTGGCGGTGATGTCTGCGCCACCATGATTGAGCACCAGGCTTGCCAGACCAATACCGCAGCCCACCTCAAGGATGCGTTTTCCACTGGTATCCTGACTGAGCATGTGGTGAGCCAAGGCTTTTGCCGAATCCCAGACAACACCGAACAGTGGCCAACTGGCAGAGGAAATGCCCAGCGCCTCTGCGTCTCCATCCGGATCGCTGTATTCCAGATTGCTGCGCAGAGTGCGGACATGAATATCCAGTTCACCAAACTCTATGGTCTGGTAGCGGAGGCGCAGCAGTGACATGGGAGCTCCAGTATGCGTTGGTTGGTAATGTCAGTTACATTGCAGCCTGCTCATCGGCAAAGTGGGGCGCAGTGATCAGGGGTGAACTTTGACTGCCAGAAACCTGATGATGTCGATGTCAGCCTTCAGGGTAGATCACCAACAGTGTGCAGCCGGTTTCCGATTGTGGAATGTGAGAGGAGTTTTTGGGCTGGTGAACAAAATCACCTTCTCGATAGTCTTCTTTACCGCCACCAAAGACACCCGAGATAACATAGATTTGCTCAGGCCCTGTCTCATGTTTGTCGATGTCGGGAAATTTGGCACCCGGCTTAAATTCATAGATTGCCGCCCAGCTACCGTTTTCCCCGGCCCAGAGCTTTGTTTCAAAAATGCCCGGGCAGACCTCGACAGCCTCAACATCTTTCCGGTTAGTGCGGGTTACGCCCTCAAAATTCAGTTTGGTTGTCATTTTTTATCTCCTTGTCGTAGCTTTGCTCTCGCAATATTCAGGATAAAGCGTTAATAAAAAAGGGCAAGGTATGAACCTTGCCCTTTTTCAGTCCGATTCTTCAAGAAGAATCGGGCTGACAACTGATAGTTGTCAGCAGGTAGTCTCTAGGTCTCTGTATTAAGAGACGACTACGATGTTTTCAGCCTGGGGACCTTTTTGTCCCTGGGTGACAGTAAACTCCACTTTCTGGCCTTCGATCAGGGTTTTGAAGCCTGAGCTTGAAATGGCGCTGAAATGAGCAAAAACATCGGGGCCGGATTCACGTTCGATAAATCCAAAACCTTTTGATTCGTTAAACCATTTTACGGTGCCGGTAACTGTAGACATATTCGTTTCCTATCTATTCATTGGTAATAAAGTATTAATTGTTGCCTTTTTCAGGAGGCGGTATTTGCTGGAAGTATTGCTAGTAATTATGAATAACAGGACGAAGTTCTAAACATGAGACATCGAAATGGTGCACATAAATATAGGACGTACTTTCAAGCTTTACGCACTATATAGGGTTTTTTTAAGGAATGGTAGATTTATTTGATTGCCGCCAGGTTTTGGGGCTCAGAGCCGCTTCTCGCGGGTTTAGGGTTCGTCGAGCTTGGTGCGCTTGATCAGACTCTGGTACCTATGGCGAAACTTGTCGATCGTATCCAGCAGTATGGCATCTGATACGCCCATATCTGTCAATGCCATTCTGGCCAGTTCGAGACTGGCCTCAAGGTTTTCTGAAACTACCCCGTTGGCACCCAGGTCACTCAGGGACTGGCATTGGGGCAGACCGAGACCACGGGCATAGATATGCTTCTTGGGGTAAGTGCGTCGCAGAGAGGCGACGATCTCTTCTGTGGCTTTCGAGTCATTGATGGTGACGATGATGACCTGGGCATTGGTTGCGCCCGCGGATATAAGAACTTCGGGTTTTCGAACATCGCCAAAATAGACAGGGTGGCCGTTGGCTCGCTCCCGCTTGACGATCTCGGGGTCTGCATCCAACGCGACAAACGATTTGCCAGATCGGGTGAGAATCTCCCCGACATTGCAGCCAACCCGGCCAAAGCCCGCCAGAACTATAGGTGCTTCGGCGATAGCTTCAGGCTTATGCTGTTCTCCGTGTTGTGATTTCGCCAGTTTTTCCGCTTTCCTTGCCAGTAACGGGGTCGCAAGCATGCTCAGCAACACTACCAGTAAAAGTTGCTGAAACAATGCTGTGTCGAGCAGTCCGGATTTATTGGCGAGAGAAAAAAGCACCAGAGAAAATTCGCCACTTTGGGCAAGTATCAGTGCGACGGCCAGGCTGACCCGGGTTTTTAGCCCAAACAGGAGACAGATCGGTAACAGCACTAGCATTTTTACCAGCAACAGGAGGCCGAGCAGGCCAAGGGAGAGGAACGGTTTGTCCAGCAGGAGGCCGATATTCAGCGACATCCCCATGGACATGAAAAACATACCGAGCAACAGGCCGCGAAAGGGCTCAATTTCTGCAATTACCTGATGGCGGTAAAATGAGTCGGAGATCAGCATGCCCGCCAGAAAGGCCCCCATCGCCATGGACAGACCGGCATGTTCAGTGGCCAGCGCGGTGCCCATCACAATCAGTACTGCCGAAGCCGTGAATACTTCGCGGCTACCAGACATGGCCACCCGGTGTAAGAGTGGGTGCAGTAGATAACGTCCCACAAAGACTACCAGCGCGACAATCGAAACGGATTTGATCAGCGTCAGCCAGATATCGTCATCCATTTTGATTTCTGGCCCGGAGAGCAGAGGAACCAGTGCCAGTAAAGGGACGACGGCGAGATCCTGCATCAGTAGCACAGCGATAGAGGAGCGGCCATAGCTCGAATTTATCAGCTTTTGATCGGCGATTAGTTGGATGACAAAAGCAGTGGAAGACAGGGCCAGTGCCGGGCCAATCAAAATAGCTGCGTGGGAGGGAATATCGAATAGAAAATAGGCAATGCTGCCGATCAGAACCGCAGTCAACAATACCTGCAGGGAGCCCAGGCCAAAGACCAGGCGGCGCATCTGCCAGAGCAGGGAAGGTTTCAGTTCGATACCAATTACAAACAGTAGAAAGACCACACCGATTTCAGCGAGGTGACTGATGTCGCTGACATTATTGATCAGACCAAATCCGTAAGGTCCCACTGCCAGCCCGGCGATCAGAAAACCCGGTACAGCACCGAGCCGCAGTGTCTGAGCCAGCGGTACAGCAATGACAGCCGCCACCAGCAGGGCGATGATGTCAGTGAGATAGGATGGCGTCATGGTCGGGCATCATTTTCTATGGGTTGCTGTAGTGTGTGATGGTAGAGAACCGGGTTAAAGGGCTACCACCCTGTGTTTTACCGTCGGTTAAATACTGTCAGGTGCGATACGGATCAAGCGTTTGCCCAGATTGTCGCCACGGTAAAGGCTGGCGATTGAATCCGGTGCCTGATCGATGCCATCAAGAATGGCTTCCCGGTATCGAAGCTCACCATTGCGAACCAGAGGGGTCAGCTTTTCAAGCGCCTCAGCATAGCGATCCACATAATCGAATACCAGAAAGCCCTGCATTCTAGCCCGGTTGACCAATAGCTGCCGGTGTACTCTTGGTCCCTGCGGGATGGGATCCCAGCGAGTGATTGAGGCGGTGCCGCAAAGGGTGATACGTGCGCCGACATTGATGTGTCGCATCACTGCATCGCTGATCGGACCGCTGGTATTATCGAAATAGATATCCACGCCATCCGGACAGGCCAGGGCGAGGGCCGCTTCGAAATCATCAGTTTGATAATCAATTGCTTCGTCGTACTGAAAAACCTCTCGGCAAAGATCCACTTTTTCGGGACCACCGGTAATACCGACGGTGCGGCAACCATGCAGTTTGGCCAGTTGGCCCACACAGGAGCCCACTGCACCAGCGGCGGTAGAGACAACCACGGTGTCGCCCGGGCCCGGCTGGCTCAGATCGAAAAGTCCAAAATAAGCGGTTAATCCATTGATTCCCAAAACGCCGAGCGCTGTGGAGATCGGTAGTCCGTTATCGGGCACCTTGCGTTGAATGGCGGCTGCCTCGACGGCCGCATAGTCCTGCCAGCCAAACATGCCTGTGACAACCTCGCCATTCTGGAAGTCGGGATGGCGCGACTCCACTACATGTCCCACGGTAAGGCTGCGCATCACACCATCTATCGCCACCGGTTCTGAATAATTGGCCACTGCGCTGACCCAGCCGCGCATCGCTGGTTCAACCGAGAGATATACATTGCGAACCAGCACCTGTCCGTCGTTCAGAGAGGGTATCGCCGACTCGATAACAGCAAAGTTCTCCGCCTGTGGAATATCGGAAGGCCTTGATTTGAGGATTACCTGGCGATTGACCGGTTGCTGCATGATTTACTCCCACAAATATCGGTTTGGTTATTTGTCGTGCTGTGCGATCCGACAAAGCTGTAACATAGCTATATGATACTGATTATGGGCCACAGCAGGTGGATTTGTCGGCACTGTCAGATATTGTCGGGGAATTCTTTCCAGGAAAACATATATTTCCATTACCCGTCACGGGTCGGTGGCTAGTCAGTTCACCGAATGTACACTGATCCTGTGATATGTATGCGGTAGCAGCAGTCAGGATGCCAAACTGGTGCGTGCCGGACTGACAGATCATTGCAACAGGAACAGGAGAGGAAGATGAGCACGCAGGCTGACATACTTTTTGAACCTTTCAGGCTCGGTAACCTGTTGTTGCCTAACCGTATTGTCATGCCACCGCTGACCCGCTCCAGAGCCACCCAACCAGGTGATGCCCCCAACGAAATGAATGCGGAGTACTATCGGCAGCGGGCTGGTGCGGGGCTGATTATCAGTGAAGCAACCCAGATCTCCCGGCAGGGTAAAGGTTATGTATTTACTCCCGGCATCTATACGGACGAGCAAATCGATGGCTGGCGTAGGGTCACGGATGCTGTACACCAGGCGGGGGGCCGAATACATCTACAGCTTTGGCATGTGGGCCGGATTTCTCACCCCGCCCTACAGGCGGAGGGTGCGCAGCCCGTGGCGCCTTCTGCAATCAAGCCCCGCGGAGCGCAGACTTTTATCAGCGCCGATTCGGGCATGGTGGATATCCCCCAGCCCAGGGCACTGAGCAAAGACGAGATTCCAGGCATCGTCAATCAATACCGGGTCGGCGCGGAGAACGCCCGGCGGGCCGGATTTGACGGTGTTCAGATCCACGCGGCAAATGGCTATCTGATCGACCAGTTTTTGCGCAGCGGCAGCAATCAGCGCGACGATGAATTTGGCGGTTCTCTAGAAAACCGGCTGCGTTTTCCGATGATGGTAGTGGATGCCGTTCTCTCTGTCTGGGGTGCCGATTGTTCCGGCATCCGGGTCAGCCCCACCGGCAGTTTTAATGATATGTATGACGATGACCCAGTGGCCACCTATGGGACCTTTGCCGAGCGGCTGAATCGGACCGGGATGTCCTACCTTGAGGTGGTGGAGGATTCCTTTCAGGGCAACCATGCGGGCGGTCGGCCCGAGCAGGTAATCGATGCTATCCGGGCGGGGTACAAAGGTTGTTATATCGCCAATGGCGGATACTCGGCCGATGAGGCACGCCGACGGATCAAGGCAGGCCGTTGTGACCTGGTCTCCTTTGGCCGTCCGTTTATTGCCAACCCCGACCTCCCCGAGCGTTTCCGTTGTCATGCCCAGCTGAATGAGTGGGACTCCGCCAGCTTTTACGGCGGCGACGAGCGAGGGTACACCGATTACCCCCGTCTCGCTGACGCGAACTGAAATACGGGATTTGTTCCTGCTACAGGTTCACTGTGTGCCGGTGAGCTTGCGCAGTACATAGTGCAGAATGCCACCATTCCTGAAATAGTCGAATTCATTGGGGGTGTCGATGCGCACAGTGACGGAGAAAGTGCGGGTTCCCTTCTCGCCGGTTGCTGTGACAGACAACTCGCGTTGGTCGGCGTCAATAGTGGGAATATCGAAATACTCGGTGCCGTCCAGGCCCAGCGAATCGGCATCTTCCCCGTCACTGAACTGCAGCGGCAAAACCCCCATGCCTACCAGATTGGAGCGATGAATGCGCTCGAAGCTTTTGGCAATTACCGCCCGGACGCCGAGTAGAATAGTCCCCTTGGCCGCCCAGTCCCGGGAGGAACCGGTGCCATATTCCTGTCCAGCCAACACCACCAGGGGTGTTTCGGTTTGCCGGTATTTCATGGCGGCGTCGTACACACTGATCGACGAATTATCGGGAAAGTAAGTGGTCCATCCGCCCTCAGTGCCCGGAGCCAGTTGATTGCGCAACCGCACATTGGCAAAGGTGCCGCGCATCATCACCTCGTGGTTGCCCCGCCGCGATCCATAGGAGTTGAAATCCTTCGGCTCCACACCCTGTTCAATCAGATAGTGTCCCGCCGGACTGTCCTTGGCGATACTGCCAGCTGGAGAGATGTGGTCGGTGGTGATTGAGTCCCCCAGTTTCAGCAGGCAGCGCGCCTGTTTGATGGGTTTTATCGCTGCTGGCTCGGCGGTCATGCCCTCAAAAAAAGGCGGCTTTCGGACATAGGTGGATTCTGGCCAGCTGTACAGCTCCCCACCGGATACCGGCAGGTTCTGCCATTCCTCGTCCCCACTATAGACATCTGCGTACTTTTCCCGGAACAGCCCGGCTGCCACATGGGCATTAACCAGCGCCTTGATTTCCTCTGAGGATGGCCAGATGTCCTTCAGGTAAACGGCACGTCCTTCCGCGTCTTCGCCCAGGGGCTCGTTTTTCAGATCCAGCAACATACTGCCGGCCAGCGCATAGGCCACCACCAGAGGGGGCGATGCCAGATAGTTGGTTTTTACATCGGAATGGATACGGCCTTCGAAATTGCGGTTACCAGACAACACCGACGCTACTGTGAGATTCCGGGCGCGGATGGATTCGGCTATCTCATCGGGCAGTGGCCCTGAATTGCCGATACAGGTAGTGCAGCCATAGCCCACCAGATAGAAGCCCATCGCTTCGAGATCTTCCAGCAATCCGGACTGCTCCAGATATTCGGTGACTACCTTCGAGCCGGGGGCCAGGCTGGTTTTGACCCAGGGTTTTACGGTAAGTCCCCGCTGTCTCGCTTTCCGGGCGAGCAGGCCCGCTGCCAACATGACACTCGGATTGGAGGTGTTCGTGCAACTGGTAATAGCGGCAATGACCACTGCCCCATCATGGAGCTGAAAATTTTGATTCCGAAAGGTGATTTCGTGAGCGGTATCTTCCGGCTCTTCCATGGCCGCGCCTTCGTCATCCATGTTCCGTGCCTGAATCTGGTCAGTGCGTGTGGCGATGGCATCATCCAGCAGCTCGCGATAGTGGTTGGCCATAGCCGAGAGAGGAACCCGGTCCTGGGGGCGCTTTGGTCCCGCGAGGCTGGGTACCACATCGGCCAGATTGAGCTCCAGCAACGAGCTGTACTCTGCGTCCGGGGTATTTTCGTCATGCCATATCCCGACAGTTTTGGTGTAGGTTTCCACCAGGGCCAGTTGCTGATCACTGCGGCCGGTGAGTTTGAGGTAGTTAATGGTTTCCCGGTCGATAGGGAAAATAGCGCAGGTTGCACCGTACTCCGGTGTCATATTGCCGATAGTGGCTCGATCAGCGAGCGACAGACTTTCCAGCCCCGGCCCGAAAAATTCGACAAATTTTGATACCACCCCGTGTTTGCGCAGTTGTTCGGTCACGGTCAGCACCAGATCGGTGGCGGTGGCGCCCTCGGGTAACTTGCCGGTCAATTTGAAGCCCACGACCTGGGGTAATAGCATACTGATGGGTTGCCCCAGCATGGCGGCTTCCGCCTCGATGCCGCCAACTCCCCAGCCCAGTACCCCCAGGCCGTTGATCATGGTGGTATGTGAGTCGGTGCCGACCAGCGTATCGGGGTACGCCACCAGCTTGCCGTCAATGGTTTTTGAGTAGACTGCCTGGGCGAGATATTCCAGATTGACCTGATGGCAAATGCCGGTGCCCGGAGGAACAACCTTGAAGTTTTCAAAGGCTTTTTGTCCCCAGCGCAGGAACTGGTAGCGCTCCCGGTTGCGAGTCACCTCGAGAGCGGTATTCTTTTTAAACGAATCCTCGTGACCGTAAAAATCCACCATGACGGAGTGGTCAATAACCAGGTCCACGGCGGAAAGGGGGTTGATCCGGTCGGGTGAGCCACCCAGTTCTCGCATGGCATCGCGCATGGCGGCCAGGTCGACGACTGCGGGGACGCCGGTGAAATCCTGCAACAGGACTCTCGCCGGTACAAAATTGATTTCCTCACTCGGTATTGCCTGCGGATCCCAACCGGCCACCGTTTCAATATCCCGGTCCTGAACAAAATCCTCGTCGGCATGCCGGAGTAGGTTTTCCAGCAGGATCTTCAGTGAATAGGGGAGCCGGGTAATATCGTATTTGTCGGACACACCCTTAAAGTCGTAAAAGGTGTAGGTGTTGTCGCCAATAACCGATGAGGTTGTGGACTGATACTTGGACATACTCGCTCCTGTTGCAATTGCTTGATCACTAGCTTAAGGGTAGTCAAAGCCTGCCATCGTGTCTGTATGTGAAATAGTGGGGAGAGTTGTTAATGTGTTTACAAAACCCCTGTAATCTTTGTTTATCTTGCCAGTTTGATCGCTAGCGCGGTGCAGATACCCCATATCCCGTTAAAAAATAGTACCAGCAGCGGTGTCAGCAGCCCCAGTTCCAGGCCGGCTATACCCTTCTGTGCTTGCAGGGGAAATACAATGAATAGCTGCACTGCAGTGGGAAACAGACTCAGCACCATCCCTTTCCAGACCAGTCTCGATTGCCATATCGGCAGTAAAAACAGCAGCCCCCACAGACCACCCCAGACGATCCGCGGGTAAAGCCATTGGGGCGATAGGCCCGGGGCAATAGCGACTCCGAGTGCTTGCGATATACCGAGATCGCCAAAGATCCAGACGGAGAGACTATTGGCCAGTGCCCCGAGGCAGCCGGCTGCGAAAAAAAAGAGTGACTTGTGCATAAGTGCTCCCGGAAACGCTTCGCCCGATCATAGGGCGATACCCTTTTGGCTATCAACTATTGGTCTGGCTGTTGCTCATACATGCAGTTCAGGTATTGGCTCTGGGTGTCTATTCATAAGCGGGAAAGGCGATAACACCGGCGGCTAAATCCAGCGCTGTTTCCAGCCGCTCATTGCCCCAGAACAGCTCCCTGCCCACCAGAAACGAGGGCGCACCGAAAATATGTTGTTCGATGGCCATCCGGGTTTGCTGATGAAGACGACCTTTGGTTTCTTCTGAACCGGCTTCTTCCAGGACAGGTTGTGCAACTGTGCCGCTGGCGGTCAAGCATTGGTCGATGACTTCGGGTGAGGCGATATCCTCGTCGCGTTCAAAGTTGGCGCGAAATACTTCCCGACAGAACTGCGGTACCCAGTGGGCATCCGGTGCCGTACAGACTGCCCGTGCCGCGAGCAAGCCGTTGCGCGGAAATCGAGAGGGTTGTTGCCAGGGCAGATGCAGCTGGCTGGTGATTCGTGTCATATCACGCCACATGTAGCGCCCTTTGTCAGGGTAGATGTTGAATGGCGAGTCGTTCCAGCCCTGTTGTTTGAAAATGGCCCCGAGCATGAACGGTCGCCACCGTACCGGGATGTTTCTCTCCTCCGCAAGGGCCTCGATACGCATGGCGGCGGGGTAGGAATAGGTGCTGCCAAAGTCAAACCAGAATTCCAGGTACATCGTGTTGGTTGCTCCTCAGAATCAATCGCTGGCGCTGTCTATCCGCACCACACTTACCCGTTGCGTGATCGGCGAGACAGCCGGACCAAACTGGTTGTAAATAGCCACATCGGCGGCGTCCCGGCCATAGCCGATTGCCACATAACCACCTCGCAGTGTTGGTTGTGTTGCATCAAAGGTGTACCACTGGCCACCCACATAGGCCTCAAACCAGGCATGCATATCGATAGGGTCAAGCTCGTAGAGGTAGCCGACGACCATTCTGGCGGGAATACTGAGACTCCGGCACAGGGCAATACCCAAGTGGGCAAAATCACGACAAACGCCCCACTGGCGCATGTTTACTTCTGCCGCAGAGAGTTGATCATTACCGAGCATAGGCTCATAGCGAATGCGCTCACGCAGCCAGCGCTGAATGGCGCTGACCTGATCGTAGCCCGGTTGTTGGTCGGCGGTAATTTCGTTGGCCATCTGGACAAAGCGATCCGATTCGCAGTAGCGACTGGGAAGCAGATAGCAGAGCATGGAGTCCGGCAGATACTGTACTTCAATAAAAGGCGCGCCCGGGGCCTGTTCAATGGTATCCACTGTCTTTACCTCGGCAGAGGTGGTGATGGAAAAGGGGCCGGGTTGGCCCAGCAGTCGCTGGCAGAGGTTACCGAAATTATCAGTAAATTCCTCCATTGGACAATCTGGTGTGAGCGTGTATTCCTCCCGTGCCACCCTTTGTTGTCCGCCGCTGCGTGGCCTGAGCATGAAGATGAAGGGTGTCGGAACGTCGATTTCGAAGCTCATGCTGCAAGTAGTTCGTAACCACATAAGGCAATGTCCAGTATCAAAACAGTCTTATGAATGGGACCCGTCAGGCCGCATAGTTGAAAATGGCAATATAGTGGCAAGTAGTCCCCGCCATGACAAACAAGTGCCAGATAAAGTGGCCGTATCGTAAATAGCCGTCGGCGGTGAAAAAGGCCACCCCCACGGTATAGGCCAAGCCGCCGGAAGCGAGCCAGATCAGGCCCGGTGTCGGCAGGTGAAGCCACAAAGGATTGGCTGCAATCACAATCAGCCAGCCCATTAAAAGATAAAGGCCGGTGGAAAATACCGGATGATTAAGCCTGTTGCTGGTCTTGAGTATGACGCCTGTGGCTGCCAGACACCAGATCGCTGCCAATAGAGACCAGCCCCATGTGCCCCGCAGCGCTCCCAGGGTAAAGGGGGTGTAGGTGCCAGCGATCAGCAGAAAAATAGCCGAATGTTCTATCACCTGAAACTGTTTCTTTCTGTGTCCCCTGGGAAGACCGTGATAGAGCATGGATGCAAGATAGAGCAGTATCATCGTCAGGGCAAAGACCGCCGAGCCGATCATGAAGCCGGTGTTGTCCTGTTGGGATGCACGGATTAACAGAGGGGGTGTGGCAATAAGAGCCGCCAGGAGTCCTGCGCCATGGCTGAGACTGTTAGCAATTTCCTCTTCGGAGGACTGCTCGCGCCCCCGTGATTTGAGTGATGATGACACAATGCTCCATTTTCTCGGTTTTAGCAGGTAATAGATTTCTGTTTTTCAAGCAAATGACTTGAAGCTGACAGGCTTAATCCGCTCGGCCTACTCAGCCACGGTCACTGGTGAAACAAACCCCGGCGGCTTAATGGCCAGTACTGAACAGGTCAGTTGGTCGAGAATGGCTTCAGCCGTGTTGCCGATAATCAATCCCGATATTCCGGTGCGACCCAGTGTCCCCATCACGACAAGGTCTGCCTGCAATTGCTTGGCCATCGCCGGTATGACCCTCGGTGCAGGCCCCTGTCGCAAATGAAATTGCGGTGACAGGTAGTTGTAGGCTTTATCGCCAACCCGCGCATGTATTTCGCGATCCAGGGTATCCATAACGGCCTGGTGTCGTGCGCGTTCACCTTCGGTATAACTGACGCTGCTCGTTTCCGGGGTGTCACTCCATACCTGAAACAACATTTCACCGGGTGCATCCCAGGCGTGCACAAAATGCAGTTCGGTAAAATCCAGGCCTGCCAGCGAGGTGGCAAGCTCAATGATCTGTGGGTTGGGGCCCTGTTCTATCGATGCCGGCTCCCCCGGATCAAAATCCAGAGGGGCCATAATGCAACGATAGTTAGGCTTCTCATCTGCCTTTATCAGCCAAACCGGGCAGGGACATTTGCGCAACAGGTGCATATCGTCACTGCCGAACAGCCTTTCCATAAAATCCGGATTTTCTGCCGGTTTGATGACCAGATCATGACCGTCTCTGAGAACCGCCCGGATGACTTCCAGAAAACACTTGCCTTCAACCACTGTCAGGGTGATCTGGCTATCCTGTGAATAGGGTTCTGTCAGTGATTGCAGTACGTTGTAGCGCTCTGCAACCAGGTTTGCTTTTAGCTCGGCTGAACTCGGTGCCTCAGGGGGCAGGTGTACGCTGATAAAGGGTGGGGGCATTACGTCAATCACAGTTAGCTCGGCCTGGTTGTTGATGGCCAGTGATACTGCGCGAGCAAATGCCAGTTCCTGGCTAACAGCGGGCTCCGATACGTAGAGAATACGCTTGAACTGACTCATCTCGATCTCCTGTCAGACTTGCGGGTTGTCGGCCTTTTTTTGTGGGAACAATTGCGCTGCTGCTTCTCTGGCGGCATCAGTATAGGGGACCAATACCATGTCCACACCCGCTTGCTCAAAGAACTTGGCGTCGTAACTGCCGGCGGCTGAAATAGCCACCTTACCTTTATAGCCCTGTTCCTTGAGTCCATGCAATATCATCCGGTTGATGGCGCGGTCGCGAACCGTACTGACAACCCAGGTTGCCCGGGACAGGGGGAGTGAGGCGATGAATTCGGGGTCTTCGGCATCACCATAGCGCACTGCGTAGCCGTCGCGGGTGTGGTACTGGACGGCTTGTGGGTCGAAATCCACTGCCAGCAGACGGCAACCCCGCTGGCGCAGGTTGGTGGCGACGGACGCGCCGAAACGGCCCAGGCCAATCAGCAGGATATCGACTTTTTCCTCATCGCCGGCCGTGGTGCTCAGTTCCCGGTATGCCACTTTGCGCTCAAAAATGCTCAGCCAGGGAGCAAGCCGGGCATAGAGCGGGTGAGAATAGAGGATCATATAGGTGGAAACGCTGATGGTAATCAGGCCCACCAGGGTGATAAGTCCTACGGTATCCTGTTCCAAGTGACCGAGGCTGAGGCCGAGTGCCGCCAGAATCAGGGAGAACTCACTGATCTGTGCCACTGTCAGTCCTGCCAGAAAGCCGGTGCGTTTACGGTAGCCCATATACCCCATGATCGCCATGACGATCAGCGGATTGCCGACCAGTACGAACAGCGAGAAGATCATTGCTGTTCCCAACTGGCCGCCCAGATTAAGAATATCCAGTGATGCGCCCAGTTCGATAAAAAAGAATAACAACAGGAAATCGCGCAAACTCACCAGCCTGGCGGCAACCTGTTCACGATAGGCTGTGGAGGCAATGGAGATGCCTGCCAAAAAGGCCCCCACTTCCTTGCTGAAACCCAGCAGATCACCGATCGATGCGCCGAGCACAGCCCAGGCAATAGCAAACAGCATCAACAATTCCGATGAATGCGCCATCCGCTGCAGTAACCGAGGCAACACATAACGCATTAACAGTGCCACCCCGATCAACATCAGGGCGCCCTTAAGCAGAATCACCAGTGCTTCCCGGCCGATATTGATGCCTTCTTCAGCCTGACCGAAGGCGGTCAGGCCGATCATCACCAGTACCACCACAATGTCCTGAACAATCAGAAAGCCCACGGCGATTCGGCCATGCAGGGAGTCGACCTCCCGTTTGTCGGACAGCAGCTTGACAATAATAATCGTGCTGGAGAAGGTCAGGGCTACAGCCACGTAAAGCGCGGTGACTGGCGACATGCCCATGAGCAGGGCGATCAGGTAACCCACGACCGAGGTAAAGAGTACTTGTCCGAGCCCCGATGCCAGGGCGACCGGGCCAACCGTACGGATAATGTGCAGATCCAGCTTCAGCCCGACCACGAACAGCAACAGCGCTATACCCAGCCGGGCAAACAGCTCGATCTCGCTGCTGTGGGAAACCATGCCGAGCCCGGAGGGTCCCACCAGAATGCCGATTGCAATAAAAGCGACAATCAGTGGTTGGCGCAAAAATTGGGCAATAAATCCCCCAATTGCCGCCAGGCCCAATATGACTCCAATTTCCAGAAAAACACTTCCCAGCATGAATGGGACCCCTTTCCCGACAGTTCTTTTAGACGGGTGTGCGATGCGCTGTTCTCAGGTGCCAGATTTTTCCGATCGAACGGTATGGTGTTTTTACCTATCCAGTCAAAGCAATGGAGAGGTTAAGTGATAATAGCCGCAAATGGTACAGTTCGATATTTCGGGTATTTTTCGGATTGTGGCAAATAGATGAAAATGTCTGCCGTGACAATTGTTCGGTTATTGCTGGAGGGGCAGCTCAGGGGGTACTTTTCTTGGTCCGGTACATGGCATGGTCAGCGTGGCGCAACAGTTCTGTCTCATCGTCGCCATCGTCCGGGAACTGGGCCACGCCAATGCTCGGAAGTATGCCGATGTTATGATTTCCCAGCACAAAAGGCTGATTTAATGCCTGGTGAATTTTATTCACGACGGCGGCAGTGTTTGCCGGGGAGTCGATATTTTCGAGCAAAATCACAAACTCATCGCCGCCAAATCGCGATACCGTATCGGACGCCCTGACACATTCCTCAAGACGCTGTGCGACCTGCTTCAGCAATAGGTCACCCACCGGGTGACCATAGTTGTCATTGATAAACTTGAATTTATCCAGATCAAGATAGAGCACGGAGAGTCGTAGCCCATCGCGACGGGCTCTGCTGAGGGCGGACTGGATGCGATCCCCGAACAGTGCCCGATTGGGCAGGTCGGTAAGCTGATCGTAGAGCGCCATATGCTGCAGGTGATCCAGCAGCTGCTTCCGCTCAATGGCGGCGGCAGCTTGCGTGGAGACAAATTGCAGTAGTTCCCGGTCTTCATCCGAGTAGTGCGGGTTATCCGGGTGGCTCAAAACGGCCATCGCACCAATGGTTCCCCGCTGTGACTTCAGGGGGACTCCCAGCCAGCTGGAGGAGGTGTCTGCCAGCCCCCGCAGCTCATTGATATCCTTCGGCAAGAGAAGCAGTGTTTTGCCGGTGCGGATGACCTCTACGCAGTGGGCCGTTGAATCGATCATCGAGGGTGATGCCCGATTGTCTGCGTGGTAGGGGAAACACACGTCTTTTTTAAGATCATCGTAGAGAGCGATCGAAAAGCTGGCAGCCGGCAGCAGGTTTTCAATAATTTGATGAAGCCGTTCAAACAGGGTTGGCAGGTCCTCTGCTGCGTGGGCTGCTTCTGAAATGGCAAACAGGGCCGCCTGTCTGGCCTCAATGCGTTTGCGTTTGGTGATATCCCTGGCCACGGCAATACGCAGCTGGTCCGCGTCGGACCAGCGCGCCGACCACATGATATGAACGATCTGGCCATCCTTGCGCACATAGCGGTTTTCAAAATGGGGTTCGTGCTTGCCGGACATGATGTCCCGGGCCGTTTGCAGGGTTATGTCGCGATCTTCGGGTAATACCAGGTCAATCATGCACTTGCCAATCATCTCTTCACTGGTGTAGCCAAAGATCCGTTCACCTCCTCCACTGACGTAGACAAACTTCCCCGCTTTGTCCACCACACAAATGGCGTCCAGAAACAGGTCTATATAGCTGTTCAGATGTGTGTCTGCTTCCAGAGTGAGCTCTTTGAAGAAAGGTGGACTCTGAAGTTGATCAAAGAAGTGGGTCTTGCCGTCGGTGGTCATAATGCTTGCCCGAGAGATCCAATCACTATTCTATGCCTGATGAGATACCAATAGGTATCATCCTGTTTTGTTGTGCGTATAGACTGAGTGAAGATTCTCTATCATTGAGTCACAGTCCTGAACCGGTGGACGTTATTCACCTATCCACTCGACCTTGTAGAGATCACGCCGCCGATCCAGGAAGTTTCTCACCGACCCTTCATTCTGCAGCTTGTTGAGTTTCTCCAGATCGAGATCGACAATCAATGTCATCTCGGTATTTGGTGTGGTTTCGGCCATGATGGCATCGTGCGGGAAAGCAAAGTCTGACGGCGAGAATACCGCTGACTGGGCATACTGGATATCGGCGCCATCCACTTTCGGCAGGTTGCCGACACTGCCGGCGATTGCCACATAACACTCGTTTTCAATGGCTCTGGCATGGGCACAGCAACGCACCCTGAGGTAGCCATTCTTGGTATCGGTCCAGAACGGCACGAACAGCATTTGCATGCCCTGTTCTGAGAGCAGGCGAGCCAGCTCCGGAAACTCCACGTCGTAACAGATCAGCACCCCAATTTTGCCAAAATCGGTATCAAACACACGCAGTCCATTGCCGCCCTGCATGACCCAGGCGCGCTTTTCACCGGGTGTGGGGTGAAGCTTGTACTGGGTTTCAAGGGTGCCGTCGCGACGGCAGAAATAAGCCACATTGAACAGCTCATCGTTTTCAATCAGCGGCATGGAGCCGGCGATGATATTGATGTTGTAGGAAACTGCGAGCCGGGAGACGGCCTCGACAATTTCATCGGTGAATTCCGCCAGCGCCTTGATGGAGTCAATAGAGTTGCTGTGATTTTCTATCCCCATCAGCGGGGCGTTGAAAAACTCCGGGAACAGGGCCAGGTCACACTGGTAATCGGAGAGCGCGTCTACAAAGTACTCAACCTGCTGCATCAACTCCTCGACGGATCCGAGGGAGCGCATTTGCCACTGAACACAACCGATCCGGGCAGTGGTGCGCGGTGCGCCAATCAAAGGGGCTTTGCGCGGGTCGTAGTAAAGGTTATGCCACTCCAGCAGGGTGGCGTAACCACGGGACTCCTTGTCTTCCGGCAGGTAATCGTCCAGCACCCGCTTCACTTCGAAGTCATTGGATAACTGGAAGGTCAGGATAGGGTCGTAAATTTCTTTCTTTTTGACTTGCTCGATGTAGGCCTGTGGGGTCAGCTTGTCTGCAAAATTTTTGTAGTTGGGTATCCGCCCCCCGGCGACGATGGATTTCAGGTTGAGGTTTTGGCAAAGTTCCTTGCGGGCTTCGTAGAGTCGGCGACCCAGCCGCATGCCGTGGTAGTCGGGCGAGACGAACACATCCACACCGTACAATACGTCGCCACTCGGGTCGTGTGTGGTCAGATACGCGTCGCCGGTGATTTCCTCATAGGTGTGCTGGTCACCAAATTTATCGTAATCGACAATGACCGAAAACGCTGCGGCCACAATAATACCGTGATCCTCGATACAGATCTGGCCTTCAGGGAACACAGCCAATTGGGCACGGAATTTCTTCAGTGGCCATGCACCACCGAGACCCGGATAAACATAATCCATTAATGCCTTTAAGTTGGGATAGTCCTCTTTTTGCAAGTGTCGTAAGGTCAGTTTGTGTTCCGGTTCTTCGGGATGAGTCGTCGCGTTCACGAGATTTTTATTCCTGAATTAAAAAATGGATGTCGCAGCAGATAGTCGGCGCCCAGCCCTGCTGTTGTCCAAGGTTCTCGAGTGGAGGCACCTTGGGGCACAACATGGATAGTTCGCTGAAAGCGGGCTATGTGCTCTGCCACAGATGATAACTTAAATTGGCCGGATGAAGCGGCTGAAGTGCAACTGTCCGGAGTATAAATAAATATGTGGATACCTGGAGTCGTGCAGTCAATGATTCAGTTAAGACTGGAGTGATGGTGTGTGGCGTTGCAAGGGGGCTTAGGACGGACTGTAGAGAACCTTGACCCGGCAGGGCCGGGCCAAATTTCCCGTAGCAAAGTACTAGAAGGTTTCTTTTATTGTTTTAGTCCCGCCGCTGGCTTTGACAGCTGCCTGTGCCTTGTCGCGATCTTCAGCGCTTTTGAACATCTGGCTGGTTCCCAGTACCCGACGTTTCGGGGTTTTCAGTTCAAAATAATGCTGATTTCCCTCTGATGTTTTCTCATAGAGGGCATCGTATCCACAGCTGTGCTGGACGTCCGAGATGTCCATCTTTGCATTGCCCTTGGAATAATAATTCGGGCTTGAAAGCAGAGTTTCGCCGCTTTCGCTCTTGAGGTTGAAGTTGTACTCGCCATCTGGCGTTTTGTTGAGCTCGAACCAACTTGACATATTTATCTCCTTTTTATTTTAGTAATCGGTGCACATGGCACCATATAGACTAAACATCAGATGTTTTTCCCGTATCCGGTTATCTGTGAACAAGGTCGCCTTGATTGCGATCTGTCCAACGGGACATCCGTTGAAAAGCCCGTACTAGATATCACAGACCATAGGAAAATACAAAGTACCTTTTTGCATGGCCATTAGCCGCAGCCCCGTCGGCCGGAACGCGCTGGCCGACGGGGCCCGTACTCAACTTATTCCACAATCACTCGTGCATTGATGGGTTGAACCGGCCGGTTAGTAGGGTGCTCCATGGCAGTGCTGAATTTCTCAATTTGTTCCCTGGAGGCTGTAACGGGTTCTTTCATCACAAACCAGGAAACCCCCTCGCTGCAGGGCGGCGTGGTCAGGGAGCCATTGAAACGATAGTAATCATGATCTTCCGGTAGCAAGGACAAGGCGTTGACAGCGGTGGTCAGTTCTACCAGACCACTGGGTTCTGAAGGCATTTGTGTCCAGGCTTTTTCAAGCTCGGGATTGGTTTCGCCTATTTCAAACATCACCCCGATAACAGCCAGATTGCCATCCTTGTCGGCGTGTACAAAGTGGGCATCCATGGGGTAAAGCTTGCCGTTAATGGCGTTTTCACTGGGAGCGTGGACATGGAACTGTTTCAGTTCAAAGGCGTTATCGCCCACTTGCATGGTGCTGCCCTGTACATAATTGACCTGGACGGTATGACCATTGTTGATGACATTTTTGCCGCCGGTTTTGTAATCCAGTTCTAGTGATGGAAGGTCACCCTCTATCGTATCGGTGATATTTACCGGAGACTGGTTTTTACCCGTCTTGCAGGTGGCATATTCTGTGGCGAGACTGCCCCAGTTTTCCGGTCCCTCGTCACCCAGGTAACTCCAGGCGACACTGTCAGCAGCATGACAAGTCCCGAATGCCAGCATCCCGGCGGTTAGTAGTGACAGTTTCATTGAACATTTTTTCATCGTTAGCTCTCTATTGTTAAAATGGATTTTTATTGTTGTCTTGGGAAATGCACTGCACCTCCCTTAACGCATTACCCCCTGTCTCTGGGTATTATTCGAGCGATGTCATTCTTAACTGACTGACTTATCTCCCACAGGTCCAGGGATTCTTGTATATTCAACCAAAAATTTGCCGGGTTGTTAATAAGAGCCGTGCAAGGCGTATTGCCATTTCCGGGCTGACAACAGGGCGTTCCAGCAACAGCTCATTGACTGGCTGTCGGGAAACGCCCAGCGCCGTTGCCAGTTTCGCAACGGACAAACCGCAGCTCCGCATAAACCTTTCCCGCAGTATGGCTCCGGGATGGATGGGTCTCGGGCTTGCTGGTTCGCAGTTATTCGGGCACATATCCGGGTGTATGGTTATTCCGGCGTATAGTCGCTTCCATTGTCAGGCTAGCCCGGTTGATACCTGAATTTTTGGACAATTGCCCCGGGTGCTGATCTTTAGCTGAAGGGAGGGTGAATGTGTTGTGAGTCAGCGGGAGCTTCAGCTCGGCGGCGGTCTCTAGGTGTTCGGCTTTGCCTTCCGCTGTGGGGGTAACCTCAAAAATCACGCCGATCATATGGGATTTCCAGTCATTTTTTGCCTCCATTGGGGTCTAGCAGGAAGGTAAGTACTTCGCCCATTAAGCGGTTAATCGTCCGGTAGTGCTCGGTGGTGGCACTGAGAAGAGTGGCGGCATCCTGCACGTGGTCATCGGGTGTTAATTCCGCACCGCAGTGGCTGACAATATCTCTCGCCGATGCCGGCGTCGTTTCCAGATGAAATTGCAGCCCTATCACCGATGTGCCCAGCTGAAATGCCTGTAGTCGACAGGCTTCGCTGGAGGCGAGGCGAATTGCGCCGGGTGGCAAGTCAAAGGTCTCCCCGTGCCAGTGGAAGACGTTAACTGATGAGGGGAAGGAAAAGTTGTTTGCCCCTGGCACTGTGCAACCATGGATCGGAAACCAGCCGATTTCTCTGGTCGGGTTTGGGTAAACTCTTGCGCCCATGGCGCTGGCGATCAATTGCGCACCGAGGCAGATGCCAAGCACTGGCTTGCCGGCGTCGATGACCCGGCGTATAAAAGCCTTTTCTTGCGCTAGCCAGGGGAATTGTTGCTCATCATTGGCGCTCATTGGGCCGCCCATAACGATCAGTGAATCGATATCCGGAATCGCCGGCAAGGTACTCCCACCGATAAAGAAGGGTGTTCGGGTAATGTGGTGCCCTGCGGCTCTCAGCCAGGGTTCAATACTGCCGGGACCCTCGAAGGGCACGTGTTGGAAAATATGGCTGCGCATGGTGGGTGTCTGCAATCCTGAGATAGTTCAGGTAATGTAACAGTTGTCAGTTTTCCTGTAACTGCTGTGCGGTTTCCTCCTCGGCAATCTGTAATGCCTGATAGGCGGTAAAGGTAGACAGGAAAATCTCGCCGCTGAGGCGTTCGGGGAATGTATCGTTTTCCAGTTGACAGAGTACCGGACCTTTTACTTCTGCCAGGTGCAGCTTCATGCCCTCATCAATCAGGCGTTCATTGAGCATGTCGAGCATTTGCATGGCCGTGGCATCGACACTGCTGACTGACGACATCACTAGCACCAGGTGGTGAGCTTCTGGTTGTGCCTCTATGGCGCGAAGAATGAACTTTTCCACCGATTCAGCATTGCCAAAGAACAGGTTTTCATCCACCCGAAGTATCAGAATTTCACCCCGCGTTTCGACCTGATAGCGGTTCACATTGCGAAAGTGTTCGGTATCGGGTACCCGCCCGACAATGGCAATATGGGGCCGACTGGCTCGCCACACCAGGGTTGCCAGTGACAGGGCGATGCCGATGGCAATGCCAACTTCCACACCGGCCAGCAGTACTCCCAAAGCCGTTCCCGCCTGTGCCATACCTTCTGCCCGATCGTAGTGCCAGTTGTGGATCAATGATTTGATGTCCACCAGACCGATTGCAGCGATAATGATTGTGGCGGCCAGTACCGCCATGGGCAGGGCGTGGAATAACCCAGTGGCAAAGACCAGTAACAACGCGATCAGGACTGCCGCAAATATGCCTGAGAGTGGCGAGCGGGCACCTGCTTCGGCATTGACGGCGGTGCGTGAAAAGCCACCAGTGACGGGAAAGGCACCGGAGAGCGCACTTGCGATATTGGCGGCACCCAGTCCGCGCAGCTCTGCGTTGGTATTGATGCGTTGCCGGTTCTTGCTGGCAAAAGCCTGGGCAATGGAGACGCTTTCCACAAAGCCGATCAAACTGATGGCCAGCGCCGGCAACCACAGCTTGTTCACGATCGAGAAATCGATGGTCGGCACCTGTAGCACCGGCAATCCTCCCGGTAGAGCCCCGACCACGCGAAGGTCAGTTTCCCAGCCCATTGTAGACACCAATACAGCGCTACCCAGCACGGTCACGATGGGCATCAGTTTGGCAATCAGCGAAGCCGCACCCTCGGCGAGACCGAGACCCATGAGCAGTTTTGCCAACCAGTGTCTGGCCAGCCATAACAGCACAAACGTGGCAAAGCCGAATGCCGCCGTGAGTGGTTGAATGCCACCCAGGTTGGCCATCAGCCCAACTGCCAGTTCAACACCGGTTTCACCGTGACTGTTGATGCCCAGTAACGGGCGCAACTGGCCGATAATAATCAGCAATGCCGCGCCACTGATAAAACCACTGATTACTGGGTGACTTAAAAACTGGGCCATGGCGCCGAGTCGCAAAAGGCCAAAGGTAAACAGCATGATCCCTGATACCATGGCCAGCATAATAGCCCCGGTAATGTATTCAGCGCTGCCCGGTTCGGCTATCGGGGCCAGCGCGGCTCCGGTCATCAGAGAGATAACTGCCACCGGTCCCACCGACATCACCATGGATGAGCCAAACAGGGCGTAGGCAAGGAGTGGCAGCAGGCTGGCATAGAGTCCCAGTTGTGGTGGCAAGCCCGCCAGCGCGGCATAGGCGAGTCCCTGGGGGATCAGTAGCAGGGTGACGACCACCGCTGCTACCAGGTCGCTGGGCAATAGCTTTGCCTGATAATCTGTCAGCCACGAGGGTAGGAGTTTGCGCATCAGAGAGATCCTGTCGCCAATGGGTGGTCAGAGATAAAAAGGTGCATTGTCATTATCAAGGGGTGTTAGCTGGGCCGCTGGCGCTGGAGAAGCTCATAAACGGCCATGCCCGATAACATGGCGACGGTAAATACCAGCGCTTTCAGCTCGCCCGCACCCAGAGCCACCAGCGCCGGGCCGGGGCAAAACCCCGCCAGCCCCCAGCCTATGCCAAATCCAAGGCTGCCCAACACCAGTGGCTTGTCGATATCCTGTCGGGTGGGTAGGCGCATGACGTCACCTAGTAGAGAGGTCTGGCGCTTACCGGCCAGGTTAAAGGCGATCAGCCCTACCGCCACGGCACCGCTCATGACCAGAGCCAGGGAGGGATCCCATGGTCCTGCGAGATCGAGAAAGCCCAACACTTTTGCGGGATTGGCCATGCCGGATACCAGCAGGCCGATACCGAAAATCAATCCTGCGATAAAGGCCGAAAGCAGAGATCTGTTCATTTTATAGCCCTCCTGACAGGTGGCGAATAATAAACACAGTCGCAAAGCCGCTCAGCATGAACGCGCCTGTAGCAATCAGAGAGCGGGGCGATAGTCGGGAGATGCCGCAGACACCGTGACCGCTGGTGCAGCCGGCACCAAATCGGGTGCTGACACCCACCACCAGTCCGGCAACAACCAGCATCGGAAAGCCCGCGTCAATCTGAATGACTGGCAGAGAAGAGGCCAGTAGCCAGAACAATGGTGCAGTGATCATGCCCCCTACAAAGGCCAGTCGCCAGCCCGCATCCCCTTTTTTGGGCGTGAGCAATCCGCCGACAATGCCGGAGATTCCTGCGATGCGGCCATTCAGCAGAACAAAGGCTGCTGCGGCCAGACCGATCAGTGCGCCGCCCAGCAATGAGGTCCAGGGAGTAAAGGCTTGCCAGTCGATAGTCATGATAAATACCAGTGGTGATTGATAAATCGGGTGACCGGGTCAATGGTCGACCCTGCAGTAAAGGTCGTACAAAAGCGTCACCAGCGCTAGCGCCTTTTGATCCGCTATCCGATAGAAGATGCGTTTACCTTCTCGCCGTGTGGCTACCAGCTTTTCCCGCCGCAATACGCCCAGTTGCTGGGATAGGCTGGGTTGGTGGATGTGCAGTTGGGCTTCAATTTCCCCGACACTCAGCTCATGCCTGCTCAGCAGGCAGAGCAGAAGGAGTCGATCTTCATGGGCGACACCTTTCAGTAATGCACTGGCAGCACTGGCGGCAATGCGCATCTGATCGATGTCGTCAACATTATCAATGGCAGTGTCAGGCGTTGCAGTGACGGACTTTGGCATATTTCAATCTATAATAATACATTATGTTTAATTGTATATTATTGGTGATCAGTTGTGCCAGGGTTCTGAAGGTTTAATGCGATTAAGTGGGGTGTCTGTCAGAAAAACGCCCTGACCTGACGGGGTTATCAGGTCAGGGCGTGAAAGGGGGGGTTAATGAGTGTTGATGACTTTGGTTGTGCCAACTGATTTGGCCAGACCAATGGCATTTTCCATAGACTCCGCCGAGCTGAACATCGGACTGGTGCCGATGATCTTGCGTCTGGGGGTCTGGAGTTCGAAATAATGCTCGTTACCGTCCGAGACGTTTCTTTGATAGTTATTCTCGTAATTGCAGATATGCTGCAGCTCCGAAATATCATTTATGGCTGAACCCTTGGAAAAATAGGGTTTGCTAACCAGAATCGTCTCTCCATCCTCAGTCTTCAGTGAAAAGTTAAAAGCACCCTCGTTATCTTTGTGCAACTCGTATGAACTGGACATTCTCTTTTCCTCTCTATGTTGAATGATCTGACACCCGGGCGTCAGATTGTTATAGCACCTGCCTCAATATTTGTTCGGGCAGGATGAGTCGTCGTATCCGTTGAGTTACCCCGCCCCGTGACCGATCTGAACTGTCAGCCGGGTTAAAATCCGGTCCGGTTGATACCCGGTGGCATCGGGATTATTCGGTTCATATCGGCCGTAAAATTATTATATTTAATTGGTTATTTATTCAATATCTTGTGAATTATATTTTTATTAATAATTTTTTTATCCGGCGTATTGATTTATGTAAGATTTTGATAAATATAATTTTTATTGTATTTTTTGGAGAGTTTCTATTGTGAAAAAAAATATGGGATATTCGTCATTGCATGCATCATATCTGGTTTAATATAAACCAGATAATACGCAATGAAAAAATAATACTGATTAATATTTTTTAATACATTAAAAAGAGAATCAAATATTTTTTTATATGACTATTATGTTAATAGCATGAGGGGGCGGGTGAGAGTGTCGCAGCTGGCGGCCGGTGGTAGGGAAGGCCGACTATAGCCGAAAAAGTCAATGTATAAATTAGTTGTCCTAGGGGGTTTCGCTATGCTGACCCACAGTGGAAAATAGCGCGTGCAACTGTTCGTGCCCCAGGCTTTCGAGGTGAGCGATATTGCGCTCCGGTATTTTGCGCGTGTCGGGGTAATTGGCGATGGCATTTGCCAGGCTGTCTTCGCGAAGCAGATGAAGCATGGGATAGGGAGAGCGGTTGGTGTAATTTCCCGGCGCCTGTTTGAGGCTGTTGAGAAACTGGTAGTCGGGATGAAAGCTGGCAATCTGAAAAACGCCCCGGAATCCCATGCGCTTCAACACCTGGCCAGCCCAGATCAAAAATTGCTGATAATCGAAAAAGTCTGCCAACACCTGTGGGTGAATAATCAGCGTTGTTTCGATGGATGTGTCCCGATCGAGCCTTTCCAGCTCTGCTTCCAGGTCGCTGAGCAGCATTTCCTCGTTGGTTGCTGCCGAAACAAAAAAGCGGATTCTGTCTTTCACCAGCTCCCGTTTGGCAAAAGGGCACAGGTTTAACCCCACCACGATGGTTTCCAGCCAGAGTTTCACCTGTTTTGTCACCCCTTCTTGCGAAGGTGGCAAGCTCGTTTGGGGCATGCCGTTCAGTTCTTTTTCACAAAGGCTGATTTGAGCTGCATGGCGCCAATACCGTCAATTTTGCAGTCGATATCGTGATCACCTTCCACCAGGCGAATATTTTTTACCTTAGTGCCCACTTTTACTACCAGCGACGAGCCCTTTACCTTCAGATCTTTGATCACGTTCACGGTATCACCGTCGTTGAGAATATTGCCGTTGGCATCTTTGACGGCAGGTTTTTGCTGGGTTTTTTCCGGTGGGGCTTCTGGGGACCATTCGTGGGCACATTCCGGGCAAATAAATAGACTGCCATCTTCATAGGTGTATTCGGAGTTGCATTGCGGGCAGTTGGGTAAATTGATCATACCGGTGCTTGTATCCTGTTTTCGGTGGGGAGGCATAAGTCGTCTTTCAGCAGGCGGACTATTTTATGCCTTTTCAGGTGGCAAGTGTTGGCATTACTGTCAGGGGCATTTCTGCCAGTCGGAGGTAAGTTCGGCGGCGGCGAACAATTGGCCACTACCAATAGAGAAAAATCTCCATGGGTCGCCACATCGCCACCTAGACACCCATCATTAGACCTTCACTGAGTAATTCGGTAAATCCGCTGTAGGGGGACAGGGTTTGTCAATTGGCCGGCATGGTCGGTGTTACAGGGATGCTGGGGCCGCTGACCCTAGTGACATTCGAAACGCGACAGCACCACATCGACGGTGACTTGCAGGTTAGTCAGTGCTGCCGCTTTGGCCCGGCCCTCGGCCGAAGCGCGATACAGGTGTGGGGTCATGGCAAGCAGGTCAGCTATGGATCCAGCGTCTGTCAGTGAGAGGTGGTAGCAAATGCTTTCGCTGGAGCGATGCGTGAATCCCGCCGGTTGCGGCGGCTCGGGCATGTGTGTGTGTTTTGTGCGGGGGTAGATGATATCGCGCAATTCCCGGAGGTGATCGGGTCCGGTCTCCACCTGATACAGGATGCTGCCGGGTTTCAATACCCGGGCAAATTCGGAATAGACGGGAAAACCAAAAATACACAGCAGTCCGTCAAGTGTACCGCTCAATACCGGCAAATTGGCATTGCTACCCACTACCCAGTTGGCCCAGGGAGAGATAGTGGCTGTTGCAGGTCCCGGCATGGTGGCGGCCTGCTTGGCCGCAGAGAGGACAGCCCACTTCGAAATATCCAGCCCCATCAGGGCAAGCGAGTGTCCATCGCCGCCTGCCGCTGTCCTCAGCTGTCGCAGGTAGTAGCCTTCACCGCAACCGGCATCGAGGCAGTTCGCAGTGGTGTTGGTAGGGAGCTCTGCCAGAACTGTGTGGCTCACGGCATCTGCTATGGGCTGATAATGACCCGCGTTCAGGAAGCGCTGGCGTGCCGCCACCATTATTTTGCTGTCGCCGGGGTCGGCGGAGCGTTTTTTCTGCACGGGCAATAAGTGGGTATAGCCCTGCCTGGCGATATCGAAGCTGTGTCCACTGGCGCAGCGCCACGTTGTGCCATGGCGTGTCAGGGCATTGCCATCCAGGGGGCAAGCCAGTGAGCTGAATGGCTCTGCGTTAATGGCTTTGCCTCCTGAACTGTAATGAATTATTGGGGGGCATCTCAGCCGGATGCGCGGCTGTAATCAGGTTTGGTCCATTATCTGAATCAACTCTTCGGCGCGCAGAATCAATTGCTCTTGATCCTTCAATAATGCTTCCAGCAACATTACAGAACTACCGGATTCGCTCTGGGCTACTTCTGTGAGCTTGCTCTTGCGCTGGGATAGAGTGTCGAGTCGCTCCTTGATGAGATCCTTCTGTTGCAGAAACCGGTTAAGCCTTGGGTTGTCTGCCTGGCTCAGGTTGTCTCTCTGACGTTTGGTGAACGACCGGCCACACTGTTCACAGACAAAATCCCCTGTCTTTGAGCCAAACATGTATTCGTCGGCAAAGGATGGGTGGTTGCAAGGCTTGTCGCCCCAGCTTTCGCGCAGTGCTTTTGCTTCTTCTAATGTCATGGGGACTCCGTGAAATATTGATGAATGAGGGTGGTCTTGGCCGGGACGGCTTTGACGTTATCTGAGCAGGCCGTAAGGGTGCCAAACCGGCTGTAAAACAGCAAATATAAATACGTTGCAGGCAGAGTGGACGGCTCTTTACCTTTAATGTAATGATTGAACCGTCTTCATAAAGTCAAGCCGGGCGCTATGAACAAAGCAGTTAAGATTCGTCAGACGTACTGGGTCCCTCTTTCGCTGTTGGTGGTACTGATGGCGATAGTGCTGTCATCGTGCAGTAGCGGTTTGCCCAAAGGTGGGGCCAAGACGAAGTCCCAGTGGAACAGTTTTGAGGAGGCCAAGGCCTCCTACGACAGCATCATTCTTAACGAAACCACTACCGATGACCTGCAGGATCTGGGTTTTGATCCTTATAGCGCCCCCAATGTCAGAATTCTTTCCTACCTCGACATCATCCAGAAATTCAGCCCAAACAGTTCCGTGACAAATGATGAGTTACCCCCCAGTGTCAGAACCTGTCTCAAATCCCGCGAGAAGTGTCTGGCCTATGAGGCAACGCCCAGCGTCAGCAACAGCAAACGGGTGGGCAATGTAGTGCTGGACTTGCTAAAATTCAAGCGTGAGCGTATTCGCAACGGTTGGAACTTTAATGCCCTGATCGTGATTGACCACAATACGGTGGTCTACAAGATCTGGAGCGGTGTTCCTTTGATTGATGAAGAAGAAACCCGCCGCAATCCACTGGGGCCGTTGCAGGATTCTGTCGGTACGGCAGTTCGCAGCGGCGCTGAATAAGTCGCGGTGCCGCGAATACCACACTCTACCGGGTGTGATTCGGCGCCTGGTTGAAAATCCATTGTTGGCAGCTGTGTCCAGTACGCTACTGAAGCAGCAGTTGCCTTTCCAAGTGATGAGTGCCAATGATTATGACCAACAGAAATCAGCAGGATACTGCGCCAGAAACCGCCACTGAAGTAGATTCCCGGCAGGATGAGGCGGAGGAGACCAAGCCGAAAAATCTCAGTGCACTTGAGATTATTACCCAGGCGTTCTGTCTGGTGTTTGCCCTGCAAAGAAGGCGTGGCATGAAGAGGGCATCGGACCTGTTGGAGACCAATCCAAAATCCGTGATTCTGGCGGGTATCATGGCAATGGTGATTTTCTTCTCTATCTGCTTCATTGCCTCGCAACTGGTCATCAGGCATCTGGTGCCATAATAGCCCCGCAACATGATGGGCTGGCAGGATTTACTGCCTGCGAGCCTCAAAACAATCGATCAACGGGGTGATGTTTCGCACAATTTCTCTGCCCACATCGCCAGTCAGTTTTTTAAAACCAAAGTTTGACGTTAATACGTCAGTTTCGTTGAGAATTTCTGCTTTTCCGGTGTTTTCAATCAATTCATACCGGAAATCGATCCTAGTGAACAGGTTGCCCCGGGCGATATTGAGCACCTTGATTTTCAATAAAAGCCCGTCTGCTTTTGCCTGTTCGCTATTCTGGACGATTATCACCTCATCAGCGATATCGTCCAGCGCCAGGGCGGTTTCCTTTCTGACCAATTGGGCAATGCTCTCACGCGGCTGATGCTCCCTGTAGGCAAACAGATACACCTTGTTCGAGTCGGGCAGGGTGAAAGTGCTACACAGGGTGTTTGTTTCATTTGAGGCCGCATGTGCCTGATGTGCCAAAATGCCATAACCATTGCCGACAATAAAAAACGTCATGGCAAACAGGATTGTGATTTTATGTTTCATTTATCGTCCTGAATGTTCTGTTCAATGAGGTTCCCGAAAGAGGCAGTTTGTCGCTTCAGTCGGTTGAGAGAATGCCCAGTAGTTTCTGGGTGTGATCGACCGTTTCGAAACCCAGATCAGTCAGATAGCCACCGTCCCTGTTTGTGATTAAACCCTTTTGATGCAGGCGCTCGGCTGCTGCCACCAGTTCGGGTGCCGCCTCATTTCGGTGAACCTTGATGCCTTCCTGCAGTGTGGGGGTGCTGAACATGACCAGCAAGTTCAATTCGGTTAGATGTTCCGGAGAAAAGGGCATGGTGGTACCTCTTATTGTTATCTTTGAGGGGTGGTGGTTGGCTGCCTAGGGCAACATAGGGTAACCGAATCACAAGGTTAATCAATGCTGTCCATAGAGCTCCCAGCCGAAGATAATCTTAACAGGAAAATAAGCAGTTCTCGTTAATATTGATGATCTATACCTGCAGATGTGGTTGTCAGCTTTGTACGATCATATAACTTCCCGCTCCGATCATCGCACCACCTGCTGTTTTTCTGATGGCGGGCTCAAACGGTAGGCCTTTCGAGAGGGCGGCAATTTTTGCTGCTGAACATGCATAGACGACTTTCACGCCACCCACAGCCACCACTGTGACTGCCATGATAATGAAAACGTCAGTAAGCTGGAGTGCGGCTAAATCAATAAACACGGGAAACAGGCTAAGGTAGAAAAAGATGGCCTTGAGATCCCCGAGCGTCAGGGCGAGGCCAGCAAGGAAGCTCGTTGTGAAACGTCCTTTTCCCGCTGGGTTGTCGATCATAAACCCGGTGGTGTGTTTTCTTGTCAGCAATGAGAAGCCAAACCAGATCAGATAGGTCGCGCCAAGATATCTGACGATCAGAAACAGGCTGGCCAGGGTCTCTGCCAGCACAGATAGACCCAGTATTACCAGTAAGACAAAGATCAGATCGCCGACAACAACTCCCGCAGCGACCGCTATACCATTATGGACGCTCAGAGTGACAGAGCGTGTGACAACCAGTGCGACACTGGTACTTGGCATCACAGCAAGTGCAATCATGATTCCCAGAAGTGTTATCGACTCGATGATACCCATAGTGTGTAACGTTCTTTGTTCATCCAGTTCTGTGGCGCAGGGCTTGGGGTGTAGCGAATCAGAGCCGGCCGCCGCTACTTTATTAGTTGCGGTTGAGTTGCTTGGGTCTCGTCTCTTGAAGTGTTGAATCCAGAGTGTGAATCTGTTGAATGATGCTGATGAGTTTTATGCCCGATGGTGTCAATGAATACTCCGTGCGAGGTGGCACCTCCGGGAAACTCTGCTTCTCGAGCAAACCATAAGTAGTCAGTTTTCGCAGTCGTTCAGACAGCACTTTCGTTGAGATGCCGGAAATGTGGCGCTCCAGTGCGCCGGGGCGGGAGATCCCGGCATCAATGGCCAGTAGGACCGACACCGACCATTTGCAGCCAACCACGTCTTCAAGCTTGCGGTAGACATTGCTGGCGCGGGAATTTATTTTTTTCTCATTAATATTCATTAAGTTACACCATAAAGTGCCTACCACACCTTCCGGTTCCCGCTTTTTTGCAACTGACAATAGCGCTACCGTTTGGGTGTATTTCGAACATGATTGTAACTTAAGGACTGGAGAGAAGTTATGAAAGCAAAAGCAGTTTTTTATCACGCTGGTTGCCCGGTTTGTGTGGCGGCTGAGGACAGTGTAGCCAGGGCAATAGACCCCGTTCAGTATGATGTGGAAATCGTGCATCTTGGGAATGACAAATCCCGAATTGCAGAAGCTGAGTCAGCAGGGGTCAAATCCGTACCTGCCCTGCTTCTGGATGGTTCGCCGTTTCATATCAATTTTGGAGCCAGTCTTTCTGAACTGAAGTAGCCACCTCGTTTTGTGCGGCACCTCGCTGAGACGATAAACGATCTCGCGCTTGAGAGGTGTCGCGCCAGCGCGGGCATTCGGGTGGCTGAAAATCACTTATTGCGGAGCCGCCAGTTATGCTTTGAACCTCAAAGGCGTCGCCGACCGGGCCCTGATGAACTGTTAAATTCGTTGCCCCCATGTCTATTGTGGCAAAATCAGTGATCGTATCGGTCGAGCACAATATTATGAAATCAGGTACTTCGTTATTGCGCCTGCGGCAACGTATCCTTTTCGGAAAAGCTATCGCTATCGGTCCGGGGAAAGCGGAACTACTGGAGCGTATTATCGCCACTGGGTCCATCTCGGCCGCATCCCGGCAGATGGGGATGAGCTATCGCCGGGCCTGGTTGCTGGTTGACACCATGAACCAGTGTTTTTCTTCTCCCCTGATTGAAACCGCTGCGGGGGGCAGTGGCGGCGGGGGTGCCCGGATTACGCCGCTGGGTGAGCGCGTACTGGCTTTGTACCGACAAATCGAAGAAAAGACGGCAGCGGCAGTGGCCGATGAATTGAGCGAACTCTCGGCCCTTCTGGCGTCGTCCCCTCCCAGCAGTCCCCACTGATTGGTCGATATTCGTCCTGGGTTGACGATCCGGCGATCTGGCCCTATTCTTCACGTTATATTCAATTGGATATAACGTGAAGAGCATCCGGTCCGGCCACAGCATAATCACACCAATTCTTGCTCGGAGATCGACAATGCCCCTATTCGAAAAACCGGGTCGGTTGCTTGTGATACTGACTCTTCTGTTGTTGACCTCCGCGATGCATGCCAGCGAGCCCATGCGTATCGCGGCAGCCTCTGATCTGCGTTATGCACTGGATGACATTGTGAACCTCTATCGTGAGGTGCGTCCCGATGTCGCCATTGAGGTTATCTACGGCTCATCGGGGAAAATGACCACGCAGATCACTAACGGTGCACCTTACGATATCTTCTTTTCGGCCGACATCGCCTTCCCCCAGCAACTCAGGAATAAGGGCCTGACAACCACTGAACCGGCTGTCTATGCCATTGGCCGGATTGTGATCTGGAGCAACATCCTGAACGCCGCCGACCTTACCCTTGAAGACCTGACTTCAGAGGCGATTACCCGCATTGCCATTGCCCAGCCCTCGCATGCTCCCTACGGTCTGCGTGCGAAAGAGGCGATGCAATCGACAGGTGTGTGGGACGCTGTGCAGAGCAAACTGGTGTTCGGCGAAAACATTGCGCACACCGCCCAGATGACTGAATCCGGCGCTGCACAGGTGGGCATCATCGCCCTGTCTCTGGCAAAGTTTCCCGACCTGGCCAGGCATGATCACTACCTGATTGACGATACGCTGCACAATCCGCTGACCCAGGGCTATGTGGTCACCAGGCGTGGCGGTAACAAGCCCGAAGCGTTGGCGTTTGCCGCGTTTATGGCGACCGACAAAGTACACGACATCATGACCCGCTACGGGTTTGTGATACCGGAGTAAACAAACACCATCGGGCCGCCCGATTCTGGTCGTGAGGAAATCCTATGTATGCACTCGGGCCCGCGGAATGGCAAGCCATCGATGTCACTCTCCGGCTGTGCCTGTACACCACGATAATTTTGTTAGTGTTGGCAACCCCGCTTGCCTGGTGGCTGGCAAAGGGCCGTTCCCGTGGTAGGAATGTGGTGCAGGCGATTGTCTCCCTGCCTCTGGTGCTGCCGCCCACCGTGCTTGGCTTTTATCTGCTAGTGGCGATGGGGCCACGGGGGATTGTGGGCAAAACTTTGCAAGACCTGGGTTTTCATCACCTTGCTTTTTCTTTTGAGGGCATTCTGATGGCGTCCATTCTCTACTCCATGCCCTTTGCCGTGCAGCCGCTGACCGAAGCCTTCAGTAATCTGGGGAGGCGTCCAGTGGAGGTGGCGAGCAGTCTCGGCGCCGGTGCACTGGATCGTTTCCGTACCGTGATCTTTCCACTGACACGCAGCGGTTTTGTGGTGGCGGCCACATTGACCTTCGCCCATACCATGGGCGAATTTGGTGTTATCCTGATGCTCGGTGGCAGCATACCCGGCGAAACCAAAGTGTTGTCGGTATTGATCTACGATCATGTTGAAGCCATGAACTATGAGGCTGCACACAGTCTTTCATTACTGCTGCTGATCTTTGCCTTCACCACTTTGTTCGTGGTGTACAGCCTTACCCGTCGCTTTCAGGTCGTCCGGGTATGATGCTTCGTATTCAGGCTCACCTGCGTTATGGCGGAGATTTTGAGCTCAAGGTAGATCACGAGTGGCCTCTTGAGGGCGTGACCGGGCTGTTTGGCCGCTCTGGTTGTGGCAAGACGACTTTACTGCGCCTCATCGCCGGACTGGAGCGAATCAGGGGAGCTGCAGTGAGCTTTGGCGATCAGCAATGGCAGCAGGGAAGACAGTTTGTGCCGCTGCACAGGCGGCGTATCGGCCTGGTTTTTCAGGAACACAGCCTGCTGCCGCACCTCTCGGTGCAGGACAACCTGCTCTATGGCTACAAGCGAACTCCGGCGCCATTACGCCGACTGCATCTGCCTGAAGTTTCCGCCATGCTGGGCATTGAAGATCTGCTGGGCCGCCGCATTGATCAATTGTCGGGTGGCCAGCGCCAGCGAGTGTCCCTGGGACGGGCCTTGCTGATCAGTCCACAGCTGTTACTGCTGGATGAGCCAATGGCGGCACTCGATACCCAGACCCGGCGTGAGATCATGCCATTTCTTGGTCGTATGGCAGCCGAGTCCGCTGTACCTATCATTATGGTCAGCCACTCCCCGGATGAGATCGAACGTCTGGCGGACCGGATTGTCTTCCTGCAGGATGGCCTCATCCAGCGCATCGAAACGCTACACGAGTCGCTGGCGCGTCCGGACTCGCCACTATTTGATGATGCCGGTGCTGTTTCGGTTTTGGAGGGAGCTCTGGGCGAGGCCGGGGAGGATGGCGTCAGACCCTTTGGCCCACCGGAAGCCCGGCTGTGGATTCCCAGAACGGGACAGGCCTCTGGTTCCCTGCCCACACGGATACTCATTCGCGCTCGTGATGTCAGTCTGTCCCTGGTGGATCCGCATCACATCAGTATCCAAAATCATCTGCCGGTGACCATTGAGCGCATTGATCCACCAGCAGACAGTCGCTGTGTGGTGGCCTGTCGCACTGCGGATGGACAATTGGTGCTGGCAGAAGTGACCTCGAGAGCAGTTAGTCAGCTTGGGCTCGAGACAGGGAAGTCGCTCTATATGCTGATTAAATCGGTGGCGTTACTGGGATGATATTTTATGCCACGGAGGAAGGCGACAGAGTGACGTTCATTTCTCGACAATATGAGTATTTCAATATACCCCTATATTTCTGACTGTTGAGCGCGGAGTGGGCTATTTTCGAGGCAAGTTACAAGCTTTTTACGCAAATAGGGATCGTATTTGTATTCGTTATCCTCGTGGAGGACCTTCATGATAAAACTGTGTGGTTTGCCTGGGCGATATGGCCTGGATGTGGCCATCGCATCGTAACAATCCGCCAGTGCGATGATACGTGAGAGAACAGGGATCTCCTCGCTGTGTTTGCCGTCGGGGTATCCGCTCCCATCAAACGCCTCATGGTGGTTTCGAACCACGTTGGCCACCGACTCTGCATAGGGCGATTCGACGGTGTTGAGAATCAGAAACCCGTGCTCCGGATGGGTCTTCATCACTTCCCATTCTTCTGCATCAAGACGCCCGGGTTTTAGCAAGATTCGATCGGGAATCCCGATTTTTCCGATATCGTGCACAGACGCCGCAATTTCGAGGATCGTCAGCTCCTCAGCTTCCAGGCTACATTGCTCTCCAATATCCAACGCAATCAGCTTCGTTCGCTGATCGTGACAAGCCGTGTATTCATCCCGCTTCTCAAGGGCGGCAATGAGAGAGCGAAAGGGGTTGGTCAGACTTAAGTCATTCATAATGTCCTCCTGACTTGCGTGGCCTGACGCACCAATACCCGAAGCTTTGTAGCAGCAGAGCTGCAACGATAAAACGGCTGCCGTGTTCGGTCTGTTGTCTCAGGCTCTTTCCGTCTACCTGTATGGCTTTTCCATAAACCGCATGTGTGCCAGCTGTATAAATTATATTTACAGTTGGCCTAAAAGTTATGTTAGAACAAGTGGTTAGGCTGTCAAGGTTGGTCGTTGAGGTGGGGCTGTGTGGTCTTTAGAGCCGATGGGCGGGTATAAAAAGCATGGAATGTGCCCTAAACCAAGTATCCCCTATGTCATCCGCTCAGCGCCTCGGAGAATGTCCCCAAGGGGGCTATATCCCTGCGAATCGATTCGTGCAGGCCTGGCGATAGGCCAGCAGAGGGCAGGATGTGCCCCCTGTTGGGGGGAGATTGATTCAAAGAAATTGTTAGAAATCGTAACGAATTCCCATCTCTGCAGAGCGACCGGGACCGTGGAGTGATTCAAAGGGCCCCGTCATGCCGTCATCACGCCATTGGGCCAGGCTTACACCACCCAAAGGCAAGTCGTGGCTTTCATCCAGCAGATTACGTACACCAAAATTGAGCGTGGTGTTATGCCAGCGGTATTGGGTGAATATGTTCAGGAGGGTATATTTGGCCGTTTTGTTTTCCAGACGAACTTGGTCCACGTTGTCTTTTTCATCGACCCACTCCAATTCAATAGTATTGGCCCACTGCTGAAAAGACTGCTCCAAAGCGATTTTCACATTAAGTGGCATGATGTGGTAAAGGTCTTCCGGGCCGTCTTTGCGTTTACCTCGAGTGTAGGACGCCCGGGCTTTCAGGTTCACGGTGCCCCACTTGCCAGATTGCGAAAGAAGGCGGGAACCATTGACATCCAGACCGTAAAACTCGGCGTCGATATTGGTAAATTGCAACCTGGGTCGTGTAACGGACATTACCATTCTCGGATTGAATGTACCGATCTGAGTAGCATCAATAAAATCATCCACGTATGTGTAATAGGGGCTGATGGTGTATTCCCAGCGGTTATCCGAAGCCTTTTTGCTATAGGCAGCGCTCAGGGTATGCGCAGTCTCCGGATCCAGGTCAATATCACCCACATAGCCATTGCCGTCGCCATACCAGCCAATCATGGTCATTGCCATGGTGTTCCTGCCCCATGTGTAGCGCTCATAGAGGTTGGGTGAGCGGGTTTTGCGCGCGTAGCCAAACTCTACAGTGTCCTCGGACGTAGGCTGGTAGCGGAGCACCAGGGTTAAATCGATGTTGTCATCAACCTGCTTGTGATTGCGAGCATTGAATGCAGTTGCAGCCGGTGCATCGAGGTTGGGGCTCATCATGATCATCGGCATGGTGTTGTAGGGTTGCACATCATCGGTATCGGTAATGACATGCTCGTAGCGAATACCGTAGAGAGCTGTCCAGGATGTATTGATCCGATAGTCTGACTCAGCCCAGAGCGCGTAGCGGGTGCGCTCGCCATCATTGATATTGATATAGTCATTTGGGCCCATCATCATTGAGCCGGGCACAGCAGGCCACCAGTCGTCGAGTTCAAATTTGTGGTATTCATTGCCGATACGCAATGTGTGTTGCTCTGACAGTGGGAATTCTGCCTTCAGGACGTAACCCATGTCCTTGCCCTCGGTATACATGGGCATTGTGCCGGTCTTCTCCTCGGTGAAAAATCCCATTTCGTGTTCGACATCATTCCAGCTAAACAGGACATCGAGTTTCATCCAACTGAAATCGTGGAGGTAGTTGACAATAACGCCGTCACCTTTATTGCCTACCATGTCCATGTACTGATTGGGAAAGCCTTGATAGTGCACCTTCTGGTGAGTGAGTTTCAGGACGAGCTCCTGAAACTCACCTCTGGCACCAAAGGTAATGGCGTGATTTTCTGAACGATAGAGCGTATCGAGAACTTTGTCGCCACTGCCATCGCGATAGCTGTCAGAGCGGTCCAGACTACCGCTGTAACCCAGACTTAGATTGCTGTTGGCAATGGTAGCGTTTAGGTATTCGCCATGGTGCCGCCCATTACTTTCGTAGATGGCACCAATAGAACCCTGCATAAGTAGTTCGTCGGAATCAGAATAGGCGGGTTTGCGGGAATCCACTGAAATTGTGCCGGCGATACTGTCGCCGCCCATACTGACAGGGGTAATTCCACTCAGGACCGTCGTCGATGAAATACGGCTGGCATCCATATAGGAAAGCGGGGGATTCATATGGTTTGCACAGGCAGAAGTGATTTCACCGCCATCAATGAGTACTTTAACCCGATCACCATTCATTCCACGAATGCTGGGTAACTGGGAAATACCACCGGCAGCAGAAAAATTGACACCCTGGTTACCCAATAAATTGGTGGCGTCGCCCGTTGTTGTAGGCATCGTTTGCTGAGACTTGATAAGGATAATTTCTTCTACAGTCTCCTCAGCGTGTGAAGATGCCAGCAAAACGACCGGGAGACCCGTGGCCAGTACAGCATGGAAAATAAAACGTTTCATGACGCGAGAATAGATGAAAGTCAAAACAAGCCACTCCTTAGTGAAGACTCAAAAAGAGCGCTATTCTAAAAGACAGGCGAAAAACAGAACATGCGACAAATTGACGCAGGCAGAAGGGCAGGAACGTCTAACAGTCAGGAGTTATTTGCCGGGCGCTGACATAAAGTGCTGAAGAAAAGCGGGCCGAGGCCGAACCAGCTAGCGGAGTCATCTGAACACAGGTCATGGACCTAAAAGTCAAGACTTTTCAGTCGGTTATCAGGCATGGGTAAGTTTGAGGCCAACAATGCCGGCACAAATCAGGCAAAGACTCAGTATTCTGGGCAGATCGGCGGACTCGCCGAACAGGAATATCCCCAAAATCGCTGTGCCAACGGCACCGATACCAACCCACACCGCATACGCCGTCCCCACGGGCAGTGACCGCATGGCAATACCAAGCAACAGGAAACTGGCCACCAGTGAAATCACTGTTCCCACAGTTGGCCACAGTCGTGTAAAGCCCTCCGTGTACTTCAGTCCAATAGCCCAGCCGATTTCGAGAAGACCGGCAACAAACAAAATAAACCAGTTCATTAAATACCTCTTTTATAGCGTCGTCCCGGCCTGAAGGGGCGAGAACCCTGGCTTGCTAGCTGGTGTGTGTCAACATTTCAGCAAATAGTGCAAAGCAAAACCCAAACACGGCGCCAAGGGGCGGTGCCCAGTGTTTTTTCAGTCGCGATTGTGGCGCGATATCCTGGAAAATCAGATAAAGAATACCGCCAGCTGAAAATAGCATGATTGCCCCCATGATGGGTTCGTGCTCCGAGAGAAATGAATAACCAGCAATCCCGGCCAGCGGTCCTAGTGGAACCAGGAGGCTCATTGTCAGCAACGTTTTTTGGGAAGAGGTGTTGTTTTGAAACTTAAGCTCTCTGTAGGCGTTAAATCCTTCTGGCAGATTTTGTAAGCCAATCAGTAATGCCAGTAACGGAGCAATAGGTGACCCCAGAGCGATTAGCCCACCCAATGCGATAGCTTCGGGCACGTAGTCCAGAACCATCGCCATCAATTGGGGAGACTCCCTCCGCTTCAAGTCGAGTAATCGCTCGATCAGGAAGAACGTGAGGCCACCGGCGAGGACCACAGGAATTGAAAATACAGAATCATTCATAAATGTGGTTCCTTCCGGAACCAGAACGACAGAAACGGCCCCCAGAAGAATACCGCCACCAAAGGCAATCAGAAAATGTCGAAATTCCTGTTCGAGCCAATTGGGTCGGATGTGCTCGAAACTCGCGATCAGTCCACCTACGGGGATACAGATCCCAGCGGCAGTACTAAGAACAATAATGGTTGAAACCAGTGATATGTCCATATGATGTCCTTTTGGCCAAGCGACAGTTGTTAAGTCGTCGTTTCGAATTGCTGCGATGCAGAAGCAGGGTCCGATGCCCCGTTGGTCCGCACATCAATAACAATATGGGAGTGACTCCCTCGGGCTACGGCGAGGTTGCAACTTATTGCCCCGGAGGGTACTGGTCTGCATCGGTCAGAGTGCGTGGTCGATAGTCAAACTTGGCATCTTTCCAGCGCTTCCAGACACTGTTATCAACCGAAATGTTGACCGCAGGGTGTCCGTTTAGACCCTCTGAATATCTTCTGCAGAACCGGCCGTCTCCCTGTTCTTTGATCTTGCGGAACCATGCGTAGGCGCCGTTCAGGAATTCCTTGAAGGAGTCTTTTGGCTCGGTTTGCCATGCATCGTCGGGCGCCTTGAATGGATCGAGCTTCAGCCCTGCTTTTTCAGCATTCTCCAGAATCCATTGCAACGGAATATCGGCAAGTGAATCCTTGGTACCATAGCCACCGCCCACATTCGCGTGGGCGCCAATAAACCAGCGCTGCTCAACCTCCAGATTGCGCTGTTTTTTGTTTCCATCGGCACTTGTCCACAGTGGTACGTCGTAGGCCGCCCTGTGTTCGTCCAGTGCAACCGCATGGTAGGCATAATCCACAATGCTGGAGAGTTCGGTATCGTGCCACGAGTACTTCCCCCTTTCGGAAAGGACCGTGCCGGGTACTCCCAGTGCGCCGACGGTATCCCATACGCCGATGAAGTGGATCCTCGGACTTCGGCTGTAGCGTTCCCTGAAATCCTTGCAGACGTCAGCATCTGGAGAGAGACCCTCGTCCCGGTAGATACTTTCAGCTTTTTCCAGCAAGCCCGGGGTGACGATATGCAGTAACCCACATTTGCGGATTAACCCAACGAGACTTCTTGCCGTATAGGCTCCACGACTGAAACCGAATATCCAGATTTCCTCTCCATCGGTGTAGCGTTTTGCAAGCCACTCGTATCCCGCCAGCAAATTTTTGCTAAGACCGTAACCGAACACGCCCCCTCTGAAACGCTCCAGCTTCGATGTGCCAACACCGGCGCTGTAGAAAAAGCGTTGTCGTATATCGCTATCATAATCATGAAGGCAGCGCGAGATACGATAAACATTTGTTTGATCTTCGGGATCGTTCCAGGTCCCGTCGAACAGCATAATCAGTCGTTGTTTTGCCATAGGGTTTCCTGCCGTCGCAATAAGGGGGCTTCACCACTTGCGTGGCAGTGCCTCTGTAGCCAATATGTGTGTCTTGTGTCAGTACACCATGAATATGAACCTGATAATTAATTCAAATCAAGTTGATAAGTAACAGGGTTTGCAACTGGTAAATCCTGCATCCATACTTTGAAAGTAATAACCCCCGTGTAGATCTGACTTGTTTTTTCTTCAGTAAGGAGAGCTTCATGAAATCTTTAGTAAAGTTTTTACCTGTTTTGATGGTGGTGGCGGTCACTGGTTGTGCAAGTAACTCATCGGTAGATGAGGTCAGGGCAATGGCGCAGGAAGCTCAGCGTTCAGCTGCAGAAGCAAGCAGGGCAGCCGCCGATGCCCAGCGGTCAGCTGATGCTGCAAATAAAGCTGCTGCCAATGCCCAAAGTACCGCTGACGAAGCAAAAACATCAGCATACGAAGCCAACGAGAAAATTGACCGGGCCTTTAAAAAGGCAATGGAAAAGTAGTCCATTTACTCAATCATATCCGGTCGGTTTGAGTGGTCTGACCGGATATGATTTCGGTAATACTCAAAATCTGATAATGAATGTGGCTGTATTCCCACCAGCACGGGTATGCCCGTAGCCTTTGTTATTGCAATATCGACCCTGTTCCAGTCGATCAGAACCTCCGGTTGTTTCTCCAGTATTGACGTCAGCTTATCGACAATACCTGTTCGATTTTCCTCCTGCACCACGCCATCAAGTTCCAGAGGGTGATGTACCTCCAGATAAAGCTTTTCGTCTTTCCAGCCGATTTTGTGGGTCTGATTGACGATGCTGACAGGCGTGTTAACCGATATGAGGTTATAGAGTTCTTCAATATGTTCCGGGTACATGCGAATACAGCCATGAGTGACCTGCATGCCAATGCCAAAGCGTTTATTGGTCCCGTGGATAAAATAGCTTGGAATATCCAATGCCAGTAAATAATCCCCTAGTGGGTTGTCTGGGCCAGCGGGAACGATTTTGGGCAGTATGTCCCCGCGAGCGGCGTGTTCCGCACGGATACTGTCAGGGGGATACCAGGGCGGGTGCTCAATTTTCATTGTCACCCGCGTTTCAGTCAGCGGGGTCGCCCAGTCCCTGCGGCCCACACTGATGGGGTAAACAGTCACTGTGTCATTCTGCTGCTCATCCCTGTGGTAAAAATAAAGACGCATTTCCGCTGTATTGATGACAATGCCTGTTCGTGGCGCATCCGGCAAAATAACACTGAACGGCAATAATACGTTGCTCCCGTCATCGGGAAGCCAGGCGTCGACATCCGGATTTGCCGAGCGGATCATGTTGTATCCCAACTGATATCGAACTGCGATATCAATCAGCGTTTCTTCTCTCGATATGTTGGTGCTGCTGTTATTGCCCACCAGATCCGTGTTTGTCTCTGATGTCAGAATATGCCGATTCTCAGCCAGGCAGGGCAGGCAACAAAGAGCAGCTAACAGGACACCAAAGGCCCTGGCGCTTGTCATGGTTCCCTGAATTGGCCGCCAGGTTGCCATTAGGGACGAATATCAATAGGTGTGCCTGGCTTGATGGCCGACCAGATTTCATCCATGTCCTGGTCGGTTACCGCAATACAGCCATCGGTCCAGTTGAACATCTGAACCAGCTCGGGAGGTAACGTCGTATTATTGGGCATCCCATGAATCATGATTGAACCTCCCGGAGCAGCCCCAATGTCTGAGGCCCGTTTAATATCCTGCTCATTAGGGTAGGAAATATGAATGGCTTTGTAAAAATCACTTTTTTCAGTCTTGAAATCCAGAATATAACGCCCTTCTGGCGTCCGTTCATCGCCAGCATGCAATTTGTGACCACGTGGCCGGGGGCCCAAAGCGATGGAATACTCCCGGTACTTGATACCCTCCCGGAGCAGATAGAGCTTTCTCTCCGACTTATCGACCAGCACACTGTCTGCGAGAAACTGCTCATCAGCCATGGCCAGCTGGCAAACTAGGAAGCCGATTAATAAAACTTTGTACATGACAGGTAAACTTGCCCCAAATGCTGTTCTGTTGTGAAAGTTCGCTGCCAATAGGCGATCAATTGGCCATTAAAAAGTACACCTGTCAGCCTAGCGGAGAAAACGGTTGAAAAGTAGTTGTTACGGCCTCTTTCATTTGACGCTGCTGCTTGGAACCGGCTTGGCCTCAACTATCGAGATTACCCGGCAAGCGATTTGCCTATATAAGTCGGAGGCCTATAATGAAATTTTACAGATCTCTCCGATAAGAACGTCAATTCCGGTCTTATATGGACAAAGATGACAATCACAACCAGTTCACCCGCCCGTTACTGCATGCCATTCAGGAAGCATCGCCGGACGGTATTCTGGTGGTTGATCGGCACTCGCAAGTTATTTCATATAACCAGCGGTTTCTCGAAGTCTGGCAGATAGAACAAAAAAGCAGACCTGACGATCAGACCGCCTATCCACACTTGCCTGAAGAGCCCTTGCTTGACTCAGCATTGCGCAAACTTAAGGACCCCGATGCTTTTTTGCAGCGTATTCAAGAGCTTTACGACAATCCAGAGCTCCACGATCATACTGAAATCGAACTGACGGATGGGCGCACACTGGATCGTCATTCAACCGGTTTGTTTGATGATCAGAATAATTATCTGGGTCGGGTCTGGTTCTTCCGTGATATTACCCGACAGAAACTGAATGAAGCCCTATTGCAAGACCTAGCCTGGCGTGACCAGCTGACGGGAGTCATGGCCCGCGGGTATTTTCTCGAACGTGCTGAAGAGGAGCTGCAACGGACGCAACGCTATGGACATACACCGGCCCTTATTATGCTGGACGTGGACCACTTCAAACAGGTCAATGATCGTTACGGACATTATGCCGGTGACCGGGTGCTGGTAATGCTTTGCCGGCGCTGGCTCGACACCCTGCGGAACAATGACCTGTTGGGGCGCATTGGTGGTGAAGAGTTCACCATACTGTTACCACAAAGCGATTTGCAAACAGCCCTGCAAACAGCCGAGCGAGTGCGTTCAATTACAGAAAACCAGTCTGTACACAGTGATGGGATTGATATCAACTGCACAGTCAGCTGTGGTGTGACCATGCTCGATAATAACCAAAACGACAGTATTAATGATGCCCTCAAGCGTGCAGATAATGCACTGTACAGTGCCAAAAAACTTGGCCGCAATCGTGTTGAGCAGTTCAGAAGGGTTACAGACAACTAAAGGGGTCGGTTTAGTGCTTAAAAAATAATTGTTACGACCCCTTTAGCGAAATATCTAAAGCATCTGCAAACTTGCATCCTGCGATCTGCCCATCAGTAACCGCGTGCCGATTAAAAACTTATGCCAGCTGCGGGCAACATTGCCGGCCAGAGCCAGCAGAATCCAGAATCCGATCAAATAAAATATCGTGGTGACCGTCCACCACCAGGCTGTCCAGATTTTTACGATTGTGTTTAACATCGATTCCGCCTCGGCGGCAATTTGTTCGGTGGCGGCTTTGAGCGCCTCAACTGCTGCCATGTTAAAGGTCAGATCGACATCAATATCGATATCTGGCAAATGAAAACCCGGAACATTTATATCGGGTAAATTAATCCGCTGCATATCCTTCACACCCGGAATGCGGTTGATGATCTTGATCATGCCGTTCAAAATTGATTCTAATGTTTTCGAAATTGCGCCTACGGTACCGCTGATGGCATACAGCGACTGACGGATAGGTTCAATCGAGCGTTTGATTTCTTCCGCGGCTTCGCCACCCTGATTTTTGATTTTCACGATTTCATCGGCAATGCGTCGGCCTTCCTCACGAATTTTTTTGATTTCATCTTTCGCCAACTCAATTTTCGGTTCAAGCGCCCTGCCTGCCCGTTCGATTTCGGTATTAATGCCGCCAATGATTTTCCAGCTACCGACCAACAACACCAGCAAAATCAACAGCGGAATCATGACCTTGAAAACTATCAGTAATCCGACAATACGCGGCCACAGACGTCCAAAGAAAGAGGGAACAGATTGAACAGTAGGTGGGCTTGCCAAGTTTGGGTTGTCCATAAACAATTCCAAAAAATTGGGTTGAATCAAGTATTGGCTATCAAAAGGGTCGGAGTAAATAAATTTTGATCAGTCTGGCGGTATATATGGTTAAAAAATAATCACTACGACCCCTTTGATTTTCCACTCGGATCAGCGGATCGAATATGCGGCGCATGAGTACCGTGATTTAGTAGAAAGTGCGGGTATGACAAGAAGTATGAGCCGGAAAGGTAACCCACTGGGCAATGCCCGAGTGGAATCTTTCTTTCACACAATGAAAGCGGAGCTTGTTCATCATCGGCAATTTGAAAATTGTATAGACGCCGTATCACATATTATTGAGTATATGAGTTCTATAATCGAGTGCGTTTGCACTCATCGCTGGGCTACCAATCCCCCGAAGAATATGAAAAGGTATGTGCGTAAAGTGTCCACTAAAACGGGGGATCTACAGGGGCGGCTTGCACGCCTTGTTAGGCATTACTCGGCTCGCGAGAAAGAACCAATACCTACGACAGCGAATACGCTCCCTGTTGGCGGCGCTTCCCCGGCCCAATTGTTGACAGTTCGTAACAGGAACAGCTTTGCCTGATTCTTACTTTCCCTCGAAAGATCAACCATCCACGACTCTATCCATGCACCACCACTTCGAACGACTTGTAGCTTTGCAAAAAGCTCGTTTGCCTGAAAAGGAAAACCTTCAGACACGGGTGAAAATTCTTCACCTGGCAGGGCAATGTAGAAAGAAGCTTTGCCTTCAGACAGCACAACTTTCGCGTTAACTATTTCTGTATCCGGATCTTCTCCACCTTCCGGTTTGAAAACGATCTTATATTGGCCTTCCCACGTTCCATCCATGGTGCCCCAGGATGCAATTTCTTCCAGTCTTGCTTCGGCTTCCTCACGTGTTACAGCAGAAGCAGTTACTGATGTGAATACAGCCAGCAGGGCTACAACAACGATCCAATGTCTGATGTTCATGTTTTTTGCCTAACGCCTGCGGTAACCGGCGCCGGAGCGCAGCGGAAGGTACCAAAAGCGCCCCGCTTTTGGCGTCCGGTTGACCGCCTGGTTATGTGTTTGCATTGCGCGCCCCTACGATTGCGAACCAAAAGAATCCTACCCCAGCTAACACAACCCCCAGCACAGTGTGATTGGGCTCAATACTCCGAACGTAAAGCAGCGGAGCTGTAGCCATTGCAATCGAAACCAGCACATAGACACCGTAGTGCCAGCCTCGGGCGTTACCTATTTTCTTGCGCCATGCATTTAGGAGCAAAGTCCCCGTTGGAATGAAAAAAATCATGCCTACTTCGAAAATACCCATGATTCCTCATGACACATAACGCCCCTGTTAGCGGTCATTGTCATAAGGTGGCCAGCAGTGTGTTCCACCACTGGTATCCCCCATCGCTTTTCGCCACACATTTTCTGGGAGTAGGCCTCGGTCACAAATGGCACCAAAGAAGTCGGAGCCTCCTCTAGCCTCTGTAGGAATCACAATATTGTTCTCACGGCCATACACCGCGATGATAACGATATCTGAAGAATATAGACCTTCGTCTTTAAAGCAAACTCGCTTGACATCGCCCCAGCGGAAACTTTGGTTCCAACCAGGTTCAAGCCTCTCTAAGACTCGGATTCTCACTTCTTCATCGTCAAACTCAATCGCTAGTAATTCATCAAGCTTTCTTGGACGACGCAATTCCAGCCATTTCTTTATGCTTGAAAATATAGACATCCCTTTCTCCAGCTAACGCCCGCATTTGGGGCAACCGAAACATAGTGTAGGTTGTCCCAGCCGCGCTAGCGGCGACAAAATGCGCTTGTTATGAATTTGTTGAAATTTAGACACTATTTCCTTTTTCTGGCTTTTCACCAACTTCTAGGATTTCAAACCGTGTAACGTCACCCCAGTTTTTAGTCCACTCTTGAAACAGTTCGAACTGTTCTGTCTCCATTAGTTGAAAACACCGCGATCCATCCTTCGTTAACCAGCTATTTATATAGTGCAGCCCGTCGGGCAACATCCTTCCTTTGTCATGGAACCTTTCGTAAACCTTATCGAGACAATTTTCGAAAAAGGTTCAGCAAAAAAAGCCCGCATTAGCGGGCTTTTTTTCAATGTTTATTGCGCTTTCGGCGGGAAAGACCTACCCCTAACACCCCCAAACCTAACAAAACAATGCTGCTAGGCTCAGGCACCGAATTGGTTACACATATCGGATCATTGGGATTTCCAATACAACGGTCAGTTGAAAGCGTTGCTGTAAATCCAATATTCTGGAAGTCAACCTGATCATTAGAACCTGTTAAAAATGCTGTAACAAACTGTACATTTAAGGGCGCTACTAAAGGAATATCTTGTGCAAATATATTTGGTGTAGTTCCGAGATCAGGAAGGATAGATAGCATCCCAACCTGATTATTGCCATCATCAAAAAAGGTGAAGTCAATATTATCGACATCAAAACTTTCACCATTGTAGTTCCAGAAATGCAAGGTAGTTAAGTCATATTGCTGGCCAAAATCAAATAACAGTTCAAGGCCTCCTCCTGAGAACCAAATATGTGTTGACTGGGAGTGTATTTCACTCGAAGCTGCCGTTGGTGCATCAATGACTTTATCTATTGTTGCCCCAGAGTTAAATGTATTATTTGAAGTGGTAGCTGTAGTACCTGCGCCAACCTGAACGGAGATATTATCAGTATTCAGGTATATTGGTGATGCATTTGATTGGAAAGCACAAAAACTCATGAATAACAAAGAAAGACAAAACTTACTATTCCACATACTCGATCCCTCACAATTTAAGAATAAAACCAAATAGCATCTTTCAAAAGCATTAATCAGGCCAAAAATTTTTTCCGTTTAAATCCAGGAAGTTATGCACTCAAGACAATCTCGCTGTAAATTTTTTCGACACCTTGTTAAATGAGCCATCGATTCGATAACGGCTACTCATAACGCCTCAAGCACCGGCGGCAAAACAGCGCAGCGGTTTTGACGTCCGCGTGGCTTGATTTGTTAGGTGTCAAGCTCAGCAGGGCAGTACTTAGCCAGATGCCGTCTTTTCGATAATTACCGAGATAATCGCGGCGCTAATAAAAAGAACGATACCGACAATCAGGATATAGAATATCCACTTCATCAGCGCCGGGATTCTTTTTCTTAACAGCACGGCCAAAGCGACTGGAATGGTCGTAGCTGAAAAGAAATACCAGGTCGGAAGGTCGTGCAGGCCGAGCGATGGCCCCAACACTTCTCCTAGGGTCAATAACAGAACGGTACATACCAGCCAGAATCCAAAATACGAGTATATAGGGTGAAGAAATAGACCCATGACTATTGCCATCAGCTGACTGCCTGCACCTGCACCTCCACCTCCACCCATGCCATGAACAATGCCTTGGCCATGGCATCGGTCACACCGGAGTGACCCCCAGCCCGCGCTGACTTTGTTTGGCTCATTCGGATTCGTTAGGGTAGAAACTCGGCCTGTACCGTGGCACTTAGGACACTTTGCGTAGCTCATGATGCTTTCCTCCCTTTGCAGAAGAAACCTAACAGCTTATTAGTTTGCTTTCTTATTAAACCGCAACACCATCACCCAGTCCAATACTGCTTCACAACCTGAATAACCTCGATTTTTCAGATCATTACCCCTCCATCTCAGGGGGCTTTTGAGCTTTTGGTTCTGTGAAAAGTGTGCACGCGGGATATTTATGCACGTTTTTGCACGTTAAATCCAGTGGGTCGAATTTTTCCCATGCTGAAACAGATACCTACAGAGATGCATTGTGAAAAGCGAGCAGGGCCGTGCAAATTAAGCCGCAAGAATTTTGGCGTTTTTGGGTGTTTTTTATTATAACTGTACGTACATACAGCATTCAGCCACGGAGGGCGAGCGTGTCGAAATCACCGTTTCTACAATCGGTCCGCACAGAAATTAGGACAAAGCAGTACAGCTACCGAACCGAGAAGTCCTATCTTTACTGGGTTCGTCAGTTCATCCTTTTCAATGACAAGAAGCACCCAAAAGTCATGGGTAATCACGAAATTGAGCGTTTCCTGAATCACCTCGCCGTCAATCGGGGAGTCAGTCCGGGCACTCAAAATCAGGCGCTATGCGCGATTATTTTTGTCTACAAGCATGTGCTGAAGCGGGAGATTGAAAACCTACAGTATAAGATGACGAAAACGCCTCGACGCATGCCAACCGTTCTGAGTCCCGATGAAGTTGCTTCTATTCTTCAAAACATGGATGCAGAGTATTGGCTCATCACTGCGCTTCTTTATGGATGCGGTTTGAGAATCAACGAAGCTCTTTCGCTTCGCGTGAAAGACATCGACCTAAAAAGCCGCAGTTTGCTCGTATTCAACGGTAAGGGACGAAAAGATCGATACACACTGATTCCAGGCAATCTAAGAGAAAACATGGAGCGACAATTCGCCCATGTCAGGGCTGTACATGAGTCCGATCTGGCCGATGGATTCGGGCTTACGTCAGTGCCGGCCTCACTTCACAAGAAGTATGGACCGGCCATGAAGGACTTTGGTTGGCAGTACCTGTTCCCATCCGTAACAAGATGCGTTCATCCCATCGCTGGTTATGTGTGCCGCCACCATCTTCATCATTCATCGTACTCGCGGCGATTGAGGCAGGCCGTTCTGGCCACGGGAATCACCAAGCGTGTGACGGCTCATACCTTTCGGCATGCCTTTGCGACAGAGTTATTGAGATCGGGGAGCGATATCAGGACGGTTCAGGAAATTCTTGGGCATAGCGACATTCGAACGACAGAAATCTACACGCATGTCATTGGCGATCGACGTGCTGGAACCGTCAGCCCTTTTGATCGTTTGCCAAGTTCTTGATGGGGCATTGCTTACCCGTTTAAGGGGCGTAAAGCCTGGAATTGGGGGTGCGGCGAATGTTCGCTTTTGTTTAGGTGGCGCGTAGGATGCGGGACGGTCGCATAGCGGACATTCGAGTAAGACGAATAGCGCTTCCAGTATGCGCGCCTGCGGAATGCAGGCGAAGCCGCAATGAGTAGCCGTCTCGGTGACTGGCTTTGTTACATAGCTCGTTAGTTTAGGTCGAAATCGCAATTAAAATTCGTAGTGCGGGCCTTTATGATTTGAGTGCGTGGATCGAAGTTTCCAGCGGCGTTTACTTGCGAAGCGAGGATCTTTTTCATGCCTAGGTGTATAGCGTACGTCCACACGCCGGCGGAATTACTATTTGCGGCCGGTGCTTCAGCGGCAATGATAACTCCTGTGTTCTGCGCCAAGATATAAGCGGGTTTTCCATCAATAAGTAACTTGTCAGGAGGAGTGAAACTGAACTGCCAAGTTGAATTGAATTTCTCGCTCGTTGTCCAACCACCAGGCATGCTGTTCCCCTGAAGGTCGTTTGCAGCGCGATACCCATGAGTATTGAGATCTTTGCATGTGGCGTTAAAACCAGGGTTGGAACTCTGGGCGTGGATTGGTATTACAAAGAGCATTAACAACGAAATACCAATAATCCTTTTAGTCATCCTTTCCTCCTGACTATCATTGGGGAAGTACACCGCATACTGATGCGCCTTGTTATATTTCGTCGTCCTCAATTGGACCACCAACCGTATCGAAAATCATTGTGTGGCATTCGACCGTAAACCACTCGTCGAACAATTTCAGGGTGAGCTTCCGGGGCCATAAATCAGGGTCGACGTACCACCCGCCAAGCTCGCTCTCAAATAGGGGGCGAAAGTTAGCTTTGACCCATTTTCTGAGTTGTTCAGGAGTGTCGGCCACTTCCTCGTCAATGAGGTAAACGGTACGTTCCTCGTTAACATCGTCTAGCGTGATTGCCGGGCCATCGGGGTTCGGATCAGCTTTGTTGATCCAGCGCACTGCGGGCTCTTTGTAGCGGAGGATTAAAGCTGACCTGTTTAGCAATTTTGGACTCCCTCAGAAATATAACGCCGCGGTTTGGGGCTGACATGGAGCGCTAGCGGAATGGCAGTCCCAGCCGAAGGCGACAACACCGCCTTGTTAAAAATTACATGGCATTGACTGCAAGCCATGACCCACCACCGAACATACCAATACCAATGATTGCAAACAAAGCTGCTATACGCATAGGCGTGTGATGCTTATCTCTTGTTTCCCGTCCCATCTCTTCGCGAAACAACGTGAGCTGGGTCATATAGCTAAATACAGCGGTCAGAGCGCCGGCAAGAACACCACCAAGAAAAAACAGCATTGCAATACTGAAATCTGGCGGAATAGAACCCTTAGCGTAAAGGTGACCCGAAAAAGTGAGCATTGCCACTGCAGCGCCACCATTGGCAGTAAAAATAAACTTCATGACCACAGTGCTAATCTGGATCATGGATTTATATGTTTCTTCTTTATGCCACTCGCTCATAAGTTCCTTGTATTTTTAACAGTATGTTAATGATGGCTTTGCCATCATAATAATTATTAGAGTGCATTCCTCATAATTTACAATAAGAAAAATGCAAAATTAGTTAATTTATTGATTGTAAAAGGTTTATTTTGACTTCTAGAAAGGGGCTGCTTATTAAAGAGGGCTTGCCCTCTTTAATTTTTCTGCTACTCTCAATGGGGTGTACAACAGACTTCATGGATGAGGCTGGCATGGCAAAATCTCCCTTTCTTGAATCCATAGCTTCATATATGCAGGTTCGCAACTACAGTAAGCGGACCATTGCGGCGTACTTGTACTGGATCAAATATTTCATAGTGTTTTGCGGAAAGCAACATCCCAGGGAATTGGGCTCGGTTGATATTGAGCGTTTCCTTACGTTTCTGGCTGTGGAGCGACACGTATCCCCGAGTACGCAGGCTGTTGCCTTGAATGCACTGGTGTTTCTCAAAACAAAATTTTTATCTCAGTCTATTGAGCCACTCGAGCATTTTCAGCGAGCGAATCGTCAAAGGAAGCTCCCGGTGGTGCTGACCCAGGAGGAAGTAAAGATGCTACTTGGCCAATTGGCAGGTGTGCATTACCTGATGGGTGGACTGCTTTACGGTTCTGGGCTGAGACGCATCGAGCTGGTTCGGCTGCGCGTTAAGGATGTTGACTTTGATTTCAAGCAAGTGCGCGTCATGTTCGGTAAGGGCGGCAAACACCGGATAGTGACGATGGCGAAAGAGTTGGTCGAACCGCTGCGCAAGCATCTAAAGCAAGTGACTTTTTATCACCAGCAAGATATCGCTAACCCCGCCTTTGCTGGTGTTTGGATGCCGGATGCATTGGCGAGGAAGTATCCGAATGCTACCAAAAGCCTGAATTGGCAGTATTTCTTTCCCGCTTCACGTTTGAGCATTGATGCGGCGAGTGGCTTGATTCGCAGACACCACTACGATGAGACCAGTGTGAACAAACAGATCAAGCGTGCGGCGAAGATGGCCGGCATACAGAAGGAAGTAAGTTGTCACACGTTGCGCCATTCCTTTGCCACTCATCTACTTCAGTCAGGTGCTGATATCCGCACAGTGCAGGAGCAGCTGGGGCATTCCGATGTGAAAACCACTGAAATCTATACCCACGTACTGAAGCAGGGAGCACAGGGCGTGCGCAGCCCCCTCAGTAATCTATAAAGGGCTTTAGCAAAGGTAAGGGCAGGTTGGGTTACCTGGCACCGTTGGCTTTTAGCACATCGGCATAGTCTTCGCCGAGGCGATGTTGACTGACCAGTTCTAACAGGGTTTTGCCGTCGAAGTTGGTGGCATTGAGGTTGCGGCCATCCTCGAGGAAGAATTTGATAAAGGTTTCGAAGTTTTCGATGTTCATGCCCCGGTAGGCTTTTTCCAACACATGAAAGTCGGCATCAACACCTTCTGGTGGCTCGAAGTCGAGAAAGGTTTTTATCCGCTCGTCGTCGAAAAATTCGCCGAGTACTTTGCGCTTGTCTTTTTTCAGTGCCATAAAAAGGTTCTGTATATTGGTTGATCGTTAGAGAAGGGCGTTGAGTTTTTCCAGCAACACATCATTGACCTGCTGCGGGTTGGCCTGACCTTTGGACGCTTTCATGATCTGGCCGACGAAGTAGCCGAGCATTTTGGGTCGCTTGGCGTCGTCGGCGTTGCGGTAGTTATCCACTTGCTGGGGGCTGCTGGCGATGACGTCGTCTACCAGTGCTTCAATGGCACTGCTGTCGGAGACCTGTTTCAGGCCACGAGCTTCGATGATGCTGTCGGCGTCGCCCTCGCCATTCCACATGGCGTCGAACACCTGTTTGGCCATTTTGCTGGAGATGGTGCCGTCTTTGAGGCGCGCAATCATGCCCGCCAGTTGGTCGGCGCTGACCGGGCTGTCCTGAATGGCCCTGTCCTCGGCGTTGAGCCGTGCGGACAGTTCACCCATGATCCAGTTGGCAGCCAGTTTTGCATCGCTACCAGCGGCAGCGGTCTGAAAGAATTGCGCGATGGCGGCATCCCCGCTGAGGCTGTTGGCATCGTAGCGGGACAGACCGTACTGCTCGATAAAGCGGTCGCGGCGGGCATCCGGCAGTTCCGGCAGGGACTGACGAATCTGCTCGATATAGTCGTCTTCGAACACAATGGGTAACAGGTCCGGGCAGGGGAAGTAGCGGTAGTCGTTGGCTTCTTCCTTGCTGCGCATGGCGCGAGCCTGTTTGGTGTCGCCATTGTAGAGCCGGGTTTCCTGAATGACTTTGCCGCCGTCCTCGATCAGGTCGATTTGGCGCTCTACTTCCATGGCGATGGCATCTTCCATGAACTTGAAGGAGTTGAGGTTCTTGGTTTCGGTGCGGGTGCCGAAGGTGTCGCTGCCCTTGGGGCGTACGGATATATTGACGTCGAAACGCATGGAGCCCTGTGACATGTTGCCGTCGCAGATACCCAGCGAGGTGACGATGCTGTGCAGCTTGCGGGCAAAGGCCACCGCTTCTTCGGCGTTACGCATATCCGGTTCGGAGACGATCTCGATCAGCGGTGTGCCGGCGCGGTTGAGGTCGATGCCGGTCATGCCGTGCCCGTGTATCTCAAAAGAGCCTTCATGCAGGGATTTTCCTGCGTCTTCTTCCAAATGGGCGTGGTGAATGCGGATGGATTTCTTGCTGCCGTCCGCCAGTTCGATGTCCACGTGGCCACGACCGACGATGGGCTTTTCCAGCTGGGTGGTCTGATAGGCCTTGGGCAGATCCGGGTAGAAATAGTTTTTGCGCTCGAACATCGAGGTGCGGGCGATGTCGGCATCGATGGCCAGACCGAACATGATGGCATCGCGAAATGCCTGTTCATTGGGCACCGGCAAGGTGCCGGGCATGGCGAGGTCGATGGCGCAGGCCTGGGTGTTGGGCTCGGCGCCAAAGGCGGTGCTGGCGCCGGAAAAGATTTTCGATTGGGTGGCCAGTTGCACGTGGACTTCGAGGCCGATGACGGTTTCCCATTGCATTATTCAAGGCCCTCCGGTGTGCGCTGGTGCCAGTCGGTGGCCCGCTGGAACTGGTGGGCTGCGTTCAACATCAGGCCCTCGTCAAAATAGTTGCCGATAATCTGCAAGCCCACCGGCCTGTTGTCCACAAAACCACAGGGTAGGGACATGCCGGGCAGGCCCGCCAGATTGGTGGCAATGGTGAAAACATCTTCCAGGTACATGGCTACCGGGTCGTCCCCCTTGGCGCCAAACGCAAAAGCGGGCGAGGGCGAAGTAGGCCCCATAATCACATCCACCATCGCAAAGGCATCGACAAAATCCTGTTTGATCAGGCGGCGCACCTGCTGGGCCTTGCGGTAGTAGGCATCGTAATAACCCGCCGACAGGCAGTAGGCGCCCACCAGAATGCGGCGTTTCACCTCGTCGCCAAAGCCTTCGCCGCGAGTGCGCATGTAGAGGTCGCGCAAATCCTTCGGGTCCTCGCAGCGATAGCCGTAGCGCACCCCGTCGAAGCGGGACAGATTGGCGGAGGCCTCTGCCGGTGCAATCACATAATAAGCGGGCACCGCCAGGTGAGAATGGGGCAGACTGATATCCACCAGCGTGGCACCCTGTTTCTCGTATTCGGTCAGCGCTTCGCGCACCGCCTGTTCGGTGCCGGGGTTAAGGCCCTCGCCGAAATACTCCTTCGGTATGCCGATTTTCAGGCCGCTCAGTGGCTGATTGAGGTCGACGGTGTAATCCGGCACCTCCCGGTCAATCGAGGTGGAGTCCTTCGGGTCAAAACTGGCCATGGCATTAAGCATCAGTGCGCAGTCCTCGGCGGAGCGGGCCATCGGACCTGCCTGATCGAGACTGGAGGCAAAAGCAATCATGCCCCAGCGGGATATACGACCATAGGTGGGCTTTAGTCCGGTGACGCCGCACAGTGCTGCGGGCTGGCGAATCGAACCACCGGTATCGGTGGCAGTGGCGCCGGGGGTCAGACGGGCAGCCAGTGCCGCAGCGGAGCCACCGGAGGAGCCGCCGGGTACGCAGTTGATGTCCCAGGGGTTTTTGACCGGGCCGTAATAGCTGGTTTCGTTGGAGGAGCCCATCGCGAACTCGTCCATATTGGTCTTGCCCAGAATTACCGCGCCGGCCTGAGCAAAATTCTCAACCACGGTGGCATTGTAGGGCGGCACAAAGTTGTCGAGCATTTTCGAGCCGCAACTGGTGCGCACGCCGTTGGTGCAGAAGATGTCCTTGTGCGCAATCGGCACGCCGCAGAACAGCGGTACGCTGCCACTGGCGCGCTGTCGATCGGCGGCTTCGGCACTGGCCAGCGCGGCCTCGGCAGTCACGGTAATAAAGCTGTTGTATTGTGGATCCAGTTGCCGGATGCGGTTCAGCAGGTGGCCGGTGATTTCCACACTGGAGAAGGCGCCGCTGTTCAGGCCGGCAATGATCTCTGCGAGGGTTTTGTTATGCATGGCTTGCGAGCGTCCTCAGTCGATGACTTTGGGAACCAGGTAAAGGCCCCCTTCGACGGCGGGGGCGATGGCCTGAAATGCCTCGCGCTGGTTGGTTTCGGTGACCACGTCAGGCCGCAGGCGCTGAATCGCGTCGGTGGGGTGGGCCATCGGGGTGACGCCCTCGGTATTGGCAGCCTGCAATTGGTCTACCAGTGCCAGCACGTCCGCGATACTGCGGGTGGTTTCAGTGATGGTGGCATCATTCAGTTCGATGCGCGCCAATTCTGCGAGCTTTTCGATGTCTGCACGTTCGATAGTCATGGTATGATTCTGCGCTGTTAACAGAGACGGTCAGTGCCTGATTTTGGTCTGACAAAATGAGGGGCGTAAGTTACCACATCCGCAACCGCAGGGGTACTCTGAAGGAGTGCTCGGATAGTGATTTTGTACGGGGATCAAGGACTTAAATCTTGCCCTGTGTTGTCGCGATTGGTAGAGTTGCCAGATTTCAGCGCCATCGGTCACCCTGTACCGGACTAAAATGGCCAACAAGGTAAAAATAGATGTTAAAAAGATTGCGCGGTATTTTTTCAAATGATCTGTCGATCGATCTGGGCACCGCAAATACACTGATTTATGTTCGCGAAAAAGGCATTGTTCTGAACGAGCCTTCCGTTGTAGCTATCCGTCATCACCAGGGTCAGAAAATTGTCGAGGCTGTGGGTGTCGAAGCGAAGCGCATGCTGGGTCGTACGCCGGGCAATATTACCGCTATCCGACCGATGAAGGACGGGGTTATCGCCGATTTTCAGGTCACTGAAAAAATGCTCCAGCATTTTATCAAGAAAGTACATTCCCACAGTCTGATTCCACCGAGCCCCCGGGTGTTGATCTGTGTGCCCTGCATGGCCACCGAGGTGGAGAAGCGCGCCATTCGCGAGTCTGCCTACAGTGCCGGCGCACGGGAGGTATTCTTGATTGAGGAGCCGATGGCCGCTGCGATCGGTGCTGGTATGCCGGTGGATGAGGCCTGCGGTTCCATGGTGGTGGATATCGGTGGTGGTACCACTGAAATTGCCATTCTGTCCCTGAACGGTGTGGTGTTCTCGGATTCGATCCGCATTGGTGGTGACAGATTTGATGAATCAATCAGCAATTATGTGCGTCGCAAGTATGGCAGCGTGATTGGTGACACCACGGCTGAGCGTATCAAGATGGAAATTGGCAGTGCCTACCCGGCCAGTGAGGTTCGTGAGATTGATGTGCGCGGCCGGAATCTGGCGGAAGGTGTGCCAAAACAGTTTCAGCTCAACAGCGACGAAATTCTTGAAGCCCTGCAGGAGCCGCTGGCAGCCATTGTCCAGGCTGTTAAACGGGTGCTGGAACAATCACCTCCAGAGCTTGCCTCGGATATTGCCGAAACCGGTATCGTACTGACGGGCGGTGGTGCGTTGCTCTGTGATCTGGACCGGTTGATCATCCACGAAACCGGTCTGCCGGTAATTGTTGCTGAAGATCCTTTGACCTGCGTGGCCCGCGGTGGCGGCAAGGCGCTGGACATGATGGACAAGCGCAGTATGGATGTGATGTCATCCTGACAGGGTACTTACTGGTTCTGACCCCAGATCATCAATAACAATACGGGGTGTTGCTATCAAGAATCTGTTTTCCAAAAGCTCGTCACCTGTACAGCGTTTACTGTTACTGGTAGCCCTTGGGCTGATTCTCCTGTTTGTCGACAGTTTTACCCCATGGCTCAAGCCCGCACAACGGTGGCTGGCAGAAGTCACCGTGCCCCTTTACTGGGTGTCGAACATCCCTGCCCGCCTGAGTGAGTACGGGCAGGAAACGGTGGTGGCGAGGCGGGAGCTGGAAGAAAACAATGAACAGCTGCGCACCGAGCTGCTGATCTACAAGGCCCGCATGCAGCGGATGGCGGAAGTCACCGCAGAAAATGTGCGGCTGCGCAACCTGCTGAACGCTACCGAGATGCTGCAGGACAGTGTCATGGTAACCGAGTTGGTCGGGGTTACACCCGACCCGACCCGCCACACTATTATGATCGACCGTGGCGAAGATCACGATGTCTACGTGGGTCAGCCCGTGCTCGACGCCGATGGCCTGATGGGGCAGGTGATTGAGGTTTACCGCAGCAGTAGCAAGGTGTTGCTGATTACCGATAGTGCCCATGCACTGCCCGTGCAGGTGTTGCGCAACGGTGTGCGCTCGATTGTCGAGGGCATGGGTGATTACAACAAACTGTCTCTTCGCTATGTGGCCAATAGTACAGATATAGAGGAAGGCGATCAGTTGGTCAGTTCCGGGTTGGGAGGACGTTTTCCGTCTGGCTACCCGGTGGGCACTGTCACTTCGGTAAGGGTGTTGCCGGGCCAGGCTTATCTGGAGGTGACCTTGACGCCCTCGGCAAAAATCGATCGCAGCCGGCATCTGCTGTTGGTGTTTTCCGCTATTGAGACACTGGGAGAGGATCGGGATGGTACAAGATAGTCCATCAGTTTATGTCTGGAGTGCGTTGACCATACTGATTGCGATTCTGCTGCAGATGCTGCCTCTCTCCGCTGCTGCCGCCCAATGGCGGCCCCAGTTTGTTCTGCTGACAGTCTGTTACTGGTTGTTTCGTCGTCCGCTCTTGCACGGGATCGGTTTTGCCTGGCTGTGCGGACTGGCGCTCGATTTTGTCATTGGTGATCTGATTGGCCGACATGCACTGGTGTTTGCCATTTGCGCGTGTATTCTGCTGTTGTTGCAGCAACGTATGCGACATTTCAGGCTGGTGCATCAGGCCATACTGGTATTGTTATTGGTAGCTTTGAGCCAATGTCTGGTTTATGTGCTGACCCTGATACTCCGCTTCGACTGGCAGGGCACAGTGCGGCTTGCCCCGGCAGTATCTTCCATGTTGTTCTGGCCAGTGCTTGTGATCGTGTTAAGCCGTCTGCACTGGACCCGCTGGGGCGAAGAGGAGATTTCTCCCGGCCCCTGACTCTGTTGCCCCCGGGTAATCTGTTGCGACTGGCGATTTGACTATGCAATTACAGGCTGATTTTGTACTTGCCTCCGCTTCTCCCCGGCGGGCCGACCTGTTGCGCCAGATCGGCTGCCGGTTTCTCATCGCGCCGGTCGACGTGGATGAATCCGTTCTCCCCGGCGAGCCTGCCGTTGATTATGTACAGCGGATTGCGCTGCAAAAAGCGCGAGCGGGCTGGCTTGTCAGCCCATTATCCGGTGTGCCCGTATTGGGTGCCGATACGGCGGTGGTCGTTGGGCCGGACATCTATGGTAAACCTGCAGACCGGCAGCAGGCCTTATCCATGCTGCGCCGCCTGTCGGGTACCACACATCGGGTATTGTCTGCGGTCGCCATGGTGTTGGGGGAACGGCAATTGTTGAGTTGCACGGAAACACAGGTCACTTTCAGAACGCTGTCACCAGAAGAGTGTGAGCGATACTGGCAGACGGGTGAACCGGTAGATAAGGCCGGCGCTTACGCCATACAGGGACTTGGCGGGGTTTTCGTGACAGCAATTAAGGGCAGTTACTCAAGTGTTGTGGGTTTGCCGCTTGCAGAGACCTGTCAGTTGCTCCAGGCCTTCGATATCGCCTGGTGGAGGGATACATGAGCACGGAAATTCTGGTCAATATCACGCCGATGGAGTCACGGGTAGCGTTCGTGGAAAATGGCGTACTGCAGGAAGTCAGCATTGAGCGCACCCTGAGCCGTGGGCCTGTTGGCAATATCTATAAAGGCAAGGTGGTGCGTGTGCTTCCCGGTATGCAGGCGGCTTTTGTCGATATCGGGCTCGACAAGGCCGGGTTTATACATGTGGACGATATTCTTCGCCCGGAAACAAATGCCAGTAGTAACAGTGCCCCGGATATCCGCCTCTACCTTCGCGAGGGCCAGTCACTGCTGGTGCAGGTCATTAAAAATCCGATCAGCACCAAGGGGGCCCGTCTCTCTACCCGTTTGACTGTCTCTTCAAGGTTGCTCGTCTACATGCCCAACGTGGATCACGTGGGTGTTTCGCAGCGCATTGCCGATGAGCAGGAGCGGCAGCGTTTGCGCTCTGACCTCGACACCATACTGGTGGAATCCGATAGCACCGGTGGCTATATTATTCGCACCTCGGCAGAGGGGGTTGAGGGTTCCGAGCTGAGTCGCGAAGTGGTGTTTTTGCAGCAGCTCTGGGTCTCTGTGGAAAAAGCCGCCAAAGGGGTTGTCGCACCTGCGATTGTTTATGAGGATCTGCCCTTGTACCTTCGGGCCATCAGGGACATGGGGCAATTACAGGTCGAGAAGGTCCGGGTGGACTCCCGCGAGGTGTTCAACAAGCTGCTGGTGTTTACCCGGCAGTTCAATCCCGATTTGACCTCGATGATCGAGTACTATAAGGACGAACGGCCACTGTTTTATCTGTTTGGTGTCGAAGATGAAATCAGTCGTGCGCTGGACAAAAAAGTCTCGCTGAAATCCGGGGGGTCGTTGGTGATTGAACAGACCGAGGCAATGACTACCGTGGATGTTAATACGGGTGCCTTTGTCGGTCATCGCAATTTGGAGGAAACCATTTTCAAGACCAACCTGGAGGCAGCTTACAGTATTGCGCGTCAACTGCGGCTGAGAAACCTGGGCGGTATTATCATTATCGACTTTATTGATATGCAGGATGCAGAACATCGCCGTCAGGTGATGCGGGCATTGGAGAAGGCGCTGTCCCGTGATCGTGCCAAAACTGCTGTGGTCACCGTGTCTGAACTTGGTTTGGTGGAAATGACTCGCAAACGGATCAGTACCAGTCTGGGGCATACGCTCTGTGTGGCCTGCCCGGTCTGCGATGGCAGGGGGACACTGAAGTCGGTGGAGACGGTCTGCTATGATCTGCTGCGGGAAATTCTCCGTGAGGCCCGCACGTTTGAGTGTCAGTCATTTCTGGTACTGGCGGCGTCAGTGGTGATAGAGCGGCTTCTGGATGAAGAGTCGGATTATGTAGCTGGTCTCGAGAAATATATTGGTCGATCGATCCAGTTTCAGGTGGAGACAATGTACAACCAGGAACAGTATGACATCATCCCCGTATAGTCGGTTGTACAGGGTAGGTCAGCTGGCATCCCGGATTTTTATTTATTGATCGCTCGCGTATTATGGCTGCCGGAGTCCCGTCGCCAATCGTCGAGTGTGCGGTGAATACGGCACATCACACGGCCTGCAGTGCGCCGTCGTTAGTCCAGCGGGCTGAGCTTGTACAGTGATTGAATGAGCGTCCTTGTCAGGAGCGGGTTTTGAAAGCAGCGCAAATGCTGAAATCGATTGTCAGACGGTTGCTGTTACTGGCGGCCCTGTCGGTGATCTTAATTGCATTGCTGGTATCCCTCGGTCGCGAGGCCATTGTTAACCTCGATAATTACCGCACACAAATCAACTTTTTTCTCTCTGAACAACTCGCCATGCAGGTTGAAACCCGGCAGTTGCTGGGTGACTGGCAACAGCTGAAGCCCCGTATCACCGCGCTCGGCCTGAAAGTGTCCGGGGATGGCGGACAACAACCGGCAGTATCTATCGACCGGATAACCCTGGAGGTCAGCCTTCTCAAGACACTTTTGGCCCGCCAGCTGGTGTTAAGTGAGCTTTGGATTGGTGAAGTGGCATTGACGCTGGTAGAGGATGCCGACGGCCACTGGCGGGTTGCGGGTCTGCCCTATGAAGATCGCCAGAGGACGGATAGCACCGGACTGCTGGATATGCTCTTGGACAGTGACATGTCTGGCATTGGCAAGGTGTCAGCCAACCTGAAGTTTTACTCCGGAACCGAGGCCGGGATCGAAGCACGGGATATTCTTCTGGAGAGTAGCGGCGACTTCCACCGCCTGTTGGCCGGATTGAGTTTGGCGGGGCATGACCCGGTGGCGGAGTTGATTGTGGAGGCCCGGGGCGACCACCGGGACATAGCGGATTTTAGTGCGTCGGCCTACCTGAAAATCAACCGTATCGACTTCAGTGGTTCCCTGAGCGCCCTAGCAAAGGGGTGGTTCCCGGAAGCGGTAGATCGTGTCGGTGATATCAGTACAGATATCGAGGGCGAGATATGGATCGACATGCAGGATGGTGGCCCGGCTATGCTGGAGGGTCGTCTTTCCGCCGCGGAAATACCCTTGAACTGGGTGGAAGATGTCGAGCCACTGACTCGTTTCAGTACAGATTTGACAGGCTGGTTCAAGCCCGGCGAAAACTGGGGGTTGCGTCTGCAGGAGCTCGATTTTCAGTGGGGTGAGCTCGCGATTGAGCCACTGACCATCAATTACCTGCAAAAGGTAGGTGCTGGTTGGGGCGAGGGATCAATGGCGGTGAGTCAGATCAATTTATCTCTGGTGGATGACATACTGGCAAAAACCGGTCTGGCATCAACTTCTGTGCTTGAGGTGCTAGGTAAGTTGCAACCTGCCGGGTTACTTCGAAATGCACATCTGGATCTGTTGATTGACGATGATCAGGCAAAGATGAAGTTGCGTACCAATCTTGACGACGTCGCCATTTCGTCCTGGCGGGGCGCGCCGGCCACCCGTCAGATCAATGGATATCTGGAGGCGACCAATGACAGCGGCCTGCTTGAACTGGATAGCCAGAACGGTTTTGCCATGCACTACCCGCAGGTCTTTGATGATTACATGGAGCACAGTAGTTTCCGGGGCCAGTTGCACTGGCGCTGGGATGCGGTGAACCGGGATCTGAAAATTGCCAGTGGCACACTGGAAATGGGGGGTGAAGAGGGCATCGGCAGGGCGCACCTGTACCTTGATATCCCCATCGGCAAGCCGGGTGAAAAAGCGGAAATGACACTGTTGCTCGGCATTCGGGACAGCCACACCCGCTATATGCCGCGCTATCTACCGGACAATCTTGATCCCGGCCTGCTGAAGTGGATTGATGAATCCGTCGGGGACATGGCTCTCCCGGAGGCCGGGTTTCTCTGGCGAGGCCCACTGGAGAATGGTGGGCCAGGCACACGTTCCATCCAGCTGTACCTGAAGACTGAAAACGGCAAGCTGCAGTTCCAGCCCGACTGGTTGCCGCTGGAGCAGTTGGATTCGGTGATCACTCTGGATGACGGCGATCTGGATGCGGAGATTCTGTCAGCTGATATCGGCAAAATGACCATCCGGCGCGGTGTCGTGCAGTTGCGACCAATACCATTCGCCCAGGGGCAGCAACTGCAGATCAAGGCCGATATCAGCGGGACAACCGGCGATGCCGTAGCAGTGCTGGCCCAGTCGCCGTTGCGGGGTCGGGTGGATGGTCTGGCCGGTTGGGAAATTTCCGGTCAGAGTGAGGTGGCAATTGACCTGACGATTCCTCTCGCCGGCAACAACGCCGAGGGATCCTATACCGTTGATGCTACCTTGCAGAACAGTGGTCTGGCACTGCCGGACAGCGACATTGCTTTTGAGCAATTGCAGGGCACGCTCGCTTATCGCGATGGCAAGGGGTTATATGGCGAAGGAGTGACGGGTAAATTCTGGGGTGAATCGGTGGTTGCGAATCTCTCTACCGGTGAAGATGACCTTCTTCTGGATGTAGAGGGGCTGCTCGCCATGCCGGCCCTGGCCCGGTTTATCAATCTGTCATCGACGCGGATTTTACAGGGGAAGACACCAGTTGAGGCGAAAATCTGGCTGCCCCTTGAGGACGACGGAAGTTCCATCAGGTTGCAGGTCAACAGTCGGTTGGAAGGCGTCGGGATCGATTTGCCGGCCCCTGCCGGTAAAACTCAGGCCTCTTTGAAAGAGATTCAGGTGGATGTCACGCTGGCAAGGGAACTGGATATTCGCATTGCCGCCGATGGTGGGCTCCGCGCCCATCTGCAACAAAAGAATGGCGTGCTGTCGCGCGGCCTGTTGGCCATTCACGACGATGAGGCAGAGTTGCCCGGCCTTGGCCAATTCCGTATTACCGGTAAGCTGGACCGTTTTTCCCTGACCGAATGGCAGCCCTATTTCACCGAGCTCACCAGTGAAAACGTCAGTGCCCCAACAGCGTTGACGATGATGTTTGATGCGCGTGTTGACGAATTGGAGGTGGCCGGTCTGACGGTGGATCGTGCGGTGGGAAGTGGCCGGTTTCACGAGGGCGATTGGCAGGTGGTGCTGGATAGTAAACAGGCCGCCGGTCAGGCGCTGATTCCCGGTGCCCCCTCGTCACCGATTCTGCTGGATCTGGAATGGCTGACCTTACCGGCCCCGGCCCCTGTGCACGAACAGGAAGCGGTTGGGGGTGGAGACGGCAGTCTGGATCCGGCGCTGTTCCCGTTGATGCAACTATCCATCAAAAAATTTGCCATGGGGGAGCGAACCTTCGGGCGGGTCAGCTTCAGGACGGAGCCGCAGCCAGATGGTGTATTGATTTCCTCGCTTGATGCCAATCTGCTCGGACTGCAACTGGGGGGCATGGATTACGATACCTCGGTACTCTGGACATTGAAGAATGGCATCTACGCTACACAGTTTGATGGTCTGTTCAGTGTGGGTGATGTGGGTCAGGTCATGGAAAACTGGGGTATCCCCCCGGCACTGGACAGTGAGGCCGGTCGCTTCTTTGCCGATTTGCACTGGCTCGGCCAACCTTGGGAGATATCCCCCTCCACGATGACTGGCGCCATGTCGCTGCAACTGGAGAACGGTCGTTTTTATAAATCGCCCTCTGGCACGGCGAATGCGTTAATCCGCTTGGTGGGGTTATTCAACTTCAACAACTGGTTGCGTCGTCTCCAATTGGATTTTTCGGATCTGTTTGAAAAAGGCATGAGTTTTGATGAGCTGCAGGGTGGTCTGGTCTTTAATGAGGGCACCATGCAGTTTGATCCGCCGCTGCTGGTCAAAATGCCCTCCGGTCGGATCAAGATGGCCGGTAGCGCCGATCTGATTGCCGAGCAAATTGATGCGTCGCTGGTCACCACATTACCGGTGGGCACCAACCTGCCCTGGGTGGCGGCATTGATTGGTGGATTGCCCGCCGCCGCCGGGGTTTATATCACCAGTAAGTTGTTTGAAAAGCAGGTGGACAAGCTGTCCAGTATCAGCTATCGAATTACTGGGCCGTGGGATGACCCCTCGGTCAAGGTACAAAAAATATTCAGTGACAAAGGGGGCGAAAAATGAGTCGTGTTGCCGCCATTCAGATGACCAATCAGGGCAGTTTACAGGGGAATTTGCAGCAGGCCGCGACCCTGATAGAGCAGGCTGCCCAACAGGGGGCAAAGCTGTTGGTGCTACCGGAATATTTCGCTTATCAGGGGTGTCGGGATCTGCCGGCGATTGCCCGCGATGAGCAGGATGCCAGTGGCCCGGCCAGACAGTTTCTTGCGGAACAGGCAAAACGCCACCAGGTCTGGATTGTGGGCGGAACCATTCCGGTTGCCCAGTCAGCAGACGAGCGTGCGGCGGCCATGTGTTTTGTGTTGGATGCACATGGCAGTGAAGTGACGAGTTATCAGAAGATCCATCTGTTCGATGTGCAGGTGGGCGATAGCCAGGGACGTTACTGCGAGTCTGACGACTACCGTCATGGCAGTGAGCCAGTGGTGGTGGACAGTCCCTTCGGCAAACTGGGATTAACGGTCTGCTACGATCTCCGTTTTCCGGAACTGTACCGTTATCTGTCGGCCCGGGGAGCGGATATTCTTTTGGTTCCCTCGGCGTTCACAGCGGCGACGGGAGAGGCGCACTGGCAGTTACTATTGCGCGCCAGGGCGGTGGAGAATCTCTGTTATGTGGTCGGTGCCAATCTGGGGGATCGGTTTCATGAGAAGCGGCCGACCTGGGGTGGTTCCGCTCTGGTGGACCCCTGGGGGCAGGTCTTGGCGGAACTGGATGCAGGGCCGGGGGTGGTTACGGCAGATATAGATCTGGCTTATCTGAACAAGTTGCGAAAAAACATGCCGCTTCATGAACACCGGCGCTTCGATGTGGTCAAAACGTCATCCTAAAAACCACAGGCTGTATCATGAAAAATATCGGTTTAAGCGCACTGATGGCATTTTTGATTGCTCTCCCCCTGGCGGTTTCCGCCGCGGAAATGAGTGTTGAGCAAGCCCGTCAGTTGATTCAAGAGGGGCGAGATATGGACACCATCCCCAAGGCAGTCTGGCAAAAAATACTGACGCCAGCGCAGTACAAAATCCTCTGGAAGAAAGGTACCGAGCGCCCCTATACCGGTGCTTTACTGGAGAACAAACAAAAGGGTACCTATGTGACGGCGGGTTGTCGCATCCCTGTTTTCCGCTCCGATCACAAGTACGATTCCCAGACCGGTTGGCCCAGTTTTTGGAAATCACACAAGCTGGACAATATTGTGCTCGAGGATGACTGGTCATGGATGGGCAAGCGCGTTGAAGTGCTGTCTGCCTGTGGCGAACACCTTGGACATGTGTTTCAGGATGGCCCGAAACCCACCGGGTTGCGCTATTGCATCAACTCCGATGCGCTCCTGTTTATCCCCGACGAGCAACAGTAACCCCGCGTCGCGGAACGGACTTGCAGGTTTATTGCCATGTCGATACTGGTCACGGGTTTCGATGCCGGTCACGATAAAGTCAATGCCTCAGCAGCACTGGTGTCCTCTCTGCGGGATGATCTGCCTCAGCAATTGCTACCCCTTCGCCCGCGGCTTCATTTTGCCATTCTGCCCCTGAGTATCGCTGGTCTGCGCGAGGCCGTGTTGGCGGAAATAGCCGCCTGTCAGCCGAAGTTCTGTGTCTTCACTGGTCAGGCACGGGGCCGCAATAAAGTTAATCTGGAACGATTGGCCACCAATTTGAGGGATTTTGATTCCCCGGATATTGAGGGCTGTCAGCCGCGTGGGGAAAGGATTGAAATCGATGGCCCGGCAGCTTACTGGAGTACCCTGCCGGGACAGGAAGCGATGATAGAACGCCTCAATCGACAGGGAATTCCGGCGGCGCTATCGAACCATGCGGGCAACCATCTGTGTAATCAGTTGCTCTACCAGACGCTGCACTGGGCACAGCAAAATGGCTCCGGCCTTGCCTGTGGCTTTGTTCACATTCCGCCACTGCCGATACAGGTTCGACGTCAGTGGCCGGAAACCCCGTTCATGCCACTGGAGATGACACGCGCAGCCCTGGCGCAGATTCTGCTGGTGCTGGTTCAGCAGGCCGGGGCATCGCCTTCGTGAACCAATCTGCCTGACAGAAAACCCGGTTGCACGTGACCGGTTCTGCAGGGTGCCGGCGGAGTCAGTCAGCGATGCTGATTAACGGTGGTAGGGATGCCCGGCATTGATGCTCCAGGCGCGGTAGAGCTGTTCCGCCAGTAACACACGCACCAGGGGGTGGGGCAGCGTCAGGGGGGAAAGTGACCAGCGGCTATCTGCTCTTGCCAGACACGTTGGTGCCAGGCCGTCGGGGCCACCGACCAGCAGGCTGACGTTGTCGCCGGAACCCTGCCAGTGTTGCAAGTTGACAGCCAGATCCCCTGTACTCCAGGACTTGCCCTGAACCTCCAGTGCGATGACCTGGTCCCGCTCGCCAATAGCTTTCAGCATCGCTTCGCCTTCCCGCAGGATTGCGCGCTGAATGTCGGCCCCCTTGCCCCGCTTGCCAAGGGGCAACTCGAGCACCTCGATTCGCAGTTCCGGGGGCAGGCGCTTGAGGTATTCATTGCAGCCGGATTCCACCCAGTCGGGCATCTTTGTGCCGATGGCAAGGATCCTCAGTCGCATCGGACTTTATTCCTCGCCGCTGACTCTTGGGCTACCGGGGCGAACGGACCAGAGTTTTTCCAGCTCGTAAAAAAGACGAGTCTCGGGGAGCATGACATGTACCACGATATCACCAAAATCCACCAGCACCCATTCTGAGGTGTCCATTCCTTCGACACCGATCGGCTGGAAGCCCGCTTTTTTTGCGTCTTCCACGACGTTGTCTGCAAGTGCTTTGACCTGCCGGTTGGAGGTGCCGCTGGCGACCACAATCTGGTCCATGACATCGGTCAGATCGCTGACGTCCATAGTAACGATGTCTTTGCCCTTGATATCTTCGAGGGCGGTGACCACGATATCGATCAATTTTTTGCTCATTGAATACCCTGTTGGTTAATACAGCTGGTTTTGGTTAATGTAATCAATAATGCCGTCTGGTACCAGATAGCGGATGGATTCCCCCCGCTGCAGTGCCTGTCGAATCCCGGTGGCGGAAATGGGTAGCAGCGTCATTTCCCGAATCAACAGGCCGCCGGCCGCCGTCGTCTGCAGTTCGCCTGTTTGGTGGATGCGGTGTCCATTGACAAAATCCCACACTTCACCCGAGTCAGGCAGATGCCAGCCGGGCCTGGCGGCCACCACCAGATGGGCAAAGTCAGTCAGTTCCCGCCAGCGGTGCCACTGATTGATGGTCAGCAGTGCATCCATGCCGATACACAGACACAGCGGTACTTCCGGTCCGATTTCAAGGCGCAGCTCGATCAGGCTGTCCACGGTATAGGAGGGGCCATCCCGACGCAGTTCGCGGTCGTCGGCCACCAGGCCCGGTTCGTCGACGAGGCCCAGTTGCAGCATAGCCATTCTCTGCTGCGGTGAAGCCCGAGGTGGTGTGCGATGGGGTGGCTGGGCACTTGGCATTAGCCTCATCTCGGCAAGTGCCAGGGCATTTTTCAGTTCCAGTGCGGTGCGGAGATGACCGATATGTACCGGGTCAAAGGTGCCGCCAAACAGACCAATACCGTGCCGTTGTGCAGAAGGTTGGGGCATATCCCGGCAGTACTCCTATTGGCGAATTTCGCCGTGGCCGAACACGACCCATTTCTGTGAGGTGAGTCCTTCGAGGCCCACCGGGCCGCGTGCATGAATTTTGTCTGTGGAAATGCCGATTTCCGCACCCAGCCCGTATTCAAAGCCGTCGGCAAAGCGTGTGGAGGCATTGACCATGACAGAGCTGGAATCCACTTCTGCCAGGAAACGGCTGCTGCGGCTGTCATCGGTCGTCACGATGGACTCGGTGTGATGGGAGCCATAGCGGGCGATATGTGTCATTGCCTCATCCATGTCTGCGACCACCTTGATGGACAAAATGGGTGCAAGATACTCCGTATGCCAATCCTCTTCAGTGGCAGGCGGGCAGTCGATAATGGCACAGGTCTGCTCGCAGCCGCGCAGCTCCACGCCCTTGGCCCGATAGGCCTCTGCCAGTCTGGGAAGAATCTCGCTGGCCACTGCCTTTGCCACCAGCAAAGTTTCCATGGCGTTGCAGACGCCGTAGCGGTGGGTTTTGGCATTCATGGCAATATTGAACGCCATCTCCAGATCGGCTTTATCGTCGATATAGACATGGCAAATGCCATCGAGATGCTTGATTACAGGCACCCGTGCTTCGCAGCTGATCCGTTCAATCAGGCTCTTGCCACCGCGGGGGATAATCACGTCCACAGAGTCGGTCATGGTGATCAGTTCGCCCACTGCGGCCCGGTCGGTGATCTCAATTACTTGCACGATCGTTTCGGGAAGTCCGGTGCTGGCGAGTCCCTTCCGGATACAGTCGGCAATGGCCCGATTGGATTCAATGGCCTCACTGCCGCCACGGAGAATAGTGGCATTGCCAGACTTCAGGCAGAGGCTGGCGGCATCCACCGTGACATTGGGACGGGACTCATAAATGATGCCTACGACGCCGAGGGGGACGCGCATTCTGGCCACTTCAATACCGCTCGGGCGGGTTTCTCTGTCGCTGATAACCCCGATAGGGTCGGGCAATTCGGCGACCTGACGAAGGCCCTCGATCATGGCGTCCACACGGGCATCATTCAGCTCGAGCCGATCAAGTAGTGCGGCATCCAGACCATTGTCGCGGCCGTTTTGCATGTCGAACGCATTGGCCTTCAGGACGTTGGCCCGATTGTTGTCAAGCGCTTCGGCAATGGCCAGTAGAGCAGCATTTTTTGTCTCGGTGGAGGCGGCGGCAATGGCCCGGGATGCGATCCTGGCCTGCTGCCCAAGTTGTTGCATGTATGCTTTGAGATCCATGTCATTCAGTGCGGTGATTTCAGGACCGCGTATTATATCGTTGCAGGACTGATAAGTCCTGGTGATCCAGTGAAAATTTTTTATTCGACAGGCGCAATAGACGACGATTGGCGACAATCGTAAAACCGGGGCACAATCAGTCACCATGATGGGCAATGAACCTCTGCAGCTGTTGGCTGATTTTGTACACCGTTACCCGGACTTGCTGGTATTGAGTGGTGCCGGTATCAGTGCCTCATCCGGCGTACCGACTTACCGGAACAATGAGGGGCAATGGCAGCGCAGGCCACCGGTACAGCATGGGGATTTCCTCAATAACCACGGCACCCGACAACGCTTCTGGGCCCGCAATATGGTGGGCTGGCGCTTTATGCGTGATGCCAGCCCCAGTCCTTCGCACTTTGCCCTGGCTGCGCTGGAGGCGCTGGGTATGATTCGTTCAGTGGTGACCCAGAATGTGGATGGGTTACATCAGCGGGCAGGAAGTCGTCGCGTGATAGACCTTCATGGTCGGATTGACCGCGTGCGTTGCCTGGGCTGTGATGCGTTATTTCATCGGGAAGACATTCAGCGTTGGCTGGAGCAGCACAACCGTCCTTTTGCACAACAGGTGGGGGAGGTTGGGCCGGATGGTGACGCGGAGCTGGACGAGCTGGATTATTCAGCGCTACAGGTGTGCGAATGCCAATTTTGCGGGGGTACTCTCAAGCCGGATGCGGTGTTTTTTGGCGGTACGGTGCCGCAGCAGGTGGTTGCCGAGGCGGCTGCAGAACTTCAGCGTGCCGAGGCCCTGTTGGTGGTGGGTTCCTCCCTGATGGTTTATTCCGGGTTCCGTTTTTGTCGCTGGGCCGCGGCGCAGGGCAAACCGATTGCGGTGATCAATCAGGGCAAAACCCGTGCGGATGGGCTGGTGGCCCTGAAGCTGTCCTTGCCCTGTGACGAATTATTGCCAGCCCTTGTCAGCCACTTGTGGTCCGGTGTGGCTGGTTAGTTGGGCGGTTAGCTCTGGCTCATTGTGATTAGCCAGTTGCGAATCTGTTGCAGGCGTTCCCCCGGATCATTCAGCTCCAGCAGACTGATTCGCAGCTCCGGTTCTATGGGCAACAGGCGGGCCAGTTGCCAGCCCAGTGCATTGGCATCCTGGGGGGCGACAGACGTTTCTTGCTGGGCGATCGGGTCACCTTCCGCCAGCGCCATCAGCAGATCGAGCAGATCCGCCGTTGAATCGTCCAGTTCAAGTGGCTCGTCCGGGGGGCAGAACCGGACCATGCCGGTGACCAGCCCATCCTGCTCCGCCTCGCTATTGAGTAACTGAAACCGTTGATTGCCGCGGATCATGATACCCAGCAGGCCGTTTTCAAGTTGGCTCCAATCGATAATCTCGGCAATGACTCCCCAAGGATAGACTCTGGGCACTGCGCCCACTTCTGACCCCTCCAGTATGGGTACGATCCCGAAGGGCTGCTCTTTTTTAAAACACTCGGTGATCATCCGCAGATAGCGCTGCTCAAAAATCTGCAGATTGAGCGTCGTGCCCGGAAAAAGCGGCTGCGTCAGCGGAAAAAGTGGCAGTCTGGTGGTTTCTGTCATGGTTTGCTAAGTTCCGACAAGTGGCGATGATCCTGAGTGAGTTCCGGTGCGATCAGAACCGGGCCGGGATTTTCTCATTGATGTGGGGAGGGTGTCAGCAGTTTTGATTTCGGCACCAGTAGGCTGTCGTTATTGTAACGCTCACCACTGCGATAGCGTGGGGGATACCGCTGGGGTTTTTGCCAGAAAGGACGGTAGGGGTGGCGATTGTAATAGGGGTAATAATTGTTGTAGTAGTGCTCTTCCCGGTAGATCACCGGTGGTGTGCTCAATTGTTCGGGTATCATGGCCTCTTCAGCCTCTCTGCGGGCCTGGGTTCTTTTTTCCCGGTCCTGTTGCAGGCGTTCCGTGGTATTGGCCATCTGTTCGATACGGGCGTCCGCTTCATCTTGAACACCGTCTTTTCCGGCAGTGTCCGGCAGGGTCATGGTCTCCACCAGCACGGCATTTTCCAGCGGCGCATCGCTGTAAACCACGTTGCCGTTGATATCGACGGATTTGTAGACAGTCTGCCCCTGTGTCTGCACAGCAACCATAACCAGTGCAATCAGTGCCGCCTGTCTGATGCCTGTAATCCCCATATCAACCCTCAAATCGTCCACTACGTTTACTTTGACACTTTACCAGCTGCAAAGTTGTGACAGGCAATCTGTTTCACAGGATGGTCATATTTCGTTCATGTGGTTGTCACACGGGCTGCCTAATGTGTGATTTATGACAACACCAAAAGCGCTACAAACACTCCACTTGCTCGATGTTGCCACCTTTTTGCGTATTGTGCAGTGGAATACCCGCAAGGGCATTCGAAGGTTTGCCCGTCTGGTCTCTTGCAGTGCTGATGGCTGGCTCTATCCTGCAGTCCCCGCACTGGCGGCACTGTTCTCGATCCCCCTGGCGGTACAGTTACTGATTGTGCTGACAGTCGGCTTTACCATTGAACGGGTCAGCTATTACGTGCTGAAAAACAGCTTCAGGCGCAACCGGCCGCCACGGGCTATTCCCGGTTACCAAAGCGTGATTACGGCATCGGATGAATTCAGTTTCCCCTCCGGGCATACCTCGGGTGCATTTCTGGTCGCCACCGCACTGACAATACTTCTGCCACCTGTTGGCATCGCGGGCTACCTTTATGGCTGGGCGGCGTTAGTGGCCCTGTCCCGAGTGATACTGGGCGTTCATTTTCCGCTGGATACGCTGGCCGGCGCTCTGCTTGGTGGCAGCCTTGCCTGGGTTGCCCTGCAATTAACAGGCAGTTTGTTGTTATGAGAATTTTCTACGGTGTGCAGGGCACGGGTAATGGGCATCTTTCCCGCGCCCGGGCGATGGCCAGAGCGCTTGATCATTATCCGGATGTCCAGGTGGACTGGTTGTTTTCCGGCAGGCCGCGGGATGCGTACTTTGATATGGCGCCGTTTGACGATTTCCAGTGTCGCCGCGGACTGACCTTTCATACCTGTGCCGGGCAACTGCAACCGCTGAAGACTTTGCAGCATGCCAGTCTGCTGACGTTACACCGGGACATCAGGGCGCTGGATCTGACAGGCTACGATCTGGTGATCAGTGACTACGAGCCAGTCACTGCCAGAGCAGCGCGTCGCCAGGGTATTCCCTGTGTTGGTATTGGTCACCAATATGCGTTCTCTTTTCCGGTTCCTCTGCGTGGCGGAAACCTGCTGAGTCGTACGATCCTGCAACGGTTTGCGCCAGTCACCATTCCGGTGGGCCTGCACTGGCACCATTTTGATCAGCCGATATTGCCGCCGATTGTAGATCTTGTGCACGGCCTTGCCTCCCGGGGAGATACGGAAAGGCGTGTGCTGGTTTATCTGCCGTTTGAAGATCAGGATGCACTTTTGCCGCTGTTTCGCCAGTTTCCCCGCTATGAGTTTTACATTTACGCCCCGGGTCAACGTTGGCGTGACGATGGTCATTTGCATACTCGTCCGCTGAGTCGGGACGGTTTTCAGCAGGATCTGATCGACAGCCATTGGGTAATCTGTAATGCGGGATTTGAATTGATCAGTGAAGCCCTGCAGCTTGGCAAACGGATTATGGCCAAGCCGCTCCGTGGACAGATAGAACAACTGGCCAATGCTGCTGCCCTGGAGCAGCTCGGTTACGCTGCCATTGAGGACCGCATTGACCGCGCCGCTCTGGCGTTCTGGTTTGATTGCGAGCCGGTGGCACCCCGCATCGGTTACCCCGATGTCGCCACAGCGCTGGCGCGTTGGATTTATGATGGCTGTACCGAGACGGTGGCCTCCCTCAGTGACCAGTTGTGGCGCGAAACGGACCGGGGTCGCGGTTCCTGGAAAATGGGCCGGGTCGCCTGAGGTCAGTGGCGTCAGGTTCGGATAACGGGCAGATCATGCCAGCGGGTCGTGTAGGCCGGTGAGCAGTACTGCTGGCGCATCGGCCAGCCCTGACCCCGCCCTGCGCTGGCGAGAAAAGCGGCACCCCGGCCATAGCGCCGGTTGATGGCATCCAGCGTCTGCATCAGCGTATCTGTGTGGGAACTTTGATGATTCTGGAAGATATCGGCCTGTTGATGTTTGCGTGATATCAGTTCAATCAGGCCGACCCCGGCTTTGATATAGGCATACCCCGGCCGGTAGATGGCCCGCACTGCCTGTCTGGCATGAGCGGCGATCAGCCGGCTGTCGTCGGTGTCAAAGGGCAGCTGTACCACGGTGCTATTGCTGTAGTAGTCAGGCCGGTGGGGCGATGTATGGATGAACACCTGGATGGTCCGGACCAGATGCCGCTGCTTGCGCAATTTTTCCGCCGCGTTGCTGGCATAGAGACTGACCGCCTTCAGCAGAGGTTCCATCGCGGTGGGTTTCCTACCGAAAGACCGCGTGCAGTAAATCTGCTTTTTGTCGGCTGGCACCTCTTCGAGCGCCATGCAGGAAGTGCCGTTTAGCTCCTCCACGGTGCGCTCGACACAGACATTGAAGCGCTGACGGATCATTTTCGGATTGCTGTTGGCCAGTTCCCCGGCGCTGTGAATACCCATTCCGGCCAGCTTCTGACCGAGTCGTGAGCCGATACCCCATACTTTGGTAGCCGGTACCTGGCGTAGTAACCACTGCCATTTTCCAGGTCTGTCCAGCAGACAGACACCGTCATACCCCGGGATATTTTTTGCGCCATAGTTGGCCAGTTTCGCCAGTGTCTTGCTGGGTGCCAGGCCGACACTGACCGGCATGCGCACCTGTTGCCAGATAGCCCGTTTGATGGTCAGGCCGTACGGTTGCAATGGCAGATCCATGCCTGCCAGGTCCAGAAACATTTCATCAATGCTGTAAATTTCTATGTTCGGGCTGAAGTGGCGCAGGCTGTCCATCACCCGGCGGGATATATCGCCATAGAGCCGGAAGTTACCGGAAAATACATGGACCCTGTGCCGCTCCAGCAACGGCCGGATTTTGAAATAGGCTTGCAGGTCGGGAATGCCGAGCGCCTTGGCCTCCTTTGAGCGGGCAATCACACAGCCGTCGTTATTGCTCAAGACTACCACTGGCTTGTTGCGCAGGTCCGGTCGAAAAATCTGCTCACAACTGGCGTAGCAGCTGTTGCAGTCAACTAGCGCAAACATCGGTGATGGCGCACGGAGTGGACGACGACACCCTCAATAATCAATTCAGCATTGTCATGCAGCTCGATCGGGGGGTAGCGAAGATTGCCGGCGCGCAGTAACCGCTCGTTGAGATCCAGTACCTTGCAGGTTAATTCGCCGTCGATGGCGGCGATCACCACATCGCCATGTTGGGGTTGCAGGGCGCGATCTACCACCAGCAGGTCGCCACTGAAAATACCGAAGCCGGTCATTGAATCGCCTTCTGCACGGGCAAAGAATGTGGCAGCCGGATGTTTTACCAGATAGTCGTGAATATCCAGTGGCCTCTCGACAAAATCGTCTGCGGGGCTTGGAAAGCCCGCTCTTACCGTTGCGCCAAACAGGGGTATGCGGCGGTCAGTGGCGGTCGGCATCAAAAGGGATGTTTTCATCACGCCAAAATACTGTATAAATAAACAGTATTCAATGAAATTGTAGGCTGCCGGTGGAAAATCTTTATTTCTGTGAGGTTAGAGGTGTCGGGCGTGAAAACGGAGGTGATCGCCGATAAAGGAGCTGATAAAGAAATAGCTGTGGTCGTAACCCGGTCGATAGCGAATATCCAGCGGGTACCCCGCCTGTTGCGCCGCCTCGGCCAACAGATGGGGTTTCAGTTGTGAGTCGAGAAAGTCATCTGCTTTTCCCTGGTCGACCAGCATGGGCAGGTGGTGGGGTGCCTGCCTGATCAGTTCGCAGCTGTCGTACTGTCGCCAGCTGTCCCGGTCATCCCCCAGGTAAGTGCCGAGGGCCTTTTCGCCCCAGGGGCAGCGCATGGGGGAGCAGACCGGTGCAAATGCCGATACCGAGCGATAGCGGTCAGGGTTTTTCAGGGCGATGGTCAGCGCACCATGGCCACCCATGGAGTGGCCGGATATGGCGATTTTTTCATAGTCCACTGGGAAGTGGTCATTGATAAGACGAGGCAGCTCATCCACGACATAATCGTACATACGGTAGTGCCTGTCCCAGGGCCGCCGGGTGGCATTGAGATAAAATCCAGCGCCCAGACCAAAATCATAGGCGCCTGCCGGATCATCGGGCACCCCTTCACCTCGGGGGCTGGTGTCCGGCGCTATCAGCGCGATACCGTATTCTGCCGCATAGCGTTGTGCACCGGCCTTGATGACAAAATTTTCATCCGTGCAGGTCAGGCCGGACAGCCAGTACAGTGCCGGTACAGCCCGCTGGTCCGCCTGGGGTGGCAGATAGATGGAGAACGTCATGTCGCAGTCGAGCGAATCGGCCCGGTGCCGGAAGCGGAGCTGTTGGCCATCAAAACAGCGATGGGCGTCGATTTGTTCCATGGTCGGAGCGTCCTAGTAGCGTATCACCGAGCGAATGCTCTCGCCGGCGTGCATCAGGTCGAAAGCCCGGTTGATGTCGTCCAGCGGCATGGTATGGGTGATCAGCGAGTCGATGTCAATTTTGCCATCCATGTACCAGTCGACAATTTTGGGTACATCGGTGCGTCCCCGTGCGCCGCCGAAAGCAGTACCGCGCCAGGAGCGCCCGGTGACCAACTGAAACGGGCGCGTGGCAATTTCCTTGCCGGCGCCGGCGACCCCGACGATACAGCTCTCTCCCCAGCCTTTGTGACAGCACTCGAGAGCCTGGCGCATGACGTTGACATTGCCAATGCACTCGAAGCTGTAATCCACCCCGCCGCCGGTTATTTCCACCAGATGCCCAACCACATCATCCACTTCTGACGGGTTGACGAAATCGGTCATGCCGAACTGTTTTGCCAGCGCAGCCTTGGCCGGATTCAGGTCGATGCCGATGATCCGGGTAGCGCCAACCATTCTGGCACCCTGAATGACATTGAGGCCGATACCGCCGAGACCAAACACGGCGACGGTGGAGCCCGGTTCCACTTTCATGGTGAAGGCCACCGCGCCGATGCCGGTGGTCACACCGCAGCCGATGTAGCAGATCTTTTCGAAGGGCGCGTCCTCGCGGACCTTCGCCAGAGCGATTTCCGGCAGCACGGTAAAGTTGGCAAAGGTGGAGCAACCCATGTAGTGAAGCAGGGGTTGCCCGTCGAGAGAAAACCGGCTGGTGCCGTCGGGCATCAACCCCTGACCCTGGGTGCTTCGGATAGCCTGACAGAGATTGGTTTTGGGATTGAGGCAGAAATCGCATTCCCGGCATTCCGGGGTGTAGAGGGGAATCACGTGATCCCCGGGCTTGAGGTTTTTAACCCCGGCACCCACTTCCACTACAACTCCGGCGCCCTCGTGGCCCAGGATAGTCGGGAAAGCGCCTTCCGGGTCGTCGCCGGAGAGGGTGAAGGCATCGGTGTGACAAACGCCGGTGGCCTTGATCTCCACCAGGACTTCCCCGGCTCTCGGTCCCTGCAGGTCAACTTCAACCACTTCGAGGGGTTTGCCTGCGCCAAAAGCGACCGCTGCACGTGTTTTCATCCGTTAGGTTCTCCGTCTTCAGAAGTTCGCTCACGACTATAATCAGTTGCCTGCGGGGTAGCAAACGGGGCATGAGGGCAAATTGCCAAATGGGATTCTGGTGGCTACCTGGCCTCGACCAGATCCCTGACGGCCGTTGCCAGCATCTGGTTGGATACCAGCATTTCCCGGTTGACATTGAGTAGTGTCGAGAGAGGGACGCCGATACCATCGCCATCGCTGTAGCGGGTAATCATTTGATGGAGACGGTCATGAGACAAATTGATTTCAGTGTCCAGTTGCTCGCGCTTTTCGGCAACCAGTATGAGGTCGGTTTTTTCCAGCAGGTTGAGCAGGTGCCGGTAAATGGCGCGGGTGTCGTGACGGATGGTTTCTATCATTTCTTCATCGTCGGACTGCATCCGCAACTCCACGATGTTGAGGCGTATATCCTTGAAGCTTTTGGCACTGAAGACCATGTCCCTGGCCGCGTGCAGCAGCCCGGAAACAATCTGTGCTTCATCGCTACTGGCCTTTTCCTGCAAGACTCTGTTGGCATAGTGCAGGATTTGCTGCTCGGTGTGTTTGATATCCGCGTACTGGTCATCGTAGCTGGGGTTTTTGAGACTGATTTCACGATATACCCGATAGCCCTCGTATTCCTGTAGCAGTTCTTGCGGGCGTATTTTCAGCACCCGAAGATTGAGGAGGATGACCCGGTAAAACAGCCGGATCACTTCCTGGTGAATGGCTTCACTGGCGGCATCGCTGACGCTGGCTGGAACCTTGGTGATGAATTGACAGCCACTGCCATCCTCGTCGGCAAAGCGGTTTTGCAGCCAGCGGGCGAACGGTGAGATAAAAGGCAAAAACAGAAGAATCGTAAACAGGTTGAATAGCGAGTGGTACAGCACCACCGCGTACATTGGGTCCTGTACCGTGAGGATATCGCTAATCAGCTGCAGGATCGGGTACAAAAATACCAGCCCGATCAGGGTGGACAGCAGGTGGAAGATAAAGTGGGCCAGCGCCACCCGGTGTTTGTCCGGCGAGCCCTTCAAGCTGCCGAGAACGACCGTGACGGTGGTGCCCAGATTTGCGCCTGCCATGATGGCTGCCGCGGTGGTGAGCGGCATCACCCCGGCATTGATGGCGCTCAGCACAATCATCATGGTGGCTGAACTGGACTGTACCAATGCCGTAAATAACAGGCCGCCCAGCGCGTAGAGCAGAATCGGGTAATCGGCAAATACTCCAGGAATACTCTGCTCGGCCAATGTCCCCATATTGGTTTTCATAAAATCGAGCCCCATCAGCAGCAGTCCCAGTCCGAGCAGTAATCTGGCTTGACTGTGGCGCCGATGTTCCGAGCTGATAAAGACGGTGCCGAGTGTCCCCACGGCCAGTAGCGGCATGGCATATTGTGTGAGACTGAGTTTGAAACCGATGGTGGCGACAATCCATCCGGTGAAGGTGGTGCCCAGGCTAGCGCCGAAAATGATCCCCAGGGCGCTGGCCATGGTGAGGATGCCCGCCCCCACAAAGGCCAGCACGATAAGGCCGACCATGGAGCTGCTCTGCAGACAGGCGGTGCTGATCACACCCATCATGACGCCGCGTACCGGCGTATTGGTGTAATCCCTCAGTATGTGACGGAAGGCGCGGGTGCCGAGTGTGCGTAACGCCTGTTCAAGAACCATCATTCCGTAAAGGAAAATACCCAGCCCGGCCACCAGTTCCCAGGGTTGAAATGACATAGTTGGAAGGCTCTCCGGCAGGTTTGTACTTATAGGTTGTTTTGTAAAAAGTGTAGCAGGGAACCTGTCGATAGGATCAAAAACCGCAACAGGCCATGAGCTGTTGCGGTTTTTAAAGGGCCCCTGTTACTTGCCGAACGGCTTGAAGATCAGAATCAGTTTTGGCAGCAGGGTCATGGAGCCGAGCAGCGCCGCCAGCATTGCCAAACCGGTGAGCAGGCCGAAGTAGACGGAGGGGATAAAGTTCGACAGCGCCAGAATGGAGAAGCCAATGATAATGGTGATGGCCGTGTAAAACAGTGCCCGCCCTATGCTGGCATGAGCCCGGTGCATGGTGGCGATGTAGTCGCGATCCACAACAAATTCCCGCCGGAAACGGGTGATGTAGTGAATTGCATGGTCCACACCGATACCCACTGTGATGGCCGCGATAGTAATGGTCATCATGTCCAGGGGAATTCTGGCAAGCCCCATGCCGCCAAGTACTACAGTAGCGGCAAGCATGTTCGGCAGGATGGCAATGAGGGAAATCGACAGTGAGCGGAACAGCACAAGAAACATCGCCATGATGCCGATAAAAACGGCCCCCAGGGTCAAAATCTGGGAGCGGAACAGGCTTTGCAGCATATTGTTGTAGAGTACCAACAGGCTGGTCAGATGCACCTGATCCTCCTGCAATCCCAACTCATTCACGGCAAACTGGCGAATATTTTTCAGTAGTTCCGGTCGTTTCAACTCGCCACCAGTTTCCCGGATGCGCAGCGTAATGCGGGCCTGATTCAGTTCGTCGTCAATGTAGGGGTCAACCAGAAAAGCGGCATTGTCCCGGGACAGGCTGTTGCGGAGAAAGGCCAGTTCCAGATCGTTCAGGCGGTGGCCCATCAGGTCTTCGGCGACGTCGGTGATCATTGCCAGCGAATTGACTTTGCCCACTTCAGGAAGTGACTCCAGGTAATCATGCATCTGGTTCAGCTTCTGAATACCGACCCCTGTGAACCAGTAGCTGTTGGTCGAAGCCTCCTTTCCGGTACTGCCATCGTCGGCAAAGGGGTCTTCTGCAGCAAAGGGGTCCTCTGCTGCAAATGGATCTTCCGCAGCAAACGGATCTTCTCCGCCCGCGTCGGCACTATTGTCGCCGCCAGCGTGTGACGTGGCCGTGTCGGGTGCATCCAGAATGATATCCAGTGGCGTGGTGCCTCCCAGTTTTTCATCGATAACGGAGAGCCCCTGATGAATTTCGGTGTCAGAGCGGAAATAGTCTATAAACCGGTTTTCCACCTGCAACTGGGAGATGCCCCAGCCGCTGATTACGGCGGCCAGCAAGGCCAGGCCCAGAACCAGTCCGCCGTGATTTTCGGTAAACCGTGAAAAATACAGGGTATAGGCCGCCGAGTTGTCACCACTGTCGTTGTTATGGCCCTTGCCGAGCAGCATCATGCCGGCGGGAATCACCAGAAATGCCAGCACCAGTGCCAGGGTAATACCCATGGTCATCATCCAGCCAAAATCGATTACTGGTCGGATGTCACTGACCACAAGGGAAACAAAGGCCACCACGGTGGTGAGCACGGTGTACAGGCAGGGGCGGGCCATGTAATTGACGGTTTCACTGACCAGTTCCAGTTGGTTGCGATCAGGAGATTCGGCCAGGATTTCGCGGTAGCGAACAATCAGATGAATGGTCAGCGCCAGAGTGATGATCAGCAGTAGCGCCACAAAGTTAGAAGAGATCACAGTCAATCGCCAGTCAATCCAGCTCAGGTAACCGAGCATGATTTCCACCGAGAGCAGACAGGTCAGCAGTGGCAGAACGACCCAGCGAATTTGCCGGAAAATGATGGCCAGGGTCAGGATAATAAACAGCACAATACCGGTGCCAAAAATTCGCAGATCGCTTTTGATAAAGTCAATCATGTCGGCGGTAATCATACTGGGTCCACCGAGGAACAGTTCTGCGCGGTCCTCGAAGGCCGCCATTTTCTCACGCACCTCATCCACCCTTTGGTGCTCAATGGCAGCGCGCTCGGTGCGGTAGTTGAGGAATTCTTCGCTCACCTGTTCCAGCTCGATTTCTTCTTCTGGTGTCAGGCCTTCGGTATCCCGTTTCAGCCGCAGGGAGTCCCGTTTGCGAACCAGGTCGAGGTATTTCCGGTCCAGCTCCATGGTGGCCAGCAGCGCCGTAGTTTGACCATCCGGGCTGAGAATCAGATTGCGATAGATGGGACTTTCGAGAAACTCCTTGCGGGCCATATCTCGGTTGGTGTCTTCGTCCATGAGCGTGCGAGGCTCATCCTTGAGTTGGGATATCTTGACCTTGGGGCTGTAGAGCAGGGGAACGTCGAGCATGAAGGTAACATTGGCGACGCCCTCAATCTGCTTCAGTTCATCGCGAATTTCCGCCAGCGTTGCCAGCGATGCATCATCAAAAAGATCCCCCTCTTTGGGGGTATAGGTGACCACCAGAAAGTCACTGCTACCATAGTGTTGCAGTGTTTTTCGGTAGTAATCCAGGTCTGTGTCGTGTTCCAGCGTTAAGGAGTCAGCAGAGGCGTCCAACTTGAAGTTCGGCAATCCGAAAGCCATGCCCACTGCCAACAACAGTACCGCTATCAAGACAGCCAGAGGATGTCGAAGAACGATGGATTGGTAAATGCTCAGTAACCTTGCTGACATGGGTGTTCCTTATTCTTCTGGTGGGTAGGCACAAGCGGCACATTATGCCAGAAGAAACTGGCGTGCCGCACGTCAGTCGTTGCTGAAGTATTTACCGGTCGTTATGGCCCAGCGAGCGATCGGGGTCAATCAGATTGCGCACCCGTTGCTTGAGTATTTTTGCCTCCGGGAAACCGCCGTCCCGAGTGCGTTCCCAGAGCGACTGCTCATTGAGAAAAATTTCGAAGGTGCCGCTGATGTCTGCCGGTCTCAGGGCAACTTCTGCAAGATCATCGGCAAAAGTGGTCAGCAGCTCCTGCGCCAGCCAGGCTGAGCGCAGCAGCCACTGGCAGCGCGAACAATAGGTGATGACGATGCGCGGTTTCGGGGACATCGGGTACACTCCAGTGTCATGACGTTGGATGGCAAGATAACTTTCGGGCAGCGAATATGAAAGGGGTAATTCTCGACGCCGACAGCCTTGGATCAGAGGATGTGGATTTGCGACCGATTACGGATCTGCCATTGTCGTGGGCAGTCTACGGCAATACCGAGCCGGCAGAGCTCGTCGAACGCATCGCCGGCGCCGACGTGGTGCTGACCAATAAGGTCTTGATCGGGCCGGCGGACCTGACTCCCGAGCTGCGTTATATCGGTGTGCTGGCCACCGGCACCAATGTGGTGGACATCAGTGCTGCGAGGGCGAGTGGTGTGGTGGTCACCAATGTGACTGGCTATGGTACCGGTTCGGTGGTTCAGCACACCTGGGCCATGATTCTGGCGCTGACAACTCGTCTGGCTGATTACAATATTGCCGCACTGGATGGGCGTTGGGCCAACAGTTCTACCTTTTGTCTGCTGGACTACCCGGTCTCAGAGCTGGCGGGAAAGACCCTCGGTATTATCGGATACGGGCGACTGGGTCAGGGGGTAGCCGAAATTGGCCGGGCATTTTCCATGCGGGTGGGCATCGCCTCCTTGCCATGGCGGCAGAGCGGCGATGACACACGCATGCCGCTGGACAGATTGCTTCGCGAAGCCGATGTGGTCAGTCTGCATTGCCCGCTTACAGCGGAAACCCGCCACCTGATTGGTCGGCGCGAGCTGACCATGATGAAGCGGTCGGCATTGTTGATTAACTGTGCCAGAGGTGGTCTGGTGGAAGAACAGGCGCTGGCGGATGCGTTGGAAGCTGGGGAGATTGCCGGTGCGGGGGTGGATGTGCTTACCGAAGAGCCCCCTGTCGATGGCAATCCGCTGCTCAATCCCGATCTGCCCCATCTGATTGTTACACCCCACAGTGCATGGGTGGCTCGTGAGGCAAGGCAGCGTTTGGTCACGTTGGCAGCAGATAATTTGCGATCTTATCTGGCGGGCTCGCCAGCAAACCAGGTTCTGTAAGGGAGGGCATCATGTTAGGACTGATACAGCGCGTCAGTTATGCCACTGTCGAGGTCAACGGTGACAGGATGGGTGAAATTGGTCCGGGTATCCTGCTGTTGCTGGGCGTTCAGGCCGGCGATAGTGAGGGCGCTGCCGCCCGATTACTTCACAAGGTGCTCAACTACCGCATCTTTCCCGATGATGGGGGCAGGATGAACCTCAACCTTCAGCAGATGGGTGGTGGCTTGATGGTCGTTTCCCAGTTCACACTGGCCGCCGATACCGGCAAGGGGTTGCGGCCAGGGTTCAGCAATGCCGCGCCGCCAGAGCGGGCAGAGGCACTTTACGATTATTTCATAAGCAGGGCAGAGCAGCTCCATCCGGATGTGGCCTCGGGAGTTTTTGGCGCCAATATGCAAGTGAGCCTGTGCAATGACGGCCCGGTGACTTTTATGCTGGAAGGGTAAAGTGGAGGGTAGAAAACAGCGCTGTTCCTTTGCGGTGGCAGCGCCATTGCGTCTTCCGGTAAAAGGTCGACAAGCCTCCATGGTTTGTTATTGGGTGGCTCTTATTGGGTGACCTTGTTGAATACTTCGGTGGCGGTCTGTTCGATCATCGGGATCAGCAGGTCCTGGCCGTCCTGTTCAGCCTTGGTGTTAAAGTCATTCCCAGCCACTTGCTTGCCGTTAGTGATGCTCTTCAATTTGTAGTTAAGCGCAATGGAATCCCCTTTGCGGATGGTCCCCTGAGCCGCCGTCAGCTTTTCCATGGATTCCTGTTGCATTTGTACGCTGGCGGCAGTATTGGCCACGTTGGCCGCGGTGGTGGCGGCGACAAAACTACCCATGCTTCCACCCACACCGGCGTAGGGCAGTGCCGAGGAGATCACGCCGGCCCCGATGGAAAGCGCCTTGCCCCAGCTCTTCTTTTTTTGATAGTCCACGTCGGCGGTCAGTATGTAATCGCATCCGGACTGCTTGGCCTCAGCTTCGAGCTGGGCTGGCAGCCGGGACTGCAGGGCGACCACCTCAAGCATTGGGCCGCTGAGGTAGGAAATCAGCATGTTTTGTACCGGACTGGATACGTCCTGCCCGCTGGCGCCCTGTCCCAGTTGGGCCTGGGGGGGAGCAATGGCAATGCAGGGCTTCTGGCCAGCTGACGCTGTAGTGACACCCAATGCGAGTGTGCATGCGAAAAGCAAAGCAGCGGAGTAGTGGGCAAAAGGTGATCATGAGAGCTCCCTCTTTAATGAGTCATGAGATCAGATAATGTGAACAGGAGCTCATTTAATCAAATATCAAAGGGCGTGTTGAGCTTTTTCTTCACGGGCAGTTTGGCGAGTCTGGCATAGTTCGGCACACCGTTGAGATAGGGTGGGTAGTCCTCGCCTTCAATCAGTGGTGCAAGATAGGTCCTTGCCAGTTGGGTGATGCCGAAACCGTCCCGTGAAATAAAATCACTGGGCATCTTCTTTTCAATATTGGCCACCTTGTCCAGCCCGACCTCCCCCAGTCGCCAGCTGTAATTATCTCCAGCCAGCCGTTCAATGGTGACCATCACAGAGTTTTTGCCGGCCAACGCGTATTCCACCGCGGCCTGGCCGACCGCATAAGCCTGCTCTACATCCGTGGCGGAAGCGATATGTCGTGCCGAGCGCTGGAGATAGTCGGCCACCGCCCAGTGGTATTTATAGCCAAGCTCATGCTTGATCATGCTCGCCAGGGTGGGGGCCAGTCCGCCCAACTGCTGATGCCCGAATGCATCGGTGGTGACGGATCCGGCAATCATGGTGCCGTCGGAGTACTGGACTCCCTCCGAGGCGACGATGACACAGTAGCCCCGTTGCTGCACAGTCTGTTCGACTTTGGCAATGAACTCCTCCTGAGCGAAGGGGATCTCGGGGAACAGAATAATATGGGGCGGGTCGCCGGCCTGTTCCGCTGCCATGGCACTGGCAGCGGCAATCCATCCGGCATGGCGTCCCATTACTTCCAGGATGAAGACTTTGGTGGAGGACTCGCACATTGCTGCGACATCGAGGCTTGCTTCTTTGGTAGAAATTGCCACGTATTTTGCAACGGAGCCAAAGCCCGGACAATTGTCTGTGAAGGGCAGGTCGTTATCCACGGTTTTCGGGATATGGATGGCCTGTATTGGATAACCCATTTTTTCCGAGAGCTGGGAGACTTTTAGGCAGGTGTCGGCAGAGTCGCCACCGCCATTGTAGAAAAAGTAGCCGATATTGTGAGCCTTGAATACCTGGATCAGCCGCTCGTACTCAACGCGGTTTTCTTCCAGGCTCTTCAGCTTGTACCGGCAAGAGCCGAACGCACCGGAAGGGGTATGGCGCAGGGCCGCAATGGCTTCATCCGATTCCCTGCTGGTGTCAATCATGTCCTCCCGCAGGGCACCGATAATACCATTATGGCCCGCGTAGACCTTGCCGATCTTATCGCTGTGTCGACGAGCGGTTTCAATGACACCGCAGGCGCTGGCATTAATGACCGCTGTAACACCGCCGGATTGTGCATAGAAGGCATTCTTTTTCGGCATGGGTTCCCCCGTTGGACCGCAATTTTCAGCAGCGGCGAATCATACTGGAAAGCGTTGGGGATTTCATTTTTTATGGTGGCGTTGCAGCACCGGCACCGACTAGACTTGCAGGGTAATTGGATCCGACTGTGAGTGTGCCGGTCGATTCTTGTGCCGGAGTGCTACAACAGAGACAGGCTGACGAGACAGTATGCATATTCATATTCTAGGTATTTGCGGCACCTTTATGGGCTCACTCGCGCAGCTGGCCAAAGCCATGGGGCATGAGGTGTCCGGTTGCGACAGTAACGTCTACCCACCGATGAGCACCCAGCTGGAAAATGCCGGTATTACCCTGACGGAAGGCTACGACCCCGCGCAGCTTAATCCCGTACCGGATCTGGTGGTTATCGGCAATGCGCTGTCTCGCGGTAACCCCGCCGTGGAATATGTGCTGGATAACGGTATTCCCTATACATCCGGTCCGCAGTGGCTGGGGGATTATTGCCTCCGCGATCGCTGGGTACTGGCGGTGGCGGGTACCCACGGTAAAACCACCACCGCCAGCATGTTGGCGTGGATTCTGGAATATGCCGGTATGCAGCCGGGGTTTCTGATCGGCGGGGTGCCGAACAATTTCGGGGTCTCTGCCCGCCTGGGCGATTCGGCGTTCTTTGTGGTGGAAGCGGATGAATACGACAGTGCATTCTTTGACAAGCGTTCCAAGTTTGTTCACTACCGTCCGCGTACGGCCATTCTCAATAACCTTGAATTTGACCACGCCGATATTTTTGCCAATCTGGCTGCCATCCAGACCCAGTTCCACCATTTTGTCCGCACTATTCCCGGCCATGGTCTGATTGTCGCCCCGGTCAGGGATCTCCCCCTGCAGGCGGTATTGGCAATGGGATGCTGGTCGGAATACCAGCCGCTGGGTGATCCCGACAGTTGGGATGTGGAGGCCACAGAACAGGACGGTTCGGTTTTTCGGATCAGTTATCAGGGTAAGCCGCGCGGGGTTGTCCAGTGGACGCAGACTGGAGATCACAACATTGCCAACGGCATGGCCGCCATCGCGGCCGCACATCATGTTGGTGTCACGCCAGAGGTGTCCTGCGAGGCGCTATGCCAGTTCAGTGGCGTCAAACGTCGTATGGAAAGGCTGGCCACCATTGATGGTGTCTCGGTCTACGATGATTTCGCCCACCATCCCACTGCCATAGCGACAACGCTGGCCGGTTTGCGCCATCGGGTGGACAGCGAAAAAATTCTCGCGGTCATTGAGCCGCGCTCCAATACCATGAAGCTGGGTATTCATCGCGGTCACCTTGCCGTGGCCACTGCCGATGCCGATCAGGTGCTCTGGTTTCAGCCGGATAGCGCGAGTTGGTCGCTGGTGGAAGAGGTGGCTGCCGGGCCGGTTCCCGCTGAAGTGCTCGGGACGATTGATGAGTTGGTGGGGCGGATTTTGCAGCTGACAGTGGACGGCACCCATGTGGTGATTATGAGTAATGGCGGTTTTGGTGGCTTGCACAGCAAGCTGGTGGCCGCACTTGAGGAGCGTGCCCATGGCCGAGTTTGATCGTTCGATAACCTTGGCAATGACCGGGGCATCCGGTGCCCAGTATGGCCTGCGTCTGCTGGAGTGCCTGGTTCAGGCCAACTGCCAGATCCAGTTTCTGATATCCGAGGCAGCGCGGGTTGTAGTGGAAACCGAGACAGAACTGACGTTGCCCGGGGATGAGGCCCTGGAGGATTTTCTCACCCTCAACTTTGATGCGGAGCCAGACCAGATTCTTGTCAATACGTCCCGCGACTGGTTCTCGCCCGTGGCGTCTGGCTCTGCTGCACCCCGTTCCATGGTGATCTGTCCCGCCAGTGGCGGCACCATTTCTGCAATTGCCTGTGGCGCCAGCAATAATCTGATCGAGCGCGCGGCAGATGTGGTGATCAAGGAAAAACAGCAGCTGATTGTGGTGCCCAGAGAGACGCCCCTGTCAGAATTGCATCTCGAGAATCTGCTGAAACTGGCGCGGTTGGGGGTTACCGTGATGCCGGCGATGCCGGGCTTTTATCAGAACCCGCAGACGATCGATGATCTGGTGGATTTTCTGGTGGCGAGGCTGCTCGATCATCTGGGAATTGAACAAAACCTGCTGCCCCGCTGGGGCGGATAATGGCCGCTAACCGGGAACTATTGTGGTTGCTCGCTGTTCTGCTGGCCGTGCTGGTTTGGTCCTGGATCGCGCCGTTTGATCGCGCTACCTGGTGGCTTGAGGCGATCCCCGTACTGATGGCCTTGCCGGTACTGTACGTCACCCGGCGAAGCTTTCCGTTGACCCGGCTCAGTTATTACCTGATTTTTCTGCACGCCGTCATTTTATTGGTGGGTGCCCACTATACCTATGCCAGGGTGCCGTTGGGTTTTGTGGTGGCAGACTGGTTTGATTTCACCCGCAATCACTATGACCGTTTTGGGCACCTTGCCCAGGGCTTCGTGCCCGCGATTCTGGCGAGGGAGATCCTCTGGCGCAACCGGGTTGTGGTGGGGCGCTATTGGCTGTTCTTTCTGGTTACCTGTTTCTGTCTGGCGTTCAGCGCCTTTTATGAATTGCTGGAGTGGTTGACTGCGGTGGTGGGTGGCGACGGTTCCGTCGAGTTCCTCGGCACCCAGGGGGATGTCTGGGATGCCCAGTGGGATATGTTTATCGCGTTGCTCGGCGCGATAAGTGCCCAGTTGCTGCTGGGTGGTTGGCACGACCGGCAGATGGCAGTCGTCGCTGCGGCGACCGGGCGTTGATTCCGACCCTGGTTCAGGCGCGCTGATACCAGTTCACTCCGGTGTTGTCGGTCTGCATGGCGATTTTCCCCCGTGCCATCAGGTAGTGCAGATGGGCGTAACTTTCGCCCGTGGCCAGAACCAGCATCGAATTGCCGATCGGTGCCTTGAAAAGCAGCGGAAATAAATCAATCACCCGTTTTGGCTCGTCGCAATGTTGCACAACCCTGTCCAGGTCCCGTTCGTGACCGTCGATCAGCGCCTGCAGTCTCGGCTGAGCGCCGGTGAAGGGCAGGCCGTGGGAGGGCAACACCAGCGTCTTTTCCGGTAGCAAGGCCTTGAGCCCGTGGCAGCTGTCGATCCATGCCTGCAGCGGGTTGCCGGCCGGTTCCATGGGCCAGACGCTGACGTTGGAGGAAATAGTCGGCAGCAGTTGGTCGCCGGCGATAAACAGGTCCAGTTCGGGGCAGTGCAGGCAGGCGTGCTCGGGGGAGTGTCCTTCGCCCATGACCAGCTGCCAGCGACGTCCCCCGATGATGAAGCTGTCGCCGTGCTGCAGTCGGTGATAAGAGGCCGGCATCCCGCGAACCATGCTCCCGAAAGAGCCAAATTTGGCGCGATAGTAACGCAGTTGTTCATCGTTGAAACCGGCGGCCCGATAGAAGCTGATTGCCTCTTCCGGTGCTTCGCGGTTGCTGTCAGCCAGCAGGATCCGACAATGCATATACTCGCTGCGGGACATCCAGAATTCGGCGCCGCTGTGACGGCATAGCCAGGCGGCAAGTCCGATATGATCCGGGTGCATGTGGGTGGCAATCAGGCGTTTTACCGGTTTTTTTGCTGACACAATCGACGAGAGTTTTAACCACAGCTCGGTGGTGTCCTCGGTAGCCAGCCCGGTATCGACTATCGTCCAGCCATCACTTTCTTCAAGCAGCCACAGATTGATGTGGTCGAGCCGGAAGGGCAGCGGCATGCGCAGCCAGTAGACGCCGTCGGCAATCTGCTGGGGTACACCCGGTTCGGGTGGTTTGCGGAATGGATAGATGGGGGACGACTTTACCATGCAGGCCTCACAACGTGGCGGAGCAGTTAATGATAGCAGAGTGGTATGTGTCCCGCGGAGTGAGAAAGATACCGGTGAGAGAACGCCCACACCGGTAACCATGATCAAGGCGCAGGTTGCAGGCGAATGCCGACGATGTCTACCTGATCGCCCAGTTCAAATTCGCGGTTAGGGCTGCGAAATGCATGGGTTTCTCCCTGTTCAGTTTTGATTGTATAGCGATCACCACTGAGGCCCGCCTGTTGCTGGGTTGTACCACCGATCCAGGTGCCCACAAGTGCGCCGACAAGTGCGCCGGCGGGGCCACCGGCTGCGCCGCCGATCAGGAACAGGATTGAGCCCCCGGTAGCCTGTCCGCCAGTGTTGTCATTGCTGTGGCCGATCACCTCCGCCGAGTGGATGGCGGGGGTGATGAGCAGTGCAATGAGCCCGGCGGTGGCTATTTTTCTGAACGATTTCAACATGATGCTTCTCCTGTTAGTTGATGGGGGATGTGTGTTAAACGGCGATATCCTCGCCATAGATGTTTTGTCTTTGGTAACCAGAGGCGGGCCAGATGCCGCGTACTACCTGCCAACTCACCGCCAGGGCACCGACAATGAATACCACGTCACCCAGGGTGCGCACCCAGCGCAAGGTCACCAGTATGGGCTGCTGTAGAAAGGCTTCGCTGCGGGCGTACCAAAGACCCTCGGAGGCACTGCCGATAAATTGAATGATTCCTACCGGTAGCAGGCTGGTAAACAGCATCAGCATCAGGCCGCCGTTCATCCACCAAAAGGCGGTTTTCATCAGTCGCTCACTAAAAATCATTTCGGGGCGGATATAACGCAGGATCAACAGGCAGAAGCCCAGTGCGAGGAAGCCGTATACTCCGAACAGGGCCGCATGCGCGTGGGTTGGTGTGGTGTTCAGTCCCTGCACGTAATACAGCGAAATGGGCGGGTTGATCATAAAACCCAACACGCCAGCACCCAGCATGTTCCAGAATGCTACAGCCACAAAGAACAGCAGGGGCCACTTGATATCCTGCATCCAGGGGGCGCGGAATTTCAGTCGCCAGCTCTCCCATGCCTCATAACCCAACACGACCAGTGGTACTACTTCCAGCGCACTGAAGGTGGCGCCTACTGCCATAACCGGTGTGGTGGTGCCCGAGAAATACAAATGGTGAAAGGTGCCGGGTACGCCGCCGAGTAAAAACAGGGACGCGGAGGCCAGGGATGCCGTTGTCGCCATGGTGCGTGACACCAGTCCCATGCTGCAGAAAATAAAGGCCAGCGCAGTGGTGGCAAATACCTCAAAGAAGCCCTCTACCCAAAGATGTACCACCCACCAGCGCCAGTATTCCATAATGGAAATATGGGTGCGCTCGCCATAGAGCAGGCCGGCACTGTAGAACAGACCGATAGCCACTACGGATGCTGTGAGCAACACCAGTAGGCTTTTGTCGCCACCCTGCTTGAGGGCCGGCACAATGCCGCGCATCATCAGCATGAGCCAGAAGGCAATGCCTGCCACTTTCAGAATCTGCCAGAAGCGCCCGAGATCAACGTATTCGTAGCCCTGGTGTCCCAGCCAGAAGCTCCACTCGGCGGGCATGATCTGATTAATCGCGAAGAAGTTGCCGGTAAAGGAACCGGCTACCACCGCAATCAAGGCCCAGAAAAGAATATCTACGCCTAACTTTTGATATTTTGGATCCTTGCCACCATTGATAATCGGTGCCAGGAACAAGCCCGCAGCAAGGAAGCCCGTGGCAATCCAGAACATCGCCGACTGAATATGCCAGGTGCGAACCAGGCTGTAGGGGAGCCATTCGGACGTGTTGAGGCCGTAAAACCCCTGGCCTTCGACGGTGTAATGGGCGACAAAGCCGCCGAGAAACACCTGCAGGGTGAACAGTCCGACCACGGCAATCAGATACTTGCCCAACGCTTTCTGGGAAGGGGTTAGCGGAAAGGTGGTAATTGGGTCATTTTTTGGCGAGACCGGATCCTCTTCGTCTTTCTTGCTCAGAAAGGCCCAGCCCCAGATTAAACCGCCCACACCAGCGATGAGAAACACCACGCTTGCGATAGACCAGACAATGTTCTCCGCCGTGGGCTTGTTGCCAATCAACGGTTCATGTGGCCAGTTGTTGGTGTAGGTGGCTTCGCCGGAGTAGCGCTCGGTCGCTGCCGCCCATGCGGTCCAGAAGAAAAAGTCGGTGAGCTGCGCGCGCCGCTCACCACTGGGTAGTGTCACCTCCTTCATGGCGTAACTTTCCCGAGTGGATTGCAGTGTCGGTTCCCCTCCGAACAGATCATTGTAGTAATCCGCCGTCTGAGCCATGGCCCTGGCGCGCCGTTCGGATACCACCAGTTCGTCCGTTTCGGGGTTGTAGGTATTGGTTCGATAGGCCTGTTTCAATTCATACTGCAGCGCATTTTGATCGCGGCCGGTCAGTGCCCCATAGTTGAGATCAAATTCCTCTTGAGCGGCCAGTTCCAGCCAGGCAAGTAGTTCGCGGTGAAGCCAGTCGGCGGTCCAGTCCGGTGCCTGATAGGCGCCGTGACCCCAAATGGAACCGAGCTGCATGCCGCCTACTGACTGCCAGGCCGTCTGGCCATCGAGAATACTTTCCCTGGTCATGATCTGTTGACCACTTATGCTCACCACCCTGTCCGGTATGGGTGGTGCCTTGCGATATACCTCCACCCCGAAATAGCCCAACAGGGCAAAGGTGGCAGCCAGGACAGCGATCAGTGTCCACCACAATTTGTTGTATTTACCCATGACCGTTGGCTCCCTGTGCATCGACGCACTCAAACAGCAGGTTGTTTTCCAGGTGGATGTGCTCCATAAGGTCGGCGCGGAACCAGTCCAGTTGCCAGTAGAGCGCCTGCCAGGTGTCACAAGCATCATCGGGCAGGGTCAGGTTTTTGGTCAGCTGTTCCATTTGTTTCACCGACTGACCGTGCTGGTCGTGCTCAAAGCGCATCATGGCAATGGGGTTGATGGCATGGTCGAACAGGTGACGCAAAAGCATCGGGAACAACACGTTTTCTTCCTTGAGCATATGGCTCTCCAGTTCTTGATGCATGGCCATCAGTAGGCTGGATAATCCTTTGGGACTGTCCGGGTGCTCACGGTGAACCAGCTCTACCCGTGCGGCCAGCCGTACCAGTTCTGGCAACTGCTCCCGGTGACGCTCATGGTAGCGCTCCAGAATGTGGGGGATCAGTGTTTCGGGGGTCGCCTGGTGTGCAGCCTGATCCGTATTTTTTGTTTGCTGCAGGACATTGAGTTGTGCGGCGATCGTCTTCGGGTTCAGGCCGCGACAAATGGCGGCGTCCTGCAGGCTTTCGTGCCCACCACAGCAGAAGTCCAGACGATTCTGATAAAAAAGGCGGGTGGCACCGGGAATGGTTCGGGCCAGAGTGCCCAGCGGTTGTTCGAGAATGTTCATGATGCTCGCTCTCTCAAGGTTTATGATTTGTCACAAGAGATAGAGCACAAGCTATGCCAAAAAAATTATTATTATATTTCAATATATTAAATATATTGTGGTGGTTATAACCATTATTTGATATGGTCTAAATAACCACAATAGGGTTTATAAAACCATGATCGATTTGATGTTGTTGTCGGACCTGGTGGTCAACCTGCCGTCGGCGGTACGTTTGCAGCGGCTGGTGTCTGTGCTCCGCGAGCAATTTCAATGTGGGGCGGTGGCGGTGTTACGCCTTGAGGAAAACCGGCTGCGCCCAGTGGCGGTGGATGGCCTTGTGCATGAGACACTTGGCAGGCGCTTTGTGGTGGCTCAGCATCCCAGGCTGGCGGCCATCCTCTCGCGTCGTGATCCAACCCGCTTCGAGCCTGGTAGTGAGCTGCCAGACCCCTATGACGGCTTGCTCGACAGTCAGGTAGGTGAACCCCTGCCGGTGCACGACTGCATGGGTATCAGTCTCTATGTGGAGGGGATTCAGTGGGGGGTTTTAACCCTGGATGCCCTGGAGGCCGGGGCCTTCAGCGGTGAAGCCACGCAGACTCTGAAACACTTCGGCCTACTGGCGGAGGCCGCCATCCGTGTCACCCGGCTGGAGCAGGAATTGCAGGGTCTGCGCCTGGTGCGGGAGCCCCATTCCGGGAACGGGGTATCGGTGGTTGAGGTGGAAGAGGAGATTGTTGGTCAAAGCGAGGCATTGCAGGCCCTGCTGCATGAATTGACGGTGGTGGCAGATTCCGAGCTACCGGTGCTGCTGTTGGGTGAAACGGGGGTGGGCAAAGAGTTGTTCGCCCGCCGGGTGCACGTATTGTCTCGTCGTGCGGACCGGCCTATGGTGCATGTCAACTGTGCTGCTCTACCGGAATCCCTGGCGGAGAGCGAGCTGTTCGGCCATGTAAAAGGCGCCTTTTCCGGGGCAATCAGCGAGCGTCCAGGGCGTTTTGAGGCGGCGGATGGCGGCACTTTATTTCTCGATGAGGTGGGTGAGCTGCCGCTGTCGGTGCAGGCGAAATTGTTGCGGGCCTTGCAGAATGGTGAGATTCAACGGCTTGGTTCGGACCGGCCACGACGGGTCAATGTGCGCGTGATCGCTGCCACCAACCGCAACCTGCATGATAGTGTGCGCGACGGCGATTTTCGTGCCGATCTATATCATCGCTTGTCTGTCTACCCGGTGCCGATCCCGCCTTTGCGAGAGCGCGGCAACGACGTGTTACTGTTGGCCGGTCGCTTTCTGGAGCTGAACCGGGCTCGGCTCGGCCTGCGCAGTCTACGGCTGCCCCCCGATGCCGAGACGGCCCTGTGCCGATACCCCTGGCCGGGTAATGTGCGGGAGTTGGAGCATGTTATCAGTCGTGCGGTGCTCAAGGCTGTCAGTCGAGGCGCGACACGAACTGAAATCATCTCCCTGGGGGCAGAATTGCTGGATTTGGATGAGGGAGTTGACAGCCAGGAGATGGTCCGCCCCATGACTGGCATGGGGTCAGCGTCCGCTGAAATTGGTCACGCCGAACTGCAGACGGTTATGCCGATGCGTGAAGTGGTGGAAAGCAGCCAGCGGCACGCGATTCAACAGGCCCTGACCGCCAGCGACGGTAATTGGGCGTCAGCGGCGAGGATGTTGAATGTGGATGCCAGCAACCTGCACAAATTGGCGTATCGACTGGGACTGAAATAAGCCAGGACCACTGAAATGGCCTGGGATCAGTCCAGCACCTGTTGCAGCCAAAGGGAGATGATTTCAATCTCCTCCAGGCACACGGAGTGTCCCATGGGGAAGGTCTGGTAGCCGGGTGTAAAGCCCTGGTCGCGCAAAAAGGTGACACTTTTCCGGCCCAGCTGTTCCGGCACCACATCGTCGCTGGTGCCATGGAGTATCTGCACGGGGAGTTATCGATTGGCGGGATGAATGTCGATTGAATCGGCGGTGGCAAAATAGGTGGATAAAGCCAGTAAGCCCGCCAGCGGTTTGGGGTAGCTGAGGGCCGCTTCGAAGCCGACGGCTCCGCCCTGGGAGAATCCGGCAATGACAATTCGCCGGCTGTCGATCCCCCGTTCTATTTCCCGGTCAATAAGCTGTTGGATCTGGAGTGCAGAGTGTCGCAGTTGAGCCAGGTCCACCTTGCGATCCAGCTCCATCTCCAGAATGTCGTACCAGGCTGGCATGATATAGCCGCTATTGATAGTCACCGGAATTTGTGGCGCGTGCGGAAAGATAAAGCGAACTGGCAAAGACTCTGGAAGATGTAACTCCGGCACCACAGGTTCAAAATCGTGGCCGTTGGCCCCCAGTCCGTGTAGCCATATGACAGCGGCGTTTGCCGGTGATGCGGGATCTATTTCGACCCCGGGTAGTAGCGGTTTCATATTTGCCTGAACTCCTGTTTTTATGGCCGGGCGGCCAGTATAAAGCCTGCTGGTGGATGGTGTGGAAAGTTTGCTACGCTAACTTCGCTTATTTTTTACCGGGTAGGTTCTGATGTTGCCTGTATTGTATTCCTTTCGCCGCTGTCCCTATGCCATCCGGGCCCGCATGGCCATTTGCTATGCCGGTGTCCCCGTGGAATTGCGGGAAATTTTATTGAAGAACAAGCCACCGAGCATGTTGGCGGTCTCGCCGAAAGGCACGGTACCCGTGTTGGTGCTGCCCGACGGCCGTGTGCTGGATGAAAGCTGTGATGTGATGTGCTGGGCTCTGGCTGTTCACGATCCGGACAATTGGATAAATCCAGCTGTAAGCCGGGAAGCCTCCCGGCTGATTGCAGAGAATGACGGGTCTTTCAAAACTCATCTGGACCATTATAAGTATTCAGACCGTTACCCTGAGCAAGCCTCTGCGCATTATCGTGCCGAAGGAGAGGCTTTTTTGCAGGCCCTGGAGGTCCGTTTGCAGCAGCAGTCGTTCTTGCTCGGTCATCAACCGGGCTTTGCCGATGTAGCCATTTTTCCGTTTGTGCGGCAGTTTTCCCTGGTGGATCCGGACTGGTTTTCCAGCGCGCCCTATCCCAGATTGCGGCATTGGTTAAACTACTGGCTCGAATCCCATCTGTTTACCTCTGTTATGGAAAAATATCCGGTCTGGCAGGACGGTGCGGCTGCGCGCTATTTTGGCTGCACGGCTGAAAACAACTAGAAGCTCTGCCCGCTTTGTGGAAAAAGACCCGCGCGCACAGCCTCGGCGTAGGCGTTCAGTGCAGCTGTCACATTGCCGGTTTCTGCGAGAAAATTTTTGGCGAAACTGGGCTGATGGGGTGACAGGCCGAGCATGTCGTAGAGCACTAACACCTGGGCGTCCGTATCTGCACCTGCACCGATCCCGATCACTGGTGCGGCCAGTGCCTCGGTAATGGTTTTTGCCAGGGTGGCGGGCACACACTCCAGCACCAGTAAGTCGATCCCGGCTTTTTCCAGCATCTTGGCATCACTGATCATCTGATCGGCGGCGGTTTCGTCCCTGCCCTGAACGCGATAGCCACCGAGTTTGTTGACGGACTGGGGCGTAAGGCCGAGGTGGCCGCATACCGGGATGCCCCTCTCGGTCAGCATGGCGACTGTCCTTGCCAGCCAGGCCCCGCCCTCCAGTTTTACCACGTGGGCGCCGGCCTGCATGATCCGTGCGGCATTGTCCATCGCCTGTTGTTCAGTCGCGTAGGCCATAAAGGGCAGGTCCGCAACAATCAGGGATTTACTGTTACCCCGTCGCACAGCACTGACGTGATAGGCCATATGCTCCATGGTGACGGGAAGCGTGCTGTCCTGTCCCTGTATAACGTTGCCCAGTGAGTCGCCTACCAGCACAACTTCAATACCCACCTGTTCTATCAGTCGCGAAAAGGCGGCGTCATAAGCGGTGATTACCGGGAATTTCTCACCCTGCTGCTTGAGTTTGTAGAGGGTGTTGATGGTGACCGTTTTCATGGGCGATGGTCCTGTCACAAGTGGGCTTGTGGATTGTAGTAGTGGCGTCCGGTCTTGATATTCAGCAAATAGGCCAGCAGGTTTTGGTAGTCCAGCTCATTATTGGCGAGATCGATGTCTGCTGCGTTGACAATCAACAGCGGGGCTTCATCGTAATAGTAAAAAAAACGGGTGTAGGCATCGTTGAGCTGATGGAGATAGGCGGCGTCTATGGATTTCTCTGCTTCGGTACCGCGGCGCTGAACCCGATCCAGCAGTACCTCTGTAGGCGCCTGAAGATAAATGACCAGATCCGGTGTGGGGGCATCGATGGTGAGCTGCTGGTACACCGTCTGATACAGTTTTAATTCATCATCGTCTAGCGTGATTTGGGCGAACAGTTGGTCTTTGTCGATTAGAAAATCTGCCACCCGGACCTGCTGAAAGATATCGCCTTGTCGCATTTCCTGAATTTGCCGGGCACGGTGGAACAGGAAAAACAGTTGTGCCGGAAGCGCACCCGAGCGTCGATCTTCGTAAAAGCGTTCGAGGAAGGGGTTTTGCTCGGGTTCTTCCAGCAGTGTGTCATAGTTAAAACTGCCTGCCAGTCGCTTGGCCAGCGTGGTTTTCCCCACGCCAATCGGCCCTTCTACCGCAATAAATCCCGGTAGTTTCTGGTGTGCCTGCCCAGGCTTCAGATCGTTAGTCAGTTGTTCCACAGGGATCTCCAGACGAGAGGCGAACGATACCGTCAGATGGGCAGTTTTCCAAGTGTAAAACCAGTGGCGTTCCATCGGGAAAAATCAGCTGTTCCGTGATCTCCGCCAATGGCAGCAAGACAAAGTTTCTGAGGTGGAGGCCGGGGTGGGGAATCTGCAGGTCGGTGTTGTCAATAATCTGTCCGCCATACAGCAAAATGTCCAGATCGAGGGTACGCGGACCCCAGTGTCTGTCCTTTTTGCGCAGGTGTGCCTGTTCGATGGCTTGTAACGCCTCAAGCAGTTTTCGAGGGGACAGTGATGTCTGAAGCTTGGCGACGCCATTGATGAAGTCTGGCTGGTCCTGTGGCCCCATTGGCGGGCTCTGGTACCAGCTGGATGTTGTTATCAGGTTGGTGTCTGGTAGAGATGCCAGTTCGATAACCGCATCCCGGAGTTGTTGCAGTGGTTGGTCGAGGTTGCTGCCCAGCCCGATATAGGTGATTTCAGTCATGGTCTGGCGGGGTTGTGGCCGGTGACCGGCGGGGCCGCCGCCGACGACGTTTTTTGGTGGGTGTCGGCTCTGCCAGAGTGCTGACCATCTTGAGTCGTTGATCTTCGTCCATTTCCTGAAAGCGGGTCCACCAGGTTCCCAAGCCGGGTTCCAGTTCGCCGGCATCTTCCCGCAATAACAGGAAGTCATAACCGGCGCGAAAACGTTTATTTTCCATCAGACGGAAGGCCTGGTTGCCATTACGGCGGGGGAGGCGCAATTGCATCTCCCAGATCTCTCGCATTGGCATACTGAAGCGGCGCGGAATGGCTACCCGCTGACAGGCTCTGTGCAGTACGTCTGCCGTGGCCTGTTGCAAGGCGTAAACCGGAGAGATGTTGGAGCGCTCAAATTTTTTGTTGGCCTGTTTGGCCGCCGGCCAGAGCAGTGCGGCAAACAGAAACGCCGGTGTCACCCGTTTGCCCGAGCGAATGCGTTTGTCGGTATTGGTCAAGGCCTGCTCGATAAACTCAAGGTACCAGCCGGGGTCTTCATCCAGGGCGTCTTCGGTGGCGGGAAACAGCAGACGAAACAGATCATATTCCCGGAGTAGTCGGAAAGTGACCAGGGCCTGACCGTGCATCAGTAGCTTGAGGACTTCATCAAACAGCCGAGCCGGTGGAATATCTGCGAGTAGATGCGCCATTTTATTGATGGCGACGGCACTTTTTTCCTCAATACTGAAGCCGAGTTTTCCGGCAAAGCGAATGGCTCGCAGCATCCTGACCGGATCTTCCCGGTAGCGTACCTCGGGGTCGCCGATGATTCTGATCACGCGCCGCTCTATGTCTTCCAGGCCATTGGCATAGTCATAGACGCTATTATCCTGCGGGTGGTAATAGAGGGCGTTCATGGTGAAATCACGACGACTGGCATCTTCGTTGATAGAGCCGAAGAGGTTGTCTCTCAGCAGCAGACCCTTGGCGGATCGGTGTGATTCATCCCGGGTGTTTGAGCCCTGTTCTGTGTGATGGGCCCGAAAGGTGGTTACCTCGATAATTTCAGCACCCATGCGGACATGCACAATCTGGAAGCGGCGGCCGACAATACGGGCTCGCCTGAACAGTTTGTTGACCTGCTCCGGTGTGGCATCGGTGGCTACGTCGAAATCCTTGGGACTCAATCCCAGCATCAGGTCGCGGACACAACCACCGACCAGGTAGGCCTGAAAGCCATCGCTGACCAATTGTTCGACAACCTTTCTCGCACCACTGGTAATCTGCCTGGCGGAGAGCGGGTGCCCTCCGGAGCGGACAATATGGGGTTCGCTGATAACTGGGAGAGCGTGTCTCCTGAAATATTTGGAAAGCTTTTTTAGCATGTTGTGGTGGCGTAGACCCGTAAACTGGCGATTCTAGCACAGGGTATGACAAAAAGACTGTTGGCAGTCACGCTGATATTGATCTGGGATCAGATCAATTCTGGGGGACATTAAAAAAGGGGAAGCATTCAAGCTTCCCCCTGTATCCCATAGGCTATTGGTCGATGGGTCTACCCCCCTTGTCAACCTCCTAGCAATCCATCCTGTATTATTTTTATTGTTTATTTTTTTAATAGTTGCTGTTTTTATTGTGTCTATAGATGAGCATGAAGCGTGCCATAAAATTAAAGCCTTTATAAACAAAGTGTTACGTATTTTTTTGTGACGTGTCGCACATAAATTCATCAGTTTTGTTACCTATCTACACGACGGGCTGGTTAATAAGGTAACAGTTGGTTCTGGTGAAACAGCTGGCTAATCGTTTTTTTGACGGGGAATACCCAGCTTCTGGCGTCGTTCCCATAGACATTTGCGACTGATACCCAGTTTTCTGGCTAGCTCGGTCTCGCTCATGGCTTCCTGGTGTTCCAGTACAAAGCGGGTGAAATAATCCTCGAGCGACAATCCCTCCGGGGGGTCTGTGTCGATATGCTTGATGTTTGCCGGAGTCGAACGGAGACGGCTTGGTTGATCTCCAATCTCTACCAATGACAGTTCAATGCCCAGCAAGTCATGGCTGATCTGCTGATTTTCATCACACAGAATACTGGCCCGTTCCAGGGAGTTTTCCAGTTCACGGATATTGCCCGGCCAGTTATACATGGTGATGGCCTGGATGGCATCCGGTGCCAGCTTGAGATGATGCCTGTCGAGCTTTTGACCCTGTTTGGTCAGCAACATATCTGCAATTTCGAGGATGTCCTTGCCCCGTTCCCGCAGTGGTGGCAGGTTCAGGTTAACCACGTTGATCCGGTAAAACAGGTCTTCGCGAAAGCGACCCTGTTCACAGAGTTTTTTCAGATTGCGGTGGGTCGCTGCGACGAGACGCACATCCACTTTGCGCGACTTGACCGAGCCGATGGCGCGGACCTCTTTTTCCTGTATGACCCGCAACAGTCTTGCCTGGGCTTCCAGTGGCAGTTCACCCACTTCGTCCAGGAACAGTGTGCCGCCATCGGCAGCTGCGACAAGACCTTTGCGTGCTTCAGTGGCGCCGGTAAATGCCCCTTTCTCATGACCAAACAATTCCGCTTCAATCAGTGTTTCCGGGATCGCGGCGCAGTTAACACAGATGAGTTGTTTTTTTGCCCGGGGACTCTCATTGTGAATGGCGCTGGCAGCCAGTTCTTTACCGGTGCCTGTTTCCCCATGAATCAGAACCGTTGCATCGGTTCGGGCCACTTTTTGAATAATATTGTAAACGGTTTTCATGGCGGGACTTGAGCCGATCATGCCGCGATTTGACAGGTCGGGGGCATGGCGCTGTCCGACAGGACGTGGCTTGTCCATGATGCGGGTCACAGCTTCCAACAGCTCCGCATGATCGAAGGGCTTGGGGATGTAATCGACTGCGCCCATGCGCATGGTTTCCACAGCGCATTTTAGGCTGGCGTAGCTGGTCATGATCAATACCGGCACTGCGCCGGCCAACTGAATCAGGTCGGTGCCCGGTGCGCCGGGAAGTCGCAGATCGCTGATAATCATTGCAAAGTCAGTGAGCTCAAAACGAGTGAGCGCGTCTTCGATATTTTTTGCTTCACGGGTCTCGAAATGGTGATGTTCAAGCAGCCTTCTCAGTGAAGTGCGAAAAATATCTTCGTCTTCAACAATTAGAATCTTGTTCATGGCCAACCTGTATCAATAAGCGATCTGGTTTGCTTGCCGACCCGGGGATAATGCTCTATTAGAGTCAGTCAGACAATTTAGGCAATGGGGCGGATGATGTTCATTCTACAGTGCCGGCGCCGGTATTTGTATCAGGCGGGGTAATTGAGTCCGGTGCCAGTTGCTTATGCCCCACTCGAGCAATACTTCCGGATTGGTATTCGGCAGGTCAGCGGGCGGTTGCATGCCCAGCCAGTGCATGGCCGTGAGGAGGTTGGCCCCAGCCCGCCGGTTCTCCACCGGCGGTGCCAGATTTTGCTTGCTGAGTTTGTGTCCCTGCTCATTGACGGCGATCGGGAGGTGCCCGTAGACGGGAGTGGGCAGGGTTAGCAGTTGCTGCAGGCAGATCTGTCGTGCGGTGGAGTCAAGTAAATCACTGCCACGGATAATGTGGCTGATACCCTGGTGTGCGTCATCTATAACAACCGCCAGTTGGTAGGCAAACAGGCCATCTTTGCGAAGGAGCACAAAATCGCCTGCGGTTTGCTTGACCCATTGTTGTTGACGGCCCTGAAATAGATCGGTGAATGCGATCAAACAGTTGTCGGGAACCGACAGTCGGAGAGCGTGTGGTTGGTCGGGGTCGCCGGGAACGCAGCTGCGCTGATGCAGGCCGCCGGTATCTTGCAGGACCTGGCGACTGCAATGGCAGGGATACGCGAGGCCGCTGTGGCTGAGTTCTTCCAGTGCGGCAAGGTAAGCCTCGCTGCGCTGGCTCTGGTAGAGGGGCTGTCCATCCCAGAGCAGGCTGTGGGCTTCGAGTTGGCGGAGAATGGTATCTTCGGCACCGGGCAGCTGGCGGGGGGGATCAATATCCTCCATGCGGACCATCCAGGTTCCACCCTGCGCTTTTGCATCAAGATAGCTGGCCAGCGCGGTAACCAGTGAACCAAAATGCAATGGGCCGGTGGGAGAAGGCGCAAAGCGCCCTGTGTAGGCGGGGTGATTGCGGGGTGAGGCCATAGCAACTGAGGGAAGAGGCAAATTGCCATTTCCCTCAAGGCGTCAACCACCGGTCAGTTGCTTTTCCCTGATTTCATCAAGGGTTTTACAGTCGACACAAAGGTTTGCCGTGGGGCGTGCTTCCAGGCGCCGGATACCGATCTCAACACCACACTGATCACAAAAGCCGTAGTCGTTGGCTTCGATTCGCTCAATGGTGCTGTCAATTTTCCTGATCAGTTTGCGCTCCCGGTCGCGGGTTCTGAGCTCCAGGCTGAACTCCTCTTCCTGCGTGGCGCGGTCGGCAGGATCCGGGAAGTTGGCCGCCTCATCCTTCATATGGGATACGGTTCGATCAACTTCTTCCATCAGCTCGCGTTTCCAAGCCAGCAGAATCTGCTTGAAGTGGCTGCGCTGATTCTCGTTCATGAACTCCTCACCCTTCTTTTCCTTGTAGGGGGTGAAGCCATGAAGTGAGGCAATGGTGACAGTTTCTGCTTTCTTAGGCATTTTTTTCCATTCTCGGTAATTTGCGAGACCCGCGTTTATAGTGCCAGCGGGAAAATTTTTCAAGTAAAAAAACTGTTTTCCCGGTATTAAACCATTATAGACGTGTACGGGACGTTGCAATTGCAAGGCCAGAGTATAGCAATTTGCGCCACCTGTTTGGTTGACAGTGAAATAATCGCATAATGCTAATGAGTATAATAAATACTGATTATGTCACCCGTGTATCTTGTTGTGGCTTGAGGGCAGAATACCATGCAGACAGCGGAAAGAACCCGCAAGCTAACCTCTTTCAAAGTAGTAGATTTTCTCGAGGCGGCAAGGCGGCTTGAGGCAGAGGGCCGGGATATCATTCACATGGAAATCGGTGAACCCTGCTTCGCTACCGCAGCACCCATTTTAGAGGCGGCCCGTTTGGCGCTGGATCAGGGTAAAACGGCGTATACGCCGTCCTGCGGCATTCCCGAACTGCGTCTTGCCATCAGTGGTTATTACCGCCGGCGCTACGGTGTAACGGTTGACCCTGAACGCGTGATTGTCACCACCGGTAGCAGTGCCGCACTGGGGATGGTCTTTGAGTTGTTACTGAATCCCGGTGATGGATTTTTGCTGGCGGACCCCGGTTATCCCTGTAATGCCAATTTTGTCCGGCGACTGGATGCTGAACCCCAGCTTGTACCGGTAGGCCCTGAACATAATTATCAGTTGACCGCAGAATTGGTCAATCGCTACTGGCAGGCGAATACGGTCGGCGCCATGGTTGCGACCCCCAGCAACCCTACCGGGTCAGTCATTGACCGGGATCAGATGTCAGACTTGTATCGGGCAGTTGCCTCCCAGGGTGGAACTCTGGTGGTGGATGAGATTTATCACGGCCTGACCTACACGGCTGCGCCGCTCAGTTCTGCCCTTGAGGTGGCGGAAGATGTGCTGGTGGTAAACAGCTTCTCCAAGTATTTTGGCATGACCGGCTGGCGGTTGGGCTGGATGGTGGTGCCCGAGGCATTTGTCGACCTGTTTACGGTGATGGCGCAGAATTTTTATATTGCCAGCCCCACCCTGTCGCAGTACGCCGCACTCGCGGCACTTCAACCGGAGACCCTGCCAATACTGGATGGCCGCTGTGCGGACTTTCAACAGCGCCGGGACTATCTGGTGCCAGCGCTGCAGCAGCTCGGGTTTGCTATTGCCGGGCTGCCGGAGGGTGCCTTTTATGTCTATGCCGATGTGTCTGCCTTGACCGATGACTGTGAAGATTTCTGCTGGCGGTTGTTGAACGAGCACGGCGTGGCCTGTACTCCGGGGACGGACTTTGGTCAGCACCGCGCCAGCCAACATGTGCGTTTTGCCTATACTGAACCACTGCCCCGATTACAGTTGGCCGTGCAGCGGATTGAACGGGCGTTACAGTCATGAAGATTGTTCCGCCGTTTGAACGTGCCACATTGATTCAACGCTACAAGCGGTTTCTCGCCGATATTCGGCTGTCCAGTGGTGAAGAAATGACGATTCACTGTCCGAATACCGGCTCCATGAAAAACTGTTGGCAAGCGGAGACGCCGTGCTGGTTTTCCCGCTCTGATGATCCCCGGCGAAAATTGTCGGGAACCCTGGAAATTACTACCACCCCGGATGGCTTTCTCACCGGCGTCAATACCAACCGGCCCAACAAGCTGGTTCGCGAAGCGATTGAACAGGGTGTTATTGCAGAGCTGCAGGGTTATGAGTCAATTCGCGCGGAGGTGAAATACGGTGCCGAGAACAGTCGTATTGATCTGTTGCTGACGGGAGAGGAGCTTGCGCCCTGCTATGTGGAGGTCAAGAACACGACCCTGGGCGTAGGTGGTGGTCGGGTGCTGTTTCCCGATGCGGTCACCGAGCGCGGTACCAAGCATCTTCGGGAATTGATCAGTATGGTTCAGCAGGGTCATCGTGCGGTACTGGTGTTTTGTGTGCAGCACAGTGGTGCCGATTGTGCAGGGCCCGCCGATGAGATCGATCCGGTTTACGGTGCGACACTGCGACAGGCGATTGCTGCGGGTGTTGAGGTGCTGGTTTACGGATGCCGGATATCGGCAACGGAGATCGTTATCGACCGGCCACTGCCATTTCTGCTGGATTAACCGAGGCGAGCCCCGTTCAGGCAAACAAGCCTTTCAGGGCATCCAGTGAGTCGCGCCCTTTTTGTCGGGCCACCTCCGGATCACTCGGCTGCCCCATGCCTTCTTTTTCCAGGTCCTCCTGTGGCAGTTCATCGATAAAGCGGCTCGGAGTTGTCTCGGCGATCTCGCCGAACAGTTTTCGCCTGGCGGCCATGGTCATGGTCAGGGTTTGTCTGGCCCGGGTAATGCCGACGTACGCGAGGCGCCGCTCCTCTTCGATGGTATCCCCATCAATACTGTTGCGGTGGGGTAGCAGGCCTTCCTCCATGCCGATCATGAACACGTGGGGGAATTCCAGTCCCTTGGCGGCGTGCAGGGTCATCAGTTGTACCTTGTCATCGGCGGAATCCTCCTCCTGACGGTCGAGAATGTCCCGCAGCACCAGTTTGGCAATTGCATCCTCCACCGCGGTATCCTGCTGTTCCCGCTCTCCGGTAATGGCCAGTTCGTCCCTGGTCAGCAGTTGCCGGATTTGCTCGATCAGAAAGTTGACATTTTCCATGCGCTTTTCTGCAACCTTGCCACTGCTGGCGTTCTGGTGCAGCCAGCCTTCGTAGTCCATATCGTTGACCATCTCTCGGATGGCAGCAATCGGGTCGCCATTGCTGCAGTGGCTGGCCACCTGGCCAATCCAGTGCCTGAAACGTTGCAGTCGTTCCAGGTTGTTGGGCGCCAGCTGGCACTGTAGCCCGAGCTCATCAATACAATCCATTAGGGACATCTGCCGTTCGTTGGCGTAGCGTCCCAGTTTTTCCAGTGTTGAGGTGCCGATTTGGCGGCGCGGCGTGTTGATGATTCGCAAGAAGGCATTGTCGTCATCGCTGTTCACCATCAGGCGAAGATAGGCCATGATGTCCTTGATCTCGGTTCGGGCGTAAAACGAGGTGCCGCCGCTGAGCTGATAGGGCACGCCCTGGGCCTGTAGTTTCAACTCCAGCAATCTGGCCTGGTGATTACCCCGGTAGAGCACGGCAAAATCGCGGAAGTGACAACTTTTGCGCAATTTCGTATCGAGAATTTCATTGACGATGCGTTCGGTTTCCGCCTCCTCGTTGGCGGTGAGGATAATCCGCAAGGGGGCCCCTGGACCCAGCTCACTCCAGAGAGATTTGCTGAACAGGTGAGGGTTGTTGTCGATCAGCCGGTTGGCCGCCCTTAGAATGCGGCCAGTTGAACGGTAGTTTTGCTCCAGTTTGATGACGTGAAGCTCCGGAAAATCCTCCTGCAGTTGCTGCAGGTTTTCCGGCCTGGCGCCGCGCCAGGCATAAATGGACTGATCGTCGTCACCCACCACGGTCAGTGATCGCCTTGCTCCCACCAGCAATTTAACCAGTTGATACTGCGCAAAGTTGGTGTCCTGATACTCATCCACCAGCAGGTAACGAATGCGATTCTGCCATTTGCCGAGGATCTCCGGCGATTGCTGAAACAGCAGTGACGGGATCAGTATCAGGTCATCGAAGTCCACTGCGTTGTAGGCCCGCAGGGCGTCCGTATAACGCTGATAGACCAACGCTATTGTCTGTTCTTCACTACTGGCGGCATTTGCAAGGGTTTGGGATGGCGTCAGGAGATCATTTTTCCAGCTGGAAATCTGGTGTTGCACCCTGTCCAGATGATCGGCATCCAGGTCGGACTTCTTCAGCATCAGCTCTCGCAACAGGCTTTTTGCATCCTCTGCATCGAAAATGGAAAACCCGGGCTTAAAGCCGATCTGGACGATTTCGCTGCGGATAATGTGCAGGCCGAGATTGTGAAAAGTGGAGACGGTTAGCCCCTTGGCCTGTTGGCCGCTGACCAGCTTGGCTGCTCGCGCCTTCATCTCCCGGGCAGCTTTATTGGTGAAGGTGACGGCCGCAATATGACGGGCACTGATGCCGCATTGCTGAATCAGGTGGGCGATCTTGCTGGTGATGACACTGGTTTTGCCACTGCCGGCCCCGGCCAGTACCAGCAATGGGCCATCAATGTAATTTACTGCAGCACGTTGCTGGGTATTGAGTTTGTTCAAGTCGGTTTGCCGGTTTTGGAGGATGATCAGTGAGTCGCGGATTGTAGCAAGTGAATAGCTGCCGTCCACTGCTACCCAGCCGGATCAACCAAAAACGTATTTACCGGGCGCGGGCCATAGCACCTCATAATCCGTGCCTTCGGCACCCATAGTCGGTGGGGCAACCTGCTCGGAGGATTGGTCATCCAGCCAGAGATTCCAGGCCGGCCACCAAGAGCCGGAGTGACTCTCTACCGACTCCACCCAGCTGTCCGGGTCAATGTAAGGTGCCATGGGGTCCTGTGACTTGATCTGGTAGCGGCGGTGGGGATGCTCCGGCCCGGATACAATGCCGGCATTGTGGCCACCACTGGTGAGCAGGAAGGTGATATCCGAGCGGGCCATATGGTGGATTTTGTAGACGGATTTCCACGGTGCCACATGGTCGGCTGAGGTGCCCACTACAAAGAAAGGTACGCGAATATCCTGGATTGCGACAGGTTTGTCCTCCACCAGAAATTTACAGCTGGCCAACCGGTTTTCAACAAACAGTTCGTGCAGATAGCGACTGTGCATGGCTGCAGGCATTCTTGTGCCATCGGCATTCCAGGCCATCAAGGCGACGGGTTTCGTTTCCCGGCCCAGATAGTAGCGTTCCACCGCCGGGTTCCAGACCAGTTCCTGGGTGCGCAGCGCCTTGAAGGCACCACCCATACTGGCGGCTTCCAGGTAGCCGTCGGTCCACATCATGCTATCGAGAAAAGCCAATTGGCTGGCCCCCAGGAACAGTTTGATTTCGCCGGGCTCGGTGAAGTCCGTCTGGGCTGCCAGCAGGGTGATGCTGTTGAGACTGTCATCCTGCTCTCTGGCCAGGTAGGCTGCGGCCATTGCCAAGAGTGTTCCACCAATACAATAGCCGGTAGCGTTGATTTTGGCCTTTGGCACCACCGTTTTGACGGCATCCAATGCGTCCAAAATGCCTGATTTTATGTAATCCTCAATATCCAGTTCGCGATCATCTTTATCGGGATTTTTCCAGGAAATCATGAACACGGTTTTCCCCTGGGCAACCAGGTAATTAACCAGGGATTTTTCCGGCACCAGATCAAGGATGTAATATTTCATGATCCAGGCGGGTACGATCAGTACCGGCTCTCTGGCCACGGTTTCTGTAGTGGGGCTGTATTGAATCAGTTCGATCAGGTTGTTCTGGTAGATGACCTGGCCCGGGGTAATGGCCAGATTTTCCCCCACCTTGAAATCACCCATCTCAGGCCGGTTATCCCTGAGCAGTTTCTTTTGAATGTCCCGTTGCATATTGCCGATGCCTTCCAGCAAGTTCCGGCCTTTGTTTTCCCAGGTGGCTTTGAGAACCTCCGGGTTGGTTTGTGGCAAATTGGTTGGTGAGATGACCTCCAGGGCATGACCGTTAATAAAGTCTACCAGTTCCTTGCTGAACGGTCCCATACCCGGCAGATCCGTATCCGCTTCCTTCAGCCATTCCACCGCCATGCTGTGGCCCTTGGCCATGACGCTGAAAGGGACTTTTTTCCAGAGATCATTCATGAAATAAGGGTATTTTTTAGGGGGTGGATTCTCGCTTTTTTCGGTGATGGCCCGGGCGGTAAACGTGGATAGTCGCAGCAGCTTCTCAGAGAAATTCTGCAATAACCTCACGCGTCTGGCAGGAGAAATAGACAGGTGGGCCAGCCAGTCTGTGTAGGCCAGCAATAACTGAACAGGAGACAGCCCCTGAGATGCCTTGCCGATGATTGAGCGTATCCGTGAGTCTATTTTCTCGACAGATGCATCATTTAATCGGGGGATTTCGGCGATGAGATTATCCAGTTCATCAATCACACTGGAAACTGTTCTGTCCGGTTTTTCCGCCATGTATTGCTCCTTGGTTAAGTGTTGCCAGTATACCACCGCCCAGAGGTCATTTTTGTGGCAGTCGTTTGTCGATGGCAAATCAATGACTCAGTCTGAGTCTGTAGCCGAGGGCTTCAGTGAGGTGAGCCATGGTGATAGCGGCACTGTTGTCGAGGTCTGCAATGGTCCGTGTCACTTTCAATATACGATGAAATGCTCTGGGTGATAAACCGAGTTGTTCTACCGCCCGATTGAGCAGGGTTTTTTGTGGCTGGTCAAGTGCGCAAAAGGTAGCCACTTCCCGGCTGGAGAGTCGGGCATTGATTGTTCCCGCCCGGGTCAGCTGCCGCTGGCGGGCTGCCATGACCCTGTTGCGGATATCTGTGCTGCAGTCGCCATCGGTTTTTCCGTCAACCAGCCGGTCGCCCGGCAGAGGCGGGACTTCTATCTGTAAGTCGATGCGATCCAGCAATGGCCCGGAGATGCGATCGGAGTAGCGGTGTATCTGGTCGGGGGTGCAGCGACAGCGTTGGCTGCCGTAGTAGCCGCAGGGGCAGGGGTTCATTGCCGCAATCAGTTGGAATGCCGCCGGAAAGCGCGTCTGAGCCTGGACCCTTGAAATCATGATTTCGCCGGATTCCAGTGGCTCACGCAGTACTTCGAGGACCCGCCGGGGAAATTCAGGCAATTCATCCAGAAACAATACGCCGTGATGGGCGAGAGAGATTTCCCCAGGCCTGGGCACGCTGCCGCCACCAACCAGTGCTGTTGCAGACGCCGTATGATGGGGCGAGCGAAAAGGCGGATTGTAAAGCGTACCCCGCAAGCCGCGACCTGCTACTGAATGAATGGCGGCCACCTCGAGCATTTCCCGCTCCTGCAACGGTGGCAATATACTGGTGAGTCGGCTGGCCAGCATGGTTTTGCCTGTCCCCGGAGGACCGCTGAAGAGCAGGTTGTGGCCACCGGCAGCAGCGATTTCCAGTGCCCGTTTGGCCTGGTGCTGACCGATGATGTCGGCCATATCTCCATCCGTTTCAGCAACACTTGCCCTGGTGCCGCAGGAAAGGGGCTCAATCGGCTGATTGCCATTCAGGTGTGCACAGACTTCGAGCAGATGGGTGGCGGCGATAACCCGGGTTTTGCTGCTCAGGGCTGCTTCCTCCGCATTCATGGTAGGCAAGATCAGGAGTCTGCCCGACTTTCCACAAGCCAGTGAAGTCGGCAGTACCCCCTCCACGGGACGCAAGTCCCCCGACAGCGCCAGTTCACCGATGACTTCGTATTGATCGAGCTGGTCAGCAGGGATTTGTGCCGACGCGGCCAGCACCCCCAGCGCAATCGCCAAATCGAAGCGACCCCCTTCCTTGGGCAGATCGGCGGGTGCCAGGTTAATCGTGATGCGTCGGGCGGGGAAATCGAAGTGAGTGTTCAGCAGGGCGCTGCGAACCCGGTCCTTGCTCTCTTTCACGGCAGTTTCCGGCATGCCCACAATTGACAACCCGGGGAGTCCGTTGGACAGATGAACCTCCACGGTCACGGCGGGGGCATCGATGCCGTATTTGGCGCGGGTATGGACGATGGCAAGTGACATGGATGCCCTCCTTGGCTGGCATGTCGATCAGATGGTGCTTCCTTTGTATTAGGGCGGCCGGGACCGTTCAGTCTTGCCGATTCTCCAATTGTGCTTCAAGCCTGGCGAGCTGTTGCTCGAGTTGTTCCAGCTTTTCCCGGCTGCGCTTCAGGACAGCCTGCTGCGCATCGAACTCGTCCCGGGTCACCAGCTCCAGCTTGTCGAAAGCAGCCTGTGCAGCCGTTCGCAGCTTCTGTTGCATGTCGCTACCCAGGGCCTCTGCGCCCGGGGTAATGACATTGTTGAGTTGGTGCAAAAACTGGTTGATGAACTCGTTAGGTCGCATTGATGGGCCGCTCCGAATAAGTGGTGATCTATTTTAAGGAGATCACTCTGTATGTACAGAGCACTTTAGTGACGGCTGCTTCCGGGCAGCAGTAAGCAGTGGGGCTTCCAGCGAAGTTTTTTGGTGCGATGACAGATTTGGTGAGTCCATTTGTGCACAAAAAAGGTGCATTGAGAGGTTGGTGCCCGCTTTACAGGAGTTCAATTACCGCTTTTTGAAGGTTGGCATGCCAAATGCATTAAGTGCTGATGTACCAATTACAAACCGTGATTGCATGTTTAATTTTTCGCTGTTGTTTATATTTTGGAGAAGCATATGAACGCATTTAAAAAGTCTCTGGTCGTTACCTCTATGGCGCTGACCTTCCCCTTGGCTTCCAATGTTGCGCAGGCCTACGAGGTCTCTGCCAACGTCACAATCGCTTCGGATTACAGATTCCGTGGGATTTCACAGAATGACACTGAAATTGCCATACAGGGTGGTTTTGATGTCGCGTTTGATAACGGACTGTACGTAGGTACCTGGGGTTCCCAGGTGGATTTCAATGATCCGGACAGCTCTGATGCTGGGCTCGAGCTGGATTACTACTTTGGTTACGGTGGCGATCTCACTGAAGAGGTTAGCTATGACGTCGGTTATATTTACTATGATTACCCCGGTTCCGATGCAACTGCATTTCCTCTGACCGGTAATCGTGATCTCGACTACCAGGAACTCTACGGTAGCCTGTCCTACAAGGGCGGCACACTGGGTTTCGCGTACTCTGACGATTATTGGCTGGAAACCGGTGAATTCTGGTATCTCTACGCGGACTACGGTTTCGAGCTGCCCCACGGGTTTTCATTGGGATTCCATGCGGGCTACAACAAGTTTGAAAATAAAAGTACTGACAGTGGCAAGGATGGCGAAGAAGCTTTCCTGACCGATGGTGAAGATAAGTACACCGACTACTCCATCACCCTCGGCAAGTCCTGGCAGGGACTGGATTTTGCACTGAGCTGGGTTGATACCACGCTGGACGATGAAGAGTGCTTCGATACGTCCTGGTGTGACAGCACGTTGTTGTTTTCCATTAGCAAAAGCATGTAATTGAACGGTGGCACCCGGCATGTCGGGTGCCACTATCTCTGAGGAGCAATGCAATGAAAATGATTACAGCAGTTGTCAAGCCCTTCAAACTGGATGACGTGCGAGAAGCGCTTGCCGCCATCGGTGTTCAGGGTGTGACGGTGACCGAGGTAAAAGGGTTTGGCCGACAAAAAGGCCACACAGAACTGTACCGTGGTGCTGAATATGTGGTGGATTTTTTGCCCAAGGTAAAACTGGAATTGGCCCTTGCGGATGAAATGGTGGACGGCGCTATCGAAGCGATTACCTCTGCCGCTCATACCGGCAAGATTGGTGATGGCAAAATCTTCATTTCGGATTTACAGGAAGTCATTCGAATTCGCACCGGTGAAACCGGTGTAGAAGCAGTTTAAGACACGGGAGACTACGACAATGAGTCCTGAAATTATTGAAGTTAAATACGCGCTCGATACATTTTATTTTCTGATCGCTGGCGCGTTCGTGATGTGGATGGCAGCAGGTTTTGCCATGTTGGAGGCCGGCCTGGTTCGCGCCAAAAACACCACTGAAATTCTTACCAAAAACGTCGCACTGTTTGCCGTTGCCTGCACCATGTATCTGTTTGTGGGTTATACCATCATGTATGGCGGCAGCGCGGGCGGTTTCCTGCCCGATGGCTGGTTCGGTAACAGTATTGCAAATGCTTCTCTCGAAGAGGTGCTGGCCAGCGACGGAGACACGTATTACTCCGGCGCGTCGGACTTCTTCTTCCAGGTGGTATTTGTGGCAACCGCGATGTCGATCGTATCCGGTGCTGTTGCCGAGCGGATGAAGCTCTGGGCCTTCCTGATTTTTGCCGTGGTCATGACGGGTGTAATCTACCCGATTCAGGGAATGTGGACCTGGGGTGGTGGTTTCCTTAGTGAAGCCGGTTACTCCGACTACGCCGGTTCCGGTATTGTCCACATGGCCGGTGCTGCCGCTGCCCTGGCGGGTGTGTTGCTGCTCGGTGCCCGCAAGGGGAAATACGGTGCCAACGGACAGATCAACGCTATTCCGGGTGCCAATATGCCTCTGGCAACACTGGGTACCTTCATTCTCTGGATGGGTTGGTTTGGCTTCAACGGTGGCTCTGAGCTGGTGGTTTCAGATGTCAGTTCCGCCAATAACGTGGCCAGTGTCTTCGTCAACACCAATGCGTCAGCCTGCGGCGGTTTGATCGCTGCCCTGTTGCTGGGTCATATCCTCTTTGGTAAGGCGGATCTCACCATGGCACTGAACGGTGCTCTGGCTGGTCTGGTCGCCATTACTGCCGGTCCTCTGGCACCGAGCCCTGTGGTGGCAACATTGATCGGCGCCATTGGCGGGATCATTGTCGTGTTTTCCATCGTCGGCCTGGACAAAATGAAAATTGATGATCCCGTAGGGGCCATCTCTGTTCATGGCGTGGTAGGTATCTGGGGTGTTCTGGCTGTGCCATTCACCAATAGTGACGCCTCATGGGGCTCTCAGATCTACGGCATCGTGGTGATTTTCCTTTGGGTCTTTGTGATGAGCCTGATTGTCTGGGGTATTATCAAGGTCGCCATGGGTATCCGCGTCAGTGAACAGGCAGAGTACGAGGGTGTTGATGTGTCCGAATGTGGCATTGAAGCCTATCCCGAGTTCACTAAAAGCTGATTCTTCTTCCCACTTCCAGGGGGCCGGTCGAGATGACTGGCCCCCTGTTTTTATGTTTGACTTGAAAACCGGGTAACCGGGGTGCAATTATTGATGGGAAGGTGTATCTTTTGCCGTCAATTGTTCGTTCTAAATAAAATGTACAAGGTAAATCTATGAAGCTTATTACAGCTATTGTAAAACCCTTCAAACTGGACGATGTCAGAGAGGCGCTTGCAGAGGTCGGCGTTCAGGGTATCACTGTCACTGAGGTAAAAGGTTTTGGACGCCAGAAAGGCCACACTGAACTCTATCGTGGTGCGGAATACGTTGTGGATTTCCTGCCCAAGGTAAAACTGGAAATTGCGCTTGATGACAACCACGTCGATGTTGTGGTTGAAGCGATCACCAAGTCTGCCCAAACCGGTAAAATCGGCGATGGAAAAATCTTTATTTCTACACTGGAAGAAGTGATTCGTATTCGTACCGGAGAAACCGGTAGCGACGCCATTTAGATGGATGGCCGGGCTGAATGCCCGGCAACCCATAATTTTCCTGCCCTATCCCTCTTTCTTCTTTCGCTCGTTATCAGTTTGATCACACATCTATCGGAGCTTTTATCGGCTCAGGGGCTGATGATCAGGTCAAAGCTCACTTGAAGATTATCGCTATAGGTGATTTCGTCGGGTAGGTAGGTTCCCGGACGAGCAGCGCTGTTGCGCACCATCATCGTCTCCATGCTGGATGCCTTCATCATGTCGCCAGAGGGCGGTGTATTGCGGTGATAATCGATTCGCACGACAGGCCCAAGCTCTGCACCGTAGGCTTTTGCAAGCGCTTCAGCCTTGGTCTTCGAGTCTGAAATTGCCAGCAGATGGGCTGCCTGAATGTGTTTGGCCATTTCGCTATTTTCGTAGCGTACGTTATCAATACCCTCCAGCCGCTGGGCTAGTGCCTGGTCCATCACTTCGGTGAGTTGTGTCATATCCTTTAACGTGACAGTGAGTCGGCGGACCGCTTCATAACCGCTGAACAACCGATTACTGTTGGTGTGTTCGTAGCGAGGGTAAATGCGAATGGATGAGGCCACCAGGTCATCCTGTGAGATAGACATTGTTTTGAGTTGATCGATAAAGGCATTTACCCGGTCATCTACATCGCGCTTCGCTTCCTGACCGGATTTGCGGGTGGCCCGGACGCTCAAGTCAACGATGGCAGTATCAGCGGGAACAGTTATTTCGCCGTAGCCATTGGTGGAAATCAGTCTTCTATCACTTTCATCATGGGCCTGGCAGGACAGAGACAGGAACAGTAAAGGTAACAATAGGACGTTGCGCACAATAAAACTCCGTTGGTGTATGTTGAGAAACCATAGCAAAAGTGGGGCAGGCAATGGATGCCTGTAACCGGATAGCCTCAGCAACCGCTCACTTTTTTTGGGCGCGGGGATGAGACTGATCATAAATCCTGGCAAGGTGCTGGAAGTCCAGGTGGGTGTAAACCTGAGTTGTGGATAAATTGGCATGGCCCAACAGTTCCTGAACAGCGCGAAGATCGCCGCTGGATTCCAACAGATGGCTTGCAAATGAGTGGCGCAGCATGTGGGGATGTATTTTCCCGTCCATATTTTGCTTGAGACCGATTAGTCGCAGCCGTTCCTGAATGGCGCGAGTAGAAATGCGTTTGCCCTGGCGGCTGACAAATATCGCTCGCGTGTCGTCATTGGCATATTCGCGGCGCCTTGTGAGCCAGGCCTTCAAGGCTCTGATTGCATGGCTTCCCACGGGCAGTTGCCGCGATTTGTTTCCCTTCCCGGTGACCGTCACCAGTTGATCATTCAGGTCGATGTCTCCCAGGTTCAGGGCTGTTAATTCCGATAGCCGCAGGCCGGAGGAGTAGAACAGCTCCACGATGGCCAGATCCCTGCAGTCGATCCAGCTTTCCGCCGAGAATGCCAGGAAGCGTGCAACTTGGTCCGTATCGAGGGTTTTTGGCAGTTTTTTCACGGATCTTGGTGCACTGATCGCCATCGCCGGATTGGCTTTCAGCCACTGTTGTTTGAGCGCGTAGTTAAAGAAAGTTCTCAGTGACGCGAGCCAGCGATCCAGGCTGCGTCCGCCCAGCCCTTTGCGATGCAGGGTGGTCAGGCAGCTACGAATATGTTGACTGTCCAGCTGTAACAACGATAGGGATTGCTTTTCACACCAGTCGTCCAGTTTATGCAGGTCGCGAAGATAGCCCTTGATGGTGTGAGTGGAAAGCCTGCGTTCGCTGCGTAAGTGCTGTTCAAATTGCTGGAGTCGATCAGTGGAGTCGGGCAGCATCGGTTCGGTCCCTCGGCTAGGGTAGCAGGCGGGGAATAATGCGATTCAGTACCTCTGCAATATAGCTGAGGAACAGCGTCCCCATGCTGCTCCGATAGTAGTTTGGATCAGTATGGCCTATAGCCAGCACGCCGAACACCGTGCCGTGTGTCAGGGGTACGGCAGCCACAGATCCCACATTTTTAGCCTCATTGCCAAACAGAAAAGCCAGCTCGTCACTACCCAGAACCCCACAGATAGCCCGATTGGTGCGCAGTAGTGTCCCGATATGATTATTGGCCTGCTCCACACTAACCATCCGCACATGGGGGTTCAGTTCAGAGGTTGATTCGTCACCAAACAGGAGCATGCTGTGGAATTGAACCTGGAAGTCTGTGCTGAGACTGTTGGAGGTGGCGTTGACAATGGTTGCGAGATCCTCTGCTTCCAAAAGGGTCAGAATGAGCCGTTTGGTTTTTTCGAAGAGTTTGTCATTGATTTTTGCTGAATCCAGCATGGCATTGAGCCGTTGTCGCATTTCCAGATTGCGTTCCCGTAAAACGGCTACTTGCCGTTCAATCAACGAGATGGCTGGCCCACTGTCGTGGGGCAGCGCTATGACTTCAAGCAGGTCTGGGTGATCTTCAAAAAAACTCGGGTTCGTTTCCAGGTAGGTTTTAATCTGGGCAGGGGTCAGCAATTCTTCAGTATGTGGGTTTTTTTGCTCTGTACTCATATTTTTATCCGTCCATGAAAAACGGTGGTGGCCGGTCCGGACATGATTACCGGCTGATTCTCGCCTGGCCACTCGATCTGGAGACTGCCGCCCGGGAGGTTGACGGTTACGGACGAGTCTAGCAGGTCTTGCAAGTGGCCTGCCACTACTGCGGCGCAGGCCCCGCTTCCACAGGCCAGTGTCTCCCCGGCGCCCCGTTCAAAAACCCGCAGGTTGATCTGTTGGCGGTTTAGAATCTGCATAAAGCCCACGTTGACTCTCTGGGGGAAACGATGATGGCCCTCAATCGCCGGTCCCAGTGTGTCAACCGGTGCTGTTTGTACGCTGTCGACGGTGAGGACTGCATGGGGGTTGCCCATCGATACTGCGCAGATCGACAGCTCTTTGCCACCGACTGACAGGGGATAGCTGATAGCCTTCACGTCGGCAACAAACGGAATATCCGGCGGGGTCAGAATGGGTACGCCCATATTGACTTCGATCAGATTGTTGGCTTTAACCCGCAGCGTGATAATGCCTTTCCCGGTTTCCACCCGTAACGTGCTTTTTCCGGTGAGGTGTCTGTCCCGGACAAATTTGGCAAAACAGCGAGCACCGTTGCCACATTGCTCAACTTCATTGCCATCCTGATTGAAAATCCGGTAGCGAAAATCCACATCACGGCGACTGGGTGGCTCTATCACGAGGACTTGATCGCAGCCAATACCAAAGTGGCGATCCGCCAGCTTGCGGGCTAGCGCCGGAGTCATGGCAATAGCCTGAGAGACGCCGTCAATGACGACGAAATCATTACCCAGTCCGTGCATTTTGGTAAAGCGTAACAGCATAGCCCAGTTATCTTGTATTAAAGGTTTATTCCCAGGGTAGTTCGGTTTCGCTGCAGGTTCAGGTGGGTAGCAGAGTCTCTCCGCGAATGAGGTCTTCGACGGTTTCCCGAGCCCTGACCTGATGGGCCTGGTTGCCATCCACCATGATTTCTGCCGCCCTGCCCCGACTGTTGTAGTTCGAGCTCATGGTAAATCCATAGGCTCCGGCTGAATAAACGCACAGCAGGTCTCCCTGCTCAAGCGCCAGCCGTCGATTTTTCCCCAGAAAGTCTCCGGTTTCGCACACTGGACCGACAATATCCCAATGCTGGGGTGTGCCGGTATGGGGCGATACCGGTTCGATAGCCATCCATGCTTCGTAAAGTGCCGGCCGGATCATATCGTTCATGGCGGCATCTACAATGGCAAAGTTTTTGTCTTTCCCCGGTTTCAGGTATTCCACCCGGGTTAGAAGGATACCGGCGTTTGCCGCTATCGATCGTCCGGGTTCGAGTACCAGCGTCATTGGCGATTGGTCGAGCTGTTGTCGAATAGCCGCGATGTATTCCGAGGGATGAGGCGGTTGCTCGTTCTGGTAGCACACGCCGAGTCCACCCCCCAGATCCAGGTGTTCCAGCTTGATACCGTTGGCAGACAGTTGTTCTACCAGTTTCAGCACCCGATTTAGTGCATCGATAAAAGGTGCGATCTCAGTCAATTGGGAACCGATGTGGCAATCAATACCAGTAATGGTCAGGTGTGGCATTTTGCTGGCGGTCAGGTAGACATCCAGCGCCTGGCTGATATCAATGCCAAATTTATTGTCGCGCAGGCCGGTGGAAATATAGGGATGGGTTTTTGCATCCACATCGGGGTTGACCCGCAGGGAAATACTTGCCTTTTTACCGGATTCACCTGCGATCCGATTGAGTACTGCAAGCTCAGCTTCCGATTCAACATTGAAACAGTGGATCCCGACCTGTAATGCCCGGGCCATCTCCGACGGCTGTTTGCCCACGCCGGAAAAAATGACTTTCGCGGGATCTCCTCCTGCTGCCAGAACACGCTCCAGTTCACCCACCGAAACAATGTCGAATCCAGCACCGAGCTGGGCCAATACATTTAATACGGCGAGGTTGGAATTGGCTTTCACCGCATAGCAAATCAGGTGATGTCTATCCGCCAGTGCATCCTGATAAGCCATAAAATGTTCTGTAAGCGCCGCCCGGCTATAGACGTAAGTGGGTGTACCGTAGCGCTCGGCAATCCTGGTGAGGGCAACGCCTTCGGCGCACAATCTGCCGTCTCGGTAATCAAAATAGTTCATGGCTGGCAGCAACCCTTTGGTGAATTATGCGTCGGTGTCCGAAGGCTGGCCTTCTTCCTCTTCCGGTGGTTGGGTTTGTTGTTCGGCAGGCGCCTGTTGCACCGGCTCGGGTGGAAGGTATAGCGGACCTTTATTGCCGCAGGCGGACAAGCCGATAAAAAACGCGCTGAGCAATATCAGTGCAAAAAAACGTTGCATGTGGGGAAGCCTGTATTCTGATTCCGGGAATTCCTGCGAGTATAGCGGCTGTCACCCTAAACACTCAATCGCGTATACTCTTCAATGAGTTCAGTAATGCTTTCAAGAGTTCTATCCTATGACTGAAATTGAGTTCACCCAACTGGCAGACGAGCTGATGCTGTCCAGCGGCTTGGATATTGATTATGAAAGTGCCGGCGGCGTGCTGTTACTTACTATCGAGGTGGAAAACTCCAAAGTGATTATTTCCCGGCAGCCGGCGATGCTCCAGATATGGTTGGCTGCCAGGTCCGGTGGATTTTATCTGAATTACCACGATCAAACCTGGCGTTGTGCTACGGCAGCTGAAACTTTTTAGACTCTGCTGAACCGTGTTTGTCGGGAGCAAGGCGCGGGCGAGCAGAGGATTTTGATCACTCGAATGGCTAGTCAGATTGGTTTCAGGCACCAGGAACAAGCTAATGGCTTTTACGGACCGGAGCCCTTATCCTTCCCGGTCTGGCGATTGGCTCACCTCTGCGTTTACATGAATTGGTTTGTAGTTATATGACGTATTGCGTTTCGATAAGACTGAATGAAGGACTGGTTTTTTGTTCTGATTCACGTACCAATGCTGGTCCGGACAGGGTCAGTACCTACAGCAAGCTGCATCGTTTTTCCATCCACGGTGACCGCCAGATGATGATGATGTCAGCAGGTAATCTGGCCACCAGTCAGGCAGTGATGGCCCAGATTGAGCGGGATCTCAAAGAGGATGCCGAATTCAATTTGCGAAAGGCCTGCTATCTGTCTGAAGTGGCTGATTATATTGGTGAACTGAGTGTCAGGGAGCAAAGCAAACACAAACAGAATGGGGTCAAGGCCGGCTTCAACGCCGAGGCAACCTTTATTTTGGGTGGACAAATCAAGGGAGTGGATACCGAGCTTTACCTGATATATCCCGAGGGCAACCACATCACCTCCTCGGAACAGTATCCATTTTTGCAGATCGGTGAAACCAAATACGGTAAACCGATACTGGACCGGATTGTTCGCCCCGAAACGCCCCACGAGACAGCCATGCGCTGTGCTCTGGTGTCGCTGGATTCAACGATGCGCAGTAACGCTACTGTGGGACCACCCATTGAGCTGCTCTACTATGAAGCAGACAGTCTTAGCAACCCGAACAAATATTATAAATTTGAAGACAATGATCCCTATCTGGTCATGTTGCGGCAGAGTTGGGATGAAAATATACGCAAGGCGTTTAGTGAATTGCCATCGTTGAGCCAAGTGTTTGGAGCTGACTTATAACCCGGTCAACAAATACCAGCTTGTTCTCCACTTGGTGGTTGATGATAAAGGGGTAAGCGTCTTGCCGCCCGACACTCCGGTTAAGTTCATTCAGGGTGATGCTCAGTTCTCGCCAGATATCAATGCGCGTTTGCATGTCCATGGCTGAGGGTCCGTGATTGATGACACCGTGAGCCGCGGCCGTTTCCAGTGCATCATAGATGTGCAGGTAGTGGCCCCAGCTTTCAGCCCAGTCTTCAGATGGATGGGCACTGGCATAACTGCTGATGAAATGATCGGCCCAGTCCGGTGTCGGTCCATGCCTGTAGTATTCATCCAGCGCACTGCGGTAATCCTGGCGTTCATCACCGAAGACGTTTCTGAAAGCCTGTTTCACGTCATTATCCGGATTGAGTCTTGACCAGTAATAATGCCCGGATTCATGGCGGAGGTGTCCAAGTACGGTGCGATAGGATTCTTTCATTTCAGATTTTACGGTCACCCGGGCGATGTCGTCCGCTTCCATCACGTTGATAGTAATGACCCCACCGAGATAGCCGGTGGTGACAAACGTTTCTGCAAAAAGCGGTTGTGTGCGGCCATCTTCAATAAAATCCAGTAGCAGGCCGCGTTCGGGTTCTGCCCAGCCGTTTTCAAAGGGTAGGCCCAGTTGAATCAAAGTGAAAAACAGGCGTTTTTTGCCTTGTTCCAGTCGCAACCAGCGAGCCCTGTTCTCGGGTTGACTCTGGTTGGGAACAGTGCGGTTGAATTGACAGGCAGTGCAAAGTGAGTAGCCGCTTTCTTTGGGGAGCAGCCAGTTACAGACACCAAATTCCATTTCGTTGCTGCAGAAGCGGAAGAGCTGTTGATCGCTGGCTTCGAACAATTGGCCATGCACGGCAGTCAGTGTCCGCATTTCCATATTGCCGGGGTCAAAACCCAGATTGGTTTTGCAGTATAGGCATTGGCGACTTTCAAAAAAAACCTGATTGCCACAGTGGCAGAAAAACTTCTTCATGATTGCATGGGCAAAAACCAGGCTGTATTGATGGCATCATCAAGTTGATTGAGTGATATTTGCAGCTGATCGATAAATTGGTGCAGTTGTGCCAGAGTCATGTTCTCTGCATCAAACCGGGTCAGCTTTTGCAGTGCCGATTCCACTATCTGGATCGCGTCGCCATTGTTGCTCAGTGGCTGCAGTTCTTCAAGGATTCCTGTCAGGCAAAAGTAAACGGTACGGGGTAGCCTGGCTTCCTTGAAAATAAAGTTGACCACGGCGTTTGGCTCCACCAGCGGGCCAATTTTGTGGCGATAGGCGCTCATCGCCGAGAGCGATTTAAGCATGCTGCCCCACAACAGGGGATCGATTGCCTGATTGGTCTCTGCCCTGCCCAGAATAGCGCCTGCACCCACATCGATGATGCGGGTACTCATGTCAGCTCGTTCCAGCAGGTGCCCCAATTTTATAAAGCGGTGTGAGTGTTCCCTGAAAAGGGTGGTCATCAGCAGGCCATTGACCATCTGGCAGCGGGAAATAATCTGTTCCAGAAATTCGTAGCGGTGACGTCGACCAATCGACTTTTCTGCCGTCTCCTGCGTGTAGATGAACAGTTCATTGACATGCTCCCAGGTCTCTTCGGGTAGTACATCGCGCGTGGTGCGGACATTCTCTCGAGCGGCCTTTACCGAGTTGCTGATGCTCGAAGCATTTTCCTGATCCGCAATCAGGAAGCGGAGTACATTCTGTTCATTAAAGACCCGATACCGTTTTGTATAAACAGGCTCTGCATCCAGCATTTGGATGAGCACTTCCCAGCCAACCTGAGTGTCACGGGGCAAATCCATTATCAGGTGAGTGTAGGCATTGGTCAGTCTGGCCGTGTTCTCTGCACGTTCCAGATAGCGGGCCATCCAGTAGAGTCGTTCGGCAACGCGGGACAGCATCGTCATCAGTTCCCCTCCACAATCCAGGTGTCTTTGCTGCCGCCGCCCTGAGAGGAGTTGACCACGAGAGAGCCTTTCGTCATGGCAACTCTTGTCAGTCCGCCCGGTGTGACCCAGGTATCTTTGCCCTGCAGGATAAAGGGGCGCAGATCCAGGTGGCGCGGTGCGACAGTGTGGTCGATATAGGTCGGTGCAGTCGATAATGACAGGGTGGGCTGAGCAATATAGTTGCGTGGATTATTTTCAATTAGCGCGGCAAACTCCCTGCGCGTCTGTGCGCTGGCATGGGGACCGACCATGATGCCGTAACCACCGGACTCATTGGCGGGCTTTACCACCAGCTTGTCGAGGTTGGACAGCACATACTCACGGTCTTTTTCGATCATGCAAAGATAGGTTTTTACGCTATCGACCAAGGGTTCCTGTTTGAGATAATAGCGAATCATATCGGGGACATAGGCGTAAATGACCTTGTCATCCGCTACGCCGCTTCCCGGGGCGTTGGCAATGGCAACATTCCCCGCCTTCCAGGCCCGCATGATTCCCGGAACCCCTAACATGGATTCCTGGCGAAATACCTCCGGGTCAATAAAGTCCTCGTCTATGCGCCGGTAGACCACATCCACTTTTACCGGCCCGTCCACGGTGCGCATGTACACGCAGTCGTCATCGCCGGTGTGCAGATCGCTACCCTCTACCAGTTCCGCGCCCATACTTTGGGCAAGAAATGCATGTTCAAAATAGGCGGAGTTGTAGATACCGGGCGTCAGGACCGCAATGCAGGGTTTCCGGGTTTCGCGGGGAGAGAGTGAAGCGAGTGTTTGATAGAGTTTTGACGGATAGTCGTCTACCGGCTGGATGCTGTAGTTTTCAAAAAGCTCCGGCAGAACACGTTTGGTGATTTCCCTGTTTTCCAGCATATAGGACACACCGGAGGGCACCCGTAGATTGTCCTCAAGCACATAGAATTTTCCGTTGCTGTTGCGCACCAGATCGGAGCCACAAATATGGGCCCATGCGCCATAACGAGGCGAAACCCCTCTGCACTGGGGTTTGTAATTGGTGGATTCAAGGACAATGTCTGCAGGGATCAGCTGGTCAGCAAGGATGCTCTGTTTGTTATAAATATCATCGATAAAGCAGTTGAGAGCACGGGTGCGCTGTTGTAATCCAAGACTGATCTTCGACCACTCCTTTGCCGTGATGGTCCGGGGGATGATGTCGAATGGCCAGTTTCGATCAATATTGCCGCCCTCTGTGTAAACCGTGAAAGAGATGCCCATATCCCGTATGGCCAGCTCTGCGGCAGAGCGTCGTTCATTAATCTCCTCCTCTGGCAGGCGCTGCAGAAAATTGATCATGCCCCGTGCGGCAGTTCTTGGATTTCCTGAACTGGTTAGCAGCTCGTCATAAAACAAGCTGGAGTTATAGCCTTGCCAGGTGTTATTCATAAATTGTCATGCACCTCCTGTTGTGGCGGATCGGCTGTTCCGAAGGCAGCCCAATTAATGACAAATTAGCAATCGCTATGCCAACAACAACTGCCGGAGAAAATAGATGGCAGTCCTCTTCTCTAAAACGGTTGTCGACTGCGCCTTTATTGCGGAGCTGACACAGTCATAGTGGTGTAGCACTGCTCCGCAGTCAGGTTCGATTGCTGAGTCGCTCGGCCGCAGATTGGACGGCAATTCTTACTTGTTCGGGTGCTGTGCCCCCAATGTGGTTTCTGGCGGCGACGGAGCCTTCGAGTGTCAATACATCGAACACATCGGTTTCAATGACAGTCGAGAATTGTCTCAGCTCTTCCAATGACATATCCGAGAGGTCCTTGTTTTCAGCAATGCCAAATGCCACGGATTTGCCGACAATTTCATGGGAGTCGCGGAAGGGGATGCCTTTGCGAACGAGATAATCGGCGAGATCGGTGGCCGTTGAAAAGCCGCGGCGTGCAGCTTCACGCATGGACTCTTTCTTTGGTTGAATCGCCGGGATCATGTCGGCAAAGGCCCGCAGGCAATCCTTGACGGTATCCACGGTATCAAAAAGCGGCTCCTTGTCTTCCTGGTTATCCTTATTGTAGGCCAATGGTTGCGACTTCATAAGGGTCAACAATGCAACTAAATGGCCATTAACCCGGCCCGTTTTACCCCGAACCAGTTCGGGTACGTCGGGATTTTTCTTCTGTGGCATGATGGAAGAACCCGTGCAAAAGCGATCCGGCAGCTCAATAAAATCAAACTGCGCGGAGGTCCACAGAATGAGTTCTTCGGAAGCGCGGGACAGATGTGTGAGCAGGATGCTGGAAAATGCACAAAATTCAATGGCAAAGTCCCTGTCGCTGACAGAATCCAGGGAATTGCGGGTGGGACCATCAAACCCCAGTAAATCTGCGGTCATATATCGATCAATGGGGTAGGTGGTCCCTGCCAGGGCTGCAGCACCGAGGGGTGATTGATTGAGACGTTTTCTGCAGTCGAGCAATCTGCCGTAATCGCGTTCCAGCATTTCAAACCAGGCCATCAGATGGTGACCAAAAGTGACTGGCTGAGCTGTTTGGAGGTGGGTGAATCCGGGCATGATGGTCTCTGCCTGGGCTTTTGCCAGGCCCAGAATACCCTGTTGCAGACGGGTCAACTCCGCACCGATGGCGTCAATTTCATGTCTCAGCCAGAGTCTGATATCTGTGGCCACCTGATCATTTCTTGAGCGCCCGGTATGGAGCTTTTTGCCGGTTATGCCGATTTGTGAGGTAAGTGCTGCCTCCACATTCATGTGGACATCTTCCAGTGCCAGGCTCCACTCGAATGTACCGTTTTCAATATCCGTCAGAATAGTCGTCAGGCCATTTTTGATCGACTCAAGTTCATTTTCATTAAGTACCCCGACTTCGGTCAGCATGGTGGCGTGGGCGATGGAGCCCTGAATATCCTGTGGGGCGAGGCGTTGGTCAAAGTCGACAGAGGCCGTAAATCTGGCCACGAACGCATCTGTGGCCTCATTGAAGCGGCCGCCCCAGGATAGATTGGTATCTTTTGAATTGCTCATCGGTAAACTGAACCTTTATAACTTGTCGGACCACAGATAAAGTACTGCGGATGCAGGAAAAACCTGATTATAGCAAAGCCGCGTGAAACGCGAGTGAAACAGGATGGGTTGGCGTTGATGGGAATCGTGGATCGGTGGAAGGCGAATAAATCCGGGGCTGCACAACTGTTTCTTCGGGAAGGGGATACCTTCCTGCCTAACTTTTGCCGCGGTCAGGGATTGCTGACCGTGATTGTTATTTCCGAACTACTGGCACTGATGATTAGTGTCGCCGACAGTGGTCTGCAAAACTTTGACTGGGTCAAGCTGGCAAAAGTGTCCCTGCTGTCCCTTTGGATCGCACTGCTCAGTGCAGTCGTGCTCTGTTTCGCCAATCGATTGCTGTCCGGCGTACGGCTGGTGACTGCAGCAATCCTGTCTTTTCTGCTTATTCTGATGGTCACCCTGTTTTGTGGTGCTGTATCCGAAGGTATTATGTGGTGGTACTCAGCACCTTTGGCTGAGCGCAGTTACAACACTTGGAATATTGCCGAGTATTTGCTTCTGGTGGCGATACCCGCCGGTATCCTGCTTCGTTATCTGTATCTTCAGCAACAGTTGCGGTTGCGCCAGCGAGCTGAACTGGAAGCGCGGATTCAGGCATTGCAATCGAGAATCCGGCCCCACTTTCTGTTTAACAGTATGAACATGATTGCCAGCCTGATTGGTTCTGACCCCGAAAAAGCTGAGCGCGTTGTGGAAGATCTGTCGGACCTCTACCGCTATGCCCTGACGGATGCGCAAACGCTGGTTCCGTTGCGCGAGGAGTTATCTCTTTGCCGCCGTTACATGGCGCTGGAGAAGCTGCGATTGGGTGATCGACTCTCGGCGCGGTGGGAAATTGGTGATTATGGGGAAGGCGTACAGATTCCCTGTCTGACACTTCAGCCAATTCTGGAGAATGCAATTTACCATGGAATTCAGTTGTTACAGGAGGGTGGTGAAATCACTATTTCTGTCCAGCGAATCCGGGACTGTATTGAAATTGTCGTCTCCAATCCATTGCACCGAGCGCTCCAACAGCACCGGGGTAATAAAATTGCACTGCAGAATGTCCGGCAACGCCTGCGGGCGCATTTTGGTTCCGGGGCCAGCGTCACTGCGGAATCCGGTGAAAGTTGCTATATTACTCGCATTAGCTACCCAATCGGATAGTAGGCTTGGCGATGAGAATACTGATCGTTGATGATGAACCACTCGCCCGTGACCGTCTGAAAAGAATGTTGTCGGTGATTGATAGTTGCATGCATGTCGGTGAAGCTGGCAGCGGTGAACAGGCCCTTGAGGTGGCTGAGAAGTTCAGCCCGGATCTGGTGTTTATGGATGTGCGGATGCCGGGGATGGATGGCCTTGCAGCTGCCCAGTATCTGTCGGATTTTGAGCCGCCGCCAGCGGTTATCTTCTGTACCGCTTACGACGATTATGCCGTCGAGGCTTTTTCCTCTCAGGCGATCGGTTACCTGCTCAAGCCGGTTAAACAGGTGGATTTGGAAAATGCCATTCTGCGCACCAAGCGAATCAATAAAGCACAATTAATCGAGTTGCAGGATTCGCCTGTCTATCAGACAGATGGTAGGAGCCATATTGCTGCCAAAAATCGTCGGGGTATCGACCTGGTCGCCATTGCTGATGTGCGGCTGTTTCAGGCAGATCATAAATATGTAACGGCCTATCATACCCAGGGCGAAGCACTCCTCGACGAAACACTGAAAGAACTTGAGGATGAGTTCGAGAACCGGTTTTTTCGCATTCATCGCAATGCACTGATTTCAATCCCGCATATTGAAGGCCTGGAACGCAATCTTGAAGGACAGTTTTTTGTCCGCCTTCAGGGAATGGATATTCGCCCACAGGTTAGCAGGCGTCATGTGGCGCCGTTGCGTAAACTGCTCGAGCAGATGTAGGGCAGTTAACTGCATGTAGCTGGGGTTGCGTTGTCTGCCGACAAAGATCCCAACCCAATCTGTTATGATGCGCCGTTTGCAGGCAATGGTCGTTACTATCATGTCAAAACACCTTCGTATCGCAACCCGTAAAAGCCCCCTGGCGCTCTGGCAGGCAGAGTATGTCAAAGAGCGGCTGCTGCAACTCCATCCGGATCTCGAAGTGAGTCTTGTCACCTTTACCACTAAAGGTGACAAGATACTGGATGTGCCATTGGCGAAGGTTGGCGGCAAAGGGCTTTTTGTCAAAGAGCTGGAAGTTGCCATGCTGGAGGATCGGGCAGATATTGCGGTTCACTCGATGAAAGATGTGCCCATGGAGTTTCCGCAGGGTTTGGGTCTCAGTGTGATCTGTGAACGAGAGGACCCCACCGATGCTTTCGTGTCCAATCATTTTGCGCGACTGGAAGAGCTGCCGTCCGGCAGCCGGGTCGGAACATCGAGTCTGCGTCGCCAGTGCCAGCTCCGGGAGGCTTTTCCCGAGCTGTTGGTCGGCGATCTGCGAGGCAATGTCCAGACGCGTCTCGGCAGGCTGGACAGTGGTGAATTCGATGCTATTTTGCTGGCGACGGCCGGGCTGGTAAGGCTGAAAATGGAAGAGCGCATCAGCCTCCGGCTGGCGCCGGAGCAGTGCTTGCCTGCAGGTGGACAGGGGGCCGTGGGCATTGAAAGTCGTGTTGGCGATGACTGGGTTCAGGTGTTGCTGAAGCCGCTACATGATGAGGCCACAGCGGAGTGTGTCATGGCAGAGCGCGCCATGAATCGACGTCTGGAAGGAGGCTGCCAGGTGCCGATTGCCTGCTATGCCATTCACCGTGGAGAACAGCAGATTTGGCTGAGGGGCCTGGTCGGCTCTCCCGATGGTACCCGGATCATACGAGACGATATCAGCGGCAGTGTAAACGACGCCGAAGCATTGGGTGTTGAGCTGGCAGAACGCCTTTTGCAGCGGGGTGCCGGTGTCATTCTGCGTGAGGTCTACGAGAATCATTGAGTCGAGCGGAATGAGCCGGTTGAATGTGTTGTTGATAAGGCCGCTCCTGGAGCAGGATGAGCTTGTGACATCGCTGGAGCTGGCGGGGATACAGATTTACCGCTATCCGGTAATGAAAATAGAGCCCGTACTAGCCCCGGATGCCAAATCGAGAATTCTGGACTTCGATCACTATCAGATAGCGATATTTGTCAGCCGCACTGCAGTCCGGTTGGGGGTTGATTGGCTGGAAAATTACTGGCCGATGTTACCGGTGGGTGTACGCTATTATGCGGTAGGTAAAGCCACAGCGACGGAACTTGCAGAGCGTGGAATTTGCGCTGAGTCGCCCAAGACAACCTTTAACAGTGAAGCGCTATTGGGATTGGACTCTCTTCGGTCCGTTGCCGGCCAGAAAGCGCTGATTTTTGCCGGAGAAGGTGGTCGTACGCTGTTGGCCAAAGAGCTACAGAAACGTGGTGCGACAGTGGATCGCTGTGAGTTATACCGGCGCTGCATAATGAAAGACTCCGCCGGTAAAATCGCCAGACTGCTGACAGATAAAAAGTTGGATCTGGTGGCTGCCCATAGTGGAGAGTTGGTTCATAATCTGCTTGCAGTCGTTCCCGCCGAACTCCATGGCGCACTCTGCCAGTTGCCTGTCGTTGTGCCGGGTGAGCGGGTTGCAACCATTGCGAGAGACCTGTCGTTTGGTCGGGTTCTCACTGCCCCATCGGCGGCGCCAGAGGACATGGTCTCGACTATCCTTGAGTGGTACAGTAATAAAATCTAGATCTGTGTTACACGTTTGCCGTGGATAGCTTGGCTACAGAAGACAGTTAATTACACCGTCAGTCTCAAAGCCCAGGCCAATCGTTATAATGAACTCCAATCACCATCGCCAGGAATCGAGTCAGTGGATAATGACAAGCAGCCAGATGACAACAAACAGCCAGTAAATCCGGAAAAGTCTGCAAACCGACAGTCTGCTCAAGCAGGTGATTCGGTATTGACGCCTTCCGGGGAGATGTCCGACCCACCTCCCGCAAAACCTTCTAAAACCTCCAGTTCCACGAAAAGCACGACCCCTGAAAAACCGGTCAAAGCTTCATCGGGCAGGCCAATGCTGATTTTTCTGATGATCCTCCTGATACTCACCATTGCCGCAGGTGGGACCGGTGGCTGGTGGCTTTATCATCAGCAACAGCGTCAACCGGGCATCCAGGGCGATTTGACTGTCCTGCGAGCTGATGTTGAACGTCTGCGGCAGAGTCTGACTGAGGAAAGGCGTTTGCGAAGTGATCTTGCTGCGGGTTCAAGTCAGGCTGACCAGGAGCTGACGCTCAGAATGAATCGTCAGGCCAGCCGGCTCGAGGAAATTTCGACGCCCTCCAGAAAGGACTGGAAACTGGCCGAGGCCGAGTATCTGCTCAGGCTGGGTAATCAGCGACTGCTGACCGAGCGGGACAGTGATGGTGCGCTGGCCTTGTTGCAGTCCGCCGACAGTATTCTTCGCGACCTTGATGAAGTCGAGTTATTGCCGGTTCGTGAGGTGCTGGCAAAAAATATCGTCGCCCTCAAGTCTGCCCCCGTAGTCGATACAGACGGACTCTATCTTGAATTAAAAGCGATTGCCGGGGAGGTGGGCGATTTACCGATATTGGCACCCCAGATGCCGGAATTGACAGGGCAGGTCGTGCCAGTTGAGGCCGCTACTGATCAGGCTGATACCTGGTATGACCCGCTGGTCAGGGTGTTTTACAGCACCTTAAACCAGATTAGCCAGATTGTTCGCGTCACGCATCGTGAAGAGGCCGTCAAACCAATACTGTCTCCCCAGCAGGAACAATTGATTCGCCTGAGGCTTATGACGGTTCTGGAGTCGGCTCAGCTGGCTATGTTGCGTGAGCAACAGGTGGTTTACGACGAGAGTCTGGCTCTAGCCCAACAATTGCTGGCTGATTATTTTAAGCTCAATGAAGCGCGTTCAATGGCTTTGGTTGAGCAGTTAAGTGAGCTGCAGCAGCGATCAGTGGTTCAACCGCGCACGGATATTTCGGCTGGGCTCAACGCGCTGCGTGATTACATCGATAGTTGGCGTCAACGTCATGATCTGGATTCCCGGGGAGGTCAACAGCGGTGAGAAAGTTGCTGTTGTTTATCGTATTGATTGCCCTGATTGGCGGGGTCGTTGCGTGGCAAATGCTGGAAACCAGTGGTTATGTGTTGATAGCCGTCGGTAACTATACCGTTGAAATGAGCCTTTGGGCGCTGCTGTTTTTACTGCTGCTGGTGTGGTTTCTGCTCAGAACGGGGGGCTATTTTTTTCGATTGCTGGTAGAGCCCGGTAGACAGCTTGTTCGTCAGCGTGTGACCTCCAGACAATCGCGTTTTCGTGCACGGACTGCAAAAGGGTTGTTACAATTTATCGAAGGTCGCTGGGATCTGGCTCGTCGCAATCTCAAGCGCGCAGCCCGACATTCCGATATGCCGCTGATCAACTATCTGGCTGCTGCAAATGCAGCGCATGAACTCGGTGACCGTCTGGATGCCAACCGACTGCTTTTGAAAGCAGAACAAACCGACCCCGGCGGTGAGTTGGCTATCGGGTTGGTTCAGGCAAGAATGCATCTGCATAGTGAGCAGTACGAAGAAGCATTGGCGATTCTGCAACGCCTCTATGCTGGTGAGCCTGACCACCCTCTGGTATTGCGTTTATTGCAGCAAGCCTATAGTGGGCTGGAGGACTGGACTAGCCTTGAAAAGCTGCTGCCGGACTTCAAGCGTTACCGGGTGTTTGATGAGCGCACACTGGGGCAGATTGAAGTGGATATTTACGCTGCGCTCCTGGCCGGAATGGCGGCTCCGGCTCAACATAGTGGTTCGGCAAGCCTGGTCAAACTCTGGCAGGATATACCCCGTCATGTGCGTTCAAAGCCATTAATACTGGATACCTATATCAACAGTTTGTATCAATTGGGCGATTATGCCCGGGTGGAGGATTTGCTGCGAAAAACCCTCAAATCCAGGTGGGACGAGAAGTTGGTGAAGTTGTTCGGTGTGGTGGATGGCGGAGATCCGCGCCGACAATTATTGCTCGCTGAGCGCTGGTTGCGAGAACGTCCCAATGATGCTGTTCTGATGCTCACGCTGGGCAGGCTTTGTCTTCGTAATCAGCTTTGGGGCAAGGCACGGGATTATCTGGAAAGCTCCTTGTCGCTCAAAGCAGATCCCGAGACTTATGCTGAACTTGCCGGTTTGATGGCCAGACTGGGCGAGCATGAGAAAAGTGCACGTTACTATCAGCAGGGGTTATCTTTTTCTACGGGCATAGGCCAAACACTCGGTACTTAGTCTGAGTGGCTAACAGCAAAAAGGCGCCTCTAAGGCGCCTTTTTGCTGTTCTGGTTAACGGGCCGTTAAAGCTTGGGGCCCGCATTTAAAACAGCGTCAGTGACTTCAAATCGTTTGATATTTTCAATAAAAAGTCCGGCGAGCTTGCTGGCCTGTTCGTCGTAGGCAGCCTTGTCTTCCCAGGTTTCGCGGGGGTTAAGGTAGCGGGTGTCAACGCCCGGCACCGTGAGGGGGATATCCAGGTTGATCAGTGGCAGCCGGACGGTTTCCACGTCCTCCAGGTCGCCGTTCTGGATGGCGGCAATAATGCCTCGTGTCACCGGGATCGGGAACCTGGATCCTGTGCCACCCGGCGCTCCCGAGCCCGCCGTCCATCCGGTGTTAACCAGGTAGACACGACTGTCGAAATCGTCGATACGCTTCATCAGCAACTCGGCGTATACATTAGCTGGGCGGGGCATAAAAGGGGCCCCGAAACAGGTGGAAAAGGTTGGCTGAATGCCTGCACTTCCGCCCACTTCCGTGGAGCCTACTCTGGCTGTATAACCACTTAGAAAGTGATAGGCGGCAGCCTCTTTTGAAAGAATGGATACCGGTGGTAAAACGCCGGATACATCACAGGTTAAAAAGATGACATTTTTCGGTTCACCGGCACGGTTTTCCAGGCAGCGCATCTCCACATGCTCCAGCGGATAGCTGCAGCGGCCATTTTCTGAAAGGCTGGTGTCATCGTAATTGGCCGTGCGACCGGCATTGACGACGACGTTTTCCACAATGGCGCCAAAGCGAATCGCATCCCAGATGACCGGTTCATTCTTTTGGCTCAGATTGATGGTTTTGGCGTAGCAGCCTCCCTCCATGTTGAACACGGAGCCTTTTGCCCAGCCGTGTTCATCGTCGCCGATAAGGTAGCGATTAGGGTCGGCAGAGAGGGTGGTTTTTCCGGTGCCCGAGAGGCCAAAGAACAGGCAGACATCACCGCCGGCGCCGACGTTGGCAGCACAGTGCATGGGCATGACATCTTTTTCCGGCAACAGGAAGTTTTGTACCGAGAACATGGCTTTTTTCATTTCGCCAGCGTATTTTAGCCCTGCAATCAGTACCTTTCGCTGTGCGACATTGATAATACCCACGGCATCACTGTTGGTGCCATCTCGTTCCGGGTCACAGACAAAATTCGCAGCATGGAGAATTTTCCATTGTTCCTTGCCGGAAGGATTGTATTTTTCCGGACGAATAAACATGTTATGGCCGAACAGGTTGTGCCAGGCGGTTTCGGTAGTAACTTTGACCGGTAGGTAGTGTTCTGAATCCTGGCCCACGTGCAGGTGGGACACAAAGCGATCACGATCCGCCAGATGGGTTTCCACGCGATCCCACAATGCATTGAATGCCTCTTGCGGAAAGGGGCGATTTACGGGGCCCCAGTTGATGTCATCCCGGCTGCTTGGTTCATCTACAATGAAGCGGTCCGCCGGTGATCGGCCGGTTCGGTTGCCGGTGACAGAGAGAAAGGCGCCTGTATCGGTCAGGTGGCCTTCCCCGCGCTGGAGGGCCAGTTCAATCAGCTCGGCGGAGCAAAGATCGGTGTAAACGTTCACCGCAGAATCTTCGATTTGCGTCATCAGTAATATCGTCCTGTAGGGGTTTCCGGTCAGGTTGTCGGCCCTGCTGGAGCCGAAGGGGTGGCAATTATGCCAGAAAAAATTCCTCTAGTGGAGCACCGGGGGACTTTCGTCGAACAGCCGTTGGATATCATCGCGGGTAAACGTGTAATGCTGGCCACAGAAATGACAATCAATGGCCACCAGCCCGGCTTCATCAAGGATGCTGTTGAGCTCTTTTTCTCCGAGGGAAAGCAGTGCCTGAGAGATACGCTCTTTTGAGCAGCTGCAGTTAAACTGGACGGGTTTTGCTTCGAATAGTCTCAGCGGTTCCTGGTGAAAAAGGCGGTGAAGTTGTTGTTCGTGGTCGAGCGTTAGCTGCTCTTCGGCCGTGATTGTGTTGGCCAGTTGTGTGGTGTGTTCCCACATCTGCAGATTTTCTTCCGCCGACGTTTCCAGCTGCCTGGGCAATGCCTGAAGCAGCAAGCCAGCAGCCCTTGGTGAATCAAGTTCGGTGTCGGCCGCCAGCCAGATCCGGGTCCTGAGTTGTTCAGAGCGAGTGAAGTAATCCTCCAGACAGTTGGCGAGATTTTCTGACTCCAGTGGAACAATACCCTGGTAGCGCTCGCCGTTACTGGGGTCAATCGTCAGGCTCAAGGTTCCCATGCCCACGAGTGCTGCGAGTGGTTCATCGGTATTAAAGTCATAAGCGCGGTCAAAACTGGCAATCGCTCGCAGGTTGTGGTGGCGGGTACAGTCAGCCATGATCATCGAGAGTGGACCCGGCCCCTGGGCCTGAAGTGTCAGGACGCCATCAAATTTGAGTGTTGCACTGAGCATGCCTGCAGCCGCCATGAATTCCCCCAGCAGGTGCTTGATCAACTGAGGATAATTGCCGCGGGCGATGGCTTCGCCATAGCTTTGTTCCAAGGTTAAAATTTCGCCGCGAATATCAAATTGATCAAAGATAAATCCTTGCAGTTTGTCCCTGTCGGGCATTTGGTGGCTCCTCTGAAACGGGCGATGGAATTTAGTGTGGTTCCGGAGAGTTGTCCAGTGTGGTCAAGTTTCTTCCGGGTTCAAATGTAGGTGGCTACGAGCAATGGATCTGGATTTGTTGTGCCAGCTGTTTTGCCCGTTGTTGTCGTTCCTCTTCGCTAATGATGATTTCATTGCCTTCGCTATCTTCGAAAGCAACCCTGCCACGCAGTACACGGAGCTGGTTGCGTGCTTTCTGGCAGTCCCTTTGCTTATGTAGATGCTGTTTTTCCTGCTCAGCCTTTTGTCGGGCGTTAAACGATTTTTCTTCAGGTGTTTCTCCCGGGAAAACAGTCTTGAGCTTTTCGGTTTCAGTAGTGCTGGAATCGTTGTTGAGGGGGCGCAACTGCCCCGATATATCTTGCGCAGTAGCGTTGTTCTCTGGCTGTTTATCCGAAAAATGTACTTTGCCACTTTCGTCAACCCAGCGGTAAATGGCCGCCTGGCTCAGGGGCGTCAGGCATAACAGCAGGGCAAGGATGCGTGCTTTCATGATTGGTTCTGCTCCTTGAATCGGTGGATTTGCCGGCGCTGCTTTTTGCTGGGCCGCTCGTCGGAAAAGCGAATGCCCTGCTGGGCGACTTTGCGTTGAAGCGCCTGTTGCTCTCGTCTGACTCGGCTTTGTTCCGTTTCTGTATAGAGTTTCGCCGCGTCATCGGCGCCCCGACGCTGGGTGCTGAGCTGCTCCACCAGAACGGTTTTTTCATCCCACCCCTGCCGTATATCGAGGACGGTCCCCACTGTGATCTCTTTACTGGGCTTTGCACGATGACCATCAATGTGGACTTTGCCGCCTTCAATAGCCACTTTCGCCAGTGCGCGTGTTTTAAAGAATCTCGCAGCCCACAGCCATTTATCCAGACGGACCTTCTGATCAGGTATTTTTTCATTCGCCATCGGGCAATATCTCGTCAAAGTGAATGATAGACGGAAACTCCTGGATGATGATGGGTGCTGTTCGGCTATCCGGTTGGCTGATAGCCAAAAGGTGGCCGATGCCATAGGCGGCTGCCGCTTTTAATACTTGCAAAGAGTCGTCGATAAACAATGTTCTGGCCGGGTTGAAATGTTGCCGGCGTTCCAGTAATTGCCAGAATATGGGGGATTCTTTGGGGTGGCCGAATTCGTGGGAGCTGTAGACTTGGTCCAGTAGGGGTTTGATGCTGGTGAGCTTCAGCTTGAGATCCAGGCTCTGGGGGTGGGCATTGGTGATGAGGATTCGTTGTTTACCATGGGCGCCCAGTTGTTCGAGAAACTCCTGCACGAAGGGGCGCTCAGTGATCAGGTAATCAATCTCTCCTTTCAGCTGACGAATATTCAGCGATAATTCCTGGGACCAGTGTTCCAGGCAATACCACTCCAGCGTACCGCGTTTTGCGTTGAGTCGTTTGTGCAGCTCGGGTGTTGTCTTGCTCGCGCAGAGTCCATGATGTTCTGCATAGCGGCGGGGTAGGTGGGTGAGCCAGAAAAAATTATCGAAATGCAGGTCCAGCAGCGTGCCGTCCATGTCGAGTAGTACGGTGTCGATAGTATTCCAGTCGATCTTCACAGCTATAATGGTCTGCCACGTTATCAAGGTATTGTTCAGTATGCCGACAAAACCCCTCATATTGAAGCGGCGACAGCTGGCCAAAACCCGGTTGTTCCAGATTGAAGAGCAGGACCTGCAGTTTGCCAATGGTGCTCGGCGTGTTTATGAGCGGTTGCTGCGATTCGGGGAGGGTGCGGTACTGATTGTTCCCATGCTGGATGATGAAACAGTCCTACTGGTTCGGGAGTATGGTGCCGGCATCGGTGATTATCAGATTGCCTTGCCAAAAGGCGCCATAGATCCCGGAGAGGGTGCGTTGCAGGCAGCCAACAGGGAGTTGATGGAGGAGGTGGGCTATGGTGCGCGCGAGCTGCAACTCATCAAAAGTCTGACACTGTCACCCGCTTACATGGAGCACGATATCCTGGTCGTTTTGGCAGAGGGGCTCTATGAGAGCCGATTGCCCGGCGATGAGCCAGAAACTATTGAGGTGATCCCCTGGAAGCTCGACGACCTGGCCGCATTGGTGTCCCGGGATGATTTTACGGAGGGACGGTCAATTGCTGCATTGTTCTTGGTCAGAGATTTACTCAACAATCGGGCAGCGATAAAGCTGTGAATCACCCTTTTCTGAAAGACATCATGGCGCTCGCAGTGGATGCAGGTAAAAGCATAATGTCATTTTATCACAGAGGCGATCCTCTCCCGGTGATGACCAAACAGGACCGTTCGCCGGTGACTGAGGCAGATTATAGCGCTCACCGGGTATTGGCGGCTGGGTTGCCGGATTTGCTGGCTGTTCCAGTGCTGTCGGAGGAGTCCGAGCCCCCTTCGCTTGATGTCAGGGTCCATTGGGGGAGCTACTGGCTTGTTGATCCGCTGGACGGTACCCGGGAGTTTCTGGATGGCAATGATGAGTTTACGGTCAATATCGCACTGGTTGAGTCAGGGATGCCCAGCCTGGGGGTGATCTATGTCCCTGTCACGGGCATTGGTTATGCCGGGGGCCCGGGTCTTGGAGCATTCAAATATAAAAATCAGCAGTGGTCTGAGATTCAGGTGCGGACGGAGGCCCAGCGTCGCCTGCTGGAGGAGCCTTTCAGGTTGGTGGCAAGCCGTCGGCACGGAATATCAGAGGTTAGTCGGCTGGCAGAAAGGCTGAGGTGCTCTCTCGGTAATGTGGTGATTTCCGAGGTTGGCAGCTCATTGAAGTTTTGTCATGTCGCCGAGGGGTACGCCGATTTATACCCGCGCTTTGCCCCCACCAGCGAATGGGATACCGCAGCAGGGCAGGCAATACTTGAAGCCGCAGGCGGGTGCGTGGTGGGACTGGATTTTCGCCCTCTCGCTTATAACAGCAAGTCTGACTTTCTCAATCCTTTTTTTTATGGATTGGGTGACGGTGCTTTCCCCTGGCAGAACCTGTTAACCACGCTGGGGGATGATCTAGAATAGATCTTCAGGTCTCGGGCCTTGTGATGAACCGAAGCCGTCATCAGATGACCTGTGGTTGTCCATCAGAGGGGGGACATCCTCGTCCCGGAAAATTTCAAACACAGCATTGCTGTGGCCCGGCCCGACCCGCAGCCCTGTGTCAGGATCAATTCTCACCATCACCACACCTTCCGGTTGTGGGCGACTGATTTCCGGTTTGTCTGCCAGTGCCACCCGCATGAAGTCCATCCAGATTGGCAGAGCCGCAGAGCCGCCATATTCATTTCTGCCCAATAACAGGTTTTGATCAAAACCAAGCCATGCAGTGGCGACAATGTGTGGGCTATAGCCTGAAAACCAAGCATCTCTCGGACCATTTGTCGTGCCGGTTTTTCCTGCCAGATCCGTACGTTTTAGTGCCAGTGCCCGCCTGCCTGTTCCCTTGAGAATAACGTCTTTGAGAATGGAGTCCATGATGTAGGCAACCCCCGGCTCAATGATTCTTTGCGCATTGGGTGGGGGTAAATACAATTGTTCTGGCGCGTGAGGGTTGACGTTGGCTGCGTCATTATCGGAGGGCTGCGTGGGTGGAGTGACATCCCTGTTGTCCAAAGCATCGGGTTGTCTGTGGTCACAATTCTTGCGGCAGACGGTCATGGGAGCAGCCTTGTATAGCAGTTTGCCGGCAGAGTCTTCCACGCGATCCACCAGGTAGGGTTCGACCCGATAGCCACCGTTGGCCAGCGCTGCATAGCCGGTGACAATCTGTAATGGGGTGACGGCATGGCTGCCCAGTGCCAGTGACAAGTCCCTGGGAAGTTTACTTTCATCAAAACCAAAACGTTTCAGTCCATCGATGGCTTTGTTGATGCCAATAGATCGCATCAACCTGATAGAGACCAGATTTCGGGAAAGATAGAGCGCTTTGCGCAGACGGGTGGGCCCAAAAAACTTGCCACCATCATTTTCAGGGCGCCAACTCTTTTCCAATGACCCGTCGTCGAATACCACTGGCGCATCATTGATGATGCTGGCCGGCGTAAATCCGTTTTCCAGTGCAATCGTGTAGATAAAGGGTTTGAAGTTGGAGCCCGGTTGGCGCTCAGCCTGGGTTGCCCTGTTGAAATTGCTCTGGCGGAAGTCGTAACCTCCGATCAATGCCTGAATGGCGCCATTCTCGGGATCAAGGGCAACAATGGCGGCTTGGGCTTTGGGTAGTTGGCCCAGTTGCCACGACTCCTGATGTTGCCGAATTCTGATGAGGTCGCCCACAGAGAACAGCTCATCTGCTGTTTTTATGGGTGCGGAGCGGTTGCTGGGGCTTATATAGCGCCGAAGTCCCTTGAGGCCGTTTTCCCAGGCAATTTCAATCGTCTCAGCGAATTCTGTCTGAACGACCAGGGCCTGGGGTTTTATCTCGGAGATAATGGCGGGAACCAGGTTTCCGTAGGTTTGCGTCTGACGCAAGGTTGTCTGCCAATCCTCAGGCTGGGGTAGATTTTTTTCAGGGCCACGAAAACCGTGCCGGCTATCGTAGGCGATCAGCCCATCCTGAACGGCCTGCTCGGCAGCTTGCTGCAGCTGGCTGTTGACGGTCGTTATTACCCGGTAGCCATCGGTGTAGGCGGACAGTCCCACCATATCAACGATCTCCCGGCGGGCCATTTCTGCGATATAGGGTGCATCGAGTTCAGTCAGATAGCCGTGATAGCTGGCACTGACCGGTTCGTTTCGCGCCGACAGGTAAGTCGCTTCATCAATATGATTCAGTTCGAACATTCGCTTCAGGATCCAGTTGCGCCGAATCAGGGCCCTGGTTGGGTTGGCAATGGGATTAAAGGCGGAAGGTGCCTTTGGTAAGCCCGCCAGCATGGCCACTTGAGCCAGATTGAGGTTATCAATCGTCGTGCCATAGTAAACTTGGGCGGCGGCCTCAATGCCGTAGGCGCGATTGCCCTGGTAAATCTTGTTGGCGTAAAGCGTGAGAATCTCGTCTTTGCTGAGTTCGTCCTCAATACGCAATGCCAGCAGAATTTCATTGAACTTTCGGGTGAATGTTTGTTGACGGGTGAGGAAGTAATTGCGGGCTACCTGCATGGTAATGGTGCTGCCGCCGGTTTGGATCTCGCCAGTGCTGATCAGCTCCGAGGCGGCCCGCAGCAGGCTGGTAATATCCACGCCGGAATGCTGATAAAAGCGATCATCCTCAGCGGATAACAATGCTTGTATATAAATGGTGGGAATTTGCTCGAAGGTGATCGGGTTGCGTCTTTTTTCACCAAATTCACCAATTAGATGCAAATCTTGTGAGTAAATTCTCAAAGGTGTCTGCAGTTTTACCTGTCTGAGGCTTTCAGAGGAGGGTAGTTTGGGGCTAAGGTAGAGATACAGGCTCCCGGTTGCAATCAGTGTACAGCCCAGAGCGGATAGAGCGAGCCAGACTAGTATGACGGTGATTTTGTAAAAGCGGTGAATCATGTGGAGACCGTTTAAAAAAACAGCATGCTATTATAGAGCCAAAAGAATAGGGACACACTACTTGCAAACTTGCAAAAAATAGTTAAAGTCCTGACTTAGTTGCTTTGCGTAACCTTGGGAAAAGAAAACAAAAATGGGACTTCTCAGTTTTCTAGACCAGCAACCCAAAAGTTTATTGGGGCTGGACATCACATCTTCTGCTGTGAAGTTGCTGGAGATCAGTCGTAACGGTAATCGTTACAAGGTTGAAAGCTACATGGTGAGGCCTCTGCCACCGAACACGGTTGTAGAAAAAAACATCAATGATGTGGAGGCGCTCGCTGAGATCATTCGCAAAGTGGTAAGCCAAGCCAAAGCCAAGGCCCGGGATACTGCGGTTGCCGTCTCGGGTTCGTCGGTGATTACCAAGGTGATTGAGATGCCAGCCGATCTCAATGATCAGGCAATGGAAACCCAGATCGCCCTCGAAGCAGATCAGTATATTCCCTATCCCCTCGATGAGGTTGCGCTCGACTTTGAGGTGATCGGCCTCTCGGATAACAATCCCGAGCAGGTCGATGTTTTGCTGGCTGCGTGCAGGCGGGAAAACGTCGATTCTCGTGCGGATGCACTGGAGCAGGCCGGCCTTAACCCCAAGGTGGTTGATGTTGAGGTTTTTGCGGTCGAGAGAGCTTTCGAGCTGTTGTCTACGCAATTGGAAGAGCTGGGTGATCAGGTGGTCGCTATCGCGGACATCGGTGCCACCATGCTGACGCTGAGTGTTCTGGTAAACGGCAAAACAGTTTACACGCGGGAGCAGTTATTTGGTGGCAAGCAGGTTACCGAAGAAATCCAGCGTCGTTACGGTTTGTCTCTCGAAGAGGCCGGCCAAGCCAAAAAACAGGGCGGCCTTCCGGAAGACTATGTCTCAGAAGTGTTGGAGCCATTCAAGGATGCCCTGGTCCAGCAAATATCCCGTTCCCTACAATTCTTTTTTTCGTCCAGCCAGTACAACTACATTGACCAGTTGATCCTGGCGGGAGGCGTGGCTGCTATGGAAGGGCTGCGTGAGGAAATTGAGGGCAAGCTGGGATTGCCCACGATGATTGCAAATCCCTTTGCGGATATGGAAGTGTCCAACAAGGTGAATGCCGTTGCATTGTCTAACGATGCCCCGGCCATGCTAATTGCCGCTGGGCTTGCATTGCGGGGGCTTGAATAAGATGGCCAAGATCAACTTGCTTCCCTGGCGCGAAGCACTTCGCGCGGAAAAGAAAAAAGAATTTATTACGCTTATTTGTGTGGTTCTGGTTGCTGCTGTGATCAGTGCATTTGGCTGGGATCGCATGCTCTCCAGCCAGATAGAGACCCAAAACGACAGAAATTCCCTGCTGAAGGCCGAGATTACCAGACTTGAAAAACAGGTCGCTGAGATTAAAGAGCTGAAAAAGCGCCGTCAGGATTTACTGGATCGTATGGAGGTAATTCAGGAGTTGCAGGGCAACCGGCCGGAAATAGTCAGAATTTACGATGAGTTCGTTCGATCGGTGCCTGACGGTGTTTATTTCACCAAAATGACCAGAAAGGATGATCAGATTTCACTGGAAGGGTATGCAGAGTCAAACAATCGTGTCTCCACTCTGATGCGTCAGCTTGATGCCTCCTACAAATTCACTGAGCCAAACCTTACCAAGGTACAAGCCAATGATGTCCTCGGTGAGGACGGAAGCCGGTTTGAGATGAAGGTCAAAATTGTCAATACACCGGTTGCGCAAGGGTCGCCGAGTGAGACTGCTGAGGGAGATACCTGATGGCGCTAAGTGATTCCTTTCAGCAATTAAAGGATTTTGATTTTACTGACCTGGATTTTGACAGTATTGGCGTATGGCCCCTTCCTGTCAGAGTGCTGTTGTTGATCGTGGTGTTTTCCCTGGTGTTGGCCGGTACTTATTACTTCCATGTCAAGGATCTTGGTGTACAGCTGGAGCAATCTAAAGCCCAGGAAGTCAAGTTAAAAAACAACTTTGAACAAAAGGCATTCCAGGCGGCAAATCTTGAGGCATACAGGATTCAGATGGCGGAAGTGGAAAAGCTTTTTAGCGCTCTGCTGGCGCAGCTGCCAAGTGATACTGAAGTACCTGGATTGCTGGAGGACATTACGGAAATCGGTCATGGTGCAAGCCTGAATATTTCCAGTATTACTCTCCAACCCGAGCGGTCAGCGGAGTTTTATGTGGAGCTGCCAATAAAAATTGTTGCTGAGGGTGGTTATCATGATGTGGGTGCCTTTGTCAGTGGTGTGGCAGGCCTGCCACGGATAGTTACGCTGCATGACTACAGTTTGTCAGCTAAAGGGAGTGGGGGGCTTTTGGCGCTGGAAATCCAAGCCAAAACCTACCGCTACAAGACACAGGAAGACTAGGAAATGACCAAGTTGAAGGGTTTAACTTTCCTGATTGCCGGCTGTGTCCTGCTATTGGGTTGTTCGGGCGATAAAAGCTATAACGATTTGCAAAATTACATGCAGGAGATCAAGGCGCGGCCTGTCGGGGAGATTGAGCCCCTGCCCACTTTCCGTTCTCACAAAACTTTCCGATACGGTGCTATCGCCATGCGGAGTCCCTTCGACGCCCCACTGCTCGCTGGTTCGGCGGAAAGTGTTGCTGGTAGGAGTACGGTAGAGCCACCCAGCGAAAATCGGAAAAGGGAATACCTCGAAAGCTTCAACTTTGCTGCGTTGTCCATGGTGGGGACCCTTTCCAGGACGGGGCAGATGTGGTCGTTGATCAATGACGGGAGTGGTGGGATTCATCGGGTTACTGTCGGAAACTATTTGGGAAAAAATTACGGACGGATTACCTCCATATCGAATGCCAAGGTAGACGTAATTGAAATTGTTCCCGACGGGAAAGGAAACTGGGTAGAGCGTCCGCGCACCCTGGGTCTGAATGAGAAAGACTAATCGAGAGGTTTGGGGAAACTGAGATGAAAGGCTATCTGAAAAAGAGCATATTGGTATTGGCCGGGTGTTTGGCCTGTTTGGGCCTGTCATCACAGGTATTGGCTGAGGTGGTGCTCGAGGATATCAGCTTTGCGACTTTGCCAGGTGGCCGCTTCGAAGTCCGTATGGACTTCTCCGAGACCCCCCCTGCTCCGGATGGTTACACGATAGACAACCCGGCCAGAATAGTTCTGGATTTGCCCAGTGTAGCCAGTGCACTGGATCAAAAGAAATATGCTCTATCCTTCGAAAATGCCAGAAGTGCAGTGGTGTTGGGCACGTCAGATCGTACCCGCGTCATTCTGAATATGCTGAAAATGGCGCCCTATGAAACCCGTATAGATGGAAACAGCATTGTTTTGTTGGTGGGTACTAACGACGGTGTCGCCAGAAGTACAATAGGCCAAGCCAGTATTGCCGGGGCTGCGCCTAGCGAAGATCGCACCAGTGCCCCCACTTATAGCATTCAGGGTGTTGATTTCCGCCGTGGCGAGGAAGGTGAAGGGTTGGTGGTCATTGACCTGTCAAACCCGGCGACAAGTATTGATATTTCCCAGTCTGGTGGCGATGTCAAACTGCGCTTCTTTCGCACGATGTTGCCGGAGTCACTCGATCGTCGGCTGGATGTGGTTGATTTCGCTACACCTGTAAAGGAAGTTGATGCCAGCTTTGATGGCTCTACCTCAACGGTGTTGATAAAAGCTGCTGGTGAATACGATTACATGGCTTACCAGACAGATGATCAATACATTGTTAGCCTGAAACCCCTCTCAGAAGAAGAGCTGGAAAACCAAAAATCCAAGTTTGCCTATGTCGGCGAAAAACTGTCGCTGAATTTTCAGGACATTGAAGTCAGGTCAGTATTGCAGTTGATTGCTGACTTTACCGATCTGAACCTGGTGGCCAGTGACACGGTGTCAGGTAGCATCACCCTCCGCTTGGAGAATGTTCCCTGGGATCAGGCCCTCGATATTGTGTTAAAGGCGAAAGGGTTGGATAAGCGACAGGAAGGCAACGTGTTGATGGTTGCCCCGGCGGCTGAAATTGCAGAGCGGGAACGGCTTCAGGTTGAAGCCAATAAGCAACTTCAGGAGCTGGCACCACTCAGGACTGAATTTATTCGAGTGAAGTATGCCGATGCGAAAGCGCTTTATGAGCTATTTGATGTTCGTGGAGGCAGTAGTGGCGGTAGTTCTGGAAGTCGCACAGCCACTGACAGTATTCTGTCCGAACGGGGAGCCGCGATTGTCGATAACCGCACCAACACGATTATTCTCACTGACACAGAAGATAAGATCCTTGAGTTCAAGCGGCTGATTGATCAAATTGATATTCCAGTCAAGCAGGTTCTGATCGAAGCCAGGATCGTCATTGCCAACCGTGATTTCAGAAAAGAGATCGGTGCGCGGGTGGGCTTGCAGGGCCTGCGCAACCCAGGTAATTCACAGTTCGGTTTCTCGGGTTCATTGGAGGGTTTTGATGGCGGGGTGAACCCGATTGATGCTTTTGATGGCACACCGGGTATCGGTTCCATTCTGGTGAATGATGCCGGGTTGGGAGTGGATCTTGGCGTAGAAGACCCCAATGGCAGCTTTGCGCTGGAGCTTTTGACCAACAATACGTTCATTGACCTAGAGCTCAGCGCGCTGGAAAACGAGGGCAAGGGTGAAATTGTTTCGCAACCCAAGGTGTTGACTGGCGACAAGCAGCAGGCCTCGATCAAAACCGGTACTGAAATTCCCTATCAGAATGCAGCATCAAGTGGTGCCACCGCCACCCAGTTCAAGGAAGCGGTGCTTTTGCTTGAAGTGACCCCGCAGATTACGCCGGATGGTCGTATCGTAATGGACATTAATGTGGCACAGGATTCTGTGGGTGACCTCCTGCCTACCGGAGAGCCAGTTATTGAAATTACCCAGGTTGAGACAAAAGCCATTGTTGGCGATGGTCAGACCCTGGTGCTTGGCGGACTGTTCCAGATGCAGACTGTCGACAATGTGGAGAAAGTCCCGTTCCTGGGCGATGTTCCCTACCTGGGTCGCCTGTTCCGTCACGATATCGAGGATATTCAGAAGCGTGAAATCCTGATTTTTATCACTCCCAAAATACTGAATGAAGCTTTGCTTGATTAATGACAAAACCCCACAACATCTTCCTTGTCGGTCCTATGGGGGCCGGCAAGACTACCATTGGCCGACTCCTTTCAAAGACGCTGAAACTTCAATTCATTGACCTTGATACCGAAATAGAGAAACGATGCGGTGCCGATATCCCCTGGATATTCGACGTCGAGGGTGAGGTCGGTTTTCGCAAACGTGAAAGCCAGTTGTTGAATGAAATTACAGCATCTACAAATATCCTTCTCGCCACGGGCGGCGGCGCTGTGCTCAATGAGCACAATAGAGCACTTTTGCAGCAAAGGGGGTATGTCGTTTATCTGACGGCCTCGGTGGATCAATTGCTGGAGAGGACAGCACACGATCGGAATCGGCCACTACTGCAGGTGGATGATCCCGCTGCTGTCATTGACTCCCTACTTCACGAACGCGATCCTCTTTATCGTGAAATAGCCGATTTGGTGGTTGCTACCGAGCAGAAAAAGCCCCAGCTGGTCGCTGATGAAATCGCAAGGACTATTCGCCAGCTAAACAGCTGATGTGATAAATTCTATACCCCTTTTTTTACTGTTAAAGAGTGACACATTGTGGACGCTGCCAATCAGCTCATTGTCGAACTAGGTGATCGTAGTTATCCAATACATATTGGTGAGGGGCTACTCCAGACAAGCGACGTTTTTGTACCCTATATCCAGGGTGAGCAGGTATTGATCGTGACCAATGAAACGGTTGCGCCCCTTTATCTTGGCTCGATTGAAAAAAGTCTTTCCCGTTACCAGGTCGATACATTGGTTCTGCCTGATGGTGAGCGCTACAAAACGCTGCAGTATCTCAATAAAATTTATGATCGGCTGCTTGAAAAAAGGCATAACAGAAGTACTACACTGATTGCCCTCGGTGGCGGTGTTATTGGCGACATGACTGGTTTTGCTGCAGCTACTTACCAGCGTGGTGTGAATTTCATTCAGGTTCCCACCACGCTGCTCGCCCAGGTAGATTCTTCTGTGGGGGGGAAAACAGCCGTCAATCACCCGCAGGGAAAAAACATGATTGGCGCGTTTTACCAGCCTGAATGCGTGATTGCCGATACGGCTACCCTGAAGACCCTACCTGAAAGAGAGCTCCATGCCGGCCTCGCCGAAGTGGTCAAATATGGTTTGATCGCCGATGAGGATTTTTTCTGCTGGCTTGAAACCAATGTGGAGCAATTGATGGGTAAATGTCCCGACTCGCTGGCAGTTGCAATCATGCGTTCCTGTGAAAACAAGGCAAGGATCGTCAGCCAGGATGAGCGGGAGACGGGTATTCGGGCAATACTTAACCTTGGGCATACCTTCGGGCACGCCATAGAGACGGCGCAGTCGTATACAGACTGGCTCCATGGTGAGGCGATCGCCGCTGGAATGGTTATGGCGGCTGAACTCTCCAGGTTACTGGGGTGGTTGCCTTCCGATGATGTCCTCCGTGCCAGAGAACTGCTTGGTCGGTGTCAACTGCCGCTATGGGCTCCCCCTACGATGAGTGCCGATAGGTTTCTCGATTTGATGGCGGTGGATAAAAAAGTCATGGATGGGAGTCTTCGTCTGGTTTTGCTCAAAGCGATAGGTCAGGCTATAGTGACCTCCGAGTTTGATCACCAACTACTGGGAGAGTTGCTGAAAAGCAGGTTATGACAGAAAATACTGCCTTGGCTGCCTGTCCATACTTCCAACCCTGAAAGACGTTTCACTCAACAGAAATTTGTGGCGCCCGCTAGTGGCGTGTAAAATGTGCCTCCTTTTGCCTCCATAAGCTCGGTTGGGCTTTTTTGGTGCTGTAACCAGCTGTTTTTATTTGTATTTTACCTAGAGTTATATTATGTCCACTGGCCTCTACCGGTTAGATGAGTTCAAAGATAACTGTGGCTTCGGTTTGATTGCCCATACCAAGGGGCAGGCGAGTCACCGTATTCTGGAAACAGCCATCGAGTCATTAACCTGCATGACCCACCGTGGTGGTATTGCCGCCGATGGCAAGACAGGTGATGGCTGTGGTTTGCTGATACAAAAGCCCGATCGTTTCATGCGGCAGCTTGCTCGTGAGCTCTTCTCTGTGGAGTTGCCAGAGATTTATGCGATTGGTGCGATCATGCTCAGTCAGGATGCCTCCTGTCGTGAAAAAGCCAAAACAGTGCTCTCTGAAGCATTGCTTGGCGAGGGATTATCGGTGGTCGGTTGGCGCCACGTGCCTACCGACAATGCCTGCCTCGGTGAAATCGCGCTGGAAACATTACCCGTCTTCGAGCAGGTCTTTGTTACCGCCGGCGAGATGAGTGAGCAGCAGCTCAATGCGGCGCTATATATGGCGACTCGGCGAGCAGAAAAAGCCCTGGTTGAGGACGAAGCGTTTTACATTGCGAGTCTTTCCACCAATGTCATCAGTTATAAAGGCTTGATGATGCCGGTGGATCTGCCAAAGTTTTATCCCGATCTGGCAAACCCCGAGCTCGAGACAGCCATTTGCGTCTTTCACCAGCGGTTTTCCACCAATACCATGCCCCGCTGGCCCCTGGCGCAACCCTTCAGAATGCTTGCCCATAATGGGGAAATCAATACCATTACCGGCAATAGAAACTGGTCCGTAGCGCGCACACCCAAATTTGAAACTGCCTTGCTGCCGAAACTGGGTGAGGTCAGTCCACTGGTCAATCGTACCGGTTCGGATTCCTCCAGTCTGGATAATATGCTCGAGGTGTTAGTTGCCGGTGGTATGGATCTGCATAAGGCCATCAGATTGCTGGTGCCGCCTGCCTGGAACAATACCCAAGATTTTGGCCCCAATGAAAGAGCTTACTTCGAATACGTTTCCATGCACATGGAGCCCTGGGATGGTCCTGCTGGTCTGGTGATCACCGATGGTCGTTATGCCGTCTGTACGCTCGACAGAAATGGCCTGCGTCCTTCCCGCTGGGTATTGACGGATGACGATGTCATAACTGTTGCCTCCGAAGTGGGTGTTTACAACTACAGTCCGGAGAGCGTTGTTGCCAAGGGTAAGCTTGGCCCGGGTGATATCCTCTCGATTGACACATTGACCGGCGCTATTATCGATTCAGAAGAGGTGGATCGCCAGCTGGCCTCCGGTAATCCTTACCAAAAGTGGTTGAGGGATGGCAGTGTCAAAGTCATGTCGACGATGGATCAGGATTCCATCGAAGTGGAAGGCGCGCTGACCCGCGAAGAAATTTATAAATACATGAAAATGTTTCTCGCCTCTCGCGAGGAGCGTGATCAGGTACTCAGACCGATGGCGGAAGGTGGCCAGGAAGCAGTAGGCTCGATGGGGGACGATACGCCGATGGCGGTGTTGTCCAGTAAAAACCGCACGCTTTACGATTACTTTCGCCAACAGTTCGCCCAGGTAACCAATCCGCCGATCGATCCTCTGCGCGAATCGCTGGTGATGTCTTTGCAGACCCATCTCGGCCGTGAACACTGCCTGTTTACGGAAACCGAGGAGCATGGCCACCGGGTAAACCTTAACAGTCCCGTGCTGTCGCCACGCAAATATTACGCGCTGAAGAATATCAATATCGCGGACTACCCGGTTCAAAAATTTGGAATTAATTACGATCCTGAACAAACCGACTTGGAGCAGGCGGTCAAACGCTTGTGTCTTGATGTTGAGGCGGCGGTTCGCTCGGGTATTGGTTGTTGTATTTTGTCTGACTCCGACATTGTGCCAGGACAGTTGCCCATGCCCATGTTGATGGCGGTGGGTGCGGTCCACCATCACCTGATTGCTGTGGGGGAACGCTGCAATGCCAATATCATCGCCAGCACGGCCTCGGCGCGGGATGCGCATCAGATTGCTGCGCTGATCGGGTATGGCGCTTCGGCGGTCTACCCCTACCTGAGTTATCACATCCTATGTGATCTGGTGCAATCCGGTGAATTGCTCAGTGACCTCGATGTTGCCTTTAAGAACTATCGCAAGGCGATTAATAAGGGGTTGTTGAAAATACTCTCCAAAATGGGTATTTCCACGATCGCATCCTACCGGGGCTCCCAGTTGTTTGAGATCGTGGGGCTGTCATCTGAAGTGGTCGACCTCTGCTTCACCGATACACCGAGTCGTATTCAGGGTGCTGGGTTCGAAGATCTGCAGCAAGATCAGCAGCGACTTGCGCGGGAAGCCTGGAGTGATCGGAAGCCCGTTAACCCGGGTGGTCTCCTGAAATATGTGCACGGCCAGGAATATCATGCGTTTAATCCCGATGTGGTCCAGGCGTTGCATCGCTCTGTGCAAAATAACGATTATGCGGCCTGGCACGACTATGCCGCGCTGGTTAATCAGCGTCCGATAGCAACACTGCGGGATTTGCTGAAGTTACGTGACGATATCGTACCTTTGCCCATGGCAGAGATTGAGCCGATCGAAAAAATCATCAAACGTTTTGATTCGGCGGGTATGTCGTTGGGCGCATTATCACCGGAGGCGCATGAAGCCCTTGCCGAGGCCATGAATACCCTGGGCGGACGCTCCAATTCCGGCGAAGGTGGTGAAGACTCGGTACGCTTTGGTACGAACAAGGTTTCGAAAATCAAACAGGTTGCCTCCGGTCGATTTGGTGTGACACCGCATTATCTATCCAGTGCAGAAGTCATCCAGATTAAGATTGCCCAGGGCGCCAAGCCGGGGGAAGGTGGCCAATTGCCGGGTGGTAAAGTCAACGAATTGATTGCCCGGCTTCGCTATTCGGTCCCCGGTGTGACACTGATTTCGCCACCCCCTCATCATGATATCTATTCTATTGAGGATCTGGCCCAGCTGATTTTTGATCTGAAGCAGGTTAACCCGACCGCTCTGGTATCCGTGAAACTGGTATCAAGGCCGGGGGTGGGAACGATTGCTGCAGGTGTGGCGAAAGCCTACGCAGACCTGATTACCATATCGGGGTACGACGGTGGCACTGCGGCCAGCCCCTTGACCTCCATTCGTTACGCGGGCTCCCCATGGGAACTCGGGTTGTCGGAAACCCATCAGATGTTGCGAGCCAACGATCTGAGAGGGAAAGTGCGCGTACAAACAGATGGCGGCTTGAAAACCGGGCTGGATGTTGTCAAGGCGGCTATCCTGGGTGCCGAGAGCTTTGGTTTTGGCACAGCCCCGATGATCGCCCTAGGCTGCAAGTATCTGCGTATTTGCCATCTCAATAATTGTGCAACGGGCGTTGCTACCCAGGACAAGACACTCCGGGAACAGTATTACCTAGGTACCGTGGAAATGGCGCGTAATTTCTTCCGTTTCATGGCAGAAGAAACCCGCGAGTGGATGTCGCGCCTCGGGGTCAGGAGTCTTGAAGAACTCGTGGGGCGGGTGGATTTGCTGGAAGTATTACCCGGCGTGACGGAAAAACAGAAAAAGCTCGACCTATCGCCGATTATCTACACTGATGAGCTGTTACAAAGCAAACCGCAGACCTGCCAGGTTTCAAGAAACACGCCATTTGACAAGGGGTATCTGGCAGAGCGTATGGTTGAGGATATACTCCCAGCAATTGAGGCAAAGTCAGGCGGAGAGTACCACTACTCCGTCAGTAATTGTGATCGTTCTATTGGTGCGCGCTTGTCTGGTGAGATCGCCAAGCGCCATGGTAATCAGGGGATGGCCGACGCGCCGGTGAAATTGAATCTTCACGGCGTCGCAGGACAATCACTGGGTGTCTGGAACGCGGGTGGACTGGATATTTATTTGCGGGGGGATGCCAACGATTACGTCGGTAAGGGAATGGCTGGCGGTAAAATTGTCATTGCGCCGCCCGAAGCCAGTAGGTTTTCTTCAAATCAGGCACCGATTATTGGCAATACCTGCCTGTATGGTGCCACTGGTGGAAAACTATACGCCGCCGGCCGTGCAGGTGAGCGTTTTGCGGTGCGCAACTCGGGTTGTATCACGGTGGTTGAGGGTGCTGGACACCATTGCTGTGAGTATATGACGGGAGGCGTAGTGGTGGTGCTAGGCAATACTGGTCCGAATTTCGGTGCAGGCATGACCGGTGGCTTTGCCTATGTGCTGGATGAGGAGAGAACTTTTGTCGATCGCTATAATATGGAGCTGGTCGATATTCAGCGTATCACCAGCGAGGCAACCGAGGCCTATCGCCACAATCTGGAAAGTCTGATCAAGGAATTTGTGGAAGAAACTGGTAGTGCCTGGGGGCAACAGGTCCTCGAAAACCTGGAGAGCCTCCTCAATAAATTCTGGCTGGTCAAGCCCAAGGCTGCGAGTCTGCAAAGCTTGCTTGAACACACTCGTGCTGCACCCCAATAAGGCTGTTGTTGAGTAAAGGTTTCCACTTATGACGCAAAGATTGAACAACAATTTCCAGTTTGTGCAGGTAAGTAGAGAAGAGCCCGGAAAAAAGGGATTGCTCAGTCGCACCCGGGAATTTGTCGAAATTTACGAGCCATTCGAACAAAAGGAGGCCGCCAGTCAGGCACATCGCTGTCTGGATTGTGGTAATCCTTACTGTGAATGGAAGTGCCCGGTTCACAATTATATCCCCAACTGGTTAAAGCTATTGTCTGACGGCAATATTCTTGAAGCAGCGGAGCTTTGTCATCAGACCAATACGCTCCCCGAGGTCTGTGGACGGGTATGTCCTCAGGACAGGCTTTGTGAAGGCGCCTGCACCCTGAATGACGATTTTGGTGCTGTTACCATTGGCAGTGCGGAGAAATACATTACCGACACCGCTTTTGCCATGGGTTGGCGTCCAGATATGTCCAACGTGTCGTGGACTGACAAACGGGTAGCTATCATCGGGGCTGGGCCAGCGGGTCTTGGTTGTGCCGATATTCTAGTACGGGGCGGTGTTCGACCAGTCGTATTTGACCGCTACCCGGAAATTGGGGGCTTGCTGACTTTCGGTATACCGGAGTTCAAGCTTGAGAAGTCGGTGATGCAAAATCGCCGTGTCATCCTTGAAGATATGGGTGTGGAATTCAGACTCAACACCGAGATTGGCGTCGATGTGACCATCGACCAGTTGCTGGAAGAGTACGATGCCATTTTCCTTGGCATGGGTACCTATAAATACATGAAAGGTGGTTTTCCCGGGGAAGACCTCCCCGGCGTTTACGATGCGCTTCCTTTTCTGGTGGCCAATGTCAATCGCAACATGGGTTGGGAAAAGAACCCTGACGATTTTATTAGTGTTGCCGGGCAGAGGGTCGTGGTATTGGGCGGTGGTGATACTGCCATGGACTGTAATAGAACATCCATTCGCCAGGGTGCGACCTCGGTGGTGTGTGCCTACCGGCGAGATCAGGAGAACATGCCGGGTTCCCGTCGTGAGGTGAAAAACGCCCAGGAAGAAGGAGTGCAGTTCCTGTTTAATCGCCAACCGGTTGAGATTGTTGGCAATGGTCGTGTAGAGGGCGTTAAAGTGGTTACTACAGAGCTGGGTGAACCGGACGAACAAGGTCGCCGTCGGCCCACGCCCGTTGCGGGAAGCGAAGAAATTCTGCCGGCAGATGTCATCCTGATTGCGTTTGGTTTTCAGCCTGATCCCGCCCCCTGGATTGGCGAGAAAAACGTTCAGCTCAATGACTGGCAGGGCGTCATAGCGCCCGAAGATCAGTGCTTCAAGTTTCAGACCAGCAATCCAAAGATTTTTGCCGGGGGTGATATGGTGCGTGGTTCGGACTTGGTGGTGACCGCAATTTGGGAAGGGCGCCAGGCAGGGGAAGGTATTCTGGATTACCTGCAAGTTTGACCACAAGGCTCCAAACCAATGGCTCTACTAAAAAATGATCGTTTTCTTCGGGCCCTGTTGCGCCAACCTGTCGACGTAACTCCGGTATGGATGATGCGTCAGGCGGGCCGGTATTTACCAGAATACCGCCAGACCCGTTCCTCAGCCGGGGATTTTATGGCTGTCTGTACCAATCCCGAGTTAGCCTGCGAGGTCACGCTCCAGCCACTCGAGCGCTACCCACTAGATGCGGCAATTCTGTTCTCGGATATTCTCACTATCCCGGATGCCATGGGACTGGGGCTCTATTTTGAAGCTGGAGAAGGGCCGCGTTTCAGGAAACCGGTCAGAACCGAGGCGGATATTGCCGGTCTCCAGGTGATTGATCCAGCCAGTGATCTTCCCTATGTGCTGGATGCCGTGTCTACAATTCGTCGTGAACTCAATGGTCGGGTCCCTTTGATCGGGTTTTCCGGAAGCCCCTGGACGCTGGCAACGTATATGATTGAGGGCGGGAGCAGTCGCGACTTTGCCCGCAGTAAAACTATGCTCTATGACCAGCCACAGTTGCTTCACCAACTGCTTGAGAAGCTCGCAGAGTCGGTGATCGCCTACCTCAACGCGCAGATAGAAGCTGGCGCACAGGCAGTACAGATTTTTGATACCTGGGGTGGTGCTCTCTCCCATACTGCTTACCAGGAGTTTTCGCTCAAATACATGAGCAAGATTGTTGCCGGTCTGACCAAACACAGCGAGGGTCGAGAGGTACCGGTGATTCTCTTTACCAAAGGTGGAGGACAGTGGCTTGAAGCCATTGCGGATTCAGGTTGTCATGCGGTCGGATTGGACTGGACGACACATATTGGTCATGCTCGCCAACGTATAGGCGCCAAAGTGGCGCTCCAGGGAAATATGGATCCGGCAACACTTCGTGCGTCACCTGAAAGAATTCGTCAGGAGGTTGCCAGTATCCTCGGTCAGTATGGCAGTGGCGAAGGTCATATATTCAATCTTGGCCATGGAATCACGCCAGACATCAGCCCCGAGAAGGCTGGAATTTTTATTGACGCAGTTCACAGTTATTCAGTGAATTACCACAAGTAAATCTAAATAGGCTGACCAGTTGTCTCATAATTAGACCGACTGTGCATTCCCGGTTGCTATTGCTTCGTATCAGAATACTCTTTAAAGGATGAAAATAGCCTTGTGCAAAGGCTGTATGACAACAAGGCTTTATTTAAATTTATAAACTTGAGTGTGCATCAGTATGAGCATCAAGCAGGTCAAGGTAAGTGTCGCAGACATCACGATGGGGATGTATGTCTCTTGTCTTGATCGTCCCTGGAGTCAGACACCCTTTCCCATTCAAGGCCTCCTTGTTAAAAGTCCCAAGGAGATCAGTGCGCTGCGCAACTACTGTGAATACGTGTATATAGATGTTACCAAGGGCTCAAGTCCGGCAGTTGCTGTGCAGCAACCATCGAAAGCCGGACCCAGGGCGTCCCCTGCTTTATCCTCCAGGGCGAGAGGTCTGGCCGCTGAAGCATCGCCAATTGACGTCAAGCGTGGTGTATATGGGAAGGTTGTCCCTCTTACCGAAGAGGTGCAGTACGCCGAAAAGGGTTTGATGCAGCTCCGTGGCCATTTTGCCCTGGCCGTAAAACAAATCGCCAAAGGCCGGGACTTTGATTATCAGGGATTGAAAGATTCCGTAGGGGACATGGTCAACAGCGTTGTCAGGTGCCCCGATGCCTTTACCTGGCTGTTACGGCTTCGCCTCAAAGACCAGCACAGCCATGACCACAGTATGCGTTCAGCCTTATGGGCAGTGCAATTCGCCCGCTTTGTCGGTATGCCAAAAGAGGAAATGTCAGTGCTTTGCCTCGGCACACTGCTGAAGGATATCGGCAAAATTAAATTGCCCAACGGACTGTTGCGGAAAAGAAAGCGTACGCTCGAAGAAGTCACTGAATACCAAAAATTTGTCGACTACGGTGTTGAGATGTTACGCAGTAGTAATGTTGAACCACGCGTTGTCTCTGTGGTGCGTTTTCACTGCGAGCGTCACGATGGCAGTGGGTTTCCAGAGGGGTTACAGGGTGGAAAAATTCCTCTATTGGCTAGGATTGCCGGTATAGCGACAACCTACGATGCTATTTCAAATCCCCGCGAAGCTGAGGCGCCGGTGGCACCATCCAGGGCGGTGAGCCTGCTCTATAATCTACGGGATAAAAAGTTTCAGGATGATCTGGTGGTGCAATTTATCCAGTCGATCGGCCTCTACCCTACAGGTACGTTGGTGGAGTTGACGACCGGAGATGTCGGTATTGTTGTCGAACAACATGCGGAATCCCGTTTGACGCCAAAGGTTGCGGTGTTGGATCCGAAAAACACGCAGGCCTCAGGGGCCTATATTCTGGTTGATCTCAAGGATGAGGGTATATCCCGGAGAATTCTGGAGAAAAGTGGTCAGTCAAAAGCAAAATCCGTTTCCAAGTTAGCTATTGCAAGAGATCTCGATTTGTCCGGTTACGATGTGGACATTGCCGCTGTCAGTGGCATTTTTATGAAAAATGCACAACGGGTAATGGAATCGGTTGTTTCTGATGATGCCAAAATTGAAACGCCAGCTCGTCAGGGCGGGCTATATGCCACGCTTCGGGATCGGTTTCGTCTCTGATGGGACTGCGGGATTCAATTTGGATTACCTTATAACCGACCCATTCTTTCCCCCATTTGAACTGTGGTTCCAGGCCCGCAGGTTTCATCCCAACTCGCTGAATTTTCTTCAAATAATAGAATAACAGTTGAGCCAAATTTGAATCGGCCCATTTCTTCCCCTTTTTTTAGAGCGACTTGGTTATCCGAAAACTGCTCTGTTTTCAGTTTCCCCGGGGAGTAATTTCCCCATACAGTCTCAATGCCTGCTACCAGCATAGCGCCTACCATGACAATGGCACAAGGACCTCTTTCTGTGTTGAAAAAACTTACCAAGCGTTCATTTCGGGCAAAAAGGCCATCGATATGCTGGGTTGTCGTGGTATTGACAGAAAACAGTTTGCCGGGGATGTAGCGGCAATACTCCAGTGATCCGTGAATGGGCATGTGTACCCGGTGGTAATCTCGGGGAGACAGATAAATGGTTGCAAACTGCCCATTAAGGAATTGTTCGCTCCGAGGGCTGTGCTCGCCCAATAACGCGTCCACTGAAAAATGCCTGCCCTTCGCCTGGAAAATACGTCCCTGGGTGATTGCCCCCAGCTGACTGATAGTGCCATCCGCCGGTGAAACGATACTTCCCGGTGTGTCGTCAAGTGGGCGCGACTCGGGTTTCAGTGAGCGCGTGAAAAAATCATTGAAACTGGTGTAGTCATTGTCGGAACTGCCGACTGCTTCATCCATATTCACGTTATAGGTTTTGATGAATTGTCGGATAAGCAGGTTTTTTGTCCGTGGGTGGGTGCTCTCAGCCAGTTTTGACACCAGCCGGGACAGCTGGTGTTGTGGGGTCAGCCGTTGCAGGGCAACAAACCACTCGGCAAGGAAATCATTCACCGCCCCTGCTCCACGGGTGTGTCGGATCGATTTCCCCACTCCCACCATGAGCCATCGTAGGCGCGAATATTACTGAAACCCAGCAGGCGGGCTACTAGATAGGTAAAGCCTGAACGGTGATGCGACTGGCAGTGGGTGATGGTGGGTTTATCGGGAGAGATGCCCACTGAGGTCAGGTATTCGAGGGCATCCTGACGAATCCGCATATTGCGTTCGCGATCCATCAGGCTGGTCCACTCGCAATGAATAGCACCGGGAATATGGCCGCCTTTCTCGGCCATTACCTTTTCTCCCGTATATTCCTCAATACTGCGGGCATCCCAGATTTGTACATCATTGATAGCATCCAGAGCCATGATATCCTCGGCGCTGACAATCGCTGCTCGATCAACATTCGCCTCGAATTCGGCCACTTCGGGTGGAGGAACTTCATCGGTGGTGGGGAAACCCTCGGCGTACCAGGCAATGAGTCCGCCGTTGAGGTACGACCAGTTTTGATGGCCGATAACATCGAGTGTCCAGATCAACCGACCTGCCCAGCCACCTCCTTCATCATCGTACACCACTACATGTTTGTCGGCTGTCAGTCCGATTCGACTAAACAGTGCGTCCAATTGCGCGGGGGAGGGCAGTTTGTTGGGCCATGGTTGGCCGCCATTCATCAGTTCCTTGGTTGACACATGCACAGCGCCGGGGATATGCCTCCGGCTGTATATTTCATCTTTGCAAACATCAATCAGCAGGATGTCAGGTCGTTCAAGCAGTTCAACCAGTGACTCCGGTTCCAGTAACTTAGGTAACTCAGTCATAATTGCTCCCATTCATGCGAGGCGCGATTGTAACATCAAAAACCCCATGGCTTTACTGCTGGTCAGATTCCAGGCTCTGTACAATTTGCTGGTAGCTACTGAAGCGAGTTGCGCTAATGCTACCGGAAGCAATGGCCTGGAGCAGAGCACAACCGGGTTCTCCCTGATGCCGACAGTCGCGGAATCGACAGTAGCCAAGAAAAGCTCTGAACTCTACAAACCCCTCTGCGATGGCGTCTGGTTCAAGATGCCAGAGTCCGAATTCGCGGATACCCGGCGAATCGATCACTTCTCCACCACTCGGTAGATGAAAGAGTTGTGCTGTGGTCGTGGTATGTGTCCCTTTTGCTGCGCTCTCCGATAGTGCTCCCACAGCTGCTTCTGTTCCAGGGGCGATGCTGTTCAGCAATGAAGATTTACCCACGCCCGATTGCCCGACAAAGACACTGGTGCGCGTGCTCAAATAGTCTGTGAGTTCGTCAATGCCTTTTCCGGTATGAGCCGATACCAGCAGGCAGTCATACCCCAGCTTTTTGTAATCATCCATCAGGCTGACCAGTGTTTCGTGCTGATTTTCGGCAATCAGGTCAATTTTGTTCAGAATCAGGATGGGTTTAATACCCTGGCGTTCAGCAGCGACCAGGTAACGATCTATCAGGTTGGCATGGGGTTCGGGAAAAGGGGCTATGACAACAGCAATACAGTCGATATTGGCTGCAACTGGTCGCAGCTTGCCGCGGTTGTCGGGTCGGCATAGTTCAGAGCTACGGGGGCTGATGGCTACCACCACGCCATTGGATTCTCCATTCTGCCAGGTGACCCGATCTCCGGTGACAATAGAGGGCAGATTGGCTCGCAAATAGCAGCGGTGTACCTCGCCTTTGTGCTCGTCGGACTCCACTAATACCCGGTTGCCATAACACGCGGTAATTCTGCCGGTTTGTTCAGGACCAAGGCCATCTGTAGTCGTCTGGCTCTCCGGCGAATCCGGTCTGTCAGTGGACGACTGTGCTCGACGCTGGTTCTCCAGTATCCGTCGGCGCTGTTGTTTGGTTAAATGACGCTTGGACAATATTTCTCCTCTTCTTGCCCGGACAGCCGCAGTGGCTGGCTTAGTTGCCCCGGAGGATATAGCATATGTTCAACCGGGGACAGGCACAAAAGATGATTGATTTTCAGGAAATTTACCAGTCACTAGCGGGGTTTATCCCGTTGCTGGTGGCCTTGGTTATCATAATATTGGGATTGTGGCTCGCCAACTGGCTGCTGTTGCGTCGCGCGGGTTTGTCCACTGAGTCGAAGCTTCCCGGTCAGGTGACCATGTTGGCGCTGACGGCGTTGGCACTGGTGATTGTTATCCTGGTGTTACCCGTGAGTGAATCCACTCGCGGTGATCTGTTGAGCCTGCTGGGGCTGCTGTTGTCCGTTGTGGTGGCTATCTCATCGACAACCTTTGTTGCGAATGCCATGGCGGGTTTGATGTTAAGGGCAGTAAAAAGCTTCCATCACGGTGACTTCATTCGTGCTGGCGAGCATTTTGGCCGCGTCACTGAGCGGGGCCTGTTTCACACCGAAATACAGTCCGAAGATCGTGATTTAATTACTTTGCCAAACCTGTTTCTGGCGGCGAACCCGGTCATAGTCATTCGTTCTTCTGGTACTATCATTTCCTGTGATCTTTCGCTGGGCTACGATATCCCCCATTATGAAATCGAGCCTCTGCTTAAAGAAGCGGCATTGTCAGCAGAGCTGGAAGAGCCGTTTATGCAGATTCGGGCACTTGGCGACTTTTCCGTCAGCTACCGAATTTCCGGTTACTATGAAGAGGTAAAGCACCTGTTGACGATGCGGAGCAGATTGCGTCGCGAGGTGCTGGATAAACTTCATGGTGCCGGTATCGAGATTGTATCCCCGGCATTTATGAATCAGCGTCAGTTCAATAACGGCGAGAGGTTTATGGCGCCTGCCAAGCAGGCCGTCTCCGTTGAACCACCGGAGACGGCACCGGAGGCCCTTATTTTTGACAAGGCCGATCGGGCAGAGAAGATCGGAACCCTGGAGCATGAAATTCAGGAGACTACAGAAAGGATCAAGACACTGAAGGGACAGCTCCCGGGCTCGGGTGATTCCGAAACGGACGAACTCAATGCCGAAATCAGCCGCAGCGAGGAGCGCCTAGTGCATCTTGACAATATAATCCGCATAGCAAAAGAAAAGCCTAATGAATGATATGACTACAGTCAGGCACCCCCTCAATCTGATCTGGATAGATCTGGAAATGACGGGCCTTGATACCGAGACAGATGCGATTATCGAGATCGCTACGCTCGTCACCGACAAGGACCTGAATGTTCTGGCAGAGGGCCCGGTGATGGCCATTCACCAACCGGAAACCATGCTGGCGGGGATGGATGAGTGGAATACACGTCAGCACGGTCAATCGGGTCTGACAGAGCGGGTGCGCAACAGTACAACGACGCTGGCAGAGGCGGAGCAGGCGACCATTGCCTTTTTGAAACAGTTTTTGGATGAACGGCAATCGCCGATGTGTGGCAACTCTATCTGTCAGGATCGCCGTTTTCTGGCGAGACAGATGCCGTCGTTGGAGGCTTTTTTCCACTATCGCAATCTGGATGTCAGCAGTGTGAAGGAGATCATCAGACGCTGGCGACCTGAGTTGATGAAAGGCTTCAATAAACAGAGTTCACATCTCGCCATGGCAGATATCAAGGATTCTATTGCCGAGCTGACCTACTATCGGGATGTCTTTTTTGTCATGGAGTCGCAGGCGGAATAATCAAACCTTTGTCTCGGGGGAAGGACTGGTTCTCATTCCAGGTCAGTCTTTAGCGATTGAGGGTATTGATGATTTTTCGTTTGCGCCTTTTCTGTTGCTGATGTTGTCCCAAGGCCCAAGCCACATGCTCTCTCACCATCGGCGAACTATGTGACTCGCGGCTTCGCAAGGCGCTGACCACTGTCTCCGAGGTGGGCGCGTTGCCAAGGCCAACGGCTAGGTTCCGGAGCCAGCCCTGATAACCCACTCGCCTGATGGACGACCCTTCGGTCTTTTTGAGAAATTCCTGTTCACTCCACAAAAAAAGTTCAGCGAGTTCGCGGTTGTCCAGATTGTGTCGGGGCGTGAAATCTTTCTCGTCACTCAAAGATGCCGCTTTGTTCCAGGGGCAGACGGCCTGACAGTCATCACAGCCGAATACCCGGTTGCCCATCGGTTCGCGAAACTCCTCTGGAATGCTGCCTTTCTGCTCTATGGTGAGGTAGGAGATACAGCGTCGCGCATCCAGGACATAGGGCGCCGGAAACGCATCGGTCGGACAGACTTTCAGGCAGGCCTGGCACTCCCCGCATTGATCTGTCTCGCTGGATTGGTCCACCGGTAGCGGCAGACTGGTATAGATTTCCCCAAGAAAAAACCAGGAGCCGGCCTGGCTGTTAATCACCAGGGTGTGTTTGCCCATCCAGCCCAACCCGGCTTTCACGGCGAGGGGTTTTTCCATAACCGGTGCGCTATCGACAAAGGGGCGTTGTACCACGGCTCCCGGTACGGCTTTCTCGATCTCTTTAGTGAGCGTTGTCAGCCGATTGCGGATCAGTTTGTGATAGTCGCGGCCCAGCGCGTATCGGGAGATGTAGGCTTTGCTCTCATCTTTCAGCGTCGCGATCATATTGCTGTTATCGGTCAGATAGTCCATTCTGACCGTGATAACACGAAGTGTCCCGGGAAGTAATTGTTCCGGGTGGTAGCGCTTCTCGCCGTGTTCACTCATCCAGCGCATCTCTCCCTGGTGGCCCTCCGCCAGCCAGTCATTCAGCTGATGTCCGGTTTCAGATAAGTCTGTGTCGGTGATCGCCACCTGCTGAAAACCGAGCTGCCTGCCCCAGTCTTTGATGTCCAGAGCAAGCTGTGTGTAATCGATCTCGGGTGTTTCACTGGACATAGTCGAACGGCCGTGGTGAGTTGACGTATAATTTTGCCAGATATTCTCGGGATAATCGGTATTTTATGTACCAGAATTTGCCAGTGCCATTGTTTACGACCGGCCAAGCCCGTCAACTGGATCAGGCTGTCATCCAGAACGGTACCCCGGGCATCAAATTGATGAAGCGGGCGGGTTATGCCACGTTCCAGAAAATTCTCAGTCACTGGCCGGGATTGCCGTTGACGGTTTTCTGTGGTGCGGGAAATAACGGTGGTGACGGCTATATCGTGGCGGCGCTGGCGGCCGAGGGTCAACTGCCTGTTCGGGTGATTGAGATGAGCTCGCCCGGGAAACTCCGTGGTGATGCGTGCACAGCGTTTGAGTATGCACGTGATGCGGGTGTGACGATGGTCCCGTTCAGTGATTGCCTGGATCTGTCGGCGGGTGTGATTGTGGATGCCCTGCTGGGCACAGGGTTTTCCGGTGGGGTTCGCGAGCCCTATGCCCAGGCTATCCGATTAATCAACCAAAGTGGTTTGCCGGTTGTCTCGGTGGATGTTCCCTCGGGTCTTTGTGCGAATACGGGTGCTGCTATCGGCCCTGCTGTCGAGGCGAACCTTACGGTCACCTTTATTGCTCTGAAACAGGGGCTTTTTACCGGCCGGGGGCCGGCCCTCTGTGGAGAGCTGGTTTACAGTGATTTGCGTGTTTCCGAACAAATTCTGGCGGCAGAGCCTCACCCGGCTTATCGCCTTGAGCTGGATCTTCTGAGGTCGACCTTGCTGGCGCCCCGTCGACGTGACGCTCACAAGGGGACCTTTGGCCATGTACTGATTATTGGCGGTGATCGGGGTTTTGGTGGGGCGGTAAGTATGGCCGCAGAAGCTGCATTAAGGGTGGGGGCCGGGCTGGTAAGCGTTGCAACCCGGACCGAACATGTTGCAGCGCTATTGGCGCGCCGCCCCGAGTTGATGGTGCGAGCGGTGACCTCGGGACAACAACTTCGGCCGTTGCTGGACCGTGCCACCGTACTGGTCGTCGGCCCCGGCCTTGGGCGATCGCCCTGGTCCGAGCAACTATTGCAGCAGGTGCTGGATACGGCATTGCCGGTCGTTCTAGATGCCGACGCATTGAATATCCTCAGTGAGGCTCGACTGACTTCAGGCCATTTGCCATCAAACTGGATAATTACCCCTCATCCGGGTGAGGCCGCGAGGTTGCTGGGTATCACTGTGGAGGCTGTGGAGGCCGACCGGTTTGCCGCTGTGCGTGCTCTACAGCAAACATTTCAGTGTGCGGTTGTTCTGAAAGGGGCTGGTTCATTGGTGTGTCTTGACCCCGGGCTGCCAGTGGCGGTTTGTACCGGCGGCAATCCGGGTATGGCCAGTGGCGGTATGGGCGATGTCCTGAGTGGTATTATTGGGGGATTAATTGCCCAACGGTTGTCGGCGGACATGGCATTGCCGCTGGCCGTGTGCCTGCATGCCGAGGCCGCCGATCGAGCAGCAGTGGAGGGCGAGCGAGGTATGCTCGCTACGGATCTGCTGGGCCCTCTGCGGCGCCTGGTGAACCCATGAGTCAAACAGTGGTCAAGGTGCTCTCAGGTGAGCAGGCAATGGTGGAGTTCGGGCGCCAGCTTGGTAAATTAATAGTCGCACCGATGCTGATTTTTCTGAGGGGTGATCTGGGCGCGGGCAAAACTACCCTGTGTCGCGGTATTCTTGGTGCGTTTGGCCACAAGGGGCCGGTAAAAAGTCCAACTTATACACTGGTAGAGCCCTATCAGTTCGGTGGTGATGGATTGGTTTATCATTTTGATTTATATCGGCTGGGGGATCCCGAGGAATTGGAATTTATCGGTATTCGTGATTATCTGTCGCAAGGTGGCTGTTGTCTTGTGGAATGGCCAGAACGCGGTGCAGGCATGTTGCCATTACCGGATCTGCAGATCACGATAACCGCCGTTGAGGATGGCCGTCGTCTGAGTATTACCTGTAATACCCCGAAAGGGGAGACCGTTCTGGCTTCCCTGCCGGAACCGGGTTGAGGGCAGCATTTTGTTAAAAGCGCGAATCATCGTATCTGTTCTGTTCCTGCTGGTTGGTGTCTGTCAGCCCTTGGCCGCGGCCACAGTGGATGGTGTTAGGCTGTGGCGCGCGCCAGATCACACGCGATTGGTTTTTGATGTCAGCGGGCCGGTGAACCACACCGTTTTTGATCTTGATAACCCCCACAGACTGGTGGTTGATATTGACCGGACTACTCTGGAAACCCCATTTACCGGACTGGATTTCTCTACTTCACCGATTACCGGGATTCGCAGTGGTGTGCATGAAGGACATCATCTGCGAATTGTGCTGGACCTCAGTGCTCCGGTGAGGCCGCGCAGTTTCACCCTGGTGAAGAATGAGCAATATGGGCACCGGTTGGTCCTGGATCTCTACGATCGTGTAATAGGCGATGCCCGTAGTACCGCAGAGGAATCAGTTAAGCCGCCCCCCCTGGGGCAGCGGGATGTGATCATATCGATTGATGCAGGTCACGGTGGTGAAGACCCTGGAGCTTTGGGCCCCAACGGCATTCGTGAAAAAGAAGTAGTGATGTCGATCAGCCGCGAGCTAAAAAGATTGTTTGATCAGACGCCCGGTTTCAAGGCTCGGCTTGTCAGGGATGGTGATTACTATATTGCACTGCGGGATCGGACGCGCATTGCCCACGAACATCGTGCAGACATGTTTATTTCGGTCCACGCAGATGCCTTCACCAAACCTTCGGCCAATGGTGCCTCCGTATTTGCCCTGTCCCGTCGGGGTGCTACCAGTGAAACGGCCCGCTATCTGGCCAGTAAGGAAAATCGTGCGGATTTAATCGGTGGTGCCGGTTCGGTCAGCCTCGACGACAAGGATCATATGCTGGCCAGCGTATTGCTCGACCTGTCCATGACCGCGACCCTCAGTAGCAGCCTGGATGCCGGGTCGGAAGTGCTGAAATACATGGGGGGTGTTGCCCGACTTCACAAAAAGCGTGTGGAACAGGCGGGCTTTATGGTGCTTAAATCGCCTGATATTCCTTCCATTCTGGTGGAGACCGGATTTATCTCCAATCCTCATGAGGCGCGCTTACTGGGTACCCGCGGCTACCAGCAGAAAATAGCCAGATCAATATATAACGGAATTCACCAGCATTTCAGCAAGGCGCCGCCCTCAGGGACGCTGTTGGCTGCGAGAAAGTCGATGGGTGAAAATGTCCATGTGATCGCGAGGGGTGATACGCTGTCCGATATCGCCCTGAAGTACAATATTTCCGTCGATGCATTGCTCAGGCATAACGGACTTACCAATACCCGTATCAACATTGGTCAGCGCCTTAAAATTCCCTCTTCATAAGAATTGTTTCATGCCCAAAATACATCTGCTCAGTCCCCGGCTAGCCAATCAGATAGCTGCTGGAGAAGTGGTTGAACGCCCGGCGTCTGTGATAAAGGAGCTACTGGAAAACAGTATTGATAGTGGTGCCAGTCGCATTGACATCGATGTGGAACGGGGCGGCATTAAATTGATGAGGGTACGCGATAACGGTTCCGGAATGGCGGCAGATGACTTGCCTTTGGCACTCAGTCGGCACGCCACCAGTAAAATTGAACAGCTTGATGATCTTGAGTCGGTCGGGACTCTGGGGTTTCGCGGTGAGGCTTTGGCCAGTATTTCCTCTGTGTCACGGCTGGCAATTGCCACCAATGACCAGAATAGCGGCCCGGGCTGGAAAGCCGAGGCCGAAGGTCGTGATATGGCCGTGAATCTGGCCCCGGTCGCCCATCCACTGGGCACCACAGTTGAGGTGCGCGATCTGTTCTTTAATACACCGGCCCGGCGCAAGTTTCTGCGAACCGAGGCCACCGAGTACAAGCGTATCGACGAAGTCCTCCGCAAGCTGGCCCTGAGTCATTTCGAGATTGATTTTACCCTGCACAATAACGGCAAGGCCGTGCATCATTTCCGCGCCACCACCAGTCAGGCAGAACAGGAACGACGGGTGGCCGCTATTTGCGGCCCGGCGTTTATGGAAAATGCGCTCTATCTTGATCTGGAGGCCGCCGGGTTGCGACTCTGGGGCTGGGTGGGCTTGCCAACGTTCTCGCGCAGTCAGGGGGATCTTCAGTACTTCTACGTCAATGGTCGCAGTATCCGCGATAAGCTGGTCACCCATGCGGTGCGTCAGGCCTATCGGGATGTGATGTACCAGGGACGCCACCCGGCGTTTGTCCTCTATCTGGAGGCGAATCCCGCAGAGATTGATGTCAATGTGCACCCCACCAAGCACGAGGTGCGTTTTCGCGACAGTCGGACAGTACACGATTTCCTGTTTCGCAGCCTGCACCGTGCGATCGCGGATATCCGGCCCGGTGATACCCCGGCTGCACAGGTTGCCATCACTGAGCAAACGCCCAGTGAGCCCCATTGGCGCACACCGGTTGAACAATCGGCAATGGGCTTTTCGGCACAGCAAACGTTCGGGACCAGCGAGGTGGCAGAGCCCATGACCGCCTACGTTCCCGGGACTGAGTGGCAGGACAAGCAGCTACATCCTGAATCCGAATCGGACGGCTCCTCCCCCCCTTTGGGTTACGCTATCGCCCAACTGAAGGGAATTTATATTCTGGCCGAGAATGCAGAGGGGCTGGTACTGGTCGATATGCATGCGGCCCATGAGCGAATTACCTATGAGCGCATGAAGCAGGCCTTTGACGCTCAGGCGCTTGTCTCCCAGCCCTTGTTGGTGCCGATTACCCTGGCGGTAAGCCAGTCAGAGGCGGACGGGGCAGATGAGCACTCGATGCTGTTTGAAAATCTGGGTTTTTTACTGCAGAGAGCCGGTCCGGAAAGCCTGATTGTGCGGCGGGTGCCCGCCATGCTCCGCGATGCCGATGTCGAGCCGCTAGTGAGAGACGTGCTGTCTGATCTCCTGAAGCACGGTAGCAGTGATCGTATTCGGCAGCATCTGGATGAGATCATGTCGACGATGGCCTGCCATTCCTCGGTACGGGCCAACCGCAAACTGAGTATTACCGAAATGAATGCCCTGTTGCGCGATATGGAGGCCACAGAGCGTAGTGGTCAGTGTAACCATGGTCGACCCACCTGGACGCAGATGTCACTGGATGCACTGGATCGACTTTTTTTAAGGGGGCGTTAGCCTGTGATCCGGACAATCGGAAATATTCTGTGGTTTGTGCTCGGCGGTCTGGTGATGGGGCTTGCCTGGTGGTTTATTGGCCTGATCGCCTTTATCACGATTATCGGGATTCCATGGGGTAGATCCTGTCTGGTGATTGGCCAATTTACAATGTGGCCCTTTGGCCGTGAGGCGATCAGTCGCAGCGAGCTCCGGCAACGGGAAGATATTGGCACAGGTTTGCTGGGCCTGTTCGGTAATGTGATCTGGTTTCTGCTGGCGGGATTCTGGTTGGCGGTTGCCCATATCATGGTGGCGTTGGCGCTATTTCTCACCATCATCGGCATTCCATTCGGGATTCAGCACTTGAAACTGGCGGGCATTGCCCTGGCGCCGGTGGGAAAAACCATTGTTTTCAGTGATGTCGCCAATGTGGCAAGGTCGAGATAGTCTGATAGGTCACGCGGAATTTTTTTCAAGTATGACGTGAAAGAATCATTGCCGTCAGGTGACATGACGCATCTGTAACGACATCAGCGGTGAGGGCTTTTGTCCAGCTCCCGATCCAGTTTCTGGGACACAAAGCCTGGCCCCCGGGAAAAACCACCCAGCAAATTGTAGGCGACCGGTAGCACAAACAGTGTGAAGACCGTGGCAAACGCCACGCCACAGAAAAGTGTAACCCCCAGTACTTGCCGGGTTTCAGCCCCGGCGCCAAAGGACAGGATCAGGGGCACTGAACCGGCAACGGTGGTAATACTGGTCATCAGGATTGGCCGCAAGCGAACGCGTGCTGCTTCGGTAATGGCGGCCTTCACTGAGGCCCCTCGGTCCCTGGCCTGGTTGGCAAACTCCACGATGAGAATGCCGTTTTTTGCCGCCAGCCCCACCAGCATAATCAGCCCAATCTGGCTGTAGAGGTTGAGTGTATTGCCAGTGGCCCACAGCCCGAGCAGTCCGCCGGCGATGGCCATTGGCACCGTGAGCACAATAATAAAGGGATTGACGTAGCTCTCGAACTGGGCCGCCAGCACCAGGAACATCACGATAACTCCCAGTACGAAGGTGAAATAGGTGGCACTGCCGGAGGCTTTGTAATCCAGAGAGCGGCCTTTGTAATCCACGATGGCGTATTCCGGTAAGTGCTCGTCAACCAGCCTCTCCAGGTATCGCAGTCCCTCGCCCAGCGGGAGCTGGTCTTCAAGGTTGGCATCGATGGTAATGGCGCGATTGCGATTGTAGCGATTGAGGGTTTTGGAATCGGCAAACTCTCTCAATGACACCAGATTGGACAGGGGAATCAGCTGTTCCGAGCGGTCGGAGCGGACGTAAATATTGGTGAGATCCCCCGGGCTGTTTTGCTGGTCGCGCTTGCCTTCAACCATTACATCGTACTCTTCCCCTGTGTCGATATAGGTGGTGATCCGCCGCGAAGCGAGCATGCTTTCCAGTGTGCGGCCGATATTTTGCACCGATACCCCCAGCTCTGCAGCCCGGTCATAATCAATCAATACCTGAACCTGCGGGCTGGTCTCCTTGTAGTCACTATCAAGATCGATGAAGCCAGGGTTATCTTTCTGCAACTCGGCAAACAGGATGTCCCGCCAGGCAGCCAGTTCCTGATAGGTACCCCCGGCAAGCACAAACTGTAGTGGTTTTGCGGTTCGACTGCCGATTCCCTGCCGCATGATCGGATGAATTGTCACCCCCGCCAGATCGGCTGTTTGCAGACGAATTTCCGTCATAATATCCCAGGCAGAGCGTCGGTTATCCCAGTCGCCGAGCACGACTATGACCATCCCGGTATTGAATGCATCCCGGGGAGCGCGAATCAGGATCCGTTCAGCCTCACCCGTTTCCGCCAGCGGCATCAGTCGACGTTCGATCTCTTCCATATACTCTTTGGTATAGGCGTAGCTGGCACCTTCCGGCCCTTTTACCATGATAAAAAAGGCACCGCGATCCTCCTTGGGGGCATATTCATTGGGGATCTGGTTAACCAGCAGGACACAGAGTCCAATGATGGCGATAAAGATTGCGATCACCAGATAGGGTTTTTCAATGGCCGCATCTACCAAATGTCCGTAGCGAGTTTTTAACCGGTTAAAAAAACTGTCGACCTTCCGAACCAGCAGTGTGGGTTTTCCCGTCGGTTTCAGCACCAGTGACGCCAGCACCGGCGAGAGGGTCAATGCCACCAGGCTTGAAAAACACACTGCAGCGCTCATGGTCAGGGCAAATTCGGAAAACAGTCGACCCATGTCGCCTTCGAGAATGGCGATTGGGGCAAATACCGCGATGAGTACCAGCGTCGTGGCAATGACGGCAAAACCCACCTGGCGGGTTCCCCGGTAAGCGGCGACGATGGCGGATTCGCCGTATTCCTCCATTCGCCGATGGATGTTCTCCAGCACGACAATGGCATCATCCACCACCAGCCCGATGGCCAGCACCATGGCAAGCAGGGTCAGCAGGTTGACCGTAAAGCCCATGGCCATCAACACAATAAAAGTCGCAATCAGTGAGACGGGCACTGTTACTGCTGGAACCAACATGGCTCGGGCGCTGCCGAGAAACAGATAGATGATGAAAATCACCAGCGCAATGGCGATAGCCAGTGTTTTGTAAACTTCGTTGATGGCCTTTTCAATAAATACCGAGGTGTCATAACTCTGTTGAATCGACATGCCCTCGGGCAGTGTTTTGTTGAGTCTTTCGGCCTCGGCCTTTGCGGCACGGGAAACTTCCATGGTGTTGGCAGTGGATTGTTTGGTAATGCCCAGCCCGACCATGGTTTCACCATTGCCCCGAAACAGGGTGCGGTATTCCTCGGTTCCCCGCTCCACGGTACCCACATCATGGAGTCGCACCAGATGGCCATTTTCCCCGCGCTGCAACACCAGCTGACTGAAATCCTCTGCGGTCCTGAATACCCGTTCCACACGAACGGTGAATTCCTGATCCACCGATTCGATCTTGCCCGCTGGAAGTTCCACATTTTCAGATCGCAGTGCTGATTCCACATCCGCTGAAGTCAGGTTGTGAGCGGCCAGCTTGATGCGGTCCAGCCAGATACGCATGGCGAAACTCTGACCCCCGCCCACTCTTACCAGTGCTACGCCATCGAGCACTGAAAAACGATCTGTCAGGTAGCGCTCGGCATAATCGGTCAGTTCCGGTATGGAGAGACGGTCACTGGTGAGATTGAGCCACATGATCACATCTTCGTTGGAATCAATTTTCTCCACATCGGGAAGGTCGGCCTCCTCGGGGAGATCCTCGAGAATACGTGAAACCCGATCGCGCACATCATTGGCGGCCGCATCAATGTCACGGGAGAGGTTAAATTCGATATTGATTCTCGATTCACCGTCTGAGCTGTTGGACTCAATAAACTTGATACCTTCCAGGCCGGAGATCCGGTCTTCAATCAGTTGCGTGATACGGGTTTCCACTACGCTGGCGGCGGCGCCGGGGTATTTGGTCTGGATGGAGACAATCGGTGAATCGATATCGGGGTATTCTCGCAGTGGCAGGCGCTCGAAGGCGATTGTGCCGAAAGCCACCAGCAGCAGAGAAATGACCGAGGCAAAAACCGGACGTCTGATACTGATATCGGAGAGAAACACGGTGCTCAGTCCGCCTTGTCTGAGGGTGAGTTCTGCTGTCGGAGCAGCTCGCTCAGGGATTCGTTCCCTCTCTGTTCGGCAACCACATGGACCGCTGTGCCGTCATTGAGGCGCATGGTGCCGTGCGTAACCACCAGTTCTCCGACTTCAATTCCCGACATGACTGCGATAGCGCCAGGGCGGCGGGGTCCGGTGACCAGTTTGCGTTTCACCACCCGGGCGGGTTCGGTCGTGGTATCAACCACAAAGGCAAACTGGTTGAATCCCTCCTGGATCAGAGACTCTTCGGAAATCATGAGCCGCTCCTGTGGCGGTTTTTGTAATACCACGGTGACCAGCATACCGGGTTTCAGCTTGCGCTGTTCGTTGGGCAGCAGGGCTCTGACCATCACTGCGCGGGTAATGGGATCGACTCTCGAGTCGATACTGGCCACTTCGCCTTCTACCTGCTGGTTGTCGAGTTCCGGTGCTTTTGCTGTGATTGTCATGCCGGTACGAAGGCTGCTGAGGAAGATGGCCGGTACGGACATGTCGAGTTTCATAACGCTGTCGTCGTCCAGCGTGGTAATGCTGTCCCCCGGCGTAACCAGCTGGCCGACACTAATCTGTCTCAATCCGAGGACTCCATCAAAAGGGGCCAATATCAGGCGATCCGCCAGACGGGACCGGGTAGCATTGAGCTTTGCTTTGGCCGCTTCAAAGGCCGCTTGCCTTTCATCCAGCAGTGATTCCGTGGACAACTTCGCCGTGACTAGCGATTTAATGCGCCGATATTGCCGCTCGGCTTCCTTGACGGTTGAAAGTGCCTCCTCAAGCTGTGCATGCTCTTCGGCGCTGGTCATCTCCACCAGCACATCGCCCTTACCGACCCGCTGGCCATCATCAAAGTGAATCGCCGTGATCGTTTCTGTGACAGTGGCGGAGAGTGTGACCGCCTCATTGGCTTTCAGGGTGCCGATGGCTTCTATTTTTTCGGAGAATAGCTCGGTGGTCGCAGCCTTGACGAACACGGGAGCCGCTGCCGGGGCAGCGAAAATGCCGAGTGATAAGCTGTATAGGGAAAGGGCAAGAACAATTGCCTTGAAGCGCATGCGGTGATCCTTGATTGCTGCTTGGATATCAGCCGGTCTCCCGGTTGTCCGGTTCCTAAATAAGTGGCTATATTCTGATTGGGAAATATGACAGCTGAGGGAAACCCTGCCAATGGAAACGGGTGGTTTTTCTGGTGATATCTGCGCAGGCGGCAATGTTTTATTTCCCAGAATTTTTATTTACCCGGTAATACGCGCTACAAAGACTCCAGGGATCACTTATATTTCAGCTCCCCAGTCAGCAGAGCGGGGTGTTGTCAGGCAGAATTCGTTATCGTTGCAAGCCTTAAGTGAAGCAGCCCGAATATGTTTAGAGGGGATCGAGTTGTTCCCCCAATATCGCCAGCTGCCGCTTGAGGCGAGCCTCACTGTGTTCACCCAAATGATTAATCCGGTACACGGCGCTCCCTTCGGCCAGCGGCGAGAGATCGATATCATTCAGCTCGGCCAGTTGAAGATCGGTGTGGTCAGCCAGCAGAATTTCGCCCGCTGCGGCTTTATCCAACAGGCTCTGCATTTCGGCAAGGCGCTTGCCGAGTTCACGCTCGCTCAGCAGAATTGAAGGAGAAGCCTGTTGCAGTCCCGGGGACACTGCGGCGGTCAGTTCAACGGTGATGCCCTGTTTGTCCAGTAACTGCGAACTGAGGCGGAGCAGTGCAGCAGCACAATGTATCGCACGGGACAGCTGGTCACTGTCACCCTCGGCAAACTCCAGATAAATATGATAGTCACTTCCCGGCAAACGCGTTGCCCCATAGAGGCGTTCTGCACCTTCGACCAGCTGGTCAAGCTTCACCATCAGTATTTTAAAATGTTCCCGGTTTAGTAGTGCTTCCAAGCGGGGGAGGTTGCGGCAGGCGATCGCAAGGGTTGCCACCGATTGACCGAGTAGTGGGTTCGATGTGGTACCAGGTTTACGCAGAAGGGGTTCTATTCGGTATTCAAGCTGGGCCAGCTCGTCCCCTTTACCGGTTTCGCTGCTTGGTAGTTGTTCAAGTAATGCCATTAATCTGCGTGAGAGGCCGCTGCCAAACCGGAAAGCGGCAAAAACCAGGATGGCGGCCAGTAAAATCCACAGCAACAGTAATATTCGTGTGGCAGTGGTTGTCTGTGCTGCATAATAATCGGGTTGCAGAATGACAGACACAAATCCGATTGTGTTGTCATCAACACTGACGGGGCTTCGATAGCGGCTGGTGTCCATTGAGCGCCGGTCATTGTCGCCGGCTCTGGCAATCAGCTGGTTTTCAATGTCGTACACTGCGGTCTGACTTACGCCAGTAATGTCGAGCATGTCGTCCAGTTCCACTTGCAGGCTCAGGCTGTCCCGATGGATCAGTGGCTCCCGGATCACTTTTGCGAGTTGTCCGGCCAGTATATTTCCCAGGTGGCTTTCCTGTTGTGCAGCCAATGCATTCATCTGCTGGCTATGGGTAAGTCCCAGTGCAAGACCGGTGAGCACTGAAAAAATGAGTGCAGCGAGGGGCATAAGTTTGTCAAAAGATCGTTTGGTGTGGCCCATGCTGGTGACATATCCCTGTGATTGGCTATTGCTCATTCTATCTCATTCGCTGCTCTCCTATAATACTCGCGCCGATAAGGTTGTGATGATCCCCACCAAAAATGGAAGCCACTGTGAGAGAAATTCTACTGATCAATGTTGCCGGAGAAGACAAGCCGGGTATTACCAGCGCTGTCTCCCGGGTACTCGACGAGCACGGCGCGGATATTCTGGATATTGGGCAGGCGGTGATCCACGATAATCTCAATCTTGGCATTCTGGTCATGATTCCCGACGGCCAGCAATCGGCTTTGGTGCAGAAGGAAATTCTCTTCAGCCTTCATGCCATGGATATGCGGGTGCGCTTTCAGCCTATTTCCGAATCGAGTTATGAGCACTGGGTGGAGCAGCAGGGCAAACCACGCCATATTGTCACTCTGCTTGCTCGCCGCGTGGCCGCCCACCACATTGCGAGAGTGACTGCTGTGACCGTAGAGCAGGGGCTGAATATTGATAAAATTACCCGCCTGTCAGGACGAGTGCCACTGGAGCGTATCGAGGCCAATACCAAGGCCTGTGTGGAGTTTTCCCTGCGCGGTATTCCGGTGGATCTGACGGCGTTGCGCGCCTCCCTGTTGGAGTTATCGGCCGAGCTGGATATCGATGTCGCCTATCAGGAAGACAACATTTATCGCCGCAACCGCCGGCTGGTCGTCTTTGATATGGACTCAACTTTGATTGAAGCGGAAGTTATCGATGAGCTGGCCAAGGAGGCGGGAGTCGGCGATGAGGTGGCAGCCATCACCGATGCAGCGATGCGTGGTGAATTGGACTTCAAGGCGAGCTTTGCAGAGCGAATGAAATTACTGCGGGGGCTGGATGAATCAGTGCTGGCGGCGGTGGCTGCACGACTGAAACTAACGGAGGGCGCTGAAAACCTGATGTCTACGCTACGTCTGTTAGGCTATAGAACGGCTATTTTATCCGGGGGCTTTGATTATTTTGCACGGCATATTCAGAAGCAGCTTGGCATTGATTACATTTATGCCAACCATCTTGAGGTTGTTGACGGTCAGGTGACTGGCCGGGTGTGCGGTGAAGTGGTCGATGGCCAGCGCAAGGCACAATTGCTGCGTGAAATTGCTGCTAGTGAAAATATCAGTCTGGAGCAAGTGATTGCCGTTGGGGATGGTGCCAATGATTTGCCGATGCTCAGTATCGCAGGGCTGGGGATCGCCTTTCGGGCGAAACCACTGGTAAAAGCCACCGCCAAGCAGTCAATCTCGAAGCTGGGTCTGGATGGCATACTTTACCTGATGGGCCTGAGTGACCGCGATACACTGCTCTGGCAACACGAGCAATTGCTCTCGAGCTAATTAGTTGTCATCGTCACTGAAATCGTAGTTCATGCGTTGAGACGGCGGCTGCAGGAAGTGACCTTGAATATAGTGAACCCCGCAGGTCCAGAGTATGGGTATCATGTCTGCCCGCTCCACAAAGGGGACAATAATTTGTTCATTTTCGATTTTCAGTGAACTGATCAGACTCTTGAGCTCGGCCAGGCTTTCATCATTCTGGTACGCCTTTTCAATGATGACGCTATCAAACTTGATGTAATTGACCGACAGATTTTGTAGTAGCGTCATTGGTTCAATGGCCAGCCCGAAGTGCGATAACGCGACATCGCCATTGATTTTGCTCAGCTCTTCAATCAGTTCTACAGAGCGGTGGTACTGACGGGCGACATCGATTTCACGCAACTGGAAGATGACGTTTTTGGGGTATAGCCCGGATGCTTTCAGTGCCACTTTCAGCCAGGGGATAAAGCCCTCGTCGGTCAGGGTATGGCTACAGATGTTGATGAAAAGACGTGTGGTTGGAGCAATCTTCAGTTTTTCTGAAAGCGCTTTGAATGACTCCAGAATCACCCAGTGGTCAATGTCTCTGGCCGCATCGGTTTTAAAGACCTTGGCAATAAAGTTGTCTGGCAGCGCTATCTCGTCGGCTTCCGGTTTGGTTTGGATAGAGACTTCGTAAAATTGTTCCTGCTTGCCCTGCAGTGGGATGATGGGTTGGTAGAGCAGCTCGAAGAGCTTGTCTTCCAGCATGGCTCTGGCGGCTTCCTCGACATCTTCCTCGCAGTATTCGGGGCCGATTTCTGATTGATAGAGGTTGGCGCCGTTAGCGAAGTCTCCATTGTTCTTTTGGTGCAGATCGGTGAGAGCAGAGAGGGCTTTCTCTATACAGCCCTCCGCCGTGGCAACGGTTTCACTGATGACTGATGCCCCGATACCCAGGGTCAGGGTAAAGGTTTGTTCACCCAGTTGAAAAATATGCTTGCCTACGGTCTCGCACAGTTGGTTGGCAAACATCAGAGCTGCATCGGTCCCGGTGTTGGGCATGATCATCACCAGCGTATCCTCCTTGAAACGCATGAGACTGACCTCCTGGCTTGATGCATCCCTGATCTTGTCCACCAATTGTGAGACCAGCTCTTCGGTTTTTTGTATGCCGATTTCGGCCAGAATACTGCTGTAGCGATCCAGGGTGATATAGAGCAGGACTGAAGAGCTATGCTTCTGCGCGGCGAGACGAATGGCGTTGTTGATCAACTCGATAACCTTGTCGCGCTGAATATTCATCGCACCCGATGGCTCGGCGCCTTGATCGTCGCCAGCACTCACTTGGCCATCCAGAAACTGCCTGCTTATGACCAGCTCCAGAGCTGGTTCGCCCTGATAATCTACCTTGGCGATTTTGGCCTCGATTGGAATCGGTATTTCGTCGTTGGTGATGCCGGTAAAGCGCAGGGTTTCCAGCGGGATCTCTTCGTCCTTGTCGATGGGCCGGAGATATTCCCTGAGGCGTGCGTGATCCTCCGGTGCAATTGTGTCAATCACCGGGAGGCAAAGCATGCTGTCATTTTCCAGATGACCAAACAGCTGGGCAAAACTGTCATTGGTGAACAGATAAGTCCCTTCCTGAATAATTGCGATGGCATCTACCGAAGAACCCAGCAGTCTTTCGCAACGGTTTTCTGCATCGGCATACCGACGCCTGAACTGACGCAACAAACGTCGTTGTTCAAGGTTGAATAGTGTTCTTGCGACCACCAGCAGTAACTGCTGGTCTTCGTCCATAGGCAGCACATCCGCAGCGCCCAGGCGCAACCCCTCGACAATTTCTGTGACGTTGTACTGCTCAGAAATCAGAATTACGGGGGTGTCAAGGTCAAAACGTCTGATGAGGGAGAAGATGGATTTAATGGGTGTGTTTTCGCCCTGATATTGACCAATAATCATATCCCAGGGCTTTTCCTGCAGCAGTTTTGATAGTACTTCTTCCTGATTGACATGCTTTGACTCAGCACGGTAGTTGGCGTTGCGCAACAAACTGACGATGCGGTTAGCCTCTTCAAAGCTGTCGTGGACCAGTAAAAGCTTCAGGGCGCTGTCTGGGATCATTTAGGCTGGGCTCCTGAATCGTACAGGGTGAGTTTTTGTTAGATTGCCGCATTATAAGGCAATGGAGGCCGGGGAACACGCAGTCAATCCCCGCGCATCGTTTTGCCCCTGAGACTAAAATGCGAGCCGTGCCACATTATCGGCAAAAAAGCCGAGTAAAGCGAAATAGTGGCCGGCATGACTTCAAGTTAATGGCATCTTGCTCGGTGATCCGGGGATTTCCCTTACCAGTTTGGGTACAAGGTAGCCGGGGAGTCTGACCAGCAACTGACTGTGTAATTTGCGAGCTGTTTCATCAGAGACCTCAAAGTGAGCTGCTCCGCTGATTTTATCCAGTTGGTGGAGGTAATAGGGCAGGGTGCCGAACTCAAACAGGCGCTCGGATAACTTCGCCAGGGTGTCGGCGTCATCATTAATTCCGGCCAATAACACGGACTGATTCAGTACCGTGACACCGGCGGCTTTCAGGGCCAGCAAACTTGCCCCAACTGAATCATCCAGCTCATTGGGGTGATTACTATGAATCACCATAGAGGTTTGCAGACGCGTCTCTGTCAGCCATTGCAGGCAGCTATCCGTGATCCGGTCAGGAATGACCACCGGCAGCCGGGTGTGGATTCTCAATCGTTTGACATGCCTGATGTCGGCAATCTGCTCGGTGAGCCATTGCAATTGATTATCACCGGTTACAAGTGGATCGCCGCCACTATAGATAACTTCGCTGATGGAATCGTTTCGGGCAATGTAGTCCAGCGCGTTTTGCCATTCCGGCCGCGCCGGCCTGTTTTCCTGGTAGGGGAAGTGGCGGCGGAAACAATAGCGGCAGTTGACTGCACAGTTTGGGCTGACGACCAGCAGAAGTCGGCCATGGTATTTGTGAATCAATCCTGGCACCGGGTTGGCCTGTTGTTCTGCCAGAGGGTCCTTGCTGTAACCGGGCACAGCCAGCAATTCCTCACTAACCGGCAGGATTTGTCGAAGCAGGGGATCGTTTGGATCACCTTTTCTGATTCGTCTCAAGTAGGCGTGGGGTGCCCGCACCTGAAAATCACTGTGGGCAGCCAGCGCCTCCCGGAGGTAGGTCCCATCCAGTTCCAGATAGTCAAAAAGCTCTTTGGGGTGGCGAATACTGGCCGTCAATTGTTCTTGCCAGCCAGGGCTATCCAAACTCGTCGCAGAACCGGGTATCATAGCGCTCTCTTTTTTCCGGGAAGTTTTACTGAGTGTTGAGGCAATAATGGCTACCTATTCTACCAACGAAATTCGCGCCGGTCTGAAAGTCATGCTGGATGGCGATCCCTGTTCCATTGTGGAGAACGAATTTGTCAAGCCGGGCAAGGGCCAGGCATTTAACCGGGTTCGTTTGCGAAACCTGAAAACGGGCCGGGTCTGGGAGCGGACTTTTCGCTCCAGTGATTCGCTGGAGGCCGCTGATGTGTCGGACCGCGACATGCAGTATCTCTACAATGATGGCGAGCACTATCATTTTATGGAGCCGGATACCTTTGAGCAGTATCAGGCAGATGGTAAAACCCTCGGCGATGCTGTGCAGTGGTTGAGAGAGCAGGATACCGTGATGGTTACCCTGTTCAACGGTCAGCCATTGGCAGTGACACCACCCAATCATGTGGAGCTGGAAATTGTCGAGACAGATCCGGGCCTGAAGGGCGACACTGCCCAGGGGGGCACCAAGCCCGCCAAACTGGTAACCGGTGCTGTGGTCAAAGTGCCGTTATTCCTCAATATTGGCGATGTTGTGCGGGTGGATACTCGCACCGGGGAGTATCTCAGTAGAGCCTGATTGCCCTGTTTTCGGCACGTTTATGAACAGTAAAGGGGTGGCGTCAGTCACCCCTTCTGCTGTTGACGCTGTCGGCTTTGGCAAACAGCAATTGTTGAGGAAGTGGAATGGCTGACTGGCAACCGACGGCGACACTTGAAACGCTGCGCCGCCGTGCTGAGCTGATGGCGGCCATACGCCACTTCTTCAGCTTTCGCGGCATCTGGGAAGTGGATGTGTCGGTATTGGCAAAAACCGGTGTTACGGATCTCAATATCGATTCGATTCCGGCAGAGCTGAATGGTCGGCGCCACTATCTGCAGAGCTCCCCCGAATATCAAATGAAGCGCCTGCTCGCCGCTGGCAGTGGCGGTATTTATTATTTGGGGAAGGCCTTCCGTGATGATGAGTCTGGTCGGCGTCACAGCCCGGAGTTCACACTCCTCGAGTGGTATCGGCCCGGTTGGGATGAGCACGACCTGATTGACGAGGTGTCCTCATTGTTGCGTGAGCTGGGGATAGTGACTGAACCCGTCAAGATGTCCTACCGTGAAATTTTTCAGCAGAGCATCGGGCTGGATCCTCATACAGCACCCTTGGAGGTTCTTCAGCAGAAAGCGACAGTACTTTCGGGGAGTGACTTTACTGCGGTCAGTCGAAACAGCTGCCTCGATCTACTGTTCAGTCTTGGTGTCGAGCCCACACTCCCCGATGGACTGGTGTTTGTTTATGACTATCCTTTGTGTCAGGCCGCTCTGGCCTGTAGTGGCAGGGATGCCTCAGGTGTTCCCGTGGCGCGACGCTTTGAGGCTTTTCTGAACAGGATGGAGTTGGCCAACGGTTACTATGAGCTGACAGATGCTGTAGAGCAGCGCTCCCGTTTTGAATCAGATCTGGCTTTGCGGGCAGCGGCCGGAAAGCCAGCCATGCCGGTTGATCATCAACTTCTGGCTGCTATGAAATCGGGGTTGCCTGCATGCGCCGGAGTTGCTCTCGGTGTCGACCGTCTGTTGATGCAGTTGCTCTCACTGGCGGATATTCGTCAGGTTCTCCCATTTGCTATGCGGTGTGACGTAAATGATTGAAACGCTATCGCCAGCGATTTTTCTGATGGGGCCAACGGCCACCGGTAAAACGGATCTGGCCATCGCATTGCGGGAGCACTTCCCTGTGGAGTTGATCAGTGTGGACTCTGCGCTGATCTACCGGGGTATGGATATTGGCTCTGCCAAACCTCCAGCAGATCAATTGGAGGCCGCACCACACCGCCTGATTGATATCCTGGATCCGTCTGAGGCTTACTCGGCGGCTGAGTTTGCACGGGATGCCCGCCAGGCCATGGCGGAGATCGGTGCTGCGGGACGCATTCCCTTGCTGGTGGGTGGCACCATGTTGTACTTCAAAGCGCTACTCGACGGGTTGGGGAATATGCCGCCTGCAGCCCCCGCCATTCGTGCCGAGATTGAAGATGAGGCCGCTCAGCGAGGCTGGCCTTTTATGCACGAGTTGTTGGCAGCCGTAGATCCTGAAACAGCAAAACTGCTGCACCCCAATCATTCTCGCCGCATTCAGCGGGCACTGGAAGTGTATCGCACTACCGGTAAAACCCTCTCACAATTCAAACGCGAGCAGGCCAGCGCAGGCAGTGAGATCGATCCCATTACCCGGCAGTACCAGTTGATTCAGATTGGGCTTTTCCCCCATTGCCGGGCGCTGCTTCATCGGCGTATTGCCCAGCGATTTGAGAAAATGCTGGCGCAGGGGTTTGAAGAAGAAGTCAGAGAGCTGTACCGGCGTGGTGACCTGCATCCCGACCTGCCTTCAATGCGTGCTGTGGGCTACCGGCAGATGTGGCAATACCTGTCTGGAGAGATCGATTATCCCACCATGGTAAACATGGCCCAGGCGGCGACTCGTCAATTAGCCAAGCGACAACTGACCTGGCTGCGCAGCTGGCCGGCATTGGAGCAGGTTTTTATTGATTCAGAAGCCGGGGAACCTGAGAAGATGCCATCTTTGCTTTCGGGGTGCTTGAAAATCCTTGAAAAGAGACCCATATACAAAAAGCAAGACCGATAGTATGATGAATCCCCTTTAGTATGGACGCTGGTTTCGCCGAGTATATTTTATTTTAAGTCTTTGTTTTTCGGCGTTTTTTATTCCTTTGTTGAGGAGAATAACAATGTCAAAAGGGCATAATCTACAAGACCCTTTTTTGAATGTATTGCGCAAAGAGCGTATTCCCGTCTCTATTTTTTTGGTCAATGGCATCAAACTGCAGGGCCAGGTTGAATCATTTGATCAGTTTGTCGTGCTGTTGAAAAATACGGTCAGTCAAATGGTCTACAAACACGCGATTTCCACGATTGTTCCCTCGCGGCCGGTACGCCTGCCGATGGCTGCAGATGACTCGATGGATGCCTCTGAGTGAGTGGAGTGCTGATTGTTTTTTGATCGCCCTGAATCCGGTGAAACCGCTATTCTGGTGCATTTGATTCTCGGCACTGAAAATGAGCCTGAAGATCCCAGAGAATTCGAAGAACTGGTGCTCTCCGCCGGTGGTGATCCTGTCGCATTGGTAGCAGGGCAGCGCAATGCTCCCCATCCCAAGTACTTTGTGGGCACGGGGAAGCTGGATGAGTTGGTGGGACTTGTCGAAGAAACCTGCGCGGAGTTGGTTATTTTTAACCACAACCTCTCACCCAGCCAGGAGCGCAATCTCGAGGCTGCACTAAAATGCAGAGTGCTTGATCGCACCGGCCTGATTCTCGACATCTTTGCCCAGCGTGCGCGCACCCACGAAGGTAAGTTGCAGGTTGAGCTTGCACAGTTGCAGCATATGTCTACTCGGCTGGTTCGTGGATGGACTCACCTGGAGCGGCAGAAAGGTGGTATTGGGCTGAGAGGGCCGGGCGAAACCCAGCTAGAAACAGACCGTCGTTTGTTGCGCAATAGAATCAAGTCTATTCTCGGCCGTCTGGACAAAGTTCGCCGACAGCGGGATCAGGGTCGCCGCTCGCGGCTGAGAGCGGAGATGCCAACCATATCGCTGGTGGGTTACACCAATGCGGGAAAGTCCACACTGTTCAATCGGCTCTCGAATGCAGAGGTCTTTGTTGCCAATCAGCTGTTTGCCACACTCGATCCGACTATGCGTCGTCTCAATATCAATGGCTTGGGCCCGGTTGTGCTGGCGGACACCGTGGGTTTTATCAGTCATTTGCCACACAAGCTGGTCGAGGCCTTTCGGGCGACCCTGGAGGAGGCGGCCAGTGCGTCCCTGTTGTTGCATGTGGTCGATGCGCACAGCGAGGAGCGGTCGACCAATATTGCTCGAGTGAATGAGGTGCTGGGCGAGATAGACGCTCTGGAGCTACCGACTTTAATGGTCTACAACAAAATTGATTTGTTGGAAAATCCAGCGCCCCGCCTGGACTTTGATGAGGCTGGCAAGCCGGTAGCCGTCTGGCTGTCGGCACAAACTGGCCAGGGTTTTGATCTTTTGGCTCAAGCGATTGCATCATTGCTGAGCAACGACATTGTCCACGATACCTGCCGATTGTCGCCCACTATGGGTCGTTTGCGTGCCATGCTTTACGAGCGCAAGGCTGTGCTTGCAGAGTCCCCGTCGGATAATGGCAACATGCTGGTCGAAATCTGCATGCCAAGGCCCGATTTTTACCGTTTGTTGCAGTCTGAACAGTTAACGCCCGACGATTTGCAATGCCAGTCCTGTCAGCGTCCTTCCAGCGCCAGCCCCCACTGACTATAGGTGCGTCATAGCACCGTGCATTCTGTTCTCTTTGGTCTCGCAGAATAACGACTTGTTTTCGCCACATTACTTGCCTTAAGCATGGTATTTAAATGGTGGCTTGGTACAATCGTCGGTCGCGAACAACCCTTGAGTATACGGAGAAACATATGGCCTGGAATGAGCCTGGTGGTGGTAAAGATCCCTGGGGCACCAATAACTCAGGCGACGGTCCACCCGATCTTGATGAAGCGCTCAATAAGCTGCGCGCTCGCTTCAGCAAGTTGTTCGGTGGCTCCGGTGATGGTGGCAAAAACGGTTCCAGCGGTGGGTTGATTGCAGTTGTTCTCGCTGTTTTGGTGGTTGGCTGGGGGTTGTTTGGTTTCTATCAGGTGGATGAGAAAGAGCAGGCTGTCGTGCTGCGCCTGGGCAAATATCTGGACACGGTTGGATCCGGGCTGCACTGGAACCCTCCCCTGATTGACCGCGTCACCAAAGTGCGGGTTACGGAAGAGCGTCAGTACACGTCGGTGGGCCAAATGCTCACGCTGGATGAAAATATCGTCGAGCTACCATTGGTTGTCCAGTATAACGTCAACGATGTCAAAGCCTTTGTGCTCAACGTCAAGGAGCCCGAAGTCAGTTTGCGCCATGCATCGGACAGTGCTTTGCGTCACGTGGTTGGTAGTACCCGACTGAATGATGTGGTTTCCAGTGGCCGTGAGAAAGTCGGTGATGATGTCAAAATCCGGTTGCAGCAGTACCTCGACAGTTATGATGCTGGCATTCTGGTGCGGAAAATCAATATTCAGGAGGCCAAACCGCCTGCTGAAGTAAAAGCTGCATACGATGATGTGATCAAGGCCCGTGAAGATCAGGAGCGGCTGGTTAACGAAGCGCAATCCTATGCCAACGGCATTGTTCCTGAAGCGAGGGGTAAAGCGCAGCGTATGATTGAAGAGGCGCTGGCCTACCGTGAACAAGTGGTAGCTGAGGCACAGGGTGAAACGCGGCGTTTTGAAGCTTTGTTGACAGAATACCAAAAAGCGCCGGAAGTGACCCGGCAGCGGCTCTACCTGGATTCGGTTCAACAGGTCATGACGCGAAGTTCCAAAGTCCTGGTCGACGTGGACGGCGGCAATAATATGCTGTATCTGCCGCTGGATAAAATTGTGGAGAAAGGTGCTGCTGCGAGTCAGCCGGCCACCTTGAGGAGCAGTGATTTGAACAGCATTGCCGATGAGGTCATGAATCGTATCCGGCAGGAAAATTCCTCTACTCCCCGAAGGGAGGTGCGCTAATGACTAACCGTTCAACAGGTTTGCTGGTGCTGCTGGCAGCCGTGCTGCTATTGATGAGCAGTTCTCTTTATGTGGTTTCGGAGACTGAAAGGGCTGTTAAATTGAGATTTGGCCGCTTGATTGATGTCGATATCAAACCGGGTCTCCATGTGAAAATTCCCTTTGCCGAGAAAATCCGCAAGTTTGACGCTCGGGTGTTGACTCTCGATGCCGAGCCATCCAGTTTTTTTACCTCTGAGAGAAAACGCCTGATTGTGGATGCTTACACAAAATGGCGGATTGTTGATGTAGATACCTACTATAAATCCACCGGTGGCGATGAGGCCGTGGCGCATAATCGGCTGTCCAGCCGGGTAAACGACGGACTGCGCAACCAGTTTGGTGAGCGGACGCTCCACGAGGTGGTGTCTGGAGAGCGCGATACTTTGATGGAAAATATCAAAATTGGTCTGAATACCACCGTGCGCCTGTCATTGGGTGTAGAAATAATTGATGTCAGAGTCAAGCGGGTTGATTTGCCTTCTGAAGTGAGAGGGCAGGTGTTCAGTCGTATGAAGGCTGAGCGGGAAAAAGAGGCCCGGGAGCTTCGTTCGAGGGGTATTGAGGCGGCAGAAAAAATCCGCGCCGATGCCGACCGGCAACGCACTATTCTTATGGCCAACGCCTACCGCGAAGCCGAGGAGTCGAGAGGTGAGGGTGATGCCGAGGCCACTGCGACTTATGCCTCGGCGTTCAGTAAGGATCCAGAGTTTTATGCGTTTCAGCGCAGTTTAAAGGCCTATACAGAGTCATTTAACAGCAAGGGTGATGTGCTGCTGGTTGATCCGGAGAGCGATTTCTTCCGCTACCTGAACAGTCAGCAGGGGGAATAATCTGTATCGGGGGTCGCTTCGTGACCCCCAGCGCAGCGTTGCTTGTTGTCAGATTGGCAAAAAGTGCAGCAGTGCGCCAGATGGGGTGATAAAATGCCACGACCGGGATCGCCCGGTTTTTTTGTGACTGGCAGGGCGATTGTATGTGGATAGATTTAGCCAAAGCGTTTTGTCTGATGTTGGTGCTTGAGGGCGTCATGCCTTTCCTGGCGCCCGGGCGATGGCGCAATATGGCAGCATTGCTGGCACAGGTTGATGACCGCAGTATGAGAATGATGGGCTTGTTCAGCATGTTGCTTGGGGCCGGAACTTTGTATTTTATTAACGGGTAGTCATGATGACTGTTGCTGATCGCTGGTTGTTGCCTGATGGCATTGAAGAAATACTTCCCAATCAGGCGTTGCAGATTGAGCGGCTGCGCCGTCAGGTGCTGGATTTGTATCACTGCTGGGGTTACGACCTGGTGATACCGCCGCTGGTGGAGTTCACGGAATCGCTGCTCAGTGGAACCGGTTCAGATCTCGATCTGATGACCTTTAAGGTGACGGATCAGATCAGCGGTCGAATGATGGGTGTTCGTGCCGATATGACACCCCAAACCAGTCGTATGGATGCCCACAGTCTTCGGCGCAATGGCCCCAGTCGCCTTTGTTATGCCGGGACAGTTCTCTATACTCGACCGAAGCAGGCTCTTGAGAGTCGTTCTCCAATCCAGATTGGTGTTGAGCTTTATGGTGAACCAGGCCTCGAGGCAGATATTGAGGTGATCAGTTTGATGGTGGAGACTTTGCGTCTCGCCGGACTCGGCACGCCACAGCTCGACCTCGGTCATGTGGGGATATATGCCAGCCTGCTTGAAGCGGCTGGACTGTCAGCTGATCGCGAAGCCGAGTTATTTGATCTGCTTCAGCGCAAGGCGGTCCCTGAGCTCGATGTCTGGCTCGGGAAGTGCCTGGAAAATGCAGATATTGCGCTGATGATCCGTGCTCTGGTCGGGTTTGCAGGCGATGCCTCCGTATTGGATCGCGCCCGTGAAGTGTTTGCTGAAGCACCAGCTGAAGTGGAGCTGGCACTGGATGAGCTACAGGCGGTTGTCAGTGCGCTCAGTGAAAGCTTCCCCGATCTGGAGCTCTACCTCGATTTGAGTGAGTTGCGTGGTTACCACTATCACACGGGTATCGTGTTTGCTGCCTATGATCAGGGGCTTGGTCAGGCCATCGGTAATGGCGGACGCTATGATCATGTTGGCAAAGGCTTCGGTCGCTCCCGACCGGCCACCGGCTTTAATATGAGTTTACAGTCGTTGGCCAGGGTTGCGTTGTCCGGGGCTGTGGCAGGTGGTATTTTTGCCCCTGTTAGTGAGGAGCCCGGTTGGCGAAAAGCTGTAACAGCGTTACGCTCCAATGGCGAGCGGGTGGTCTGTGGCTTTCCGGGCCAAAAGCCGGATTATCAGGAATTACATTGTGATCGCCAGCTGGTTTGGCTGGATGGCACCTATAAAATAATTGCAGTTTGACCATCACTATCAGGGTTAGATATACACATGGGAAAGAATGTCGTGGTGCTGGGCACCCAGTGGGGCGATGAAGGCAAAGGCAAGATCGTCGATCTGTTGACTGATCAGGCGGTTGTGGTAGCCCGTTTTCAGGGTGGCCACAATGCCGGCCATACCCTGGTCATCGAAGGTAAAAAAACGGTTCTTCACCTGATACCTTCAGGTATTCTCCGGAAGAATGTGACCTGTCTGATTGGCAATGGTGTGGTGTTGTCTCCAGAGGCATTGCTGCATGAAATCTGTGAGTTGGAAGATAAAGGCGTTCCTGTCCGGGACCGTCTTCGGTTGTCACCTGCCTGCCCATTAATCTTGCCCATCCATATGGCGTTGGATCAGGCTCGTGAACGCGCCAGAGGCGATGCCAAAATAGGTACCACCGGTCGTGGTATCGGCCCGGCCTACGAAGATAAAGTGGCACGAAGGGGTATCCGCCTTGGTGAATTATTCAATCGGGAGCTGTTTGCGACCAAATTGAAAAGCCTCATGGAATACCACAACTTCCTGCTGACGAACTACTATCATGAGCAGCCCGTCAGCTATGAAGAAACCCTGCGGCAGTCGATTACCTGGATGGATGAGTTGGCGCCCATGCTGGCGGATGTCACCGGGTTGCTGCATGATGCTCGCGAAGCGGGTGATAATATTCTGTTCGAGGGGGCTCAGGGCTCACTGTTGGATATTGATCACGGCACCTATCCCTATGTGACATCTTCGAATACCACCGCCGGTGGTACGGCCACAGGCAGTGGTTTTGGTCCGCTGTATCTCGATTACGTGCTGGGTATCACAAAGGCCTACACCACTCGGGTGGGCTCGGGCCCGTTTCCCACCGAGCTGTTTGATACGGTCGGCAAACACTTGGGCGAGAAAGGCCATGAGTTTGGCGCGACTACCGGTCGCGAGCGACGCTGTGGCTGGTTCGACGCTGTGGCATTGAAACAGGCCATTCGTATCAATTCTGTTTCCGGCATCTGTCTGACCAAGCTCGATGTGCTTGACGGTGTTGAAACCATAAAGGTATGTATCGCCTATCAGGATGCCTGCGGGAATGAGGTGATCACCCCGAGTCACGCGGATGATTACGAAAAACTGGTTCCCGTTTATGAAGAGCTGCCCGGTTGGCATGAATCGACCATTGGCATCAGATCCTTGGAAGAGCTGCCCGACAATGCCCGCGCCTATATCGCCCGTATTGAAACGATTCTCCACACCCCAGTGGATATTATTTCGACGGGCCCGGATCGGGTAGAAACGATTGTCCTGCGCCATCCGTTCGGTTGTTGATCCGCCGAGTATTCCTCAATTCGCCCTATGTCGGTGAGCAGCTGTTTTGTGGCAACAAAAGGTTTCCGGTTATCTGATTCTCTATTAAGCTAAAAGCAGTAGTGGATAAAAGGCTTCTGTGTATGCTGAACTCGGTAGAACTCAAAGATTACATGCTTCGCAACCCGGTTAAAGTCAATCAACGGGATGATTTGTTCGCCGCCATAGACTTGATTGTCAGCAATAAAATTTCCGGGTTGTGTGTGGTGGATGATGATAATAACCTGATGGGCGTGCTGTCCGAAACGGATTGTTTAAAGGCCATCCTGGGTGCCAGATATAATCAGGAAAGCAGTGTTGGCCCGGTGCGTGATGTGATGACCCGCGATGTTTTTACAGTCACGTCTCAGGCCGATATTGTCGATGTGGCCCAGCAAATGATGAAGCGTGGTTTTCGTCGCTGTCCGGTTGTCGACAAGGGTAAGTTGGTCGGCCAGATCACCTGCCGGCAGCTGCTGAATGGGGTTGGGAAGTTCTCCGAAAAGCAGACTTGATCACGGCACTTCCATCAAATATGGCGCTAACTCCGAGGAAATATATGTTCCGGTTAACCCCCGCTCTTCTTATTTTGTTTTCATTTCTGGCAAGTGGCGTTGTTGTGGCGGCAGAGGATCGCCCTGAGCACTTCAAGGGATTGCCTGCTGATACCCTGGCACAGGCGGTGGCCAACTTTTCCGAGTACAACGGCAAACTTGAAGGCCTCATTCAGCAGGAGCAGCTGTCGCCACAGGATATGCATGAAGTGCATATGCTCACCTACACGCTGGAAAATGCATTGGCCAAAATCCAGGCCGAGCTCGCTGCCTTAGCGGAACCCCTTGAAGCGGTCCACCTTGCTTCAGAGCGTTCAGCTCCTGAAACTGTCAAAAAGCAAGGTCAGGTTTATCTGGACAATGCACACCAGATCATCAAGTGACTCGCTTCGTCGCGCGTCAGTATCAGGATAACAGGGAGCTCAATGTATAAGCTGGTTTTTTATGTGCCCGTCGAGTATCTGGAATCGGTGAAGCAGGCTGTTTTTGCCACTGGAGCAGGCAAAATTGGCGAATATGAGAGCTGCTGTTGGCAGGTGTTGGGTATCGGCCAGTTCCGTCCACTTGCCGGCAGCACTCCTTATCTGGGAAAGGTGGGCAGCCTGTCTGAAGAGGAAGAGTATCGTGTTGAACTGGTGTGTGATGATAGCGCGATAAAACAGGCGATTCGCGCGCTGATCAGTGCCCACCCCTACGAAGAACCGGCCTACGACGCATGGCAGTTGGCGGAGTTCGACCTCTAGTCTGCAGCGTTGGTGATGGAACGAAGCCTCGATGTGATCACGTCGGTGTGTATGATTGAGAGGCCCTGTTTTAAATCTGCAAAATGATGCTTCAATGCAGTGGTAATCACGGGGAAAGCCAGCTCTTCCCAGGGAATATCGGCTTCACTGAACAATCTGGCGTCCAGCGACTCGTCCCCGGCACCGTAACTACGGTTATGCAGCGCTCCCCGATAAAGGATATAGACCTGATTGATGTGGGGGATATCGTAGATGCCGCTGAGCACAGGTTCATTCAGTTTTGCCAGCGCCTCTTCCCAGCATTCCCGCAGTGCACCCTGAAGCACGGTTTCCCCATTTTCCAGAAAACCGGCTGGCAGGGTCCACATACCGTAGCGTGGCTCAATGGCCCGTCTGCACAGCAACACTCTGTCACTAACCATAGGAATGCAGCCCGATATCACTCGGGGGTTCTGATAGTGAATGGTGTCGCAATGTCCACAGACATGGCGTTTTCGATTACCTCCGTTGGGAACCTTGAAGTTGACAGGCTTGCCACATTGACTGCAAAAATTCATAGACACTTTTTCTTTGCATTGGAAAATAACATCTTCGGCAACAGATGCCGACGAGAGTAGGATAACAGGGTTATGCTAAAACGGATTACCGAACGTTTAAATGCTATGCCCGTTGACCGGCTCAGACCCTTCGGAGTGGAGGGGCTTGAAGCGGCCATTCTGGTCGCCCTAACCCGTGAGCCGGAAAACCCAAAAATTATATTCACCAAACGGGCAGAGCACCTGAATTCACACCGGGGAGAAGTGGCATTTCCCGGTGGCAAATGGGAACCGGGAGATGAAGATCTACTGGTGACGGCATTGCGAGAGACCCGGGAGGAAATTGATTTGTCTCCGCACCAGGTACAGGTCATTGCGGGGTTGCCGGTCAATCGAACTCGCCAGTTGATGCGGGTGAAGCCCTATGTGGGGCTTATTGAGCCCGACTTGGTGCTAATCGCCAATCCCGAGGAGCTGGATGCTGTTTTTGAAGTCCCGGTGTCTTATTTTCTGGACCCGTCGAACCTGACAGTCGATTACTTTGTCGGTCCGGATTATGCGCTCAATATGCCCTGTTTTATCTATGACGATTACCGTATCTGGGGCTTTTCGTTGGTGGTGTTGGCCGATTTCCTCAACATTTCCCTCGATGCCGGGATCCGTCTGGTGTATCCGGACTGTTCTGATCTGAGGCCGGCATCCCGGTAGCTTGCAATTTCACGCCTGCCGGCTCGATAATTGCCGTATTAGAGAGGCAAACGTTTTAGGCGTACCCATGATAGCAACGATTTCTTCCCCCTGTATTTCTGTCTGTGCGCTGGACCATGATGACGTATGTATCGGCTGTCACCGCACAGCCAAAGAAATTCGTGACTGGTTATTGATGGACGATGATGAGCGATTGGAGGTAATTACAAAAGCTGCTGAACGTGGTTGTAAAAATAATCCGTTTGCCTAGTAATCGGGCATATTTCATCGATTGGGTTTAATCTTCGTCATCATCGTCCAGTTCACCGTTTCCTGAATGAAGCGTTATGCGCTGTTTAACACGAACCTTTACTACCATTTTTTCGCTCAGTTCCAGCGTTTCAAACTGATAGCGACCGATGGCAAAACTCACGTTGCCGTCAGGGATACTTTCCAGGTGTTCCAGAATCAGTCCGTTAATTGTCTTTGGACCATCTGTCGGCAGATCCCATGAATTTGCTTTGTTGATATCCCGGATGGTGGCTGACCCGTCAATGTCAAACATCCTCTTGTCCAGGGCGACGATGTCTTCCTGTTCATCCTCTGCCCTGTTAGTGGTGAAATCGCCGACAATCTCCTCCAGTATGTCCTCCATGGTGACCAGCCCCTCAATTTCACCATATTCATCCACCACTAGGCCGATTCGGCGTTTGGCCTGTTGAAAGTTCACTAATTGCTTGTTGAGTGGTGTATTTTCAGGGACAAAGTAGGGCTCTCGGGTAAATCGTTTGATGGCTTCTTTGGTCAGGCTGTCACTGCCAGAACGCAGCAGCCTGGCGATGGTTTTTACATGAATAATTCCCAATACATTATTCATGTTGCCCACATATACAGGCAGGCGGGTGTAGCCGGAATTAATGATGGTGGTTAATAGTTGATCGACCTCCAGCTCAAGGTCCAAGCCTATAATTTCATTGCGTGGCACCATGATGTCATTCACGGAGACTGTTTCAAGGTCCAGGATGTTGATCAGCATATCCTGGTGGTCGGGGATATTTTCACTGGAGATGTCTACGACGGTACGAATTTCTTCTTTGCTGAGGCTCACATCGAGGGACTTGGTAGTATTCACGCCCAGTAATCTGAGTAGGCCGTTGGAGAGGTGGTTCACCAGCCAGACCAGCGGGTAAAAGACAAATAACAGCGGTCTGAGGATGTGGCTGGCAGTAAAGGCAATTCCTTCCGGGTGCAGTGCCGCCATTGTTTTTGGCGTGACCTCGGAAAAAATCAGTATCGCCAGTGTCAGCAATAATGTGGCGATGGCGATACCGGCATCGCCATAAAGACGCAGAGCAATGACCGTGGCGATCGCGGAAGCGAGGATATTCACCATGTTGTTGCCGATCAGGATAATACCGATCAGTCGGTCAGGACGTTTTAGCAGTTTGTAGGCTTTGCGGGCACCGAGATGTCGTTTTCTCAGATGTTTCAACCTGTAACGGTTCAGTGACATCATGGCTGTTTCAGAGCCGGAGAAAAAAGCGGATAAGAGGAGGAGGCCAGCTAATACGCTAAATAGTAGCCAGAGAGGGGTATCGTCCAACGGGGGGAAAACCTCGTATTCACCTAAGGCAGGGTATGTTGAAGAAGTTTGTCGTGCTTGGCAACCATATCTTGGTGTCAGATTCTGAGGGGAACCAAGCTTGGCGGTTGGGCTGGTCTGAAATCGTCCTTTGCTCAGAGAACGCCCGTTTTTTCAGTGCAGCATTACCTCGAGGACAAACTTGCTTCCCCAGTAGCCCAACACCATGGCGCTGAAGCCTACCAAGGTCCAGCGAATGGCTGTATTGCCCCGCCATCCTTTGATGTGTCGTCCCCACAATAAAATGCCATAAAACAGCCAGGCTAAAAGAGTGAAAACCGTTTTGTGAATCAAGTGCTGGGCAAAGAAATCCTCAAAAAACAGAAACCCGGTAATCAGTGACAGGGTCAACAGACCAAAGCCGGCCCACAGCACCTCAAACAGCAATGCTTCCATGGTTTGCAAAGGAGGGACTATCTGTAGCCAGCTGCCGAGGTGTCTGTGGCGTAGCCGCCAGTTTTGCAGGGCGATAAAAATCGCCTGAAACGCAGCGATGGTCAGCAGGCTGTAGGCCACAATGGAAAAGAAAATATGTGCCCCGATGGGTAAAGACACGGTCTCCCTCAAAGGGGCGCTGCTACCGATCAGGAGGGTCAATGCCAGGATCAGTGCTGCCAGAGGGAAGAGAATCAGAAAAAGACTGTGAACCGGTTTTCGTAGGCTGCTGAGCAGAACAATCAGGTTGATGGTGAAAATGATGGCGCTGGTCATGGGGAGCAGCCCGAAATCAAGACCGGCATCACTAAAGATCCAGTGTGCACTGGTGTATCCGTGCAGTGCCAATGCAGGAGCGGCAATCAGCTGCAGAGAAGATAGCTTCAAGTTGGGATGCTTGCGAAGCTGAAGCGCCTGGAACAGGGTCGCGCAGATATACAGGGCGATGGCGGCAGAAGCTGTAAGCATAATGGGATGACTATTTAAACAGGTGACAAAGTGTGTCACAGATAGCGGATAGCGAAAAGAGGCCGTCCCAAAACTCGGATGCTTTCAGTTATACTGCTATGCCTGTAAATAAGGTGAAGACGAAATAAATCCCATGGCAATGTTTGAAAATCTCAGTGATCGTTTATCGGCTTCCCTGAAAAAAATCTCTGGGAAGGCCAGCCTGACCCAAGACAATATTCAGGAAACCCTGCGTGAAGTGCGTATGGCACTGCTGGAAGCGGATGTGGCGCTACCGGTTGTCAAAACCTTTGTGGAGGGTGTCAAGGAGAGGGCGCTGGGTCAGCAGGTTGGCAGTAGTCTCAATCCGGGCCAACAGTTCCTGAAAACTGTCCAGTCCGAGCTTGAGCATGTGATGGGTGACAGTAACGAGTCGCTCAATCTGGCCGCACAGCCGCCAGCAGTGGTATTGATGGCTGGTCTACAGGGGGCTGGTAAAACCACCTCTGTAGCCAAGCTGGCTCGCTATCTCAAGGAGCGCGAAAAGAAAAAAGTCATGGTGGTGAGTGCCGATATCTACCGGCCAGCCGCCATTAAACAGCTGGAAACGCTTGCCTCGGAGGTGGGGGTTGAGTTTTTTGCCAGCCATACTGATCAGAAACCCGTCGATATTGCACGCAATGCGGTTCAGGCGGCGAAAGTAAAATTTATCGATGTATTGCTGGTGGACACGGCTGGTCGCCTGCATATTGATGATGCGCTGATGACTGAAATCCGGCAGCTACACAAAGCACTGTCGCCGGTAGAAACCCTGTTTGTCATTGATGCAATGATTGGTCAGGATGCGGTTGCCACCGCCAAGGCATTTAACGAAGCACTGCCCCTGACGGGGGTAATTTTGACGAAGGTGGACGGCGATGCCCGGGGTGGGGCGGCACTCTCTGTTCGCCAGGTAACCGGCAAGCCGATCAAGTTCCTCGGTGTTGGCGAAAAAACCGATGCGCTGGAGCCGTTCCACCCGGACCGGATCGCTTCGCGGATTCTCGGCATGGGCGACATGATGTCGCTGATCGAAGATGTCGAACAGAAAGTTGACCGTAAAAAAGCGGAACAGTTGGCTAAAAAGGTCGCCAAGGGCAAACGGTTTGATCTGAATGATTTGCGCGATCAACTCCAGCAAATGAAGAATCTGGGCGGGTTTTCAGGCTTGCTGGATAAGCTGCCCGGCATGGGCAATATGAGCCAGATGGTTGAGCAAGCCAATATGGGGAAGCAGTTTTCACGTATGGAGGCCATTATCAACTCCATGACGCCTGCGGAAAGGAGAAACCCCGACTTGCTGAATGGTTCCCGCAAGCGGCGGATAACGGTAGGGTCCGGCACCAACCTTCAGGATCTGAATCGCCTGCTCAAACAGCACAAGCAGATGGGCAAGATGATGAAAAAAATGAAAGGCAAAGGCATGCAGCAGATGATGCGCGGCATGGCAGGCAACATGCCCACTGGTGGTGGTATGGGGGGCGGTATGCCACCAGGCGGTGGGAAATTCCCCTTTTAGCGGGGCCTCTCCAGGCTGTCGTTCCCGCTGAATCTCGTCTCCGGATAAAGCTGTTTTTCAACTATACTTTCCAGCTATACACGGTTGCGTGTTTTCGCTATAATCCCGCGCCTTTCACAGGTGCCTGTTCGAGAGACCGGGCGTGGTCTTGTTCCTCAGTGATGAGGAATCGACCGGCTGTAATTTGAAACTAAATACAGAAGAGAGTTTTCATGGTAACAATTCGTCTGGCTCGCGGAGGCTCAAAAAAGCGTCCGTTCTATCATATACATGTCACTGATAGCCGCAGGGCCCGTGACAGTCGTTATATCGAACGCATCGGCTTTTTTAACCCGGTTGCCCGTGGCCTAGAAGAGCGTCTCAGGGTGGATGTGGATCGTGTGCAACACTGGGTGAGCGAGGGCGCGATGTTGTCCGATCGTGTTTCCCAGTTAGTGAAAGAAGCAGCCAAGCAAGCCTGATAAGACTAAGGCCGTGAACGCCCAGCAAAGTGTGGACCCGATTGATCCAGTGGTTGTCGGGCGCATAACGGCAGTTCATGGTGTGAAGGGTTGGGTAAAAATTCACTCCTTCACCGAGCCGGGCGGTAACATTTTTGATTACCAACCCTGGTGGCTGAAGATTGCTGATCATTGGCAGAAATTGAAGGTCACAGAACAGCGTTCCACTGCCAAGGGACTGATGGTTCACCTGGCGGAGATTGATGACAGAGATCAGGCCAGAGCTTATTGCCAGCAGGACATCTACGTGGCAAAAGCGCAACTGCCGGTTCTTGCTAATGGTCAGTATTACTGGCACCAGCTTGAGGGGATGCTTGTTGTGACCTCTCAGGGCGTCAGACTTGGCATCGTCGACTCTCTGATGGAAACCGGTGCCAATGATGTGCTGGTTGTGAAAGGGGATGACAGGAGCCTGGATCAGGAAGAGCGGTTGATTCCCTACATAGATCAATTTGTATTAAACGTCGATCTCGGCGTCGGCAAGATCGAGGTGGACTGGGATCCGGCTTTTTAATAATCGGGGGGATAGCCCAAAGGATAACCGGCCATGAAAGTAGCACTGGTTACACTTTTCCCCGAAATGTTTGCTGCCCTCACCGACTACGGTATCAGCAGTAGGGCAATCAGGCAGGGCTTGCTGGAAGTGGCATTTTTCAATCCGAGAACCCACACCAGTGACAGGCACCAGACAGTAGATAGCCGCCCTTATGGTGGCGGTCCTGGAATGGTGATGATGATCGAGCCTTTGCGCAAGGCCATCGGCGTCGCACGTACATGGATAGGGGGCCCGGCCACAGTGGTGTACCTCTCGCCCCAGGGCCGTGTGCTGGATCAGACTGGCGTTAACGCGTTGGTAGCACAGGGCGATCTGATACTGGTTGCCGGACGTTACGAAGGGGTTGATGAGCGATTGATCCAGCTGGAAGTGGATCAGGAGTGGTCCATCGGGGACTACGTACTCAGTGGCGGTGAACTGCCCGCCATGGTGTTGCTCGACGCATTGATCCGGCAATTGCCCGGTGCATTGGGTCACGAGGACTCGGCAGACCAGGATTCCTTTGCCGATGGCCTGCTGGACTGTCCCCATTACACGCGGCCGGAGCAGTACGAAGATTTTAAAGTGCCCGAGATTTTGCTGTCGGGCAACCATGAAAAAATACGGCAGTGGCGGTTGAAGCAGTCATTGCAGAGAACCTGGCAGAGACGCCCGGAACTGTTGAAAAAACTGACGCTCAGTGACGAGCAGCAGCAATTAATGGACAGGATTGTCAAAGAGTCGGCAGATGAAAGTGACTGAGTCGTTTTCCTCTCTGTGCGACGCTACTCAAAAAGGTGGCATGCCACCAACCAACAAAAGCTGAGGAGCAAACCGTGAGTAACAAAAATTCGATTATTACCGCGATTGAAACAGAACAAATGAGCAAACAACTGCCGCCGTTTTCCCCAGGCGATACAGTCGTTGTTCAGGTCAAGGTTAAAGAGGGCACCCGCGAGCGCCTGCAGGCATTCGAGGGTGTGGTGATTGGCAAGCGCAATCGTGGATTGAATTCTGCATTCACTGTTCGCAAAATTTCCAATGGCGTTGGCGTTGAGCGGACCTTCCAGACTTTCAGCCCGCTGGTTGAGAGTGTGCAGGTCAAGCGTCGTGGCGATGTGCGCCAAGCCAAACTTTACTACTTGCGCGAACTGTCGGGCAAGGCTGCACGTATCAAGGAAAAGCTCAACTGAGTTCATTCCTCAATGGAAAAAGGCACCACAGGTTGGTGCCTTTTTTTATGGCTGAAAGTGGCTTTCAGGGTTGCCTGCAATTTTTGATGATTGTTCCATGCTTCGAGCCCGGTTAGAGTAACCCATGGCGCCGACATCGACCGACCAACACCTGATAGACAATTATCTCGATGCCCTCTGGATGGAAAAGGGCCTGAGTCGCAATACCCTGGAAGCCTATCGACGCGATCTTGAGGCGCTGGCCATTTGGGTAACGCGGGAGGATTTGTCCCTGATTGGGCTGGGGGCTGCCGATGTACAGCGCTACCTTGCCCGCCGCTTTGAACAGGGTGTGTCGGCGCGCTCGGCGGCCAGACAGTTGTCCTGTATGCGGGGGCTTTACCGTTATTTACTCCGGGAAAACCGGCTTGTCGAAGATCCCATTGCAATGGTGGAAAACCCCAAGCTGGGTCGTCCGCTCCCAAAGAGTCTTACGGAAATGGATGTGGAGGCGCTGTTGAATCAGCCGGACACTGATTCGTTGCTGGGTCTGCGTGATCGCACCATGCTGGAAGTGCTGTACGCCACGGGCCTGAGGGTCTCCGAGCTGGTGGGGCTAACCCTTTATCAGGCCAATTTGCGGCAGGGTGTGGTGAGGGTGACAGGTAAGGGTGGCAAGGAGCGGATGGTGCCCATGGGCGATGAAGCAATGAGTTGGCTGGAGCGTTTCATGCGGGAAGCCCGGCCCCTGATGCTGGGGGCTGTACAGAGTGATGTGTTGTTCCCCAGTCGTCGAGCCCGGCAAATGACCCGGCAGACCTTCTGGCACCGAATCAAAGGTTACGCCCGCCAGGCCGGTATTGAAAAACCCCTTTCACCACACACACTTCGCCACGCATTTGCGACCCATCTGCTGAATCACGGAGCCGATCTCAGGGTGGTACAATTGCTGCTCGGGCACAGTGATCTTTCCACCACACAGATCTACACCCACATAGCCAGTACCCGCATCAAGGCGCTGCATATGGAACACCACCCGAGAGGGTAGTGAACCCTTGTGGCCATTAAGACTCAATACCTGATTGGCCATGCTGAAACTGACAAGAGACACCCGCGATGATCAAAAAAATGTTGGGCACCATAATTGTCCTGATATTACTACCCACCGCTTATGCCGCTGATGTGTCAGAAGAGACACGCAAGACCATCATCGACAAATTGCAGCAGGCGCGTCCTGACCTGAAATACGGTGCAGTGGAAAGCTCACCCATCGACGGACTTTACCGTGTGCGAATCAACGGTACCCAATTCTTTTATGCCAATAAAACCGGTGATTACATCATTACGGGTGACATGTATCAGGCTCTTCCGGGAATGTTCGCACCGATCAAGGATCTGGCTGCGGCGAAATTGCGCAAAGAGATGCTGGACTCGGTGGCAACGAAAGACATGATTGTTTTCCCCGCCGCAGATGTACGCCGTTATATTCTCCATGTATTCACGGATGTGGATTGTGGTTATTGCCGAAAACTTCATATTGAAACTGTACCCGAACTGAACATGGCCGGCGTGGAGGTTCGCTATCTGGCTTTTCCCAGAGCCGGACTGGACTCCGCCTCCTATCGCAAGATAGCTTCTGCATGGTGTGCCAAAGACAAGCTGGCCGCACTCACTGCACTGAAAAACCGCCAGCCGATAACAGAAAACGTCTGTAAGGATAATCCCGTTGCCAGTCACTTTCTGCTCGGTCAGAAAATAGGCATCACCGGCACCCCGGCCCTGATTCTGGAAGACGGTGCTTTGTTGCCTGGTTACAGCCCGGCAGCTGAGTTGCTGACGATCATGGGGCTTGATGAAAATAGTGATGGTTAGAGCGGTAACCGGCGTGGCCAAATCATTGTTGGTAGATTGACAGTCCCTTTACTGCCAATTAAGGTTGCGAACCTTCATCAGCCTGCTGGTTTGAAGACTGCGCTTGCGCAGTGAATGGGTATCGTGGTGGTCGTTTTCGTGATATCGCGGCGTAGACATGTCTGTCACGACGTGCCACAAAACGGTATTACCCCAGTTGGCACTGAATTAAACCGGTTAACACCGAGGCAAATCGATTGAACTCAGTAAAAGTTGGCCTGTGTGGCCTCGGAACAGTAGGTAGTGGCACATTTAATGTGTTGCAGCGCAATGGTGACGTAATCAATGCCAGAGCGGGGTGCCGCATTGAGATAGTGCAGGTGGCGAGCAGGCGCCCCAATCCCGACTGCCAGCTTGGCGATACCCCGGTTACCGAAGATGTATTTGCGGTTGCCCGCAATCCCGATGTCGATATTCTGGTAGAGCTGATTGGTGGCATTACCGTTGCGCGCGAACTGATTCTCGATGCCATTGCTCATGGTAAGCACGTGGTCACGGCGAACAAGGCGCTGATCGCCGAGCATGGTAACGAAATTTTTAATGCCGCAAGGGTTAAAGGTGTCACCGTTGCATTCGAAGCCTCTGTCGCAGGCGGCATTCCCATTATCAAGGCGATCAGGGAAGGCCTTTCGGCCAACCGCATTGAGTGGCTGGCGGGGATAGTCAATGGCACCGGCAATTTTATATTGACAGAAATGCGGGACAAGGGCCGCGCCTTTGATGATGTGTTGGTGGAGGCACAGCAGCGTGGCTATGCAGAAGCTGACCCGACTTTTGATGTGGAAGGGATTGATGCGGCCCACAAGCTGGTTATTCTGGCCTCCCTCGCCTTTGGTATCCCGTTGCAATTCGAAAAAGTCTTTACCGAAGGCATCAGTAACCTGGACACCCAGGATGTGGCCTACGCCCGGCAACTCGGCTATCAGATCAAGCATCTGGGTATTGCCCGTCGCAACAATGGTGGTATTGAACTGCGGGTTCACCCCACGCTGATCCCCCGCAAACGACTGCTCGCCAATGTCGATGGTGTGATGAATGCCGTGGTGGTCAAGGGTGATGCCGTGGGCCCCACACTGTATTACGGTCCCGGCGCCGGGGCAGAACCTACGGCCTCTGCAGTGATTGCCGATATTGTCGACCTGGCCCGCACCCTGACGGCCGATCCGGAGCACCGGGTCCCCCACCTGGGTTTTCAGCCAGATCAGTTGAGCGATATTCAGGTGCTGTCTATTGAACAGGTCGAAACTGCCTATTATCTGCGGATCACGGCACGTGATGTGCCGGGGGTTTTATCAAAAATTACCCAGATTCTCAGCGATGCCAAAATCAGTATTGAGGCCGTTATCCAAAAAGAGGCAGATGATGGCGAGGACTATGTGCCGCTGATTATTCTCACCGACCGCGCCGTGGTGAAGAAACTCGACGAAGCGGTAGACAAGATTCAACAGTTGCCCACGACCGAGGGTGATATTGTCAGGATTCGTGTGGAATCACTGGGCTAGCGTTTTCCGTTTCAAGAACAGAACAGGTATCAAGCGTGAATTATATCAGCACCCGCGGGCAGGCCCCGGTATTGAGTTTTGAAGATGCAGTACTGGCCGGTTTGGCTACCGATGGCGGTCTTTATGTGCCGGAAACCCTACCGCAGTTTTCCCGGGAAGAAATTGCCAGCTGGTCTGGCCTGTCCTATCAGGAGCTGGCCTTCAAGGTGATGTCCCCATTCATGGCCGGCGAGGTTCCGGATGACACGCTACGGGAATTGATCGACAAGGCTTACAGTACTTTTCGTCACGATGCCATCGCGCCTCTTATACAAAGCGGTCACAACGAATTTATTCTCGAACTGTTTCAGGGGCCGACGCTGGCCTTTAAAGACTTTGCTCTGCAATTTCTCGGTCACCTGCTGGACTATGTGCTGAAAAAGCGCGATCAGCGTGTCGCCATTATGGGTGCTACCTCCGGTGACACCGGCTCGGCTGCGATTGAAGGCTGTCGCCACAGTGACAATGTGGATATCTTTATTCTTCATCCCTATCAACGGGTATCTGAAGTGCAGCGCCGCCAGATGACCACGGTGTTGGAAGATAATGTCTTCAATATCGCTTTAGAGGGCAACTTCGATGATTGCCAGAATATGGTCAAGGCCAGCTTCGGTGACCAGTCATTCCTACCGGAAGGGCGTCAGCTGGTGGCGGTCAACTCGATTAACTGGGCGCGCATTATGGCCCAGATTGTCTACTACTTTTACGCCGGACTGGCGCTGGGAGCCCCCCATCGCCCGGTGGCGTTCTCTGTGCCCACCGGCAACTTCGGTGACATCTTTGCCGGTTATCTGGCCAGCCGCATGGGTCTGCCGATTGATCAACTGGTGATCGGCACCAATGCCAATGACATACTGCACCGCTGCATCAGTTCCAATGATCACAGTCTGCACCAGCTGGTACACAGTCTCTCACCGTCCATGGATATCATGGTGTCCAGTAATTTCGAACGGATGCTGTTTGACCTTTATGATCGGGATGGGGCCGCCCTTGCTGCCCTGATGGCCGACTTCAAAAAAACCGGCAACCTGCGTCTCAGCGAGGCAGCCCTGGCCAGTGCGCGGCAGCTGTTCACCAGCTATCGACTGGATGACGAGTCCATGATGGCGGTCATTCATGATATGTGGCAGAAGAACGGTTATCTGCTCGACCCGCACACCGCTATTGGCGTCGCCGCAGCGCGTCATACCCGCCGCCGCCAGGATATTCCCATGGTCTGTCTGGCCACCGCCCATCCGGCGAAATTTCCCGAGGCGGTGCGCAAGGCCGGCTACCAGCAGGATCCACCTCTGCCGCATCACATGGCCGACCTGTTTGAACGCGAGGAGCGGTATTCCGTGCAGCCCAACGACATTGGATCGGTGCAGCAATACATGGCTGAACATATCCGCCGTTAACCGGGGGGAAAACAGAAACGACTATTTCAGTTTTTTAAGGTAGTCGTAGATAGCCATTTGTGAGCGCACTTTTTTCTTGTTGCCCCGTTTTACATAGCTGTTGCTTTGCTGTTCATCAATCACCCGAGCCTTGCAGCGATCGCTGAACTGGATTTCCAAGATATCAATCACGCGTTTTTTCAAGGTGGCATCCAGAATGGGGACGCCCACTTCAAGCCGGTAATCGAGGTTGCGGGTCATCCAGTCCGCCGATGACAGGTAGACCTCGGGGTCGCCGCCATTGTGGAAGACCAGGCAGCGGGGATGTTCCAGAAACCGGTCTACGATACTGATAATTGAAATGTTGTCCGATAGACCCTTGATGCCCGGCTGAAGTGAGCACATTCCCCTGACAATCATGCGAATTCTGACGCCTGCCTGGCTCGCCGCATAGAGCTGCCTGATGATGCTGTCGTCCACCAGATTGTTGAGCTTCAGGCTGATAACGGCTTTGCGGCCAGATTTTGCGGCATGAATCTCACGATTGATCAGCGCGCGGATTTTGCGTCGGTTGTTGAAGGGCGAGACCTGCAGGTATTTGAAGTCGTAGTGCTTGAAGCTGTATTCAATAAAGTTGAAGACATTGCGAACTTCCTCACAAATATTTTCGTGGCAGGTAAAAAGGGAAAAGTCCGTGTAAATTTCAGCGGTCTTTTCGTTGAAGTTGCCCGTGCCAATATGGGTGTAGAGTTGCTCGCCATGCTGGGTCTCTCTGGTAATCAGACACAATTTTGAATGTACCTTGAGGCCCGGTACGCCCAGCATGACTGTGATACCTGCCTCGGCGAGCATTTCGGAGAGCTCCAGATTCTGCTTTTCATCAAAACGCGCTTTCAGTTCCACGTTAACCGTGACTTGTTTGCCATTGCGCGCCGCATCCATCAGGCATTCCACGACTCTAGAGTCTTTCGCCACTCGGTAGATATTAATTTTTATAGAGATAACATTGGGGTCAAATGCCGCTTGGCGTAAAAATTCCACAAAATAATTGAATTTTTGATAGGGGTAATAGAGCAGGATGTCGCCCTGATCAATCGCATCAAAAGTATTTTTTGCTCGGTCAAACTGACTGACAGACAGGGTGGGAATTGGCTGGCTGGCGAGGTACTTTTCGCCGGGGTTGGCAAAGCCGATAAAGTCGCGAAAGTTGCGGTAGCGGCCCCCAGGAATAATGCTGTCGCCTTTGGCAAAGCCAAACTTGCTTTTTAGCATGTCGATCATCTCGGTAGGCATTTCCCGGTCGAAGGTCAGCCTGACGGGGTTGGCCTGAAGGCGTTGCTTTAGCCCAATCGACATTTTTTCAACGAGGCTTCGGTCAATTTCATCGTCGAGTGTGTACTCGGCGTCCCGGGAAAACTTCATCGACCAGGCATTGAGGCTGTGATAGCGGAAAAAATCCACCAGCACCATATCCAGGCAGTACCGAATCGCCTCATCGATAATCATAAAGTGCCGACGGCGATTTCTTTGGTCATTGGGCAATCTCAAAAAACGACTGCTGGTGTCCGGCACTTCCAATAGGGCATAACCGACGCCATCTTTCTTGCCAATTTCCACTACCAGGTAGTTGGCGCCATCTCGCAGCACTTTCGACAGATCAATTTCCGGGGTGACCAGAATGGGCACAATGCGGGGTAGCACTTGCGCGCGAAAATGTTCGCGAACCCATTCACCCTGACTGGCAGAGAGGTCCTCTGGCATTAAAAAATAGATACGTCGTTTCTGTAACTCTGCCAGAACGGCTCGGAATGCCCGGTCAAACCGTACCGAAAGCCTGGCAATACCCTTGTTGATATCGCGCAGGAGCTGTTTGCAGTCCTTTGCCGAGCCCGCGATCTGTTCAATCAGTACCTTGCGTCTGACATCAGCCACCCGAACTTTGAAAAACTCATCCTGATTGTCAGAAAAAATACCGAGGAAATGTACCCGGTCAATGACAGGATTCTCTTCATCCTCAGCTTCCTGAATGACACGCTCATTGAAGGCAAGCCAGCTCAGTTCTTTTGGGTATATTGGGTATTTTTTCATGTGCGACCTGATACCATATGTAATGATTTTTTGACCTGTTGCTGAATCAGCATACTGTGTCCAGAACGTCTTTGTATGACATTAAAGTGACAGGTGAATGACAATACCCTGTAGAGTTTCACTGAATGTCTCATATTCTGCATAAATCAGAAAGTCATCCCCGCTCTCCTTCAATCCATATTAGCAAACCAATCCTGTCGTTCAGTGCGTAGGATTCTCACATGGACAATGCCGTTGTTTTCACCATAATACTCAGCGTTTTCCGCTCCGATGGGTGTGCGGAGTACTGATGAAAGGCCAGGTTATGAAACGGTTCCTGATGGTCGTTGGTGTACTGTTCGGTGTCACTGCGCTGTTGATCTATGGCTACAAACCCATGCTCAATGGCTGGCATGCCGGCGTGCTTTCCTGGCAGAGCTTTCGTCTGGGTAACATGGTGCTGCCCGAGGGTGCAATGGATCTGTCGCGCTACCGGGTAACCATTGATGGCAAGACAATCCCGGCGCTTGAGGACGATCTCTCAGCACTGACTTATAACCGTGAGAAAAATACCCTCTGGGCATTGTTGAACAGTGATCCGGTGGTGGTGGAGCTTTCCCTCGAAGGTGAACTGTTGCGTTCAATCCGGATCGAGGGTGTCAGGGATATGGAAGGTTTTACACACGTCAGTGGTGATCGTTATGTGATTGCCGAAGAGCGCACTCACCGCTTGCTGGTCGTCGACATGCCTGATGGCGTGGATAGCGTCCATACCGAAGGTGTGCCGACCCTGGTGGTCGGGATCGGCAGTGATACCAATAAGGGTTTTGAAGGTCTATCCTGGGATGATGATGGGCAGCGCTTGTTGGTGGTAAAAGAGCGCAATCCGATGCGAGTGATTGAAATCACCGGGTTTGTCAGTTTTGTTGTGGGTGAACCAATGAATATCGGTATTCGCGAGATCAAATCACCGGACTCGCCGGAGCTTTTTATGAGGGACCTGTCATCAATCACCCATGTCAGGGGCGTGGGGCATAAGTTATTTCTGAGCGATGAATCTCATATGCTGGTGGAACACGATGATGAAAGACAATCCATCAGTTTGCTGGATTTGCGAGCGGGCAGGAGTGGTCTGGAGAGCACCATCCCCCAGGCAGAGGGTGTAGCTGTAGACTCTGAACTGAATATCTACATCGTCAGTGAGCCAAATCTGTTCTACCGGTTTTCCCCAGAGTAGCTGCCGCTTGGGGTGAACCTGCAGTTAAGCATAGCGATTGAGCCGGTGATTATGTCGGTGCTATAGCCACCGCTGGCCAGCAGTGCTTCCAGGGTCACATAATCCGCGAGGGAGTGCGGATCAATGCTGCCTCACAGCCGCGAATCTGATACCCTTGCCAACCAGAATAATTGATAACAATGCATGGCAGGTCATAAGGGTTTTGCCGGTTTCAGCAAATCAGAACATCGCTTCATCTGTTGTCAGGAGGGCCAGTTGCCATTCAAACCGTCAGTCTCCATTGATGTGAGTCTCCCCGGTGATGCAATGGTGAGTGGAGAATGTATCAATTTCAGTCCGCCTGGCGCTTCAGGGGATGCTTTTACCCCGAATTTTCTGCGGTGACACGATGAATCTCAAATTCATACTGGACGCTGTGCCTTATACCCTGTCGGGAAGGATGCGGGTATCGGGAGGGCACCTGCCCGTTGCCGGCCACACTGTCCCGACAGACTTTATCGGTGTTGGTGTCACCACCGCGGATAACCCACTGGTAGACGACTATGTGCTGGAGCGCCTTGCTGAACTGGGTATCAGCCAGGTCCGTGTCGATTTCACCTACGGGGATATGGCAGGCCCGGTCGCCCGGCTGCTGGATCGTCTGCTGGCCACCGACATCCAGGTTCTGTTGCATCTGGTACAACCGTTTGAGGAAGTAAAACGAATTAACACGCCTGCGGGGCAGGTGGCCTGGCGTGAATTCGTCAGCTCAACTGCCACCCGTTACGGTGAAAGACTCTGGGCAATTGAGGTTGGCTCAACCATCAATCGCCGTCGCTGGTCCGGCTATGATACCGAGAGTTTTTTTACCAGCTGGAGCATTGCCTACGACGAAATCAAGTCCAGAAATATCAGGCTGGCCGGCCCCAATATCAGTGATTTTGAACCACTCTGGAATATCGCTGTACTGACCCGTTTAAAGCAGGAAGGCAAGCTGCCCGATATCCACACCAATAACCTTTTCAGTGAACGGGTGGTGGAGCCGGAGCGATTTGATCACCGGTTGATGGGTAGCTGGATCGGGCAGCTTGTGAAAGTAAATCTGGTCAAAAAGTGCCGGATTCTCAAGAAGATCACCAGTGACTTTGGTATCGATGAACTGGTCTCTCCCTCCGCTTTCTGGACCTTGCCCCGTATCAAACGCGTGTTGGTCAACAGTGAACAGAAGATGGCGGATTACCTGACCAGATATATGGTGCTGTGTGCGGCTTCCGGGTCGATGCGTCAGATCTATTGGGGGCCGATGTTGTGCAACCGCGAAGGGCTGATTGACGATGATACCGGTACCTATCCTTTGCTGGAGAGGGTAACGCACTATCATCGGGTGCTGGGAGACGAAGCCAGCTATCGCATTCGCCCGGCCTTCCAGGCCATGAAAACCTTTATCGCAGAAATCTCAGGCGGTCGCTACGAAGGCGCACTGGCCACCACCGGTGGATTGCAGATACATGCATTCCGCAATGACCGTCACCTGATTCATGTGGCCTGGGCAGAAAATGGCAAAGCACTGCCGCTGCGGGCCTGTTATAGCGAAGGCGATATCGCTGCCAGCGAGTTACTTGATCGCGACGGAGATTGTCTGACCGGCAAGGTGCAACTGATTTCAGAGGCCCCCTTGTATCTGACCTGGCCCGCTACGGCAGATGTGCAGCTGATCGAGCCAGACCTCGCGCAGATAGAGCACATTTACCGGCATATCCCCGATCAGAAATACTACCTGTACGATGATGACCAGTGGCACGGCATGCTGGTGGCCAATAGCCCCGCCGAAGCGGCATTGCGTTTCAAGGTTCTGCATCCCGATCACTTGCCCGACCCCACCAAAGAAAACCTTTTGCGCCGCGCCCGCAATGCTGTCTGGACAGTCGACGGCGCGCTGGCAACGGCGGTTGTGGCAAAAAAACCGCTGAAGATTCATCCCCACAAGCGCTTTCTCGAAAGACACAGGCCTTCAAAAGCCCGCCGCAGCTGGATTGCCGCTGCAGAATTATTGCGCAGGGGTATCCCCACAGCGATGCCGCTGGCCTATTTCGAAAAAGTCGGTGATCGGAGTCTGCTGGAAAATTACTTTATCTGTGACCGGGTTGACGCAGATTTTACGGCCAGGGAAATACTGTCGGCATTTCGTGAGGGTGCCAGCCACTTTCAGGATATTTCCTCTGAACAGGCCTACCGGGAGCTGGGACGTTTCCTGTTTGAGATGCACTGCCGGGGAGTCTATTTCCGGGATCTTTCCGGTGGCAATATCCTCATTAAAAAATCACCTGGGGGCGAGCTTCAGTTCACCCTGATCGACATTAACCGGGCGCGTTTCTTTAATCGCGGTGCCACCACGATGGAGCGACTTTCCGATCTTTCCCGTGTCTGCAACAAGCTCCATTGGGCCGGTCGGGAGCAGTTGATCGGCCAGTATCTACAACGGCCTGAGAGCGGAGGTGCTATCCCATGGCATTACCGCATACCGTTTTATCTGTATGACTTCAAGGCCGCCTTCAAGCGTCGTTTTGGACGCAAGGCCATCAAGCGATTGCTTAACAGGGCTGCCCGCTCAAACGGAAGCTCTAAGTAACCGACCAGAAGTGGTCAAAGTAACCGGCGCGCGTGAGAGGCCATCGGCAAAACAATAGCGGCTCCCGCTGCAGTTATCTCTCCAGAATAGCCGCCACTCCCATACCGCCAGCGGTGCAGATCGAAATCAGGCCGCGCCCCTGTCCCGCCAACTGCAGTTGCCTTGCCAGCGTACCGGCTATCCGTGCGCCGGTGGCGGCAAAAGGATGGCCGATGGCCAGACTGCTGCCGGTCATATTGAGCTTGTCTCGATCAATACTGCCTAATGCTTTTTCCAGGCCCAGCCTTTCCCGGCAGTATTCCTCCGACTCCCAGGCTTTGAGGGTGCAGAGCACCTGTGCGGCAAAGGCTTCGTGGATTTCATAATGGGTGAAATCCTGCAGGCTGAGTTCGGCACGACTCAGCATATTGGCCACGGCCACGGTCGGCGCCATCAGCAGGCCCTCACCACCCACATGGTCGACAGCGGCCGTTTCCATATGGGTGAGACGTGCCAGCACGGGCAGATTGTTGGCGGCGGCCCATTCCTCGCTGGCCAGCAGCAGGGAGGCTGCCCCGTCAGTCAGCGGCGTGCTGTTACCGGCAGTCAGGGTGCCTTTCGCGCTGCGATCAAAAGACGGTTTTAGCTTTTCGAGCTGCGCCAGCGTCAGGTCTTGGCGCAGGTTGTTATCCCGCAACATGCCCGCACAGGGGCTCAGCAGGTCATCAAAAAAACAGTTGCTGTAGGCGGACTCGGCACGGTGGTGGCTGGCCAGCGCCAGCTCATCCTGTGCTTCGCGGCCGATCTGCCATTGCTTTGCCATTAATTCACAGTGCTCGCCCATGCTCAGTTCCGTGCGCGGTTCACTGATGGCGGGGGCCACAGGGGCGAGCTCGGAAGGGCGAAAGCCTTTCAGGATAGCCAGTTTCTGACGGGTGGTTTTTGCCTTGGATAGCGCCACCAGCCGTTGGGAGAATCGCCTGGAAAACAGCACCGGTACATCGCTGGCACTGTCGGTACCGGCGGCAATGCCGCACTCAATCTGCCCGCAGGCGATTTTCGAGGCGATGCCAAAGGCTGCTTGCAGGCTGGTGCCGCAGGCCTGCTGGAGCGTGATACCGGGAGTCAACGGCGACAGGCTGGTGCCCAACAGCGCTTCGCGGGCAAGATTGAAATCCTTCGGGAAGGTCATCACAGCGCCCGCCACCAGCTCATCCATTTGTTGCCCATGGAGATTGTAACGATCCACCAGCCCTTGCAGGGCGCTGACCAGCATGTCGAGGTTGGTCAGATCAGCATAGCCGGTGCCAGCCCGGCAAAAAGGAATACGGTTTGCTCCGACAATGGCTACCGGACGAATGGTCTTGGTTTGGCTCATGGTTTCACCTCCGACTGCTGGTGTTCCAGGTAATGCATCGGGCCGCCGAGAAAGGGGGCAAAGCCGGTGCCGAAAATGACCCCGGCGTCCAGCAGGTCGGCGCTGTCGACAATGGCATCATCCAGGCAGCGTTGACACTCGGCCAGCAGCGGTTTGATGAGGCGGTCACCGAGAATATCCATGGCCACCATATCACTGGCCTTGCCTATGTCAGGCTTGCCTTTCTTCCATCGGTAAAAGCCCTCGCCGGATTTCTTGCCAAGCTTGCCCTCGTCAATCAGCGCCTCCAGTTTCGCAATGGCCTCCTGCCTGTCCGGTGCGAGTTTTTTGACCACACTGAGCGCGACATCAAGCCCGACAGTATCCACCAGTTCAACCGGTCCCATCGGCATGCCGAAGTGTTTGGCTGCTTCATCCACGGTGGCCATGCTGTGCCCTTCCTCCAGCAGATTGATAGCCTCCAGCATATACGGGGCCAGCACACGATTGACCAGAAAGCCGGGAGCGCTGTTGACCGGCAAGGGAAATTTGCCGATACGATTGCTGAACAGGCAGCCTTTTTGAATATCCGCGGGATTGGACTGCTCGCCCCGCACCACTTCCACCAGCGGCATCTTTGCTACCGGATTAAAGAAGTGCAGCCCGATCAGGCGTTGTGGCTGCTGCAAGCCCAGTGCAATTTCATGCAGTGGTATGGCAGAGGTGTTGGTTGCCAGTACGGCGTCAGGTCGGGCTTTTTCCTCCAGATCCTTAAAGAGTTGCTGCTTGGCCTCCAGATTTTCAAAAATCGCCTCAATCACGACATCCGCCCGGGCAATCCCTTCTCCGTCCACGTCGGCGATCAGACGGCTGCTCGCCGCAGAAACCTGTGCAGTGCTGCGCAATTTTTTCTTGAACAGTTTTTCAGCCCGTTTCAGGGCGGGCTCGATGTATTTAGCCTCCCGATCCTGCAGTGTGACTTCCATTCCTCGTAGAGCGCACCAGGCGGCAATGTCGCCACCCATGACGCCCGCGCCGACCACATGCACGCGGTGGGGCTGCCAATTGGCAGTGGTTTCATCCGATTTGCCGAGAGCCTTTAACTGTTCCTGTAGACGGAAAACCCGCCGCAGGTGTCGGGATGTGTCACCCATCAGTAATTCACTGACTTTGTCTGCTTCGCCTTTCAGCAAAGCTTCAAAGTCGCTGCCCACCCTCCGCCAGAGTTCGATGAGGGTATAGGGTGCCGGGTAGTGTTCCGGACGGGCCCGTTTGGCCACCTCGCGGGTCATGACTTTGGCCAGGATCTGGCGCATGCCGGGGCTGCTGGTCAGTTGCTCTAGCCGGTTGGCCCGGTGTCCTTTGCGTTGCTTGACGATGGCTTTGCGCGCTGCCCAGTGCAGGCTGCCGTGTTCTGATACCACCTTGTCCATCAGGCCCACGGCACGTGCGGCACGGGCTCTGAGAGAGCGGGCGCTGAGGATCAACTCCAGTGCCTTGCGGCCTCCCAGCAGGCGAATGCTGCGTGCGGTGCCACCAAAGCCGGGAAAAATCCCCAACTGGATTTCCGGGAACCCGATCCGGGTACTCTCAGCATCCAGTGCTACTCGGTAGTTGCAAGCCAGTGCTAGCTCCAGACCTCCGCCGAGACAAAAGCCATGAACGGCAGCAACCGAATAACAGGGCAGTGCCTCCAGCCGGGCAAAGACCCGGTGGGCCATTTCAATACCGGCTTTTGCCACTTCGCGGTCGGCCTGTTGTTCAAATTCACGAATATCCGCGCCGGCGATAAAGCCGCTGGCTTTCGGCGAGTAAATGACCAGTCCGGCGGGCAGGACCGTTTCCAGCTCCGATAGGATGGCATCCAGTTCCTGCATCACCTCATTGTTCAGAGTGTTGACACTCTCAGCGCAACGATCGATTGCCAGCCAGGCAATATTTTCGTTATCCCGCTCCAGTTGCCAGTGCTTGTACGAAGGGTTATCGGTCATCGGTAAAACATCTCCTTTCCCATCGCATCGCTGGCTCGTGTGCTTCCTGATACCAGCCTGCTTTACAATGTCGGTCTGTTGTTATCATCAATTCATCATAGCGGATTGGCAACGGATTGAAATGCTCCCCGCATAAAATGGATCTGGAACACTTTGCCATGACGAAACCCCATATCACCCGCCGCACTGCTGACCTGACCCAGTGCGAATTCAGTTCATCGGTTCCGCCGTTATTGCAGCGCATTTATGCGGCCCGGGGGGCCGAGAACGACCGGGCACTGGCGCGAACACTCCAGGGGCTGCCGGGCCCTGACGGCCTGCTCGGGATCGGCGAGGCGGTCGTGCTGCTCGAGCAGGCCATCAATGAACAGCAATCGATTCTCATTATCGGCGATTTTGATGCCGATGGTGCCACCAGCACGGCGCTGACTCTGCTGGCGCTGAGGGCCATGGGGTTTTCCCGGGTGGATTATATCGTGCCCAACCGCTTCGAATACGGCTATGGTCTCACCCCGGAAATTGTCGAACTGGCCAAACAGCAAACACCGGATCTGATCATCACGGTCGACAACGGTATTTCCAGTGTCAGTGGTGTCGAGGCCGCAAAAGCCGCCGGTATCAAAGTGCTGATCACCGACCACCATCTGCCCGGCGCACAACTGCCCAAAGCGGATGCCATCGTCAATCCCAACCAGCACGGTTGTGAGTTTCCCGGTAAAAACCTCGCCGGAGTGGGCGTGGTGTTTTATCTGATGAGCGCCCTCCGCAAGCGACTTCGTGAGCACGGCTGGTTTGCAGATCAGCAACGGGTGGAACCCAATATGGCCGAATGGCTCGATCTGGTGGCACTGGGTACCGTGGCCGATGTGGTCACTCTCGATACGATCAATCGCATTCTGGTCTACCAGGGATTGCAGCGTATCCGGGCGGGGAAATCCCGGCCGGGCATCCAGGCACTGCTCGACCTCGCGGGCCGCGATTGCAGCCGCCTGGTGGCATCAGATCTCGGTTTTGCCATCGGGCCCCGGCTCAATGCGGCCGGTCGGCTCGATGATATGTCCATCGGCATCCAGTGTCTGCTTGAAACCGACCCCTATATAGCGCGGGAATATGCCCTGCAACTGGATGAACTGAACCGCGACCGCCGGGTGATCGAAGCCGACATGCAGCGGGAAGCGCTGTTGGCACTGGAGCAATTGCACCTGGACGAACAGAAGTTACCCTGGGGGCTGTGCCTGTTCGATGCCAACTGGCATCAGGGGGTGGTGGGTCTGCTGGCCTCGCGCATCAAGGACAGGGTGCATCGTCCGGTCATCGTCTTTGCCGATGCAGACAACGGCGAATACAAAGGGTCTGCCCGCTCCATCAAGGGCCTGCATATCCGTGATGCCCTGGACGCAGTCGCCAGCCGCCACCCGGGCCTGATCAGTAAATTCGGCGGCCATGCCATGGCGGCAGGGCTGAGTCTCCCAAAAGATCACTATCTGAAGTTTGTCGATGCGTTTGATGCAGAGGTACGTCGATTGCTCACCCCGGCGGATCTGGAAGCAGAAATCCTCACCGATGGGGTGCTGGATACCACTGAACTCAATATCGACACCGCCCAATTGCTGCGCGAGGCCGGCCCCTGGGGGCAACATTTTCCCGAACCGCTGTTCGAGGGCGAATTTCATATCGTGCAACAGCGCATCGTCGGTGAAAAACACCTCAAACTGGTACTGGCAACCGACGCGTCAAGAAGTCAGCTAATCGACGCCATTGCGTTCAATGTCGATACCGACTGCTGGCCCGACCCGGCAGCCGACCAGGTCCGGCTGATTTATAAACTGGATATCAACCTGTGGCGGGGCAGGGAGTCCATGCAGTTGTTGGTGGAACACCTCGCTTAAAACTGGCAGGTTGCACTTTGTACTCAAAGGCCATTAAATCGAGAGCAGGATCAACTTCAGGGATGAGTACACATGGACAAATTCGACCGCATTCAGCAGCTCCACCGCATTTTCAAAAACCGTCGCTTGCCGGTTCCCGTTCGGTTGCTGGCGGAAGAACTGGAGTGTACCGAGCGCAACGTCAAACGCCTGTTGGAAACCATGCAGCTGGTGGATGCCCCGCTGGTATATGACGAGTCGGGCCGCGGCTGGCGCTACGAACAAAATGAGGGCGATCTCTTCGAACTACCCGGCCTGTGGCTGACCGGTGATGAGCTGCAATCCCTCAGCCTGTTGCTCAACCTGCTGGAACAGTTGGGCAACGGCATCCTCAACGATGAAATCGCCGTGATTGAAAAAGAGGTCACCAAACTGCTTAAGGCGCGGGGCATTGATCCTAGCGCCTTTGCCGATCAGCTCCGCATACTGCCCATGGCACAGCGCCAACTTCAGGGTAAAGTATTCCACCGGGTTACCGAAGCGCTGTTGCTCAAAAAGCAGTTGCACATCTACTACAGTGACTACCAAGGTATCAACTCCGACCGCTATATCAGCCCCCAGCACCTCGTCTACTACCGTGAAAACTGGTATCTGGACGCCTTTTGTCACCTGCGCAATAGCCTGCGCACCTTTTCAGTGGCTCGTATTATCCGTGCTGACATCCTCAAAACCGACCGAAAGCAAATGGATCGGGAAACCTTGCAAAACCACTTCTCTACCAGCTACGGCATCTTTGCCGGAAAGCCTCGCCATCAGGCAAGGTTGCGTTTCCTCCCGGCGGTTGCCCGGGACATTGCCAGCCAGCAATGGCACCCGGACCAGCTGGGCGAATGGGACGGACGGGACTATCTGCTGACCTTGCCCTATGCCAATGACAAGGAACTGGTGCAGGACATCCTGCGCCATCTGCCCCATGTTGCGGTAGAAGCCCCAGCCGAATTACGGCAGGCAGTGCATCGCCGGTTGCGGCAGGCGCTGGTGATGTACGAAGAAACAGAAGGTGAGTAATAGTGGATGCTGTATATATCACCAGGACGCGTTTTGTCCGGACAAGGCGATATAGTCACAAACAGTGGTAAGTAGATGTCAGGGAGGCGTGTGGCATGACCATCGACAGAGAAGCGGCGAACAACCTCAGGCCGGTTACAAGTGCGGCATGTCTGTTCTCCGTGCCGGGAACGCTGTATCTCACCATTGTGGATGAAAGCCTGCTGGTATTGTTGGCCCTCCCGCTATTTTTTGGCGCCGTCTTTATATTTAGCCTGGTTTTCCTTTTGTTGGTTTACGGCATTCGGGAGATTTTCTCGTCAATATGGATATTAATAGAGGCCTTAATACGGAGTGAAAGACAGAGTTTTTGGCCTAGTGGAAAATCCGGAAGGTACGGTGGCACTTGCGCCCATAAGGAACTCGATTTTGAATTTTGGGTGTTGAGGGAGAATGGAAATGAGTAGTCAGTATGTTGAGCAGATTAGAGAAAAAGATGGCCCCCTGATTGACCATTTACGCGAGATCGGTAACTTGGCTGGGAAGTTTGCTGGGGAAATAGGTCTGCGTGATATTGCCCATTTACTCGGACTTTTACATGACATTGGTGAACTTCGATCAATACTAATTCAAAGCTACAGGTTACTGAATAGGCCATGAAGTTTTACGCTCACTCAACCGAACAGCAAAATAAATCAGATTGGCAGGGGTTGTCAGAGCACCTCACATCTGTGGGCGATCTAGCTGAGGAATTTGCTGCCCATTTTGGCGCGCAAAAAATGGCTCGTACGGCCGGCTTACTACATGACTTAGGGAAATACACCCAAGAATTTCAGAAACGCCTGGAGGGTGGTCCGCGTGTAGATCACTCTGCCTGGGGGGCGCGAGTTGTGTTGGAGCGTTACGAGCAATTAGGGCAGCTGCTGGCCTATACCATTGCCGGGCACCATGCTGGACTTGCTGATGGCAGAGTCGCTGATGATCAAAAGCGTACTAGTCTGGCGGACAGACTGGCAGCCGGGCTGCCAGAATTGTTGAATGATTGGGAAAAGGAAATCGCTCTGCCGTCTTCCAAAGAGCTTAACCTGCCGGAGGGGTTCAAGCCTCGTCCGGATCGAGGGATGTTTCAGCTCTCCCTGCTGGTACGAATGATTTTTTCCTGTCTGGTAGATGCTGATTTCATCGACACCGATGAATTTTATCGCCAGATTGAAGGTAAAGCGCCGCGCAGGGGGATAATCCACCCTGCAATTGAACAATTACGCGAATGCCTGGATCAATACCTTGCAAAGTTCAGGGCAAATTCTGATGTTAATCGTCTGCGTGCAGAAATTCTTGGGCATGTCCGTGGTCGGGCTACTCATGATCCCGGATTGTTTTCCCTGACAGTTCCCACAGGTGGGGGGAAGACACTGGCCTCCCTCGCTTTTGCCCTTGATCATGCCATTGAGCATGATCTGCAACGTGTTATCTATGTCATTCCTTTTACCAGCATTGTCGAGCAGAACGCGCAGGTATTTCGTGAAGCCTTTGGTGACCTGGGTGAGGCCGCAGTACTGGAACATCACAGTGCCTTTTTTGATGATCCGGACAAGGCGCCGGAATCTAAAGAAAAACGAAAGCTGGCTATGGAAAACTGGGATGCGCCGATTGTTGTGACGACGGCAGTACAGTTCTTCGAGAGCCTGTTTGCTGATCGGCCTTCACATTGCCGAAAACTACACAATATTGCAGGGAGTGTCGTAATTCTTGATGAAGCTCAAACATTGCCGATCAAGCTCTTGCGGCCATGTGTCACGCTGCTGGACGAACTGGCCTTGAATTACAAAACAAGCATCGTGCTATGTACGGCAACCCAGCCCGCGTTGAGAGAAGATCAGGGTTTTTCCAACGGTTTGAAGAATGTCCATGAGCTTGCGCCTAACCCTCCCGTACTTTATGAGAAGTTGCGCCGGGTGAATGTGCGTCATATCGGATCTCTTTCTGATGATGATCTTGCAAATCAACTCCGCCAACGGGACCAGGTGCTCTGCATTGTTAATAATCGTCGTCATGCCCGCGCGCTTTATGAAACCATTGCGGATCATCCGGGGGCCCGTCATCTGACGACGCTGATGTATGCCAAACATCGTCGTACGGTACTGGAGCAGGTAAGGATCGAGTTAAAAGAAGAAAAGCCATGTAGGTTGGTTTCCACTTCACTGATCGAAGCAGGCGTGGATATCGACTTCCCGACCGTGCTGAGAGCTGAAGCGGGTCTCGATTCCATTGCTCAGGCAGCAGGTCGTTGCAACCGCGAGGGTCGACGTTCGCGTGAAGCCAGCGAGACGCTTGTCTTTGCTACCAATAACTCGGATTGGGCGCCACCGACGGAGTTGGCACAGTTTGCACAGGTGTTTCGCAGTATTGAGCGTCGCCATGCGGATGACCTGTTAGCGCTGGATGCGGTGCATGATTATTTTCGTGAACTGTATTGGCAGAAAGGAGATGCGGAGCTGGACGCAAAAGGACTACTGGAATTGCTCAGACAAAGCTCACCGGAAAGCTTGCCTTTGGAAAGTCTGGCAAGAAACTTTCAGTTTATAGAAACCTCTATGCGGCCAATCATTGTGCCCTTTGTTCCTGGCACAGATCGACTAATTCCGGCAGTTGCTGAAGCGCTGGATAAACTGGAGTATGCCCCTGGCCTGGCCCGGTTACTGCAACCCTATTTGGTGCAGGTGCCCCAGAATGCATTTAAGGCCTTGCAGAAGTTCGGGGCCATTCATCCGGTTGCAGAAGAGCGTTATGGGGAGCAGTTTATGCGGTTGGTCAATCCAGATTTGTATGACGAGAAATTTGGGCTGCACTGGGATGATCCCGCTTTCATAAAAGCCGAAAGATTGGTTGTATAAGAACGAACTGCAAGCTAGCTAATAAGGAGAGAGCATCATGAGTTATGGAGTAAAACTCCTTGTCTGGGGCGAACGTGCCTGCTTTACCCGCCCTGAAATGAAGGTCGAACGGGTGTCTTACGACGTTATCACTCCGTCGGCAGCGAGAGGCATAGTTGAGGCGATCCACTGGAAACCAGCCATTCGGTGGGTCGTGGACAGCATTCAGGTACTAAACCCGATTTGTTTTGAGTCTCTCCGGCGTAATGAGGTCAAGGACAAGATATCTACGGCCAAAATCAAAAGTGCCATGAACAATACAGGCAACAATTTGCGCTACTTGGTTGACGAGGGAGATAACCGGCAACAGAGGGCTACCACGCTGCTGCGCAATGTGGCCTACATTATCACCGCACATTTCGAGTTGACGGATAAGGCCTCTATGGAGGACAACGAAGGCAAACACCTGGATATCTTCACCCGTCGCGCCCGGCGAGGTCAGTGCTTTCACATGCCCTGTCTGGGGAATCGTGAATTTCCCGCAAGCTTTCAATTGCTCGAGGATGGCAAGGAGCACCCCTTGCCGCACGCAACGCTTCGGGGTGAACGTGACCTAGGCTGGATGCTTCACGACATCGACTTCGCCAACGAAATGACCCCCTTGTTTTTTAGGGCCCAGATGAAGGACGGCCTGATCGAAGTTCCAGCCTTGAGAAATGGTGAGGTCAAGTCATGATCCTGTCTGCGCTTAATGACTATTACGAGCGGCTTCTCTGTAACCCTAACGCTGGGATATCTCCCCCTGGTTGCAGCTCAGAACAAATCAGTTACGCCATTGTGCTGGACCGCGAAGGCTCGGTTGTGGCAGTAGATGATATCCGGGATACGAGCAGCAAGCGGTCAGTCGCAAAGAGACTCATAGTTCCGGCGTCTTTCAAGCGATCCGGAAGCGTATTCAAGCCGTTCTTTCTATGGGACAAAACGAGTTACGTCCTTGGCGTCAGCGGCGTCGTAGAAAAGGCCAAAAAGAAGCAGGAAAAAGGAGAAGACCTGTCTGCGAAGGAAAAGAAGGAACTGAAAAATAAAATAGAACGACTTCCACAGGAGTTTGAATCATTCAAGCGCTTTCATGTCGACGCTCTGAATGGCACCGAAGATGATGGGTTAAACGCATTTTTGCATTTTATAAAGAACTGGAATCCAGAAAAATTCAGTGAGATCGATTTTTTTGGAAAGCACGGGGACGGATTTCTAGACGCTAACGTAGTTTTCCGTCTGGATGGAGACCATGGATATCTTCACGAAAGTCCAGCGGCTAGAGTTCTATATAACCAACCCGTAGCTTCTGGCAAGGAAGAAAAAGCTGCGATGTGCCTCATAACAGGGGAGACAGGCCCGATAGCCCGGATTCATGAATCAATAAAGGGAGTTAAGGATGCACAAAGCTCAGGAGCATCTATTGTCTCCTTTAACAAAGAGTCATTCACTTCTTATGGCAAAAATCAGGGAGAAAATGCCCCTGTCTCTGCCAAAGCTGCGAGCGCGTATATCACTGCACTGAATTATTTGCTTAAAAGTGAGCGGCAACACATCCAGATCGGTGATGCCACAGTAGTATTCTGGGCTGAGGCATCAAACAACGAAGATGCTTCAGTTGCAGAGGATATCTTTGCTGCCTTTTTGAATCCGGAAGATGATGACCTTAGAGAAGCTGGAAAAATCCGGGACGCCCTTGAGCTAATCAAGCTGGGCAAGCCCTTGAGCAGCCTGGATGTCCGGCTCAGGGCTGAAACCCGCATATTTATTCTTGGTTTGGCTCCAAATGCCTCGCGTCTTTCTATCCGCTTTTGGGAAACCGATACACTGGAAGCCTTTGCAAAACGGCTGGCCCAGCACTACGAAGATTTACATCTTGAGCCATCTCCCTGGAAAACGCCGCCAGCTATTTGGCGGTTGTTGCTGGCCACTGCGCCCTCACGGGATGGCAAATCAAAAAGTGGAGATGTGCCTCCACATCTGGCGGGCGAGCTGGCGCGAGCCATTTTGACGGGAGGGCGTTATCCCTACAGTCTTCTCGGCAACATCATCATGCGTATGCGTGCGGACGGTGATATCTCCGGCACGCGCGTAGCGCTGATCAAAGGCGTCCTGACCCGCTTCCGGCGGCTGGGCGGAAAAGGAACTAACAACGGAGACCTGCCCATGAGTTTGGATACAAAAAACACCGATCCCGGATATTTGCTAGGGCGCCTCTTTGCGTCGCTGGAAGGCATACAGCGGGGGGCGCTCGGCAAGGAGATTAATGCCACCATTCGTGATCGCTACTACGGCGCTGCATCTGCAACACCGGCCAGCATATTTCCGATCCTGTTACGCAACACTCAGAATCATTTGAGCAAAATTCGTAAGGAGAAGCCGGGGCTCGCCGTGAGCATGGAGAAAGAGGTTGGGGAGATTTTCGGACTACTCGGAACGACTTTTCCCAAAAGCCTGAGGCTTGAAAACCAGGGGCATTTTGCCATCGGTTATTACCACCAATCACAATCCCGCTTTGCCAAGAAAAGCGAACAGGAAGTGATCCATTCTAATGAAGGAGAAGACGCATGAGTGTTATCAGCAACCGCTATGAATTTGTTTATCTGTTTGACGTTGTCAACGGTAATCCAAACGGAGACCCCGACGCAGGGAACCTTCCACGTCTTGATCCCGAGACCAATAAGGGGCTCGTAACCGATGTTTGTTTGAAACGGAAGATTCGAAATTACGTAGCGCTGGAAAAAGAAAACTCTCCGGGCTTCTCGATTTATATGCAGGAAAAATCTGTCTTAAACAATCAGCACAAGAAAGCCTACGAAGCGCTTTCTGTCGAGCCGGAAGCAAAAAAACTTCCCAAAGAGGAAGCAAAGGCAAAAGAGTTGACTGCCTGGATGTGCAAGAACTTTTTTGATATCCGTGCTTTTGGTGCAGTCATGACGACGGAGGTAAACGCCGGGCAGGTTAGAGGACCTATTCAGCTGGCATTTGCCAGTTCGGTAGATCCTATTGTGCCGATGGAGGTCTCTATTACACGCATGGCGGTGACTAATGTAAAAGACCTGGAGAAAGAACGCACCATGGGGCGAAAGCACATCGTGCCTTACGGTCTCTATCGTATGCACGGCTTTGTATCCGCAAAGCTGGCAGAGCGGACAGGCTTCTCCGAAGATGACCTTGAGTTACTTTGGAGAGCATTGGCCAACATGCTTGAACATGACCACTCTGCTGCGCGCGGCGAAATGTCTGCTCGCAAATTGATCGTATTCAAGCATGACAATGCGATGGGCAGCGCACCGGCTCATAAGCTGTTTGACCTAGTCCGGATCGATCGAGTTGATGATGAAGCAGACTCGCCTGTCAGATGCTTTTCTGATTATCGCGTATCAATAGATAGCGAATCCGTGCCCCAGGGTGTCAGCGTGCAAGAGATGTTCTGAGGCGAAGAGTTATCTGAGGCGAGGACTTCATGATGCGGCAAAAATCTACGAACTTGATTTTCAATAAACGGGTTTGCACCGGAATTCAAACCAGAGAAGCAATCTGTAGTCGAATGTAATACACTTGGCTACAGATAAATGCAGACTGGAGGTTAGGTCCATGGCCGTTACAAGTATCCGTCTTCAAGCTGAACTGGAAGAACCCCTGGAGGTGCTTGCCAAGAAACTGGATAGAAGTAAGAATTATCTAATAAATCAGGCACTTAAAGAGTTTATCGCTCAACAGAAATTGGCTGAAAAGCGTTGGCAGGAAACCCTGCCCGCGTTGGAGTCCGTTAGGGCTGGGCGAACGATTCCTGCCGACAAGGTTTTCGAGTGGATGCGTAGTTGGGGTACAGATAACGAACTCCCAAAGCCTAAGTCAGAGTGATTGGCTATGAGACTGCAATTCACGGAAGAAGCCAGTAATGATCTTGAGTATATCCAGGCGTTTCTTATAGACGCCAATGTATCGAACTACCAGGCAATTGTTGCAGATATCATAGAGGCTGCCGATAACCTGTCGGTTTTTCCAAGGATCGGTTTAAAGGTGGTCATTGCGGCATCGCCTCATGAGGTACGAGATTATTATCACAAGGGTTTTTGCCTGCGTTATCTGATAATGCCGATGTGCATCTATATCCTTCGCATATGGCATCAAAGGGAGAATGAGCGGAATCTTTAGCCGCTGAATAGAGTGAATGGACGACTTCATCGCTATTTCCGCACTGCAACACCTTGCCTTCTGTCCCCGACAATTTGCCTTGATCCATGTAGAGCAGGCCTGGGAAGAAAACCGTTTTACCGCCGAGGGCCGGATACTGCATGAGCGGGTGGATTCCGGTCTGGCCGAACAGCGCAGAGGCACTCGATTTGAGCGCGGGGTGATGCTGGAATCGCAACGACACCGGCTTCGCGGCAAAATGGACTTGCTAGAAATCGAATCGGGCGATCCGCCCCGATATTTTCCGGTCGAGTACAAACGTGGTAAGCCCAAGGTGGAAGACTGGGACCGCATCCAGCTCTGCGCCCAGGCGCTGTGCTTGGAAGAAATGCGCCAGTGCAGTATCACTGAAGGTGCATTGTGGTACTGGGAAACCCGGCGTCGCGAAAATATCGCAATAACACCTGCATTACGTGAAGCAACCATAATTGCCATCAGTGAAGCGCACCTGATTTTGAATAGTGGCAAAACTCCCCACCCCACTGCCAACACCAAGCGTTGTCGAGCCTGTTCACTGATCAACATCTGCGAACCAGAAACCTTTCGCAAGGACGGTTCCCGCAAGTACATGGAAGGGATTTTCAACCCATGAAAAAGATGCTCAACTCCTTGTATATTACTCGTCAGGAAAGTTATCTTCACAAGGATCGGGAAACGATTGTTATCAAGAACGGTGACGACAAATTGGGACAATTTCCCTCACTGACAATCGGCAGTATTACCTGTTTTGGGCAGGTGTCGGTATCACCCTTTTTGATGGGTTATTGTGCTGAAAAAGGGATCGGACTCTCTTTTTATACCGAATATGGGCGCTTTCTTGCCAGGGTTCAGGGTAAACAAACCGGTAACGTCCTGCTACGACGTGCTCAATACCGCTGGGCTGACAACCCGGAGAGGGCGGTATCCATTGCGCGATTGATGGTGGCTGCAAAAATTGCCAATTCGCGTTCCGTATTGCTAAGAGAACTTCGCAATCACGGTGAAAACCCTCCACTCTCCCAGGCAGCTGAAAGACTTGCTATTAGCCTTAGACGGGTTAAACACGCAAAAACCGTGGCTGAGGCGATGGGCATGGAAGGCGATGCTGCAGCGACATATTTTGCCGTCTTTAATGAGTTGATCCGTGACAGTGGCTTTGCGTTTGGTGGTCGTATTCGGCGACCACCGACAGACCCGGTAAACGCCCTGCTGTCATTTGTTTACTCCCTGATCACACAAGAGTGCATGTCCGCGTTGCAGGGTGTCGGACTCGATCCTTATGTCGGCTATCTGCATCAGGACAGACCGGGACGGGCAAGCTTGGCGCTGGATTTGTTGGAAGAATTTAGGGCTTCCTGGGCAGATCGGTTTGTGCTCACATTGATCAATCGTAGACAAATTCAGCTAAAGGATTTCATTCAGGAAGCCAGCGGAGCCGTACGTTTGACTGATGATGCGCGAAAGGCACTACTGGTGTCGTACCAAGATCGCAAACAGGCGGAAGTGATGCACCCCTATTTGCAAGAGCAAGTACCTATTGGTTTGTTGCCACACAGCCAAGCCTTGCTACTGGCAAGGCATATTCGTGGTGATACAGAATTCTATACACCTTATTTAGTGAAGTGAGTCTATGTTAGTGCTGATCACTTATGATGTTAGTGTCGTCACATCGGAAGGTAGACGGCGGCTACGCAACATCGCCAAAACTTGCCTGGATTATGGTGTGCGAGTACAGAACTCCGTCTTCGAGTGCGAAGTGGAGCCAGCACAGTTTACTATTCTTAAAAATATCCTTATGGAAATTTTTGACGAGGAAGAAGATAGCCTGCGTTTCTATCTTCTGGGAAAGCGAGGCCACCAGCGCATTGAACACCTTGGGGCAAAACCCGTAGATGACCCCCTTCGAAGTCCACTGATTCTTTAACCCGCTGACCCGCAGTTAACATGAAAATCCGGGTATGTTAGCGATTTGTTATCCTATTGATTAAGTAGGCAATTTTTCTCGTGGTTAATCTCAAGCACGTGGGTTCACTCGATAAGCGAGCGATTAGCGGAATAGATTCACTTTCTTTATGTTTTTTAACAACTTAGAATAAAACGGTCGCGCCCATCACGGGCGCGTGGATTGAAACCCCGGCCTTTTTCAGTGCTGCGCGTTTTTTGTTGGTCGCGCCCATCACGGGCGCGTGGATTGAAACATGCCAAGGTTTAATCCAGCTCCGCTGTTTTTCATGTCGCGCCCATCACGGGCGCGTGGATTGAAACTGTACTTGAATTTGTACTCATTTATGAAACGACCCGTCGCGCCCATCACGGGCGCGTGGATTGAAACTTGTCCGGCAAAGAGATATAACAAAACGATATAAAGTCGCGCCCATCACGGGCGCGTGGATTGAAACTCCGCGATGGTGGCGTCATGGTGTTGAGCCATACGTCGCGCCCATCACGGGCGCGTGGATTGAAACTCAACAATGCCGACCTTTCCGCCCTCCGCAACCAGTCGCGCCCATCACGGGCGCGTGGATTGAAACAAACGTAATGTCCGGGTTGCCCGCGGAGTCGGTTTGTCGCGCCCATCACGGGCGCGTGGATTGAAACTTACCTGCTAACTCCAACACAGGGGCATCGACTGTCAAGTCGCGCCCATCACGGGCGCGTGGATTGAAACTTACAGCCAGGATCTGTTTTTTGAGACGCTGGCGGTCGCGCCCATCACGGGCGCGTGGATTGAAACCCGGATGGACTGGAAACGCTCAGGCGCAGAGAGCAGTCGCGCCCATCACGGGCGCGTGGATTGAAACGCGACGAAGTGACCCAGAAACGTAAGGCGATTGTGGGTCGCGCCCATCACGGGCGCGTGGATTGAAACCTCATGCATCACCCACCAACACACAGCGGCGCTGAGTCGCGCCCATCACGGGCGCGTGGATTGAAACAAGTGGAATGAAACCCAGGTCAAATTACGGGAAGTCGCGCCCATCACGGGCGCGTGGATTGAAACAACCTGTCGATATCAAAAGGCAAGCGCAAGGGTTGTCGCGCCCATCACGGGCGCGTGGATTGAAACAGAGACATTGATCTGGATATGCTGGTAGACAGTGGTCGCGCCCATCACGGGCGCGTGGATTGAAACATGAATACCAGCCAATGGGTGCGAGCGCAGCGCCGTCGCGCCCATCACGGGCGCGTGGATTGAAACAACTCATATTGCATAGCTTGACCTCGCTATAGTGGTCGCGCCCATCACGGGCGCGTGGATTGAAACGGATGCTGTACTCGCCAAAGCCATCACGCCAGCTCGTCGCGCCCATCACGGGCGCGTGGATTGAAACTCATTCTGTCATTCATAAAATTGTCATACATATCGTCGCGCCCATCACGGGCGCGTGGATTGAAACACTACTGTTGCAGAGATGCAAGAAGCATTGAACTGTCGCGCCCATCACGGGCGCGTGGATTGAAACGCTGTCGAGGTCGCCAACACATACCCTGCGGTGGGTCGCGCCCATCACGGGCGCGTGGATTGAAACTGGTTTGTTGCTGTGGAATCAAAAGCGCCACACGGGTCGCGCCCATCACGGGCGCGTGGATTGAAACCGCCACGCTCAGGAAAATAGACACCCTGCAAGAGCGTCGCGCCCATCACGGGCGCGTGGATTGAAACTGTTGTCATAGTCAGGCCAGTGGCCGCCGCACACGTCGCGCCCATCACGGGCGCGTGGATTGAAACCTCTGTGGTTGATGAAAGCGACGTATTAGCAGTTGTCGCGCCCATCACGGGCGCGTGGATTGAAACTCGGCATTGTCTATACTCCAGCAAAAAGCAGCCCGTCGCGCCCATCACGGGCGCGTGGATTGAAACTCGGTCAGGTCGTGGTCAGCCGTGGTCGTCATGGTGTCGCGCCCATCACGGGCGCGTGGATTGAAACACCAGTTGCCGGAGCGGTGGTAATGTTTATCTGAGTCGCGCCCATCACGGGCGCGTGGATTGAAACAAACGATTTTTTGATTGAGTCCCACTTATATGCGGTCGCGCCCATCACGGGCGCGTGGATTGAAACCTGCCTGCCCGCCGTTTGTGTGTGAGATTAAAAGGGTCGCGCCCATCACGGGCGCGTGGATTGAAACACAACGACCCGACTGTTATCTGGGCCGGTGTGCAAGGTCGCGCCCATCACGGGCGCGTGGATTGAAACCGTGCCTGTCTTTGTACTTTTCCACCCTTGCACCGTCGCGCCCATCACGGGCGCGTGGATTGAAACGTCGAGAAGCGCATCGTTCGCCCTGCGCCGTAAAGTCGCGCCCATCACGGGCGCGTGGATTGAAACTTTGATAGTTTCAGCGCATCTCGGATGCACAACGTCGCGCCCATCACGGGCGCGTGGATTGAAACGCAACACCCGGCGGCCAAAAGCGCTTTTCTCCAGTCGCGCCCATCACGGGCGCGTGGATTGAAACCGTCTGATCTTCCTGACTGGAACCAAGGTAATCCAGTCGCGCCCATCACGGGCGCGTGGATTGAAATTCCAGAATAAAATCCTGACCGGCTGGCGTGTTGGTCGTGCCCCCTGCGGAAAACACTAGTGGTCTTGCGGTTTCATTACCAATTAAGGAGAAGTATCTGACCATCGGCCTGAAACACAGGTTGGATAATTAGTTGATTGGCACTATCATTCTATCTAGACAGTCTAGATTGAGGACCAAAGATGACAGCATGGCAATTACAGGATGCTAAAAACCGCTTCAGTGCTCTGGTAAAAGCGGCAGAGAACGAAGGACCGCAGGTGGTTACCGTTCATGGTAAGGACAAGGCGGTATTACTCTCGGTCGAAGCCTACCAGCAGTTGATACAGCGCAAAGGTAGTTTGCTGGACTTTTTTCAGAGTTCTCCGTGGGCCAAAACCGATATTGAAACTTCCCGCTCTGGGGATACAGGCCGGGAAGTCGAGCTGTGAATTATCTGCTCGATACCTGCCTCCTGTCTGAGTTGTGCAAACCCGAACCGGATGCCGGTGTGGTGGCATGGATTGCCGATATTGAGGAGACCAGACTGTTTATCAGCGTTCTGAGTTTGGGCGAAATCCAGAAAGGCGTCGCAAAACTGGAAAATGGTCGACGCAGGAACGCATTGCAGAACTGGCTCGAACAGGACTTACTGTGTCGTTTCACACAGAGGGTTTTACCTTTTGAGCTCGATATGGCGCTGGAATGGGGGTTGGTCAGCGCGGCGAGCGAAAGCCGGGGCAGGCCGGCTCCGGTTATCGATGCTTTGCTGGCAGTAACAGCGATAGCTCACAACCTCACCTTGGTGACACGCAATGACAAGGATTTTTCGGATTTTCCAGTGAAAGTGTTGAACCCTTGGGGCCAAAATTAAATAGTTACAAGACCACTAAAAATCATTGGATAACGCCATGGTTTTATATTAATTGTTGTAGCTATTTTTTCCGCTTTGAGTTGATTTTTCTGTCATATTTATCTCATTAAAGGATCGCAAATGAAGTGTTCTATAGGGTCTGTCACTAACCGGACCAAAGTGTTACTGCTACCCGTTGCCCTATTGCTGGCCGGTTTGTTGTTGCTCTCATCACCTGCGAAATCCCAGCCAGAACGGACGCTGTTCGACCGGCTCGGTGGTGTGTATCCGATTGCTTTGACGGTCAATGATCTGGTGGATCGTCTGTATATAAACAAGACGCTGAATGCGAACCCCAGGATAAAAAAGGTTCATGAAAGTATCGGCTCAAGAGAAAGTGCCAAAGTGGCGTTGACGGCTTGGGCGGTACAGTATACCGGCGGTCCGGTGCTGTTCCCTGTTCAGATCGGTGAAGTGGATGACGCACTGAAAATCACCGATGGGGAGTTTGATGTAATTCTCGATGAATGCGCGGTATCGTTCAATAACGCGAAATTTCCACAGCGTGAAGTGGGCGAACTATTGAAATTGGTCGAAGGCTTCCGTTCTCAGGTGGTTATTCAAGGCTGAATAGCCCCGTCAGTCATTGACCTCTGCCCCACTGCCAAGACTGGCAGTGGGACGTTTTTGGTTGTGTTGGTAAGTATTGCCTCTGAGCGTGCTCAGGCCGCCAGGGGTTGATGGCTGCGGGGTGTGGAAAACAGCTCGATCACGTACAGCGCCGTGGTTATGTCCAGTGATGAGGCAAGGGTTTCCACCATACCGGTGGGCAATATGCACACTACGTCGTAGCCGTGTTCGCTCATTCGCAGGCAGTAACAGGAGCTACTGTTTTTGTAGTTCATCAGGCAAAGAATTTCATCCATAAACACGTCGTAGGTGTGTTCCTCGGTGTCCATCACCAGTACGTGATTCTGATGGCAGTAGCATACCCGACCCAAAAAGGTGGCTGTGTGTTTCGATTGGGGGTGCCTCGGGTCCGTTACCTCAACGGTTACGCCCGGGGTTAACAGTTCACTCAGTTGCTTTGACATGGCAATTCCTCCGGTAGAGACGTACTGCCGGAACCCGAATGGCGCTGGCACGGGTGCAGTTGATTGGCACGGTTGTGACACGCGAGGTGCACAGAGTTAGTCGAGCGCCGGATTCGCATCAATCCATCGTTAAAGAACGTACCTGCCAATGGTTTTTTCACTGGCATTGAGTTCATCATGGAGAATATTTTTAGAAAGGGCTGTCTAAAAACCATGCTAAGAAGCATGATTTTTCGTTATGATTATTATAATTATTTCAGATAATTACATTGATAAAACGGCTTTTCTGACCATAAAAAAGCCGTTTTAATTTTGTGAAGCTGTTTCGGAAAACTAACCCTTCATTTCTTCCAGTTCTACCCAGCGCTCTGCGGCTGTATCCAGCGCCTGTTGTTTTTCTGCCAATTGGTCCAGCACCGGCTGGGTTTCGGTAAAAGGGCGGTTAAAAAAGTCCGGGTCTGCTGTCTGCTCCTCCAGCAGCGCTATGTCCTTCTCCAGCTTGTCGATCAGGCCCGGCAGATTGTCCAGTTCCCGCTGGAATTTGTAGCTCAGTTTGACGGCGGGTTTTTTCGCCGCAGCGGTTGAGGTGGTCTCGTGATCCACAAGGTGGCCGGAGGGGTGATCCAGCGTATCGGCGATTTTGAGGTGTTTGCCTCGTTTGACCCAATCGCTGTAACCGCCGATGTACTCTTCAATTTTGCCGTCTTCCTCGAATACCAGCACGCTGGTAACCACGTTATCGAGAAACTCCCGGTCGTGGCTGACGATGATCAGGGTGCCCTGGTATTCCACCAGTTGCTCCTCGAGAACTTCGAGCATTTCCACATCGAGATCGTTGGTGGGTTCGTCGAGCACCAGCAGGTTGGTGGGACGCGTAAACAGTTTGGCCAGCAGCACCCGGTTGCACTCGCCGCCGGACAGGGCGCTGACCGGGGTCATGGCGCGTTTGGGCGAGAACAGAAAGTTGCGCAGGTAACCGATAATATGGCGCTCCTTGCCATTAATGCGAATGTACTCTTTGCCGTCGCCGACGTTTTCGGCAATGGTTTTGCTGGTATCCAGCTCCCGCCGGATCTGATCGAAGTAGCCGATTTCAATATTGGTGCCCAGTTTGACCGATCCTTCATCAGGTTCTATCTGGCCGAGCAGAATTTTCAGCAGGGTAGACTTGCCGACGCCATTATTGCCGATCAAGCCGATACGGTCACCGCGCATGATCTTGATCTTGAAGTTGTCGATCAGTTGTTCATTGCCATAGCCGTGGCACACGCTGCGCGCTTCGATCACTTTGCGCCCGGAGTTCTCGGCGGTTTCAACAGTGATTTTGGCCTTGCCCTGCACATTGACGCGCTGTGCGCGGTTCTGGCGCATGGCCTGCAGGGAGCGCACTCGGCCTTCGTTGCGCGTACGGCGTGCTTTGACGCCTTGGCGGATCCAGGTTTCCTCTTCAGCCAGTTTCTTGTCAAACAGGGCATTGCGGCTTTCTTCTTCTTCGAGGGCCTGCTCCTTGAGGGTCAGGTAATTCTGGTAGTTGCCGGGCCAGCTGACCAGGTGCCCACGGTCGATCTCGACGATTCGTGTGGCCAGCCGCTGTAAAAAATTGCGGTCGTGGGTAATGAAGATGACGGCTCCCTGAAAGCTGCGAACACGGTGTTCTAGCCATTCAATCGTGCTGATGTCCAGGTGGTTGGTGGGTTCATCAAGCAACAGCAGGTCAGGATTGGACACCAGCGCTTTACCCAATGCCACCCGCCTGCGCCAGCCGCCGGATAATTCCGCCAGGGTTTTGTGGGCGGGCAATTCCAGTTGACTGATGATGGTCTCTACCTGTTTGTCCACCTGCCAGCCACCGCCGGCATCAATCTCGGCCTGCAAGTCTTCCATTGCCTGCATTCCCTGTTTGTCCGGACTCTGCTGGGATTGGTGGTAAAACCGGTTGATGAGCGATTGTTGGTCGGCCAGACCTTCCCGCACAACATCCGCAACATTGCGTTCCAGGTCCCCCGGCAGGGCCTGTTCCAATTGGCTGATGCGGAGGTGGCGACGGAAGTGGATTTCGCCGTGGTCGGGCTTGATCTGTCCGGTGAGAATTTTCAGCAGAGTGGATTTTCCCGCACCATTGCGGCCGATCAGACAAATCCGTTCACCGGATTCCACCGTAAGCTGGGCATTGATCAGCAGTGGCACATCGCCAAATTCAATGGAAATATCGTCGATCCGGATCAGAGTCATGAAACAGCTGGCCTGTGGTTTGGGGGGGGGATTCTAACAGAGTTCAGGTGATGGGATATGGGCGCGGACTCAAGGGTCGCAGGGCGCTTCGCCGTTGAGCAGTGGCAGCAATAACCGCATGGCATGTTCGACGATCAGCGGTTGTGCCGTTTCAGTCGGATGAATGCCGTCCGCCTGAATCAGGGCCTGATCTGTGGCGATATCTTCGAACATGAAAGAAATCAGTGGTACGTTCTCCTGGGCGGCGAGTTTAGGAAAAACATTGGCGAACTGATCGCTGTAACGCTTGCCATAATTGGGTGGAATTTGCATGCCAAACAGAATGGGCTGGCTATCATTGGCGCGACTGAGGTCGATCATGGCCCGCAGGTTCTGCTCCATGCGCGGAATCGGGTAACCCCGCAGCCCATCGTTACCGCCCAGTTCGATCAGCACAAAATCCGGCTGGTGTTCGTCAATCAGGGTATCCAGTCGGGACAAGCCGCCACCGGTGGTATCTCCGCTGATACTGGCGTTAATGACCCGATGCTCATCACCCAGTTGATGTTGCATCAGGTCCACCCAGCCCTTACCGGCATCGATACCATAACCGGCACTGATGCTGTCACCCAGAACCAACAAGGTGGCGCTGTGGGCAGGGAGTAGCACAAGCGATAAAATCAGGGCAATACAGTAGCGGATCATGGCAACAAAGTTGAAGGTGACAGATAACTGTTACAGTGTATGGCGTTTGTCGGTAAATGGAAGTAATCAATGATTGAAGCGAATCATATTACCAAGGAAGTGACCACTTCCGAGGGTGTGCTACGAATTCTGGACGATATTAACCTGACCGTGATTGACGGAGAAGCTCTGGCAATTATCGGGCCTTCCGGATCGGGCAAGTCTACGCTGTTGGGGATCCTGGCGGGACTGGATACACCCAGCGCCGGGGTGGTCAGGGTGAACGGGGAAGATATCACGGCCATGACTGAGGAGGGGCGGGCTGCCATGCGTGCCCGCTATGTGGGATTTGTCTTTCAATCATTTCATTTGCTGCCCAGTCTGACGGCACTGGAAAACGTCTCGTTACCATTGGAGTTGCGCGGTGATACCAGTGCCACCGACATTGCCCGCAGTTATCTCGACCGCGTCGGATTAACTGCCAGACTCAGCCATTATCCCCGCCAGTTGTCCGGTGGTGAACAGCAGCGTGTTGCGCTGGCGCGCGCCTTTGCCAGTCGACCCAGAATCCTGTTTGCCGATGAGCCCACCGGCAACCTTGATACGCTTACTGGCAAGACGATCAATGATTTGTTGTTCCAGTTGAACCGTGAAGAGGGTACGACACTGGTATTGGTGACCCATGAGGCCACATTGGCCAGCCGTTGTCACCGGCGTGTGACGTTGCAGGGTGGTCTGCTGGTGGAAAACGACGCGGTGTTGTCAGGTACCCCGGAATGATGGCCTGGAAGTTGTTGTGGCGAAGTTGGCGCGGTGGCCAATTGGCCCTGATTTTCTGGTCGCTGGTCATGGCGGTGGTTGTCGTGACTGCAATTGCCCTGCTGGCAGACAGGGTAGAAAAAGCGTTGGTTAAAGAGTCCAGTCACCTGCTGGCCGCGGATGCTCAGGTTCGCAGTAGCCGTGCTATACCGGACGATTGGTTGCGGCGCGCGGATGATGAGCGCTTGAAAACCGTGCAGATGGCACTGTTTGCTTCGATGGTCTACAGCGGGGAAAACAACCATTTGGCCGCAGTGAAAGCTGTGCAGTCCGGCTATCCTCTACGCGGCCTGTTGACACTGGCCGAGCGCCCTTTTGTAACGGCCCCCGAGTTTTTTGAGTCGGTAAGCCACGGCCCACCCGCAGGTGAGGTCTGGGTGGACAGCCGTCTTCTGCCTATTCTGCAAATGGAACTTGGCGACTCGCTGGAAGTGGGAGGAGTCACGCTGCGTGTCACCAAAGTCATTGTCGAAGAGCCGGATCGCGGTGGCTCTTTCTCCCTGTTTGGCGCCCGGGTGCTGATGAACTGGCAGGATCTGGCGGCATCTGGAGTGATCCAGCCCGGCAGTCGGGTCGATTACCGTTTGTTGCTGGCGGGTGAAGACAGCAATCTGGCCAGCTATCTCGCCTGGGTCGAGCCGCAACTTAACAGTCATGACCGGCTTCTGTCCCCCGATGAAGCGCAAGCGGGTATTGCCGATACGCTGATTCAGGGGCGGCGGTTTCTGATTCTGGCCGGAAGCCTGGGCGTTGTTCTGGCGGGCATTGCTCTGGCTCTGGCCAGTCGCCATTACGCTGTCAGGCAAACAGCGGCTGTGGCGTTGTTGAAAAGCTGGGGGCTGTCTGCCCGCCGTGTACGATCGCTTTACTGGCAGCAGACCTTCTGGTTGGCGCTGGCGGGCTCGCTGCTGGGGCTGGCGATAGGCTGGCTGGTACATGAATCACTGGTCTTGCTGGTGCGCGAATTGCTGCCGGTCAATCTGCCTCAGGCCGGTTGGCGGCCCTGGCTGGTGGGTTTGGCGACAGGCATGCTGTGTCTGGTGGGTTTTGCCCTGCCAGCTCTTTGGCATTTGCCGTCCCTGTCCCCGCTGGCGGTGTTGCGACGGGATGTGCCCGTCCACCCGGTCAGTGCGATGAAGCGACTGGTGATCGGTTTGCTGGTCATCCTGCTGATGTTGCTCTGGTACAGCCAGAGTGTAGCCCTGACGCTGGCAATTCTGGCTGGACTGGCAGTGACAGCACTGGCGGTGATGGGTCCCGGCTGGCTGTTATTGAATCTGGCCCGACGACTGGGTAACCGGGCCGGCAGTATATGGCGGCTGGCCCTGGCCAACCTGTGGCGTCGCCGTGGACAAACACTGGTGTTGCTGACCGGGTTTGCCGGAGCCATGGCGATTCTGATGACGCTGGTGATGGTGCGTACCACCTTGATGGAGCAGTGGCGCTGGCAGCTGGCCGAAGATGCGCCCAATCACTTTCTGGTCAATGTGGCTCCCCACGAACTGGATGGCGTGAAACGCCTGTTGGCAGACAACCAGCTCAGTTCGGTGGGCTGGTATGCCATGGTTCGCGGGCGGATAACGCTGATTGATGGACAGCCGCCTTCCGATGAACTGGTGGAGCAAAATAATGCCCTGCGCCGTGAACTGAATCTGAGTTGGACCGATCAGTTGCCCGAAGGCAACAGGGTGGAAGAAGGGCAGTGGTGGGAAGAGCTGACACACTTCGCTGAACGCCATGGCGAGAATGTGGCACCGGTATCGATTGAAGAGGATCTGGCCGGTGAAATCGGGGTGACGCTGGGCAGTCGTCTCACCTTCAGTGTGGGCGGACTCACCTTCGATGGGGTGATTACCAGTATCCGCAGCCTCAACTGGGACACCATGACCCCCAATTTTTACGTGCTGTTTCCCGATGGGTATCTGGAAAAGTATCCGCGAATTTTCATGACCAGCCTGTATTTGCCCCCGGAACAGAAACCGTTCGTCAATACACTGCTCAGTCAATATCCCACGGTATTGGTGATTGAGCTGGATATGGTGATTGAACGGATTCGCTCCATGGTGACCCAGGTGACCCATGGGCTGGAGTTGATGACGCTGCTGATTCTTGGCTGTGGGGTGTTGGTTATGCTGGCCACAGTGACATTGTCGATGGCCGAGCGGCTGGAGGAAAGTGCCATTCTGCGAACACTGGGCAGCACGGCCCGGCGCATATTGACGGTGCAGGCGGTGGAGTTCGGTGCGCTGGGGGCGCTGGCCGGGCTGCTGGCCGCCGTTGGTGCAGAGTTGGCATTGTTTCTGTTACAGCGGCGTATGTTCGAGGCGCCCTTTGGGCTCCATGTCGAACTGTGGCTCTGGGGCCCGTTGGCTGGGGCGCTGCTGATTGGTGTGCTCGGTGTGCTATACACACACAAGGCGGTTCGTCGACCGCCGCTACAGGTGCTGGGTCATCTCGATATCTGAAACCGCTAAAACAGCATTTTGGCACCGAGGTAACTTTCGTGCTCTCCCGCCTGTGTTGCCTGCTGTTTGTGCAGTGACGGCTCCTCCCCGTACTGGATGAATAGCACAGGCCGGGGTATTCCCTCGTCGCCGGAGGTGGCCCAAAGGGATGCGACTTCCCACAGAATTGACCATTGCACGGCGAGGAAGAAACCCTCTGCAATAGCTCTATTATCGGGCGCATGATGGACACCTTCATCACGGTTTAGCCGGATTTTCCAGGTGTCATGAACTTCGCGCTGGATAGGTGGCAGCGCACCAATGTACTGCCAACCGTGAGTGTCCGACAATGCGGGCAATGAGATAAATCCGGTTAGTACAAGAAACGTCAGAGTCGGGAGTTTCAAGGGGCGTCTCCATATTATTGTTATGGGCATTTTTATAAGTAACGTATTGATATAAGCAATCCCGGAGGGTCGCCTGCTGCCATCCAGTTAGTGACAAAATTGTCATCTGTGGAGGTTTGTACGCAAGCAAGTCGATTGTGGATCGCCTCTGTGATGCGAACCAGGTAAGGCAAACGGACGCATCTCTGGAGAACAGGGCAGGAATCCGTTAGAATCCGGCCTCATTTTTTTCTCAAACTCTTGGCCATTATTCATGGAAATCAGTCCACTTCGTCACGCCCTCGAGGATCTTCAGGTACGCACAGACGTGCTTAGGGGGTATCTTTGACTTTGCCAACAAGAAAGATCGCCTGACCGAGGTCGAGCTGGAGCTTGGCGCTGCCGATGTATGGAATGATCCCGAGCGGGCTCAGCAACTGGGGCGCGAGCGCTCGTCACTGGAACTTATTGTGACAACCATCGAAACACTGGACAGCGGTATTGCCGATGCCAAAGACCTGCTCGATATGGCGGTGGAGGAGGACGATGCCGGCGCTGTGGCGGACATTGAATCCGAAGTGGAGCAGCTCACCGCGCAGCTGGAAAAACTGGAATTTCGTCGGATGTTTTCGGGTGAAATGGACCCCAATAATGCCTTTCTGGATATTCAGGCCGGTTCCGGTGGAACCGAAGCGCAGGATTGGGCTGAAATGCTACTGCGTATGTATTTGCGCTGGGGCGATGAAAAAGGCTTTAAAACCACTCTCGAGGAATGTTCTGCAGGCGAAGTGGCCGGTATCAAGAGTGCAACGATTCTTTTTGAAGGTGAATACGCGTTTGGTTGGCTTCGCACCGAGACGGGCGTGCATCGGTTGGTGCGTAAGTCACCGTTTGATTCCGGCAATCGCCGCCATACCTCGTTCAGCTCGGTGTTTGTTTCTCCGGAAATCGACGATGATGTGGAAATTGATATCAATCCTGCCGATGTCCGGACGGATACCTACCGGGCCAGCGGCGCCGGTGGTCAGCACATTAACAAGACCGATTCGGCGGTGCGCCTGACCCACGAACCAACCGGTGTGGTGGTGTCCTGTCAGAGCGAGCGATCCCAACACCAGAATCGGGACAAGTGTTGGAAAATGTTGCGCGCCAGGCTGTATGAGCGGGAAATGCTGAAACGCAGCGAGGCCGCTCAGGCCCTGGAGGACAGCAAGTCGGATATCGGCTGGGGCAGCCAGATTCGCTCCTATGTTCTCGATGACCAGCGTATCAAGGATTTGCGCACTAACGTCCAGACCAGTAATTGCCAGGCCGTGCTGGATGGTGATCTGGATCGCTTCATTGAAGCCTCACTCAAAGCCGGTCTGTGATAACCGCACCTGTCCCGGTCCGGCCCAACCCATGTGGTAGATTCCATGACTGATACACCCAAAAACACCACCGACCAAGCAGAAGAAAACAGGTTGATCACCGAGCGTCGCGCCAAGCTGGCTGTTATCCGGTCCGAAGCCGAGGCCGTCGGTGGCAACCCGTTTCCCAATGATTTTCGTCCCGCAAATCAGGCGGCATCGCTACAGGCCGACTATGGTGAAGAGTCCAAGGAAGCCCTTGAGTCCCGCCATTACCAGGTCAGTGTGGCCGGGCGTGTCATCCGCAATCGCGGTGCCTTTATGGTGTTGCAGGATGCCTCGGGAACCATTCAGCTTTATGTCACCAAGGAGGCGCGCAGTTTTGCCAAGCGTCTCGATCTGGGGGATATCGTCGGGGTCGCCGGTGCACTGCACAAGTCGGGCAAGGGCGATCTTTACGTCAATATGGAGCAATTCCAGTTGCTGACGAAGGCGTTGCGGCCGCTGCCTGACAAGTACCATGGTCTCGCCGACCAGGAGCTGCGCTATCGCCAGCGCTATGTGGATCTGATCGTCAACCCGGAGATTCGCGAACTGTTCCGCATCCGCTCGAGTGTGATTGATTTTATTCGTCGCTATCTCAACAACCGGGCGTTTATGGAGGTGGAAACCCCCATGCTGCAGGTGATTCCCGGCGGTGCTACGGCTAAGCCGTTTGTCACACACCACAATGCGCTCGACATCGATATGTATCTACGGGTCGCCCCCGAATTATATCTTAAGCGGCTGGTGGTCGGCGGTTTTGAGCGGGTTTATGAGATCAATCGCAACTTCCGTAACGAGGGGCTCTCGACCCGTCACAACCCCGAATTCACGATGCTGGAATTCTATCAGGCCTATGCGGATTATCACGATCTCATGGATCTGACCGAAGATATGCTGCGCAGTCTGGCTGTCGAGGTGCTCGGTAGTCCCGAAGTTGTCAGCACGGTTAAAAACGCCGAGGGCGAGGTGTTGCAGGAAACCCGTTACGACTTTGCCAAGCCTTTCCGTCGCCTGTCGGTATTCGATGCCATTCTCCACTTCAATCCGGATGTCAGTGCAGCGGCACTCTCCGACCCGGAAGGCGCCAGGGAACTCGCTGAGCATCTCGATATTCCCCTCAAGGACAATTGGGGGCTGGGCAAGGTACAGATCGAAATTTTCGAAAAAACTGTCGAGCACCGCCTCGATCAGCCGACCTTTATCACCGAGTATCCCACTGAGGTGTCGCCACTGGCCCGTCGCAGTGACCGGAATCCTTTTGTCACCGAGCGTTTTGAGTTTTTCGTCGGAGGTCGTGAGATCGCCAATGGCTTTTCCGAGCTGAACGATGCAGAGGACCAGGCGGCGCGTTTTCGTGCCCAAGTGGCAGAAAAAGAGGCTGGGGATGACGAGGCAATGCATTATGATGCAGATTATATTCGTGCACTCGAGTACGGTCTGCCACCCACTGCTGGTGAAGGAATCGGTATTGATCGTCTGGTGATGCTGCTCACGGACTCGCCTTCGATCAGGGATGTGTTACTGTTCCCTCATATGCGCCCTGAGTAGTTTTCTCGGGTTCCTTGCGCCGCCCTTGCCAGGGTACGACCCCCACGAGATGTTGCCTGCGGGGGTGAGCGTGAATGACACTTTGAATAAACCGCTATGATATCAATAGTCGGAAGTGTTTTGAGTGCGATCAATAATTCCGTGACATCCGTTTTTCAAAATGGGTGTATGTTCAAGGAGATCAACGGGTTATGGCGGGGAAGTCAGGCTATCAAGAAAAGCTGGACTGGTGCGATAAAATCAATCGCGCCCCGCAGCGTGCTGCGGCCCTTGCAGAGGCGCAGTGGCAGTCAGTGATCATCGGTATTCTGATGCTGACCGGCGGGCTGGTGATGACGGCCCTGTCGCTCTGGGATATCTATGCGGACCTGGGTCCGGTATGGACAAATCTGGTTACCCTGGCAGCCGGATTGATCATCACCTTCTTCTATATTCTGTTGCTCAACAAGGGCGGCACCAGTGCTCGACTGACCGTCGTCATACTCCGGTTGACCCTGATTATCATGGTCTTTTTACATTTCTTCTGGTTGTTGGTCGAAGATGTGGAATGGTCCGGACTGCTTTGGTGCCTGGTGATGTTGCCGCTGTTTTTTCATCTGCTTGGCTACCAGCGGGGTTTAATTCTGGTATTGCTGCTAATCAGTGGCACCACATGGCTGCTGTTCTGGCCATCCGCTTTCTATTCATCTCCCCATTCGACAGAGATTCTGTTTCGGTTCTGGGCTGCTTACCTAATCCTGGCCTGGATTTCCTTTTCAGTGGAGTATATCCGTCACCAGACCCGACAACGATTGCAGGCTACCTGGCGTGAACTTGATATACAGGCCTGTACGGATGAATTGACCGGCCTGGCCAATCGACGCGGTTTGCGGGAGTATCTGGGCAAGCAGGAGCAACGCAGTACCCAGGGAGAGGGTAGTTATGCCGTGATTCTTGGCGATATGGACGACTTCAAGCAGATTAATGACCGCTACGGCCATGATGTTGGGGATCGGGTGTTGTCGACCGTGGGTAAACTTATCAGCAGTTTGGTCCGGGAAGATGATCTCGCCGCTCGCTGGGGGGGTGAGGAGTTTTTGTTATTGCTCGCAGATACCGATGCTGAGGGTGCGAAAGTGCTGGCTGAGAAAGTTAGAGACTGTGTGGCCACCAGTAAAATTCTGGTGGATGGCGAGTCGATTGACCTTAGCATGAGCTTAGGGGTTGCTGCCCAGCAACAGGATGCTCCTTTATCGGCTTCGCTGAAATCTGCCGATGCTGCCATGTATGAGGCCAAGCGTCGGGGTAAAAACAGTGTGGTCATGACGAACCAGTTACCATCGAGCATGGGAAATGGAACCCATCAGGATTCACCGGTGGCGATCACTGATCCGGTGAATACCTGAGACGGCAGTAGAGGGTAGGGGGCTTCAGAGCGCATTGATGGTGGTGCACTGCTGTGAGAGTTTATCCAGCGTAGCCTCCATGTCGGCCATTCTTTCCCGCTCTTTGGCAACGACCTCGGCCGGTGCTTTGCCGACGAAGTTTTCATTGCCAAGTTTATTCTGTACTTTTTCCAGCTCTCTCTGCAGTTTGTCAATTTCCTTGTTTAGTCTCGCGAGTTCCGCATCCTTGTCGATCAGCCCTGCCATAGGAACCAGAATTTCCATATTGCCCACCAGTGCCGTGGCCGACATGGGTGCCTCATCACCTGGCTCCAGCCAGGTGATGGCTTCGAGATTCGCCAGTTTGGCGAGAAACTGGCGGTTGTCGTTCAACTTGCGCAAGTCATCGGCAGAACCATTGTTGAAATAAATGGGCAGATGTTTTGCCGGTGTGATATTCATTTCACCGCGGATGTTGCGGATACCGATGATTACCCTCTTCAGCCATTCAATATCTGCGATGGCGGTTTCGTCGATGCGACTGTCGTCGGCCTCGGGATAGGGCTGCAGCATGATGGTGTCGCCCTTGGCACCGGCAAGCACCTTGATTTGCTGCCAGATTTCTTCGGTGATGAAAGGCATCAGCGGGTGGGCCAGCCGCAAGGTGGCCTCCAGCACCCTCACCAAAGTGCGACGGGTGCCCTTTTTAAGGGCTGGAGCGGCGTCGTCGTCCCACAATACCGGCTTGGACAGTTCCAGATACCAGTCGCAGTACTCGTTCCAGAAAAATTCGTAGATAGCCTGTGATGCCAGATCGAGCCGGTAATGGTCGATAGCCTCTGTAACGGCCTTCTCGGCCTGTTGCAGGCGACCGATGATCCAGCGATCCGCCAGGCTCAGTTGATAGTCAGTGCTGTTGTCCTGACCGCAGTCCTGATCCTCGGTATTCATCAGTACATAGCGGGCGGCATTCCACATTTTATTGCAGAAATTGCGGAATCCTTCAATCCGGCCCACATCGAAATTGATATCCCGGCCGGTGGAGGCCAGCGAGTAGTAGGTGTAGCGCAGAGCGTCTGTGCCATAGGGGGCAATCCCGTCCGGGAATTCTTTGCGGGTCTGTTTTTCGATCTTGGAGGCGTCTTTCGGGCGCATCAGTCCGGCCGTGCGCTTCTTCACCAGCGATTCAAGGTCGATACCGTCGATCAGATCGATAGGGTCGAGCACGTTGCCCTTGGACTTGGACATTTTCTGGCCATGGCTGTCGCGCACCAGGCCGTGCACATAGACCGTGTGAAACGGTACTTCCTTCATGAAGTACAGGGTCATCATGATCATTCTGGCCACCCAGAAGAAGATGATATCGAAACCGGTGACCAGCACGCTGCTGGGGTGGAAAGTCCTCAGGAGCTCGGCGATATTCGGGTCGTTATCAGCATTGGGCCATCCCAGGGTGCCAAAGGTCCACAGTCCGGAGGAGAACCAGGTGTCCAGCACGTCCTCGTCCTGTTTCAGGACAGTCTCGCCGAGGTTGTGGCGTTCGCGCACGTCTTCCTCGCTGCGGCCCACGTAAACATTGCCCTGATCGTCATACCAGGCGGGAATGCGGTGGCCCCACCACAATTGCCGGGAAATACACCAGTCCTGAATATCGCGCATCCAGGAGAAGTACATGTTTTCGTACTGTTTGGGCACGAACTGGATACTGCCGTCTTCCACGGCACTGATAGCCTTTTCTGCCAATGGTGCAGCTTTTACGTACCACTGGTCGGTGAGGTAGGGCTCGATCACCACCCCGGAGCGGTCGCCCCGGGGTACTTTTAGTTTGTGGTCGTCGACCTTTTCCAGTAGCCCGAGAGCCTCCAGGTCAGCGATGATACGATGGCGGGCCTCAAAGCGGTCGAGGCCGCGATAGGCTTCCGGCACCTGGTCGTTGAGCTGGGCATCGTGGTTAAAGATGTTGATTATTGGCAGGTCGTGGCGTTGGCCGACTGCGTAGTCGTTGAAGTCGTGGGCTGGGGTGATTTTGACACAGCCAGTGCCGAATTCGCGTTCTACGTAGTCGTCGGCAATAATCGGGATTTCGCGATCCGCCAGGGGCAGGGTGACGGTTTTTCCGAGGAGATGGGTATAGCGTTCATCGTCGGGATTCACTGCCACGGCAGTGTCACCCAGCATGGTTTCCGGACGGGTAGTGGCGACAATCAGAAAGCCACTGCCGTCGGTCAGCGGGTATTTGAAGTGCCAGAGGTGACCGTTTTCCTCTTCGGCAATCACTTCCAGGTCGGAGATGGCAGTGTGCAGTGCCGGGTCCCAGTTCACCAGCCGCTTGCCGCGGTAGATCAGGCCGTCCTCATAGAGACGAATGAACACTTCCTGAACGGCTTTGTAGAAGCCGTCGTCCATGGTGAAACGTTCCCGGGACCAATCCGGCGATGCGCCCAGGCGGCGGAGCTGTCGGGTGATGTTGCCGCCGGACTGGGCTTTCCACTCCCAGACTTTTTCGATGAATTTTTCGCGACCCAGGTCGTGCCGGGAGACACCTTCGGCTTCCAGTAGACGCTCCACGACCATTTGGGTCGCAATGCCTGCGTGATCGGTCCCCACTTGCCAGAGCGTGTTGTTGCCCAGCATGCGATGATAGCGAATCAGGGCATCCATGATGGCTTCCTGAAAGCCGTGGCCCATATGTAGGCTACCTGTGACATTCGGTGGCGGAATCATGATGCAGTAGGGATCTGCCTGGGGGGCTGAGCCGGGTTTGAAATAACCCTGCTGCTCCCAAGTCTGGTACCACTTGGATTCAATATCTTGGGGACTGTAGGTCTTTTCCATGCGCTCTCGTAGGGGTTTTTGGCAGAACATGACACCCCATGGCGGATATTGCGGGGCAAATAAACGTAAAGGCGGGGATTATAAAGGGCCAGCTAGCCTGCGTCGACGTGGTTTTCGTCACCTTCCCGGGAATCGGAACTGAGTGTCAGGCGCAGTTTTTCCCGTAGCCGGCGCTCCAGGACGGGCAGGTATTCTGCAATCAGTTCATCCAGCAAATCCTCCAGCTCCACGCTGGCTGCTGCCGGGGTCGAATGCCTCGGTTGGTCGGCAGGTTCGGCCGGTGATGTCAGCGGGGTTTGGGGGCTTTGAAAAGTAGTCGGGTGGCTGGCCGCTTGAGGTGGATTTTGTTCACTTTCTAGTAATGGTTCAGTGAGAATCGGGATGTCCAGCTCGAATGGGTCGTCGAGGTCGTCGAGAGCCTCATCCAGCATGGGAATGTTCTGCTGAACCTCGGGACTGTCGTGGAGGGTGTAACGCAGTTGATCGAGTTCCTCGATCAACGTCTTGCGCGGGTCTTTGGGCTCATGATTCATGGCGCCTACCTCTGGCTGCCAGCAAGGTGATCCGCATTTCTGGTGATCAACACTATTTTTTGTTGCTCAGGTCGTGAAAGTTTAGTGGATAGCCGCGGTGTTTATAAAAGCTGAAACGCTCACGTTTCAACTCTATTATCCGCTGATCATCGTAGACGATCTCAATGGCTTTCTCAAAGCGCGAAAACCATCCCGGTGTCTCTTGCGACAGGTTGATCAGCAATCCGTGGTGCTCACCGGGGTCATCATCGTGATTGATGGCGATGGCTGAGACCGGTTTTGACTCTATGGCGTGAGGCAGAAAGGCGGTCGGCCGGAACGACCAGAGTAAGTCGTCGAGTTGCCGGGAAACATCCTCGTCACCTGTGTGAAGCAATACCTGTAGGTCCTGCTGAAAAGCTTTTTCCGTCAACTGGCAGGCCAGCATCAGCGATTCATGGAAACCGCCATTGATCTTGTAAAAATTGATACTGGTCATTGGCTGACCTGTTCAGCCAGAAATTCCACCAACAGGGGAACGGGGCGACCGGTAGCACCCTTGTTGGTGCCGCTATTCCAGGCTGTACCGGCGATATCTAGATGCGCCCAGCGATAATTTTTGGTAAACCGTCCCAGAAAACAGGCCGCCGTGATGGTGCCCGCCTCCCGCCCACCAATATTCGCCATATCGGCAAAATTGCTTTTCAGCTGTTTGTCGTATTCATTCCACAGGGGGAGTCGCCAAACCCGGTCACCGCTGGTCTGGCCGGCGTTTTCCAGTGCCTGTGCCAGAGAGTCATCATTGCTCAGTAGGCCGCTGGCATGACTGCCCAGTGCCATGACGCAGGCGCCGGTCAGTGTCGCAATATCAATCACGAAGGAGGGTTTGTAGCGCCCGGCGTACGTGAGCGCATCGCAGAGAATCAGGCGGCCCTCGGCATCGGTATTGAGCACCTCAATGGTTTGTCCGGACATGCTGGTAACCACATCACCCGGCCTGGTGGCGCTGCCACTGGGCATATTTTCGACTGCCGGGATGATGCCTGTGACGTTTAAGGGGAGCTTGTACTCGGCAATTGCCGACAGCGTGCCAAGAACGCTGGCGGCACCGCACATATCGTATTTCATTTCATCCATGCCGGCTCCCGGTTTGAGGCTGATGCCACCGGAATCGAAAGTTACCCCCTTGCCCACCAGTACAATCGGTTTGCCGCGGGTTTTGTCCCCCTTGTATTCCAGCACAATCATTTTCGCTGGTTGCTGAGTGCCTGCAGTCACCGATAACAGCGAACCCATGCCGAGTGCTTCCATCTGTTTTTCGCTGAGGACCTTGCAGTCAAGGTTGGGATATTGCCCCGCCAGCTCCCTGGCGTGACTGGAAAGGTAACTGGGCGTGCAGATGTTGCCGGGCAAGTCACCCAGTTCCCGGCTGCGGTTGACACCGTTGGCGATGGCACTGCCGAGGAGCAGAGCCTGTTTCACCGGGCCTATTCCCTGTCTGGATGGGCATGCCAGGGACACCTTGCCCAGGGTCGCAGGCTTCTTTTCCCTGGACTTGAACGGGTTGAACAGATAGGCCGCTTCCCCCAGTTTGCGCGCCAGCTGCTGAGCCAGCCAGGGGCGCTCGCGACCGGTTATGGCGATACCTTCGAGTGAGATGGAAGCAGATTTGATCGGCAACTTGGTCAATTGGCCGGCCAGAGCGGACAAGGCGTTGAGGCAGGTTTGCTCATTGAGTACTTCTTTGCCAGCACTGAAGATGAGCAGGCGTTCAGCCGCCAGGCCCTTGGGCTCATTGATCAGCTGCATGGCGCCATCGGCATATTTGATGTCGCCTTTTTTGATCAGTCGCGCTATCAATCCCTCCATAGCCTGGTCAATCTGTTGGAGGTCAGGGCAGTCGAGCCCCTTCGGGCCATAGGCAACCACAAGACACTCGGTTTTGCGGGTGGTGAGCTGACCGACAAAGGTATTAAATTCCATGATATCTCCATTGATGGGTAGGGAGTGCGAGACAATAGCAGTGTAATTCTGGATAATTGGATGAACAACTCCAATGCTAGTCCGCCGAGCATAACAGGAACCCACACTTGCTGATATTTCGCTACATTGCCAAGGATCTACTGATTTCTACATTTGCTGTCAGTGGGGTTTTGTTGATCCTGGTTGCCAGTGGCCGGTTTGTGAAGTATTTGGCCAGAGCGGCAGCAGGTGAAATGGATGCCGGCGTGCTGCTGGCCATTATCGGTTACCGCCTGCCGGGCTTCCTCGAATTGATTCTGCCGCTGGCTTTCTTTCTTGGCATATTGCTCAGTTACGGTCGGCTTTATGTGCAGAGCGAAATGACGGTGATGAGAGCCTGTGGTATGAGTGTGCGCAGGTTAGTGGTTTACACCATGATTCCGGCAGTGTTCGTCGCGGCTATTGTTGCCTGGCTGAGTCTGGATGTCAGTCCCTCCGGGATGCAAAAAGCCGAAGCCCTGTTGCTTGCCCAAAAGGAGCGCGGCGAGCTGGACGGCTTGATAGCAGGGCACTTTCATCCCCTGCAGGGTGGTCGGGGTGTCACCTACACCGAAGAGGTGACCAAGCAGAAAGAAATGCAGGACGTATTTCTGGCGGAAAACAATCCCGACGCCGTCGAGGGTAAACAGCTGGTATTGGTGGTTGCGCCCACCGGGCACGTCCGTGTGAGCCCGGACCCGAAAGAGGCAAATTTTCTGGTGCTTGAGGACGGCTACAGAATTGAGGGTGTGCCGGGCAATGCCGATTATCAAATCACCCGGTTTGAGGAATATGGTCAGCGGTTGAGCAAGCCTGAAGAATCGAGGAGCAGGGACAAGGTGGATACGCTGGCAACTGGTGCTTTGATGAGTTCGACGCTTCCGTCCCACGTTGCCACTCTTCACTGGCGCCTGTCTGTGCCGGTGCTGGTTCTGGTGGTGGCATTGCTGGCGATTCCTCTCAGTAAGACAGATCCCCGCCAGGGGCGATTTGCCAAGACCCTGCCGGCAGTCGTCCTATACATGATTTACCTGGTCTCCCTAAGCGGTGCCAGAGGATTGGTGGAGGACGGCAACACTGCGGCACTCGTGCTGATGTGGGGAATCCATATCCTGTTTCTGGGTATTGCTGTGCTGTTGTTTAACTGGTCTGTCGTGGGCGCCCTGTTTACGCGACTTTCGGGTGCTGCCAGAAAACCGGCGGGAATACGGTCATGAAATTAAATGCAGGCTATCAGTCGATGAGGCGTCTGTCCTCTTATGTTATGGCATCGGTATTGTCGGCAATTGCCATGGTTCTGTTGGTTATCGTGACGCTGGATGCGGTGGGCGCTGTTATCGATGGGGTGGACGATATTGGTAACAAATACACTTTTTTTCAGGTGGTTATCTATGTTGCGTTGACCTTGCCAGCGCGGATTTACGAGCATATTCCGATGGCATCCCTGATTGGCTGCCTGGTTGGTCTCGGTGTGTTGGCCAATAATTCTGAATTGGTGGTGATGCGATCGGCCGGGGTTTCCCTGTTGCGTATTGTCTGGTTTGTGAGCCGGCCGATCCTGATGCTGATTTTTTTGGGCGCACTGCTGGGTGAATTTGTGGTTCCCTACACGGACCAATATGCCGAGAGCCGGCGGATGGTCCTGAAAGGAGGGGAGAGTTCTCAGGAGACCAATATTGGTATCTGGAACAAGGAAGGTAATGAATACATGCATTTCAATGCTGTGTATCCCGGCGGTGTTTTGTTCGGGGTGACCCGCTATGAGTTTGATGATCAGCACCGGCTCCAGAGAGCGAGTTTTTCCGAACGGGCGACTTACCAGGGTGACCATTGGCTGGAAGAGCGGGGAGTCATCACCCGCTTTCTGGATGACGAAGTGGAAACCGGTGAATTCACCACACGTCTCTGGGACAGCAAATTGTCACCTGAGCTGCTCTATCTGATTATCCTTCCGCCGGAGTCACTGGCCATTCGGAGTCTTTACGATTACACCGAGTATCTGGAAGGGCAGGGCCAGGATGCGTCGAAATATCAATTGGAGTTCTGGCGCAAGGCGCTACAGCCGTTGACAATAGTCAGCCTGGTGCTGATTGCCATTTCCTTTGTGTTTGGTCCACTCCGGCAAGTGACGATGGGCTACCGGATTTTTGCCGGGGTTCTGGTAGGGCTGGTGTTTAGCACTGCCCAGGATCTGCTGGGACCCGCGAGTGTGGTCTTCGGTTTCCCCCCGCTATTGGCGGTAGTCATCCCGACACTGGTGTGTGCTGCTATCGGGTTGATCCTGCTGCGCAGGGCAGCCTGATCCCCTATTGTTAGGGCTTCCCCAACGTCAGTTGGTGACCGGGTTTTTTTTGCTCCGTTTCGGTGGTTTCGGTAATACAACCGTTCGTGTATGGCTCCATTTATCATGCAGGCAGTCGCCGTTACGGCTCACCAGGCACCATAGATAACCAATGCCGAACACGGCAAAGGACAGTGGTGCTAACAGCGTACGTATCCAGCAGGCTTGCCAGGAGGGGGTATCCCCATTTTGAGCGATGAGCTGAATTCGCCAGGATTTCATGCCTAGGGTTTGGCCTGAACGACGCCAGCACCATACAAAAAACAGCCCACAAAAAAACCACCATCCCAGCATGATCAATAATTGCAATGAGCTGTGTGGCGCCTGCATGGTGTCGTCACCAAACAACCTGCGCAACAGCAACAGTACAACACCGTAGGCGAAACTGATGCCCAGCAGCAAAAAACTGTCATAAAGCATTGCCATCAGGCGCCTTGCCAGATTTGCGGAGGGGAGCGTGGTGAGTGTGGGAGAGGTCAAGGAGCACTTCACTTATGTCAGTTAGGGTGTTGGCGAGTTTATGATCACCACTTCAGGTTGCTAATCATTAATGCTCAGCGGCCGCATTCTAGCAAAACAGCATCAACTCGACATCGATAACTGAGATCAATTTCTTCCACTCACCTGATCAGAGAGGGCTCCATAATCCATCTCACTCCGCACGCGATCGCCGTCGTTGGTATCGGGTTGTGATTTGGAGCAAAAAAAGGCTGCCGGTGAGGGCAGCCTGTCAATAAGGCCTATGGGATTGGCCTTGGGCACTAGTTGCTCTTGCGAGCAAGGGGGTAAGACAAATATTAAGCGCCAGTAGTGGGGCTATCCGCTTTCGGTGTTGTGGTCGGTGCTGGTGTTGTCTCAGCACTGGCGGGCTTGCTGGCTGCGGGAGCCGGTTTAGCTGCTACCGGCTTGGCGGCCGCTTTTTTAGCGGGTGCCTTTTTGGCTGCAGGCTTTGCCGCTGGCATAGCCGTTGCTGTTGACTTGGCCGTTAGCTTGTTGACGGTGCGAATCAGTTCGTCCACTTTGGTATTCAGCTCGGCCAGCTTGTCGTCGTTGTTGTAGAACGAAGGCATGGATGGCATTGTCGGCATCACCATTTTGGACGAGACTTTTTCACGAATTTCGTCGATTCTGGAGCTGACATTCATATTGATGCCGTCTTTGCGTAGGTCTTTGCCCCGCTTCTTGATCTTTTCACCCTTGGCTTTCAGTTTGTCGCCTGCTTCCTTGAATCTGTCGCCGGTTTTGTCCAGTCTGGATTTGGCGTCTGACTCAATTTTTGTGCCACGGGCAACCAAGTCGTCAAAATAGCGACGGGTCTGATCGCTCATTTTTTCATAGCCGTCATGAATGTTGTTGAGGCCGTGACCATAGGCGCCGAGTCCGGCCAGCCAGATCTTGCGTGCCAGTTCTTCAGTTTTGTCGATAGTGTTTTTAAGTTCTGCCATAGTAATATCTCCGGTAGCAGTTGAATTCGTGTGTTTACGCTTAATTTCATGCCACATTAGTGATAATTTTTAGAAAACGCATACTAAAAACCAGGTTTTTACGAAATAGTGGAATTTATTTTGCAACGCAGTCGGAATGCTGATGAAAAGACGTGATCATATTCTGTTGGTGAGCCTGGATCTGTTTAATCGCGAGGGCGAAACCAACCTCACTGCAGTGGATATTGCCAATGAGCTGGAAATCAGCCCCGGCAACCTCTATTACCATTTCAAGGGAAAGGAGGAGCTGGTTACGGAGCTCTATGAGCAGTTTGAAGCCGGTATCGAAACTTTGCTACAGGACTCTCGCAGCGCGGATGCCAGTCTGGAGGAGCACTGGCTCTACCTGTATGTGATGCTGGAACATATCTTCAACTACCGCTTTTTTTTCCGTAACACCACAGACCTGTTGCACAAGTATGGCGGTATAGATAAGCGGTTCGGGAAGTTGGTGGAAAAGCAGTATCAGTGGATACACCAGTTGTTGGATAGCCTGCTGGAGGAAGGGTTACTGGCGGATAGAACGATGATTGCTAGCCGTATAGATCAGCTGGCTGACAACATCATGCTGATCTTCACGCACTGGTTTCAATTTCAGAACCTTCGCAAAAAATCACTAGACCAGCACCAGTTCATTCAGGGCGCCATTTTGCAGATTATGGCACTATTGGCACCTTATCTGGGTGAACAGCAATTGCAGTTTATGGAAACCTGCACGGAGCTTTCTCTCCGCGAGAAGCAGTGTCAGTAATACAGCATTTGGCCAGGTCCGGACAAATAACAAGGTTTAGCAAAACAACAAAAAAGAGAGAGGTAGATGAGTCATATTCAGTTGGAACGCAATCACACCATGGAGAAAGCACAGGTTCGCACCATGACGGAAGAGCTGGGACAAAAACTGAAAGCCAAGCACGGTGGTGATTATTGCTGGGAGGGCGATACGGTTCATTACAAACACAGCGGTATTGATGCCAAAGTGAGCTTTGATGACAAAACCGTCAGAGTGGATGTAACGCTCGGCCTGTTGATGAGCGCCTTTAAAGGAATGATCGAGTCAGAAGTCACTAAATATCTGGATGAAAAGTTTGCCTGAGTACTCCGCGCATTTATTTCAGGTCGGGGGCTAGTTCTGCGTCGCACCGACACTGACCAGATATTCAGTGACCTGTGTATTGTCGCCGTAGTGGGCCCACTTTAGCGGCGTTTCAGCTCCCCGGCAGGTAGCGTTGATCAGGGCGCCGTTGTTCACCATGTATTTGACCATGTCGACCGTCCCGTCCTGCGACAGGTAGTGCAACGCTGTGCAGCCGTCACTGTCACCCTGGTTGATATCGACGCCCTGATCCACCAGGTATTTCACAACGTCGATTTGCTCCGTCAACGCTCCGTAGAGAATTGCCTGGTTAATCTGGCTTTGCCGAGCCTGTCCGCTGTCCACGAAGGCTTGGAGGGCTTTCAGGTTGCCGAGGCGCGCCGCCATCTTTAAAGCGCCACTGTTTTCGCCTGCCGCAAAGGTCCCGCCGTTTGCCAGAAGCAGGGCTGCCAGATCGTAGTTATCCTGGTAGGCCGCGAAAAACAACGAATCATTGCCCGGTTTTGCCCCATGGGTAATCAATAAAGCCGCCATTCGAACAGTGTTTTTCTTGATCGTCTGATTCAGGGAGCTGGCCAGTTCACCGGCTGGAAAGACCTGGTCAGCTCCGTAACGGGACAACATCACATAAAGCCCGTAGTTGCCGCTGGTGCTTGCGTGTTTCAGCGCGTCTCGGAAATCAACATCGCTGATTTCTGCGAAAAAGCCTGCATCCTCGAACAGATAAGCTCCGTCATGGTTCCGTCTGGTGGTTGCCTGTTTCAGGCCGGCCAGAGTAACCGGGATATTCCGGCTGGCCAGCTCTTCTCTGGCGGCCGTTTCCGCTGCTGAATTTGCGGTCTGTTGTGAACAGCCAGAAAAAACTGTGGCCAATAAGGCGGCTATTAGAACTCGTAACAGATTCATCGGGTTCTCCGTCTCAGGAGCGAAAAAAGGATAAGTTAACACTGCCAACACAGACCGGACAGCAGCGAGTTCCAGCGTTAAATACTGTCTTCAAACTAAACGGGTTCTTTGCCTGTATTGCGGATAACGACAGTGCCGGCCAGCTTGTCATGCCAGCCCTGTTTGCGCTGGTCTACGCCCACCCAAATAAACCCAAGGCATAGTGGAACAGCGGATAAAATATACGCAAAGTATCTGCCGATAGCCTGGCCGGTACGCATTTTTCCACCGGTGGATGCATCGACGATTTGTAATTTCATGGCCATTTTGCCGGGCGTGCCGAGATAATGTAGCCAGAACCATATTGTTGCGACAAATGGCACAACATAGCCAAGCATAACGTCCCAGAATCCGTATATGAGCTTATCCCCTATCCAATACTCTTCACCGTAAATAAGGCTTAATGGCACATATAAAACAATCGCCATGATCACTAAATCAATGAGCAGTGCGCCAAATCTAATCCAGAAACCTGCGTATTCCTTATTTTCCATAAAGCAAAAACTCCTTAATGTGATTTAGTGGTTAACGGTTTTATATCACGTAAATACATTGTGCGACATTCAATACTGGATTCGCTTTTATAGGGCTTTGACAAGAAGTTTTGGTATGTCTGGCTTCTTTCGGGAAATTCTGCCTGGTTCTTCTTATTCTTGCCGTATCAGCCCGTTTCGCCCTTGCGCATTGCCTCTGCTGTATGCTCTGCCAGACTGATCCCGGCTTGATTCATCGTCAAATAGGTGTAGTTTGCACCCGCCTCGCGGATCTGCTCCTGATGCGAGTCATGCAGGGCGTGCGAGACGATAGGCCCGGTGAAACCGCGCTGGCGCAGGGACCGGGCGGCGATCAGCTTGGCCTCAAGATCGTCCATAGCCAGGATTGCCGCCTTGATCTGTCCAAAATGGCAACTGCGCCAGAAATTGCTGTCTTCTGCATCGGCGAACATCACGTTGCGTCCCGCCTCTTGGTGCGCTTTAGCGGTGTAGGTGTCAGCATCAAGGCCCAGTGGCTTGAATCCATCTTGTTCGATCTGGTGGTAAGCGGCGCTACCGGTCCGGCCCATGCCAAAAATCAGTACATCGGCGTCGCCCATTTCCTTTGGTTGCTCGTCAGGGTGGATGGTGTCGCGTTCATACCGACGCAGGTTGGCTTCGTACTGTTCGTACAGCGGATGTGCGAAGCGATTGAGCGGCGCCGATATCACGAAAGAAATTGATACGGCAATGGCCAGTGGCACGAGGTATTCGGGCAGAACACCCGCCGCTACGATCAACCCGAACTCGGAATATGCGGTCAGACTAAGCGCAGTCAGAAAGGCGCTGCGTGCGCGCAGCTTGAACGCCACCATCAGCGCGAAGAACAGCGCCCCCTTGAGCGAAAGCGCGATACCAACGGCCACGGCAAAGACCATCGTGTCCCAATCCGGTAGACCGGTCAGTCCGATTTGCAGGAAAAACCCGACAAGGAAAATTTCCTTGAGCGACCAGAGCGATTCGCCCAATTCCTTTGCGCGGCTGTGGGTGGACAGCAGCACCCCCATCACCAGCGCGCCGATTTCCGATGAAAGGCCCATCGCCTCAAACCCCATGCCGCCGATCACCAGCGACAGCATCATGCCCATCAGCACCAGGAGCTCATCATGGCCTGCGAAATCCAGCAACTGATGCAGTACCGGGCGAAGTAGCGGCAAAGTAAAAACCAGTAGCGCCCAGATATTCGGTGTCTGGCCCGACCAGACCGCCAGCACCACCAGCGCGATAATGTCTTGCACGATCAGGATGCCGATGGCGGTGCGACCGTGAAAGGCGCCCAGCTCGCGCTTGGTTTCCAGCAGTTTTGCGGCCAGCACGGTTGACGAGAACGACAGTGCGATCGCCAGCAAAAGTGCGCTGTTCCAGTCCAGTCCCATGAATAGTTTCAACCCCGGCAGGAAGACAGCGGTGGAAATCGCGAAATGCAACAGTGCCCCGCCCACTACCTGCGGCTGCGCGATCTGTTCCAGCTTGAGCTTGAGCCCGACAGTGAAAAGCAGCATCAGAACGCCCAGATGCGCCACATGGTGCAGCGTTTCCCCGGTGTACGCGGGCAGGCCAAGCGGCGGCCCGAAGATATTGATGGCAAACCCCGCTGCCAGAAAGCCAACCAGGGGCGGCAAGCCAATCTGACGGACGGCCAGACCGAAAAAGAAGGCGAAACTGATGGTGATAACTTCAAACACTGCGCGGTCTCCGTTTCAATGACTTGATTTCGATGTCAACCTTACTGTGAAACACCGCATAGCGATTCTTTATCATTCGGGGCCGCGCAATGCTGAAGCTGTGCGGCACAAACGAGTGCCTTGTCAGCCCAAAAAGGGTCGAGAAAAATCGTTATCAGTATAAATTCCGTTGAAATCCCACAAACACATCCCGAATATTTTTTACTTCACCCAGTTTGTTTACCGCATCGCGGATGCTGTGATATTTCAGCTCGATCAACTGCGGCAGTTTTTCGAGGTCGAGTTCACCGACGCCACGTTCGACGTAATGGCCGAGTACAATTGGCACCAACTGGCTGTTTTTGTGATTGTTTTCTGGGTAACTGTCTGGGTTATGAGCGTCGCTCGAGTATAAGCGGCGCTTTGGATTTGGCAACCTCACGATATATTGCCTTGGATCAGCTGGGGATGCTGAAATATCTACCCTTGAGTATATAAGAGGGTTTTTTGTAGGGATGGGGAATTTTCGGCGGGATTAAAGCAGGGTTGAGGTATTTTAACCCATTGATTTTTAAGTGGTACCAGAGGCCGGACTCGAACCGGCACGCTTTTAAGGGCGGGGGATTTTGAATAATTCAAATAAGCTTGTTTCCTAGCGTCACCCGATGTTTAGGCAAGTTACCCGTTGTTTCTTCAGGTTGTTGTAACATCCTGAAAAATAGGGATATTATTTAACTAGGCATCTTTTTGACGTTACTCGAAAGATGCCTGGGATTCTAAAAGTTTCGCCCATTTGTCTCCCAGTTGCATCCCTAATTTTAGCTATAGAACCATATGCAGGGAGATCCCATGGGAGCAATATCCGCTAACCGTATCAAGTTTTCCAAGCCCAATCTACGGGCTGTGGAGAAGCGAATCAACCAAGGTGGCTTTAGCAAAGAACTATATATTTACGATGCTGATAGCCACCTCGCAGTGAGAGCAAAGCCTAATCAATCCTACGCCGAAAGCGTTTTCTGCCTGTATGCGCGTATTCGACCCCGCGGTGCAGCAAAAAGCAAAATGTATAAGCGCCAGATAATGAAAGTCGGGGATGCACGCAATGCCGAAATCAGTCTGGCACATCTGCGTAAACGCGCAGACAGCCTGTTTCTGGAAATTCAGGAGGGGCGCGACCCCAAACAACTTGCGTTAGAGGAACAGGCAAAACAAGAAGCCGAGAAACAGCTCGTTGGGGCCAAGCGCGCTCTCAGAGATATGATCTATGGTACGCCGATGGACAATGGCGAAGATCGCATGCGCGATGGATTTATTGCTGAGCGACGCCCTAGTAAACGATACCAAAAGGAAATTAAAGATAAGTCCAATAGCTTGCTTTTTGATCTGCTTGATGAGCCTTTATACAGCATGACGCCTGAACGGGTAAAAGTTGTTTATCTGAATATGGTGCCCAAAGGCCAGACACAGCTAAATAATGCAATGCGTATATTGCGCTCTATTTGGAACTGGGCTCAGTCCAAATATGATGATTCCGGGCTCTTCGTGCGAAACCCAGTGAGCCGCGCGATGAAGCAGCTAGGTATCAATATCAACCGAACCAATAGGCGCTCTGTTCGTTTGGATGAAACTGAGTTCGGAACCTACCTTCGATCAGTTCTTAATCTTAGGCACCATGATCATACCTCGGCGCTACGCAATGGCCGAGATGCTTTACTGTTCATGCTTTTCTCAGGTGTCAGATTGATGGGTACGATGACGCTCCGCATGGCCGATATTGACTTAGAGCGTTCGCAATTCACCATCATTAAAAAAGGCGGCGAGCCAGCAACTTTGCCCTTAAACTCCGTGACCGAAGCCATTGTAAAGAATCGGCAAGGGCATTTACCCGCAGATGTGGAATATCTATTTCCTGGGGTTAGCTGCCGAGGCCACTACTGGGACACGAAGGCCGTTCGAAAGATTGTGCAAGAGGAAACTGGCATCGCGGTGACGAATCACGACCTAAGACGCACTTACAAAACCATCGGCGCTGAATTGGCCATTAACCACATATTGATTGATGAATTATGTTGCCATGCGCGAGAGGGGGTCAATGCACACTATATTCATCCGTCCATGAGTGCATTACGTGATGCTAGTCAGCGTATCGCAGATTATATTTTGGAGGGGGCGGGTTTTGATCTGGTCGTAGAGCTACTTGAGCAGTGGTAACTAAGCTATCAGTTGGCAGGTTCCCCAGTAGTCACAGTATCAATCCAGTTTTTAGATGAAAACATCCTTTTGACTGGATGCTGTTGATTGGTCTTTGAAGCTAAGCACTTCTGATTCCAAGTAAAACACCTTACCGAAGCGTTTGTACCAAGGTAAACCGGGATGTTCGGCAGTGCAACGCCACTTCTTCAGCGTCATGGGCGATAAAGATAATAGCGTTGCTGCTTGCCGAGTGGTTAGTTCTTTGTCATGTTCAACTATTTGCACTAGCGTGACTCCCGTATACCGAGCGTAAACTCTAGCAACCTCAGTCCCGACTCGCTGCTACTAATCTTTCAGTGTGAAAATAAAGTAAATTACTTGGCTAACCACATCCCAAAGTTTCGTAATCTGACAATAGAAAAAGCCACCTGAAGGGTGGCTAACTCAGCGAGTGGCGCTGTTCAATCAAATTGTTCAACCACTGCCGAAGAAAACTATTGAGTTCCTTCCGCAGTTGAGGGTAGAACTTCCCTGGCTCTGGAAAGACTTGCTGATAGATGGGAGGTAGCGACATTTCAAAAGTGAAGGCCTCCACCATCCGTTGAGATGGGTAGACAAGCACCACTATTTCAGGGTCTTTACAGACATCGCCATTCTGTTCGAAGTAATGCCCCATTGATACCGCAATACCTGAATCATTGCCGGACGCACCGTCCAAATGCGGCAAGCGCTCCACCACCCAGTCCATCAAGCCCGCCACCTCACTGCGACGGCATTCTTCAGATACAACACCGTCCTTAGCAACAACCCCCAGCTTAACTAGTCGGTCATAGTTGGTTTCATAAATCGTCTTTCTCATGAAATTTTCCTCACTTGTTAATTATCGAGCGCAGTGCCCGCCTGCGCTCCTGACCCGCTGGCGAAGCGCGGGGGTAGCAGATGGCCAGTGGCTCACCGGAAGCCGCAGCTAAGTGAGTGAGCGAAGCGAGGGAATCTGAACGGGTGAGGAAGCGCGAAGCCTTGCACTTGCCAGGCGCGAGGGGCAGCGCCCCTTAGCAAGATTTAACCGATTCTCTAGTAGCTGCTCAGCCGCCTGGAGGGCGGAAGCGTTAGGGAGTGAGAGGGCGGCAGTTCCGCGCAGCGGAATGAGCGATTAGCGAACCCGGAAACGACTGGCCAACGCCCAATATTATTTCAGTGTTTTCGACTTAACGTGGCGAAATGTCGAGCACGAAAACCGCTGCCCTTGTTGGTCATATTTATTGGGCTGAGGTGGCCAGATTGGCTTTTATGAATGTTCGATAACGAGCTTATTTGATGTGATTCATACTCGTAATTCTAGTCAGACTTTAGGATGTGAGATAAAACCTATTGACGGTCGGTTTTATATGGGCAATAATCGTCCGCATATCCAAGCATTAATTTGAAGGTTGTTCTGTGAATCTGGGAGAACTCGAAAAAGCGGCTTTACAGTATTTCTGGAGCCATGAAGAAGCGGATGCCAAGCAGGTGCATGCCTACTTTGAGACGAAGCGGGGCGGGTCTTTGAATACCATTCAGAGCACACTGGATCGCCTGTTTAAAAAAGGCCTGCTCAAGCGGGAAAAGCAGGGCTATGCCTATGTGTACCGCCAAGCCATGAGCAAAGACGCTTTTATCGGCGAGCTGGTTGCGGATGTGACCAAGGATTTCTTCAAGCCCACCGATAATGCCCTGCACGCGGCGTTTACCTCCATGTCATCCAGCCTCTCCGATGATGAACTGTCGGAGCTGGAAGCTCTGATTGAACAACAACGCAATAATACCCGCTCGGAGTAGCTAGCGTGATCATTGGTGGCCTGGCTCTGTTTCTTAATTTTTTTGCTGTGGCGACGCTCGCTTTCTTTTTTGGCGTGGCAGCGGTTAGTGCTGTCGGCTTATTTCGTACTCCCTTGCAATCTATCGATGCCAGCGGTCGGCGCCGGTTGCTATGGCTGGCGGTGTCTACCCCTTGGCTACTTGCCTTGGGGGTATCCGTCTTCTTCCTTTTGTCACTCTCGGTTGATGTGTCCTGGGTCGGGCAGTTGATGCACTGGCATCACGTCAACGCGTTTAATTTTTATAGCTGGCATGCTTATCCCTCCCTGTTGTTGTTACTAATATTTGTTGCCGTTGCGGTCAAGACCTATCGCAGTACAGTCACTCACCTTAGGGCTTATGGCTTGCTGAAGCTGGCGCTGAATGACGAGCAATTACTGGAGAGCCAGGTGCCACAGGCATTTTCGGCGGGTTTTCTGGTGCCTGAGGTATTTATCAGCACCGGCTTGATTGATCAGCTGGAGAAGAACGAACTCCAGATTGTGCAGCAGCATGAGCAGGCCCATGTTAATCGCCGTGATTCCCTGAAAAAGCTTGTATTCAGCTTTCTATCTTCATTCTTTCCCTCGCGTGTTGCTCAGCCGATGCGCCAGGCGATGTCATTGTGTATGGAGCAGTGTGCCGATGAATGTGCGGTGTCTCAGGGGACGAACCGGGCCGATTTGGCTATGACATTACTGAAAGTTACCAAACTGATGCGGGCCTACGGCGCGACCGGGGATATGGCCTCTCTGAAGTGCGCCTTTGGTGACAGTGAGGTTAAGGCGCGGGTAGCGTACCTGATGCTGCCTCAACCGGCCCGCAGCGTACCGTTAGTGTTGATGATGGCGCTGCTCAGTGTCATTGCCTTGTTGTGTTTGCTCAGCGTGGATAGTGTTCACCACGTCATCGAGACTCTGTTTACTCACTAGGAATACCTTATGAAGAAACCACCTGTTCTGCCATTTTTAAAACCGATTGTTAGTCGGTTTTATCGAGTGGTGCTGCCGGTACTCAAAGTACCTTTTTTTTCGCCTAAGAAACCGATTGCGGGTCGGTTTTATGTAGGGGGTAGGATATCAATCAGTACGATGCTCTGTGCGTTGATAGTTTGGCTCCCGGTATCTGCGCAGGCACAAACCGAGCGCATGGCGTCTATCACGATGCAGGACGCACTCACGAAAACGCTGCTGCAACACCCGGAGTTACCCGGTTATCGCGAGCTGCTGAAAAGCGCTGATGGTTATATCCAGCAGGCGGGCATCGGGGAGCGACCGGAATTGAGTTTCGTTGTCGAAGATGCTTTTGGTTCTGGTGATTTCAATGGCATCGACAATGCCCAGTCCACCTTGAGCTTGAGCTGGCTGCTAGAGGGGGAGTTGCTGGACAAACGGACCCTCGCTGCTCGCAGTCAAAAAAATACCTTTATCGCGCAACAGGAAGTCAAACGCCTGGACATCGCGGCGGAAACAGCCCGCTACTATCTGGCCGCGTTGTTCTTCCAGAAAAAGAAACAGCTGGAGCTTGACGCGATTACCCAGCTTGAACGTGTGCAAAGCGAAGTAGCCAAGCGGGTGAAGGCTGGCGCGGCTCCGCATGCAGATTTATATCGCGCACAAGCTAACCTGTCAGAGAAAAAACTGGTACTCAATGACGTCGGCTATGAGATCGACTCCGCCATCCAGAATCTGGCTGCCCAATGGGGCGAGTTCCAGCCGGACTTCGCCACTGTTCAGGGCAGTTTGGATGTGCCGGATCAGCCTGTGAACTTGTTTGCCATTCGTGAGCGCTTGGCGCAGAACCCCAATATCCAGCTGTTCTTGAGTGAGGAACGACTGGCCCAATCGAAAATTGATATTGCGAAGACTGAAGCTAAGGCACTGTGGCGCGTCAACGCGGGGGTGCGCCGTTATGAGGCCACTAATGACTACGGCGTGGTGGCAGGTTTTAGCGTTCCATTGGGCAGTCGCGACAGGAACAAAGGCAAGGTGAGTGCTTTGTCGGCCCAGCAGGCCGTCTCTCGGGCTAACGCCGAGGCAATGCGTATCCGCATGGAGGCCCAACTGGCCAACTATGTGCGTTCCTTCGAGCGTTATCAGGGTTCTGAAGCGGCGCTTAAGCAGGACATTATTCCGCGCATTGAGCGTGCGCTAAAGGAGGCGGAGAAGGCCTACAAACTGGGCAAGTACAGCTTTGAAGAATGGAGCTCGGCCCAGCGGGAACTTCTTGCAGCCCAGGCTGCCTTGCTTGACCTGCAATTCAAGGCCCACCTGAACCGTGTCGAAATCGAGCGCCTGGCCGGTGTGGCCATCTGAGTCTGAGGAGAAATTTTAATGAAACGATTAATTCAACCCGGTGTTGCCATGGCCCTGTCTCTGATTGTGACAGGCACTGTGATGTCAGCGCCAGCCTATGCCGTCGAAAACCAAGAGGCGGCGGCTTATGAAGAAGTGGAAAAGGGGCCGAACAATGGCCGCATGCTGAGACAGGACGGCTTTGCCATTGAGCTGGCCATTTTTGAAGATGGCGTGCCGCCGGAATTCCGGGTCTGGGCCACCCTGAACGGCCAGCCCCTCAGTCCCGATGAGGTCAAGGTTCGGGTCGTGCTCGACCGCCTGGGTGACGTGCAGGACAAGATCGGCTTTTACCGCCAGGAAGACTACCAGCGCGGTGACATGGCGATCTACGAGCCCCATTCCTTTGCAGTGGCACTGAATGCCGAATACCAGGGCAAAACCTATCGCTGGGCCTATGACAATTTTGAGGGCCGGGTGGATATTAAGGATGACATCGCCGCAGCTAACGGTATCGAAACGGCGAAAGCCGGTCCGGGCACCATTCACCAGACAATCACCGCTTATGGTGAGTTGATCAATCCGGTTGAAAACACACGCGACATTGTGGCGCGCTTTGCCGGTGTTGTTAAGAAAGTGCATGTCAAGCTGGGTAGCCAGGTGAAGAAAGGCGATTCACTGGTAACCATTGAAAGCAACCAGGGCTTGAATGCCTACACCATTAAAGCACCGATTGACGGCGTGGTATCCGGCCGTTATGTCAGCGCCGGAGAGCAAACTGACGGGCAGACCTTGCTGCGCCTGATCAACAATCGAGAATTAGTTGCCGAAATTTATGTATTTCCACAGGACCGCTCGAAAGTACGGATGGGTAGCCCGGTGGTGCTGGAAGTCGACGGCGTTGAGCAACCGGCTGAAGGTGTCATTAGCTACATCGGGGCAGAAATCATCGAAGGGCAGGGCTTTCCGGTACGGATAGCGATTGATAACGCTGCGGGTGTATTCAGCCCAGGCGCTTTTGTTCACGGCCGTATTACGGTTGCCCGTTACGATGTTTCGCTTTCGGTCAAACGCGATGGCATCCAGGCCTTCCGCGATTTTCAGGTGGTTTACGCCAAAGTGGGTGAAACCTATGAAGTTCGCATGCTGGAACTCGGTGCGCAGGCCGGTGAATGGGCCGAAGTGCTGGGCGGGCTTGAGCCTGGTACCGAGTACGTGACCAGCAACAGCTATGTCATCAAAGCCGACATCGATAAGTCCGGCGCGTCCCACGATCACTAAGAGGTTCTTATGTTAGACATGATACTGCGGTCATCGCTGAATGGCCGCACGCTGATAATGGTCGCGGTGCTTTTCCTGTGCGCATTGGGGGCATGGAATTTTACCCGCCTGCCGATTGATGCGGTGCCGGATATCACCAATGTCCAAGTGGTGATCAACACCGAAGCGTCCGGTTATACCCCGCTTGAAGTCGAGCAACGGGTCACCTTCCCGATTGAAACCGCGATGGCCGGATTACCGAATCTTGAATACACGCGCTCGGTGTCCCGCTATGGCCTGTCCCAGGTAACGATCATTTTTAGTGACGATACCGATATTTATTTTGCCCGCCAGTTAGTCAATGAACGGCTATCGACGGCCAAGGCTAAGCTGCCTAGTTCAATGGACCCGGAGTTGGGGCCGATTGCTACGGGGTTGGGTGAGATCTTTATGTTCACCGTCGATGCCGAACCCGGTGCAACCAGGGAAGACGGTTCATTGATCACGCCTACCGATTTGCGGACCGCTCACGACTGGATTATCCGTCCACAGCTGTTGCGAGTACCCGGTGTGGTCGAAGTCAACCCAATCGGTGGCTTTAAGCGTGAAATCCAGGTGGCCATCAAGCCGGAAAAACTGCTGTTTTATCAGGTTACCCAACAGGAATTGATCGCGGCGATTGCCGAGAACAATGAAAACCGTGGTGTTGGTTTTGTCGAGAAAAAAGGCGCTCAGCTGTTGCTGCGGGTACCGGGGCAGGCTGGTAGTTTGGAGGCGATCGGCAATATCCTGGTGCGTACATTTGATACGGTGCCGGTACGGGTGAAAGACCTGGCCGATGTTCAGGAAGGCAAGGAGCTGCGCTCGGGTGCCGCCACCCAGAACGGTCGCGAGGTGGTGATGAGCACCGTCTTTATGCTGGTGGGTGAAAACAGTCGCACCGTTGCCAAAGGCGTGGCGGAAAAACTGCAGGCCGTTAATGCCAGTCTGCCGGAAGGCATTGTGGCGACAGCGGTTTACGACCGCACCAAGCTGGTGGACAAGACCCTGAAAACCGTGCAGACCAACCTGCTGGAAGGTGCGCTGCTGGTTATTGTGATCCTGTTCTTCCTGCTGGGCAACGTGCGCGCGGCACTGCTGACTGCGGCGGTTATTCCCATCGCCATGTTGATGACTATCACTGGTATGGTGCAGACAAAGGTCAGTGCTAACCTGATGAGCTTAGGGGCGTTGGACTTTGGTCTACTGGTCGATGGCGCTATTATCATTGTTGAAAACTGTCTGCGGCGTCTGGGTATAGAGGCTAGAAGCGGCCGATCTATGTCTTTGGCTGAGCGGCTCGAAGTTGTTTATAGCGCCACTAAGGAAGTGATCAGACCAGCGCTGTTCGGTGTGTTTATTATCACCGCTGTGTACCTGCCTATCTTCTCGCTGACCGGCGTAGAAGGCAAGATGTTCCATCCGATGGCGCTGACCGTAGTGATTGCACTGAGTGCAGCCATGCTGCTGTCAATTACCTTTGTGCCAGCGGCCATCGCCTTCCTGTTCAAGGAACCGGTGGAGGAGAAGGAAAACAAAACCTTCCACGCTCTTCAAAACGGGTATGAAAGTTTGTTGGTGAAAGCCATCAAGGCCCGCTGGCTTGTGGTTTCCCTTGCAGCAGTGTTGGTGCTTATCTCGGGCTGGGGTGCGACCCGCCTGGGCAGTGAGTTTGTGCCCAATCTTGACGAGGGCGATATTGCCATGCACGCGCTGCGGATTCCCGGCACCTCGCTGTCGCAGTCAATCGAGTTTCAGCGTGTGCTGGAAGAGCGGATCAAGGAGTTGCCGGAAGTCGAGCGGGTATTCGCCAAGATGGGTACCGCTGATGTGGCTACCGATGCCGTGCCACCCAGCGTGGCGGATAATTTTATCATCCTCAAGCCCCGCTCCGAATGGCCCGACTCCGGCAAGCCGAAGGCGGATATCGTCAAGGAGCTTGATACGCTGGTCAGCGATATACCCGGTAACCGTTACGAGTTCCTGCAACCGATCCAGATGCGTTTTAACGAGCTGCTGTCAGGTGTCCGTGCAGAGCTGGCGATCAAGGTATTTGGCGATGACCTCGACAAGCTGGCGGAAGTGGGCGGCGCAATCGAAGAGGCCATTGGTGCTGTCGAAGGCATCGTGGATATCCAGGTGGAGCAGACCAAGGGTCTGCCATTTCTGACGATAGTGCCGCGCAGTGATGAGATGGCGCACTACAAAGTCACTCTGCGCTCTTTGCAGGATCAGCTGGCAGTTGCTATCGGCGGCCAGGTGTCGAGCCTGTTCTACGAAGGTGATCGCAGTTTTGACATTACCGTCAGATTGCCCGAGCAACGTCGCAGTGACCTCGACAGCCTCGGCTCGCTACCGATACAAGTTAGCGGCGAACGCTATGTGCCCCTGAATGAACTGGTCGACTTTGACTACGTGGACGGCCTCAACCAGGTCAACCGCGAAAACGGCAAGCGCCGTGTGGTGGTCACCGCCAATGTCCGGGGCCGTGATCTGGGTTCTTTTGTGGAGGATGTGCAGGCAGCCGTGAAGAGTCGTGTGGATATCCCGGCCGGTTACTGGGTGGAGTACGGCGGCACCTACCAGAGCCTGCAATCAGCCTCCAACCGCCTGATGGTGGTGGTGCCCGTCACGCTGGTGATGATCGTCGGCCTGTTGCTGCTGGCGCTGCGCTCTTTCAAGGATGCCATGGTGATCTTCACCGGTATTCCGCTGGCGCTGACCGGTGGTGTATTGGCGCTGGCCTTGAGGGATATTCCGTTCTCTATCTCGGCGGCGGTTGGCTTTATCGCGCTGTCGGGTATCGCCATTCTCAACGGGCTGGTGATGGTGTCCTTTATCCGTGAGTTGATTAAGGATGGTATGGGTATCGACGAGGCCATTGTCAGCGGTGCGTTGACCCGCCTGCGCCCGGTGATTACCACGGCTCTAGTGGCTTCACTGGGCTTTGTACCGATGGCCTTGAACACCGGGATTGGTTCTGAAGTGCAGCGCCCACTGGCCACGGTAGTCATCGGCGGTGTGATCTCGTCAACCCTGTTAACCCTGTTTGTCTTGCCTGCGCTGTACCGCATGTTGCAGCGCCCCGCAAAAATCATTTCTCAACCTGAAACCCCCGTTACTCAATAATTGGAGGATTAAACGCCTTATGTACAAGTTGTTATTAGTCGCCGTTGCCGTTCTGGCCAGCACCCTGGCCTTCGGGCACGGCATGTCGGCGGAAGATCAAGCCAGAGCGCTGAACGCCAGTTACTTCGAGTTTGTAGAACTCGGTGCTATCCATATGATCACCGGCTATGACCACCTGCTGTTTCTGTTCGGGGTGATGTTCTTTCTGACCCGGTTCACCGAGATCGTCAAGTTCATCACCGCCTTCACCATTGGTCATTCGATCACGCTGGTGTTTGCAACCCTGGCAGGTATTAAGATCAATTACTTTTTGATCGATGCCGTGATTGCACTGACGGTGTGTTACAAGGCCTTCGATAATCTGGATGGTTTCAAGCGCTACCTGAAAACCCAACCGCCCAGCTTGCTCTGGATGGTGTTCGGTTTCGGATTGATTCACGGCTTTGGTTTGTCAACTCGCCTGCAGCAGTTGCCACTGGGTGCGGAAGGGCTGGTTGGCAAGATCCTGGCCTTCAATGTTGGTGTCGAGCTGGGCCAGATCGCCGCACTGGCCATCATGCTGGTCGTCCTATCTGCCTGGCGCACGCGCAAGAGTTTCACCCGGTTTTCCGCAGCGTCTAATGTTGGCCTGATGGCGACCGGCCTGTTCCTGCTGATGTTCCAACTGCATGGTTATATGCACAGCAAATACCCGGATGATTTCCCGCTCAACAAGGACGATCACTCCCATGTACATGAGGATATGGCGGAGTTGGATTATCCGAATCGTCCGGCAGCACTAAAAAATTTGTTGGACACGGGAACAGGTAAGAAACCGAATGTGCCGACTGCCAGTGCAACTACTGATACCAACACAGCTATTGATATCAATCCAGCTCGGGATAAGACCCAACACAGTCACGACGGTAACTCTTATCACAGCCACTGAATGATACGTCAACAGGAGAAATTCAATGAAGCTATACAAAACCGTACTGATTCTATTTTTGATGTCAGCCTCTTCCCTGGGGATGGCCCACGGCGGGGGTCACAAACAAGTGAGTGAAGATCAGGTTGTCGAGATTGCCCAGCGAGCCCTCGGGCAGCTGTCGTCGGTGGAGCATGGTCTGGCTATCGGCAAACTGAAACCGACCTGGGCAAAGCTTGATGCAAGCAATATCGAAATCGTTGAACGCGGTCGCGGCTACTTTGTCGTCAAGGCCTATAACCCGCAGGAGAGTGACACCACTTACATGCTGATCTCCGCTGCGGGTGAACTGTACGACGTTAACGATACGGGCAAGTTTTCCGGTGTGAATAAGGAGTAGTTATGGAGGCGATAATCAAGGTCTTTGCCGCCGCACTCATTATTGCGTTTACCTCTTGGTTATCTGGAAAGAAACCTGAGTTGGCAGGCTTTATTATCGCCCTTCCCATGGTTTCTATCCTGGCACTGCTGTTTTCCTACCTAGAGCATCGAAGCGCTGACACGTCCATCACCCTGGCCAAGAGCGTGATGGTGGGGGTACCTGTGTCCTACCTGTTCTTTATGCCTTTCTTTTTTGCAGAGAAATTCGGTTGGGGTTTTTGGGTGCCTTATATCACAGGGCTCGGTTTGCTTGGTATCGGTTACCTCCTACATAGCTACATTATGAACCTTATCGGCTAGTGGGTGTGTGTCATGGGAGGTAAGCATTATTTTTTATTTTTCGCATTGATGTAGAGCCACTATGAAACGCTATCTAATAGCTACGTCTATTTTAGAAAATGACATCCTGAGAATTGCGGATGAGGTCGATCAAGTCCTCATGGCGGGAGTCGATGTTATTCACATAGAAAGTAATTGTATTGATTCTCGATCTATAGGCTGCAAAATCTCTAGGGCATTGCGAGACCACGGAGTTAAATGTCCGATTGATATACACTTAATCGGAGAGACATCATCAGAGTTGATTGAGTCCTATGTGAAGGCCGGTGCTACAAGTATAACGATATGCCCAGAAACCGTAGCCAGTATCGATCAGTCGCTAATTCAGATTAAAGATGCTGATTGTAATGCCGGATTAGCGCTTCCTTATCCCTTTATTCTGTCCGAATATAGCCACTATCTGGATTCAATTGATCAGCTACTTTTTCTGTTAGGTGATAAAGAGTTGATGTCGGATGTACTCATTGATATCGCGAATGTAGACAGTATCCGTAATAAAACTAACGATAGGTTTCGCGTGCAAGCTAAAGGTGGTATTACAGCGTCCAATGTAGGCGCGTTAGCAAGAGCAGGTGTAGATACTTTTATACTGGATAAGGTCGCATTTTCCGAGCACGATTACTATACGGGTGTTTCAATGCTACGGAAGAGCATTGCTCAAGGACTAGCTTAGGTAAAGTAGGTTACCCCGATGTTATTCGATGTCAGTTTACGGCTGAAGTTTTACTAGCGGGAGTGCCCTCGTCACTACATTTCTCTGTAGTGACGAGGGGCGCGAAGCCACGGTATATCTGGGGTAGATAAACTTTTCCGACATGATGAAACAATTATAGGGGTATTTTTCCGAGGATTTGGGAATACTTCGCCCTAACAACGTGTGGCTATTGCACACTCAATAGCGCCCCGGCTCGGCTAGAGCCAACCTCAGCGCCCATGCAGTCGATGGGCTTCATTAACCCAATAGAGGAGAAAATCACTGGCATAAAACGTAGTAAACCGGATGCGTTAAGACTAAACGGTACTGTATCCCACTGGAGACTGGTGCTGTTGGTAATAACCGTTACGGGCTTTGAGGGAGTGGTGTCCCATGACGTTCGGCAACTCGCTATTTGTGTTGCCTCTCCATTAGTCGCAGCTAATGGACAGTCATAAACACTGACCAAATGCGATTACACCGTTTGTTTTTGCAGTGATGCGAGCCGTTCTGAACAGTGAGCTGTCCGTTTTAGCCTTGTTGCTCTCCGTTTTGAACAGTTGCTTGTCCGTTACCAGAATCTCAGTCATCGTTCAGAACGGTTGCCTGTCTGTTTTAACGGTCAGTTTGAACGACAGACTATCACTAAGAAAACACATCAAGCCCGGCCTTAGCACTGACGGACTCTCAAGAAAAAAGGCATCGTGAAAAACGATGGATTGGCTAATTTACTTTTTTGTGTGAAAGGTTGATTGCCGATTTAGTGACAAGCCTCAAGCAATAATTCTCGCCAGTATTGATAACAGCGAGGACATTGTCGTGAGGGATCTGAATTATCAGCTCAAGAATCTGTGTGAGCATAATAAAGACGGCAGCCATAATACCCAGGGCAACCGCCATCAACTGTTACAAACGATGGCGAATCATCTGTTTGAACTGGGGTATCGGCGAATGAATGCTAATTCCCTAAAACCCAAGCACGTCGATGCACTTATTGCGCGTTATCTCAATGAAGGTTTAGCCGAAGGCACGATTAAGAATCGGTTATCAGCACTACGCTGGTGGGCTGAGAAAGTCGGCAAGCCTAATATCATCGCCAAAGACAATGCCCACTATGGTGTTGAGTCTCGCGTGTTTGTCACCAACGTATCCAAGGCTCGTGATCTGGATCGAGAGTTACTGAACAAGATCACCAGCGATCATGTACGCATGAGCTTGGAACTGCAAAAGGCCTTCGGGCTTCGCCGTGAAGAGGCCATCAAGTTCATCCCCGAATACGCCGACCAAGGAAATCACATCCGTTTGAAAGCGACCTGGTGTAAAGGTGGTCGTGAGCGAACCATTCCCATACGCAACGAAGAGCAGCGCGACGTACTAAATCGTGCGCGATTGTTGGCTGGTCGTGGCTCGTTGATTCCCAGTCATTTGATGTATGTCGATCAAATGCGCATCTACGAAGCCGAAACGAATAAAGTCGGTTTGCACAAAATGCATGGCCTGCGCCATCGCTACGCACAAGAGCGGTATCACGAACTCACGGGGTGGTTGGCTCCAGCTTGTGGTGGCCCGACACGGGATGAGTTATCTGAGGATAACAAGTTAGATGACGCGGTGGCTCGCTTAGCCATCACACAAGAATTAGGGCATGGCCGCGAGCAAGTCACAGCGGTCTATCTCGGTCGATAACGCTGAAACTATGGGTGTGCTCATTGGGCTTTGCCCAGGCCGCACGGCCTTCCCACCCTCGCCGGGAGCAGGGGTTGCAGCGCGACTGCAACCCCGCTGGAAAGGCTGAGAGTGATACAGGCATAAAGGACTACTCGGCTAACGCCTGCGTTCCTCCTTGACGCTGAATTCTCAACAGTGAAAACCCTGTGGCTATTGCAGTCTCAATAGTACCCGGCAGAGTTTCTGCCACCGCCAAGGTATAGCTACCGACTTCGGTTGCTGGTTGTACCACCCCTACGGGAGAGATGATGTCCCGTGGGGTCATCTTTCTCTTCTTTACTCACTGTTAGGAGAAAGATGATGGAATACTTGGAAATGCGTGGAGAGGTAAAGCTGAAAGATGATGCCGACTTGCCAGTCGTGAGCCAGGTTTTAAGTAAGTTAGTTGAAACCGAGTTCGTCGATGCTGGCTATATCGACATTCGTCGCAAAGATCCGGTACTCAGTATCCATGCTGAGGGAACGATCTCGGAAAGCTACAGCCTCCGAGCGCAATTGAAAAAGCTGCAAAATCAGTTATCAGAGACATCAATGATTGGAGTCACCAGTGAACGATGGGAAACCCTCGTGGTACTGAAACACTCTGAGCGAGTATCGGCGTTAAGTCTCGAACCTTACGATCTTCTGGTTGTTGCCCAGTAACCCCCCGGAAAAGGTCTGACATTAGTCAGGCCTTTTTCATTTTTACCATTCAGCATTTTTCTTTCTTTTCTCTCTGAAAGGTTTTCGCTCCAAATCACTTTCTCAGGCTCGTACCTTATCCATCGTCTTATGAAATGATTGGAGTGGTTTATGTCAGCAGCCAGCGTTATTCCAGCCTCTGTGCTCAGTCTTGTGCTTCTTGCACCATCGCTACAGGCGATGAACACAGCAGATGTAGTGTCACAGGGCGCCGTTAAAGAAAGCCGCTATGTATTACATCGAGTTGGGGCAACCTCAGAACAAATGGATGTGATGCAGACCGTTGTGAGAACAACGATTCCCGATCAGATCAAAACAGTGGGTACGGCACTAGAATATTTGCTAAAGCCCTATGGCTACCAACTCGATGATGAAGGTGACGAGACAACGCAGTTAGATTTTTATGTGCTGCTCACTCGACCATTACCAGAGCCACATCGAACAATTGACCCGATGACGCTGACTGATGTTCTGAATGTTCTGGGCGGTGACAGTTTTGAGGTGGTCATTAACCCGGTACTGCGCACGGTGCATTATCGCTTAAAACCAGGGCTTCAGAATTATGTGGGCGAGACAGATAGGGAGAAAGCACAAGCCATTTGGTTTGAATCTATTGAACCCGAGCCAGATATAACACAGAAAGCCCCTTTGCCTATGACTGTGTTTGGTTATGGGCCGGTCAAGCCTGGGGATACGTTAAGCGATATTGTCCTGCTATTCGACATGACGGATTTCACTTTGGATCAAGTTTTGGTTCATGCTTTTCGGGCTAACCCCGATGCCTTTGCCAATGGCAATATGAATCACCTAATCGTCGGTGCATATCTGAGTATTCCCCCGTTGAACAGTGATTCGCTGCCACCCATCGAAGCCAGTCGCTTGGTGGATGAGCATTGCCATCTTTGGTTGCAGCAGGTTCAACCATGAAAACTATCTCGACGATCTTACTCCTAGTTTCCATATCCGGTATAGCTATAGCGGCTGAACCAATGAGCGCCGTTGATAAATCGCAAACCCAAGTTGCTCATACGCCTGCCGTGCAAACTCCCGACACAAAAACTATCGCACAATATTGGTCACTCGGTGTGAAAGAGTATCAGCGCTACCAGGAATTAATGCGTGGGCCGTTGGGTCATTGGAGTCCAACGATTGACCCCTTGCTGGCGCTGGGTATGTTCGCACAAACACCGGCGCAGCAACGACGTTATGCCGAGTTATATGCCCGCCAGGAATTTGAACTGACCGAACGTACCCTGCGTTTTCAGCAAGTTTATCGCGTTGCCTTTCAGCGTTTGTATCCGAATGTGGATACTATCGATCAGCGTTTGATCGCACCATATCGACTGCACCAACAGCAAAAGGAATCAGCCAAAGAAGCACGCTGGTTGGCGAAAAAACAATTTCAAAATGGTGATCGCGTAATGGTGTTTGTGCCAGCGCGTTGCGATCAGTGTTCCTCCATGATTCCCCGGTTAATGAGCCTGGTCTCAGGTACCCGAAATGCCAGCATCGACGTGTATGTTCGCAACGCATCCGACGATGACGCAGTTCGGGCTTGGGCTCAGGCTCACCAGATTCATGCAAAGCAGCTTGGCGATAACGCACTAACCCTGAATCGTGATGAAGGTTTATGGCAGCGCTTGAAAAGCCGCTCTTCAAACAATATCAGTGCTGACATTCCGATTTACCTGAAACGAAATGGCCAGTTTTTTCAGTTACTGGCAGAGGATTTGGGGCTATGAGTAAATGTGCGATTCGGCAGTTAGTGGTGGGCGCGACCCTCATGCAATCCATTACCGCGACGGCTCTGGATGAGTTGCCTGTAGCGTATATGGTGGTTGCCAAGGCTGCCAACGTCCCAGCCGATATATTGTATGCCGTGGCTTTAGCGGAAAGCGGGCGATCTTATAACGGTGTGCTGTTGCCCTGGCCGTGGACGTTGAATGTTGAAGGCCGGAGCATTTTTTGTGAGTCACAGGACGAAGCCATTGCCTTGGCAGCAGAAGCGATAAACCGCAATCAATTGGTTGATTTAGGACTAACCCAAGTGAACTGGCGCTGGCACCAACAGCGTTTTAGCCGTGTCGATGATGCGCTGGTTCCCATGCTGAACCTGAAGGCGGGTGCAGCGATTCTCCGTGAGCAATACGAACTAAGCGGCGATTGGTGGCAAGCAGTGGGACGCTACCACGATCCAGGTGAAGACGATGAGTCGTTGACCAGCGCTGAACGCTATCGGCAACGGGTAAAACAGCACTGGCGGAGGTCGTTCTGAATGAGACGCCTGATGCTGGCTATGTGTTTGTTGTGGGCTCAAATGGTACAGGCCGGTGGCCCTCTGACAGTTATCTATGATTCGGGCGATACCCTGCCTATTGCGCCGTATTTACCGGTGCGTGCCTCGCCCAAGTCTACGGAAGCTAAGTCTCCCACGGGCAAAATGCCTTTTCAGCTACCCATTCGTACACCATCGATGTCGCCCGGAAAAGTCGAGGTCACGGTGAAGCCTTTGCGGTATTTGCAGCAACCCCTGTTTCTGATGGGCTCTGATGAGCACTCAAAAGCATGGCTGGCGGCAAAACGCGACCAGCTCATTAAGCTCAACGCAGTGGGATTGCTGGTGCAGGCCGATACATTGAAAGATATTAAAGATATGCAGGCCATTGCCAAAGGGCTGCGCCTGATCCCCGCTTCTGCGGAGAGCTTTGCCAAACCGCTGAATTTAACGCACTACCCGGTATTGATCTCGAAGCATGGCTGGGAACAATGAGCGACCGCTATGAGGTGGAAGTCTTATTGCGCCCGCCTGTGGAGCTGTCATCTTGTCTGGTATCGCTGTGTTCAGCGGGTGTTGTACTCAAGGCACCACAGTTCCTAATGATGCCGCCCAGTGTGGCGGTAGTCAGTGCAGTCTGTCTGGGTGTGCTGGGGATTTGGCGAGGTCGCCAGGCTTGGCGGGTATTGAGCTATCAGCGGCATTTACGCCGTAGTCCGCGCTATGTAATGGCATCGTCACAGGTGCCAGTCAGCCGCTCGGTGCTGTTTCTGGGGCGTGGCTTTCGCTGGACGCAGACTCACACCGAGCGACTGTATGCCGCTCGTGACCGCCGGGCGGAGCACTACCTGCAACCCAGTGCGTTTAAGCAGTGGGTGAGGCGCAAGGAAATTGAATGGGAGCGTGCGCCCGTTCTGCGACAATTGGCGCGATGGACTGCAACAGACTCGCCGCTGAACCCCGTCCGGCCACCGCCTGCCAGTGGCGGAGATGCAGTGATTCATGGTGTAGGTATTGGCGGAGAAAGCAATGCCACCATGCCGCTCTCGGATCGAGTAGGGCATATGGTGGTAATTGCTCGAACCCGCCACGGCAAAACCCGGCTGGCGGAACTGCTGATTACCCAGGATATTCACCGTAAAGACAATTGCGTTATCGTACTCGACCCCAAAGGTGATGCGGATTTACTGAAGCGTATCCATGTGGAAACGCGAAAAGCGCAGCGACCATTATTAATCTTCCATTTGGGCTACCCGGAATTGAGCGCCCGCTACAACGCCATCGGCTCGTTTTCGAGAATAACTGAAGTGGCGACCCGTATTGCCAGCCAATTACCGGGGGAGGGCGATGCAAGTGCTTTTAAAGAATTCGCCTGGCAGTTTGTGAATGTGATCGCAGTAGCCTTGGTCGCTTTGGATGAGCGCCCCGATTTTCTGAAGATTCGCCGCTATATCACCGATATTGACCCTCTGTTGATCCGTTATGGTCACTACTGGTTAAGCCAACACGGTAATGAACAATGGCAGGAGGAATTGGCCGAAATCCGAAACGCCATTAACGTCAAATCCTTACCACGGGTCGAGCAAGGTAAAGACCCTGATGCCATTGCGCTGGTGCGTTATCTAAAAACTCAGGTGGAATTTGATCAGGTTTTGGAAGGTCTGATTTCTGCGTTTCGCTATGACCGGGAGTATTTTCAGAAAATTACCGTAGCGGTTAAGCCTTTTCTGGAAAAGCTCACCACGGGCAATATCGCCGCGATACTGGCTCCAGACTTATCCGATGAGCAAGACCAGCGCCCCGTATTGGAATGGGCGCACGCCATCCGCGAACAAGCCATTGTGTATGTTGGCTTGGATGCACTGACCGATCCTGAAGTGGCGAGCGCTGTGGGTGAGTCAATGTTTAGCGATCTTACCAGCCTGGCGGGGCATATCTATAAACACGGTATTGGCGACAACCCAGCACAGCAGAATCGTAAACCGCCAAATATTGTGATCCACGGGGATGAATTCTCCGATTTAATCGGGCCGCAATTTAAAACGCTGATTAATAAATCCGGTGGTGCGGGGTATGAGCTGAACCTCTATACCCAAACTTGGAGTGACCCCATCGCCGAGCTGGGCAGCGAAGCGAAAGCCGGACAGCTTGCTGGCAACATCGGTACGGTAATGATTATGGGGGTTAAAGAAATCGCCACCTGCGAGATGTTCACTAAGCAGCTACCGGAGGTCAGTGTTAGTGAAATCATGGCAGTTTCCGGTGTGACGGATAACAGCGACCGAGAAGGTGGAGTGAGTTTTACTTCTAATAACCAGGATCGGGTGAGTATCAGCCGTGTTCCTATGATCTCACCTGCGGATATTGTGGCCCTACCCAAAGGGCAGGCTTTTGTACTGCTCAAAGGTAGCGAGTTATGGAAAACCCGTATTCCCATGCCTTCAAAAATCGATGACGAAGAGCTACCCGATGACCTGGGTGAAATGCTCCGCCTAATGCGACAAGGTTATACCTCAGTTACGGACTGGGGTAGTTATCATGGACGTTGAGTCGTATGGCTAAGTCTTCAGAGTATCGACCACCACCGCGCAAAGAACCTGGCCTGATCGGTAAGACTATATCCAGTACCGTGGCATTGGTCGTCTGGCTGGTGCTGGGCCTTCTTATTTCCATCATCATTGAATGGATGGGTATGATCTGGTTTTGGCCAGAACAAGGTGCCGATCATGCGAAAGTGGTATTAAATAGCGACCAAGACTACCTCAATACCCAACTCTACGAACACTCGCTCAACACTAAGTATTTAGTGGCAGAAAATGCCAAAATCGTAGTAACGTGGATTAAGCAGCAAACAGAATTCAAAGCACATTCACCTAGCTTCAATCCGAAATCAAATAGCACCATAAGCGCCGTCGGCGAATGGGGCAGCAAGTATTATCAAAAAGTTAAACCTTACCTTGAGGCCGCAAGTACCGTTGCGCAAACCTTTGTGATTCGTCTGACATTGATTGTGTTTTCATTGCCGGTCTTTCTGTTGGCTGGCCTGATCGGTGCCGTTGATGGACTGGTTGAGCGAGACCTCCGGCGCTGGGGCGGAGGGCGAGAAAGCAGCAATGTCTTTAATCTCGCTAAGCGATCCGTCGTTCCCGCATTTGTGGGAGCTTGCGTGATCTACATCAGCTTGCCGTTTAGCATTGATCCGATCATCATCCTTTTACCGTTCGCGATGCTACTTGGGCTAGCGGTGCGGATTAGCTTTGAGAGACTGAAGAAGTACTTCTAGCGGTTTCTCGATGCCAAATATAGCCCTCCGATAGCAAGGCCTCCTAGAGCTAGAGCCTGTTTTACTTGTGTGCTTTTAGCAATGCCCGTAATAAGCTCGCGCACGAAGTGTTCACAGTTGTATTGAAGAAGGTCGTATTTCACCCGGTTAATACAACTTCTTGCTTTGGCAAGTATTAAGCTCGGTGCTGTGCTTATCTCAATGCTGTGAACTTCAAATTTCCTATTCCCGACGACTTGATCCCATGACTCTTCCTTAACGGTACCATTTCGCCAAGTGTTGGATATTAGCATTGGTTTGCCATCCCTCGTTCTATCGGACATAAGTGCCCAGTGCTTGTACAGCCCCATATAGACAATAACTACCTGTAACATTACAATTCCCCATAATTGATAGAATATTAAAATTGCTAAAATAGCAAATATGAGTAAATCACTAACTCTATGGTGTTGTCAATATGCAATCTGGAATTGTATTTGATCAGGTGGTTGGGGCTGTGTTGGCTCACTACCGTAAAGCTGCTGGCTTGAATCAGGGTGAAGCAGTGGAGGGGTTGAGCTTAGGGCCGTCCAGTTTATCTAGGTTGGAAAAAGGCGATTATTCTCTCAGCATGGAGCAGCTCTTTGAGTTGTCGAGGCGCTACAATGTGCCTATGGCAGAAGTGACGGCCAGTATTGAGCAAACCTTCGATAATGCGATAAAGAACGGTATAGCTGTAGAAACCGAGAAAAAATCTAATACCGGGTTGTTGTTGTTAGGTGCTGCTGCAATAGCGGCTTTGGTAATTGCAAATAGATAGGCGTGAATAGAAAAGAGACAGTTTTACTCTCAGCACTATTTGATCTGGGAGACAAGATTCGTTCTCTTTTTACCTTGTAGGGTCGCAGGCAGCGCACCTATATATGCAATCAAGTGATGTCTTCGCGCAGCAAGTAACCAACTACTGAGCCATTTTCTATTAGGTAGTCCAAAATACATAATAGCGCGGCATTTACTTTTGTATTTCGCCTCGCTTTCTCCCGATTTAAGAATATATATTTCCTTGAGGCTTTTTCCAAATACCATATTGTATTATCGCGGTAATCTCTTGATAGAGAGGTTTTATTGTCTCTGATGGCGCTTGATAGCCAAAAAATACCTGAATTTAAGTATGAGCTGCCTAATCCACAGAGTAGTTTGGCTAAGCTATACAGATAAGCCTCATTGCCACCGATTTTCTCTGTTAGATCTTCAAAAAATATCTTTCTTTCAGATGTAAGGGCTTTCCAGCTTGTTGCATCATCTTTCCAATGGGTGGATGCAAGCATGTAGGCTTCAATAACTCTATTTGAATAATGGTAAGAAGGTCTATTAAGTGCTGAAGAAATAATACTGTCTTTAAATAATTCCCATACCTTCCAAAAGTTATCTGATCTTCCCGTTTGGTCCTCAGAAATAACAAATTCCTTTAGTAGATCGGCTATCCCTTCACTAGCCAAAAATTCGTCAGTAAATGGTGTTAAACACTCAGAAACGTCATCAACGGCTAAATGTAGAACGTATTTTGTATACCATTTCAGGAAATTATGTTTTGTTAGATAATCAATTCGATCATCTCTGTCATCAGACAATATCTTTCTAGCAACTAGATCAATAATAGATTTAGCAAAGGGTATTTCTTTTTGGCAAGCAGTCGGGAGGGGTATTATTTGGAATGCGATAGATAGTGTTTCTATGTCGTAACTATCAAGATCATTGATAATGTGGTTAGTTATTAAACCATTATCGATCTCTTCAAATATGTCTGATGTATTCTCGAAGAAGGAGTCCCAGAATTTTCTTATATTTAAATTATAGTTGCCATTCTCATGCTCTGTTTTACGAAACTCCTCGAACAAAGTTTGGTGTATTCTAGCTAATACCAAATAGCCAATATATATTGAAAGCGCGGCCTCATAATCATCTGGCCAGATAGCTTGTACAGAATTAATAGCTACTGAGTTAAATCTTATTCCACCCATCATGCCTATGGGGTCATTTCGCATCAATGCAAGAATAAGTAGAGCTTTAATATCCGACCTATCTTCGGGAAAGTTCTGATGCAGCACGGGGAGTATAGATATGGCTGGTAGAACTCCGTCAATCGTCTGGTACATATAGCCTTCCTTGGTAAAAAGGCTGGCATAGGACAAGACAACTTCTCGGCAAAATTGTAAGGAATCAGTATCTAGTTTATCAATGAAATCTCTGAGCAATACCGTGACAGTATCGGAGGGCAAGGAGCGGCTAAATACAGCGGAAATCGACTCTTTTCCGCTTGTTATGTCTAACCAAACGTTCTTAGCTTCCTCTAAAGCGAGTAATGGGTCTTTTTCATAGTCTTCATACTTCTTATAGCTTTCTCGGCCATACAGTCTATCACTGGCCCACACCATCAGCCGACTGTTTTTATAAGGTTCACTTGATTCCTCTAGAGCGGCTTCACTATATTCCCGAAGTTCGTCGTCAATCTCTGGGTTTAAATCAATATAGAAGCCGTCCTCAGTTTCTTTGGCTTCAGGAGACATCTTTCTTCGATCCATTCGAGCCAGGTAAAGTCGCCACGTTTTATCGTCATCGCTCTCTTCATCTTTAGCTGGAAGTAGTGCATAGTGAGCATCGAGTATTCGCCATATTTCCTCGGATCTAGCTATAGACTCCTCTTCACTTATTTCTTCTCTTCGAAATAACTGATATTGCAGCATGATATGTTCTAAGCCAAACTTTCGGTGGGGATCATCGCATGTGTCTATTCTCTCATTCTCATGGATTTCATTATCTCGGTTAATGCCAAAGCTGTCTTTTAGAGAAATTAGTTGAGACTTATGCGTTCTATCTAGGACATAACGGTTTGTATCATATCGAAATAGTTCTTTTGTTTGGAAAAGCACTTTGGCGACATTAAAGGTCTTGTCTGGGAGTGCTGTAACAACACTAACTACTATTGATGTCAATATTGCTGAATTAGACCTAGATAAGATGCTTAGTAATACCTTCTCAAGTCTTTCGTTAGGGGTGTTTTTACCTCGCTCGACAAGGAATTTTTCCAAAGCCATGTTCATGGATTCTAGGATGTCAGGATTGACCTGGGTTCCTCGGTACACACACCACAGGCGGTTGGACATATATTGATCGATATATGTGTCTTCATTAATCCAAACAGGTACTGTTTCGTATTCATTCTCTGCCAATTTCGATTTGACATATTTCTCGGCGGCATAGTTTGAAAACTCGATAATAAAATCTAGGGTCTTGTATAAACTTGCCTCTAACAAACTATAAATAGGTGTTTGATATACGCTGGCAGGAAAATAGCCTTGGCTGTCATGCTCTACACCAAAATAATGATCAATGTCTGGGCCTGGAGAATAATAAGGGTTTTCTGGGGGGACGTGAGTCCAGTACAGTCGGGCTAAATCAATAACTTTTTCAGGGAGTACTTGAGCAACATTATTGCACTCCATTTTTGTCAAAATATAACTGCATAACGAATTGTAAGGAGAATTGTGATTGCGCCACTTGTTACTCACAACCAAATCAATGACTGTTGAAAGCTCTTGCTTAATTTCTTCAGCGCTAAAGATGATTGTATGAAGGAGATTTTTGGTGAAGTCATCATCCCTAATGTAGGTGTCGTTCTTTATTGTTGATTCGTAGTATTGCAATGATAATAAGCCGGAAAGCCTCGTAGTTTCACCGTGCCTACTTGTGCTATTCCAATCGTTTAACACCGGGAGTACAAAATTAATTGCGTTTTCTAGAAATGTATCTTTATTTTCCCAAATAAATTGAATCAGAGAAGTCCAGCCACCACCTTTGGGCTTGGTCAGGACATATTCCATGGAAAGGATATTAATGCTCTTCAGGCCAATTCTTTCAAAAATTTCAGTATTAACTTCTTTGCAGCCTATGCGTATTAACAAACATACTTTTTTAAGTAGGGAAAAATCATCAGTTAATAGTTTTTCTTTATATGATTTGAAGAAAAAATCAGAGTTGCTTGAAAGTAATATGGCTATAATGATTTCATCTAGCCATATTTTTTCGATAGAGTTAGACGTTATTGACTCGTTTATGAATGAAATTATTTCTTCATTTTCATCAGACATCTTGTCTGAAAGCCACTTCCTAAAGGATCGCCTTACTGGTAGGGATTTTCCAATTTCGGTAAAAAAATCTGATGATGTAGCACATCCTAAAAAAGAAGATTCTAGGCGTTTATCTAAAGCCCATTCTTCATAGATGTCATGAGTAACAAAATAGCCATGCGGAGATTCATATCCTAAGATTCCATCCGAAATTAAGCTGTCAATAACACTTTGATTGAATGACGTTGAGCCTATTGGGATAAAGAAGCGACCACTATTTGTCCGCCGAATACAAAAATCAACAAAAATTCTTTCTCGCTCAGGATTGTTTTTTGTAATAACTCTTGGCCATAATGAGTTCTTGAACCCAAGATAGTCTAAAGACTTATTCTCACTGTAATGCCTAAGGTATTCCTTCAAATACATAGGTACAGAAATTAGGCTGATTAGTTTTTGGTCGGTTGGAAGGTCGAAACTATATTTATCCGATAGCTCACTTAGCTCTGTTAGGTTGAGAGGGGTTAAGCTTATAGTTTCGTATCCACATTGATAAACTTCGATAAATTGGAATGCAAGATCATTGAGGTAATTGTTTCTAGTGGTCAACCATACTTTCCAACTGTTCTCTAGAAGCCCTGTAACAAACTCCCTGAAAGGATCTGTATTTTCTAGCGACAGAAGATTTTCAGCAGAGTCGATTACTACTATTTTTTCGTCTGTTCCTAGATGAGCACTCAAGAAGTCATCTAAGGAGACGCCAGATAGAACTTCCTCAACCTTATTAGATTGGAACTCAGTAGCTTTAAAAACATAAAAAGCTGAATCTTTATCTCTATTCTTATAAAGATACTTTATGAGGGCTGTCTTTCCTGTTCCGCCTTCACCACTAATTATCGCAGCTCGGTTATCACTTGAATTAATATTAGTGAGTTCACTTGATCTATCGATTTCAACAGCTTTGCCATAAAAATCTATATTCTCAGATATTTTTTCTAGTAGTCTTTCAGTATGGGAGGCAAGGTTCTCTAATAGATCAAAGACATTGTCAGATTCTACAAAAAAATGAGAGCATATTTTTTTGTTTTCATCTGCTACGAAAGGGGACTCGAAATAGCTTCCGCATCTCCATTCAATTGCTATTGATAGCTTGGTCGACTCCTTTTCTATTTCCTTTTTTCCAGAAGGTTCCTTGCCTTTATATTGCCCCCATTCTGAATTTGTATAAAACACAATTTTAGTGATATTGGGGTAATCTCGTTTAGCTTTCTTCAGCATTTCGAGAATATCTTCTTTGTGATCAGATAATGCTGTGCTGTAAAACTTAGCCTGCCAACCAAGTGTGTCTTCACCATCGATAATTGGGTCTGTTTCAATAGCTGATTGGTTCTTATATCTAAAAATACCTGTCCTCTTTCCATGTTCCTTACAAAAAAGTAAGTAACATAGCCACTCAAAGTGAAATTGAGGATTATCGGAGAATTTGGATTTAAATATATTCCAGTCTGGTTTTATCAATTCAACATATCTCTCGTTTGTACATTTTCGGCTAGATATTTCAAATTTATATATGCTTTGAAATAGTAAACCTCATAGATTAACTTTCTTTCTAGCCTGAAAGCTTTTCCGTAGTTACAACTCAAACTATCTCCGATCATAGCTCCACCAAACAGGAGAATGATCATGCGCTATAGAGCACTTGTAGGCATTATCTCAGCCGCCATCGCCACTAGCACTTATGCAGTAACCGATCAGGAACGCACGGTGCTCCAACGACTGTATTCTGAATTAGCCGTTATTAGCAATATCGTTGAGGAGGCCGAACAATCAGTCAACCAGAAAGACCGTCAGCAGGTTGATTACGTGCAACTAAAAGCTGATTTGCAGCGTATTCAGGAGGGGGTTGGCGATATTTTGAACAATCAGCGCCGTGAACCGCGATCCCTGCCTTCGATCTCCGGGGAATACCGCTAATGGCGGTATCTGCCTCCCAGGAAGCTGCTTTTACCGGGGCAACCCTCGGTGTACCCATGAGCAGCTTTAATTTGACCATTTTACTGATCTTTTACTCAGTGCTCTACATTTGGGCAGTTTGGGTCATTTATACCCAGTGGAAAGCGTGGTCGAGGCGCAAGATCGATTTCTATGATTTCCTGATTCGGTCGGTTAGACCGATATTCCTAACCCTGGTCTTAGGCTTCCTACTTCAATGACCTGAGAAAAACACCGACTTTTTAACCCTCGTTTTTGGCTCCGCCACCGCGACAGCAACAACGACACACATTTGGCTAACAATATAGGAGAACGCCAATGAATGTCTTAACTGTCCTGTCGCGCTGCAAGCGGCAACGCGCCTGTCAATTTTTCAAATCTCGCTGGCAACTGCTCTGGCTTGGGTTGCTAGCGATTGCAGCCCAGGCTCAGCTTCCTACGCCAGTCAATCCATCTAACGGTGCGCCCAATGGTAACTACCTGCAATTTATGGAGGGATGGACGGGCGATGCCGTTGATTATATCGCGCTGGCGATCTCTGGCGCTGGGTTTCTGTGGGTAGGCTGGATATTACTGTCCAAATTTAACGAAGCCAGAAGCTCGAATGATCCCGATTGGGGTTCGGTAGGTCTAACGGCGGTGATTGCGGGTGCGTTACTGGCCGTCGTGTCGTTCTTCCTGAACGAAGCCGTAGGCATTATCTAGGAGCGGGGCCATGCCTATGGAACGCAATGAGCTACTGCCGCTACGCCTGAACGCTGAGCCGTCGATATTTCGGGGTTGCTCACTTTCTGAATTAATGATGCTGGTGACAACGGGTGCGGGAGTATTGGTGCCTGCCAGTATCATTATCTGCGGGCTATTCGGCTATTTGATGATGGGTGTGGGCATTGGCCTATTACTCGTTATCGGTTGGGTGGTAATTGGTGCCACTGTGCTGCAAAAGCTCAAGCGTGGTCGTCCGCTGGGTTTTTACCAGTTGCGGCTTCGCCTATGGCTGGAAGACTGCCAACTGATAAAGTCGCCGTTCATTCGGCAAAGCCGGGTTTGGGATGTGGGCCGGAGGATTCGGCCATGAAAGAGCTATTATCCCTTCGTAATAACCAGGCGCGTAACCGGCTTATTGCCACAACTGATCATATACGCTCACTGCGCATAGCCATCATATTTCTAGCGGTAGTAATTGCTGCCCTGTGGTGGCGAAATGGTGTCCTGCAGGAAACGCGGCGACTCTATATTCCCCCCGATCTGACACAAGGCATGGTGACGCAGTTCGACAATGTGCCAGCACCCTTGGTGTACACCTTCGCCTATTACATCTTTCAGCAATTGAATCGCTGGCCGTCTGATGGTGAGAAAGACTACCCGCAACAAATCTACAAGTTGCAGGGCTTTATGACACCAAGCTGCCGGGTAGCCCTCGAAGCCGATATGAATGAAAAGCAACGCTTGGGCGAACTTCGTCAGCGTGTGCGCAGCATCCAGGAAATTCTCGGTCACTCTTACACCCGCTCGCGGGTGACATTTGAAAGCGGCACCTCTTGGCTTACCTGGCTCGATGTGAATGTTATCGAATCGATCAATGGTCATTCCGTTAAAGATGTCCTATTGCGCTACCCGATGCGGGTAGTGCGCTTTGATGTGGATAAGGAAGTGAACCCTTGGGGTCTGGCGCTGGATTGTGACGCATCCATGCGGCCCGAACTGTTGAGTGAACAGCAGGTTGGTCAACCCTTTATGCCGGAGATGAGTCATGCCGTACCAGAGAAGTAATGCAATATCGAAAATCGTGGCCGTGCTTGCCATGCTGTGGGTGGCCAACTCAGCCATAGCGGATCAGTCCCCAGCCGTGGAGCGGGTTGTCTGGGATAAGCGACCGATCGCGGTACATATACAGCACAATCAAGAGCGCATCATTCATTTCCCCGGTGATGTTCGATATTGGCTACCCGATAGCTTAAAGCGCAAGTTGTCTGTAGTCGCCGCTAACGGCGTTTTATATATCCGGGCAATGGAGCCTTTTCCGGCCACTCGCATTCGCATTCAGGGCTTGGTGGATCAGACCATCTATCTGCTCGATGTGACAGTCAATGATTCGGAGTCAGCCAGTGACGAGCTGGTGGTGATGAAGCCCGAGGCAGTGACCAACCGGGCTAAAGATCAGACCGCAGTGCGTCATACAGAAGATTGGCGAGTGCGTTTAACCCGGTATGCTGCACAGCAGCTTTACGCTCCAGAGAGGTTGCTGCGTGGTGACAGTCAGATCAAACGTATTCCAATAGATGCCCAAAAACCTGTACCACTGATACGTGGCCAGCGAATCGATGCGCAGCCTCTCGCCGCTTGGCAAGGGGGCGGTTTTACAGTAACGGCAATCAAACTACGCAATGTCACTGGCCAAAACCTCCATTTGAATTTCTCCGATAGTAACAAGCCCAATACAATCGACTTGGCTCATTCACTGCGAGGTGGCTGGCTAACTGCCGTCACCCAGCATGATTTCTTGGGTGTAGCAGGCAAAGAGACCGATACCACTACCTTGTACTTGGTATCGGATCGCCCCTTTATCGAAAGCTTGGGTGTTGCCCCTCAACCTAACGGTGAATTTGAGGAGGCGACCGATGGCTGAGAAACGTATGAATCCGCTATTGATCGGCGGCGCGGTAGTAGCTGTATTGTGTTTGTCCTTGGTGATGTGCTCTGAGAGCAAAGTCAGCCACCAGCCTATCGAGCAGGTGCCGGGTTATGATCCTGCTGCCAAGCGTGAGGATGGCGATACCCAAACTGACACTATTCGCGCATTGCAGGCTTATGCCCGTGAAGCGGTCAGCAAAGCCGATGCCTTGCATGAGTCTACAGAAGACAAGATGGAACAAGTGCTGGAAAACCGGCAGCAACTCTCAGCACTGACTCATTCCAGTGAAGACGCACAGCAACAACTCGCGGATACCAAAGCAACTATTACCTCGCTCGAGCAAACGCTGGCGAGCTTGCAACGTGAGCTGGCCGATGTGCGCGGTGAGCAAGCGTTGGCAAAAACGCCATTAAATGAAGAAGGTCTCCCAATAGGTTTTGGTTTTGATGAACAAGGCGTATTGCGAGACGACCCCAATCAGGGGGAGTGGTTTAACCCTCTCGATTGGGCTGAACCAGAATCAGAGGGTGGCGAGAGCAGTCGTTTTACCGGCTTGCTGCAAGGCCCAACGGTGAGCGCAGAACCTGTCGAGGAACAGGCATCGGCATCTAAGCCCGAGGTAGTGATTGAGCCGGTGTATACCTTACCGAAAGATGCCACGCTCACCGATGGCCTAGCGCTGACTGCGTTAATTGGTCGCATCCCCGTCGAGGGGCAAACGCCTGATCCGTACCCCATAAAAATCTATATAGGCAGAGAAAATCTGTTAGCCAATGGTCACGAATTGCCGGAAGTTGAAGGCATGATATTTAGTGGCCTGGGTTTTGGTGATTGGAACTTGTCTTGTGTCAGCGCCCGGCTGATGTCTGCCACGTTTATTTTTGAAGACGGTTCCATTGTCAATCACAGCAGCGCGGGTCAGCCCTTGGGTTATATCTCTGATCCCAGCGGTGTGCCCTGTGTTGCCGGGCGCTTTGTCACAAATGCACCAGCATTTCTATCGCAACGGGTGGGGCTTGCTGCTCTCGGTGCAGCGGGCTCGGCCTATGCCGAAGCCCAACAGCAGCGCCAGACCTCAGCACTCACGGGTACGACAACCAGTACGGTGAGTGGGAATATCAACAAGCTGGCTGCGGGAGAAGCAGTGCAATCGGCCACCGATGAAGTCAGTGAATGGCTTTTGGCCAGACAGAAACAAAGTTTCGATGCGGTGGTGGTGAATCCTGGTGCGGCAGTATCCGTGCATCTGGATCGTAGCCTGCCGTTGGATAAGAGTTCGATTATTAGGAGGTTGCGATATGCACAAGACGATACGCACGCTCGCACTGATCTTGATTAGCACAGGGTTAATCAGCGGCTGTGCCAGCTCTAAAAGCCGGGTGTTTGGAAAAGACATGCCAAGCATGAAGGTTATTCACGATAGTAGGTTTCAGAAAGAAGATGCTGTTCCATTAGAAAAGCCCTTACGTGAAGTGCAGTTGAAAGAGCCAGTAACTGATTCAGATTTTCAGTGGTTACCGAACCCCACATTAACTATGTATGTGTTCCCACATTTGAGTAGTGCAGGACATCCGGTGCCCGGATACAGCACGTTTTTTAGGCTTTATACCCAGGATCATATTGCCGCGCCGGGTGAAACTAAGGGTTGGGAGTAATTCATGTTGACGGGTAAAAAGGATAAGCAAGCCAGTCGTTTGGTGACGGATCAAGATATTTCCAATTTGTACCGCCGTCCAGAGTCATTATCGGATTGGCTACCGTGGGTTGATTTTGATGAAGCGACTCAAACATTCACTCTGGAAGACGGTTACAGTGCGGCCGCCATGTTTGAGATTGTGGGTGTATCTACTGAAGCACGATCAGAGCGTTTCTTAGAAGAAGTGCAGACCAATATTCAGACGTGCATAAACCACACGATTCCTGCCCACGATAACCCTTTTGTGTTGCAGTGCTATGTGTCCGATGAAGATTCATTGTCCGCTTTAGCCAAAACGCTCGGTAAGTACGCCAGCGAAAACCAAACCCAATCGAACGCTGAACACCGGCAGCTCACCAGTAACTTTGTGGGCCGGATGCAACGCCACTTCAAACACGTTACGCACAAAGGCGGACTATTTGAAGATACCACGGTAACGGGAGGTGACTGGCGCGGAAAGGTTCGACGCGTGCGGGTATTTTTGTACCGCCGCCGAGACACCAAAGACCACTACAACATTGATCCCGTCATGGAAATTAATCAGGTAGCTGAGCGATTTGTGACTCAGATGGTTGCCTCGGGCATAGGTATTCGGCGCTGCAATGATCAGGATTTATATGCCTGGCTGTTACGCTGGTTTAATCCCACGGCTGATATTACAGGTGGTGACCTGGATGCCTTGACGGAGCTGACCGAATTGCCCAAGCCGAAAGATCGGCCCTTTGGGCATGACCTGTCCCAGTTACTGTTTCTCTCCCAGCCGGAATCCGATCAAGAACACGGTGTGTGGTGGTTTGATGACATGCCGCATCGGGCCATTGCTGTTGATGCTTTGCGGCGTAAACCCTTTCCTGGTCATTTCACCGGCGAGCGTCGCATTGGTGACAATCTCTATGCCCTGTTCGATAAATTGCCCGAAGGCTGTGTTTTGGCGATCACCATCACGGTAATGCCACAAGACAATGTTGAAAATCATATTGTGCAAATACTTAATGCCGCCAAAGGTGAAACTGCTGAGGCGATGGCGGCAGAACAAGATGCAAAAGAAGCTTTGAGGTGGATGTCACACGGTGACTATTTGTTGCCCACGACGATAACCTTATTTACTCGTGGTAACGATTTGGTTGAGCTGCAAAAGCGCACCAATGAAGTCAATGCGCTATTGCTGGCCAATGGCCTGCATCCCATTCGAGAAAAAGATGAGTTGCTGCCACTGGATACCTACATTCATCAGTTACCCATGAATTACGAGCCCAAACGGGACAAACTGAGCCGTAAAAGCCGCTTAGTGTTTTCCAGTGATTTGGCCAATTTATTGCCGTTCTATGGTCGTAGCAAAGGTACGGGGAATCCTGGTTTGGTGTTTTTCAATCGGGGCGGCGAGCCACTAACCTTTGATCCACTCAATAAAGCAGATCGTGCCAAGAATGCCTTTGGCCTGGTGCTGGGGCCACCGGGGTCGGGTAAATCTGCCTTGATGGTGTATATCTTGTTACAGGTCGCAGCGATCTATGGGGCGAGAATCTATGTAATCGAAAAAGGCGGTTCCTTTAAGTTGTTTGGTGACTACTGCAAGTATTTTGGCTTGTCGGTCAATCAAGTGACCCTCCACCCCAAAGAAGACGTTAGTTTGCCACCGTTTTCTGATGCCTATGAAATGTTGGAAAAGGAGGCGGCGAAACAACGCACCCTGAATAGCGAAGCCTCACTGGATGCCTCAGACAGTGACGATGAAGATGACGAAGAACGCGATCTTCTTGGAGAAATGGAGCTGAAAGCCCGCATTATGATCACGGGCGGCGACAGTAAAGAAGAAGCCTTAATGTCACGGGCTGACCGTCTCACTATTCGACAAGCTATCATCAAAGCCGCGCAAGATAAATTAGCGTCCGGCAGCAAAGAAATTGTACTCACTGAGGATGTTGTGGCGGCGCTCAATCAGATTTCCCTGGAGGAAGATAGTACTCCCAAACGCCGCGAACGCGCCAAAGACATGGCCGACGCGATGGCATTGTACTGTTCTGGCACTGCCGGACATTTCTTTAATCGACCCGGTAAAGCCTGGCCGGAAGCCGACGTCACTATATTGGAAATGGGACTGCTAGCGAATGAGGGTTATGAAGACCAACTTGCCCTCGGTTTTATGGGCTTAATGAACCAGATCAATGGCGTCGTTGAACGCGAGCAGTATTCACATCGCCCTACCTTTGTCTTGGGAGACGAAGCTCACCTAATTACCACTAATCCGTTACTGGCTATATTCCTGGTTAAGATCGTCAAGATGTGGCGGAAGCTGGGTGCCTGGTTGTGGTTGGCGACTCAGAACCTAGAAGACTTTCCCGATACAGCTAAGAAGCTGCTAAGCATGTTCGAGTGGTGGATAGCGATGGTTTGCCCGAAGGAAGAAATCGAACAAATATCACGTTTCAAAGACCTAACCGACGAGCAAAAGCATATGCTATTGGCTGCTCGTAAAGAGCCGGGTAAATACACTGAGGGCGTGGTGCTGGCCGACACCCTTCAATGCTTATTCCGCAATGTGCCACCGCCATTGGCGTTAGCCTTGGCCATGACAGAGAAACATGAAAAGCAGCAGCGAGCTGAAATCATGCGATCCCAACATTGCTCTGAGCTAGAGGCGGCTTTTGCGGTAGCCAATGAGCTGGTCGATAGGGCCTTTGCTATTTCTAAAAAATAGGGCTTGTTTATGGTTTATGACCGGAGTAGGGGCGCCTGGTAGTAGACATTGACGCTTACTACAGCCAAGTGACTTCGGCACTACTTTGAATATTTATCGTACTTTGTTGCAAAATATTCTTCCTTTAGCTCGCCGCTTGAAAGAACGCGACTCTCTTTATTCAATTCTTTGCCAATAAAATCTGCTATCGATTTGATCGTTTCTGATGTGCTTTTCATCCAGTCGTCAGATCCTACTGTATCACCATATAATTTTTCATTGTTTCTCTTGAAGTCCATTACGTCGAGTCTATACCTAAGGCCAACTGGTAAATTATGTAGCTGCTTACATAAAGTATCGGTTCTATCTCGGTCTTCTTCGGGAAGATGCTCCAGAGCTTTGCCGATTAGTTTCTCTATATGGTGTCGGTAATTTTCGACCTTCTTTACCAGTTTCTCTCCCTGTTTATCTGAATGGCAATAATAAGTAACTACAGACTTCAGTGCACTTTCCATTGCCATTCTTAAATCGATAAAACATTTCATCCTACGGGACTTTGAAGAATAAAACTCGGGCGACTCGCTGGCTTCACAGACTATATATCGTGCATGCAGATCAATTGCATCATGATAAAAGTGATTTGCAACTTGTACATGTGTAGGCCTGGTTGATTCCATGATCTCTCCTTAGCACTTCGGGTCCCGGCATTGGGAAAAATTGAAGCGCAGGGTAAATTTTGTCCGAAAGCCTGCGCTTGCTAGGCATGATCCCTAAATTCATCGCAATCGTCCGGCCAATCGCCTCTGCAGAATACGACCATACCAGGCCTAGAAATTCTGGATGATATTGCTTGCAAGTTTGCAGGTGGCTCTAGCTCATAAATTAGTAGTGACTCAATATCAGACAGTAGCTCTGAGCTATAGCGATTTCCTTCTGGTAACCACAGCTCCCCTACTAATAGACCCATGCTGTCTAGGTCAAACTCACTTTTGAAATAGTCAAAGATGTCTTCTTTATGTCTCCCTTGAAGCCGTTCTTTTACTGAGCACCGGTCAGCCTTGCCTATGTATAAAATTTCTTCGGTATCCGGATGCACATATGCATAAAGAACTCTGTGCAGGTCAAGCTCTTCATTACCATCAACGACGTATTTCCATGCGATTTTAATATCCATATGCGCCTTACTAGAACTTATTTTTAACACTGAAAGCTTTTCCGTATTAACACCACTTTAAAAATCCGATGATTGTGTCATCAAATCATTGGAGGTTAATACAGAGTGATTACCGTAGCTAGATTGGTCATTTTCGTCAGTTTTATGGGGTTAGCTTGTACGGGAGTACAGGCTGCGTCAAGTCTGTGGCCTGATTCAGTGATAGTCATTACCTCTGATCAATATCTAGTATCTACACCGGATACCTTAAAGAGCTATATCCCCCAAATAACTCTATTGAACCTGGATAGTATTTCCCAGGTAGAAAGCCGTTTGAGCCAAGGTCTACCAGTTAATGAAAAACTGGCAATGGCTGAATTTCACCGGCGTGTTGAAGACATCGGTAAAGCTCGGCTTGAATCAGAGCTGCGCAGTGCTTACAAAGCGGTGGGTGCGGCTATGGCCTACAGTTTGGATCGCTATCCCGCGATTATCTTCGATGAGAAAGTGGTGGTTTATGGGTTGACCGATTTATCCCAAGCGCTCGAAAAGTACCGGCAGTGGCGATTAGATTCGGGCGAGGAAACTATCCATGAATAGGCTGCCCGTCATTGCCTTATTGCTTATAACGGCATTCAGTAACCCGGTTCGTGCATTCGATGCAGAACCTACGACACTGACATTGAGCGATATTACTCAGTCGATGACGCTCGACCGATCCTGCCTAAACTACTGCATTACCGGCGTATGTGTCTGGCTTCGATGCAGTATTTACGAATGCTCGATAGAAACCAGTATTCGTGTCCGACATTACAACCCCGATCTGATTGTCAGTGTGTTTGATAAACCCGGCGATAACCCCTGGCGGGAAGCGGAAGCAATTTTTGGTGATATAGAACGGCAACTAACGGATTCCATTGTGGCACTTTTTCATGGTGCCGAAGCTGGCGGAGGTCATCGCGTTGAAGGTGGACATACTGCTACTGACCAGAGCCTCCGGTTTAAAGAAGTAACGGCCATTGGACACCCTTTTAGCTCCATCACCGATTTTATAGCCAATAGCGGTTATTACTGCCCATCGGAAGCCGAATCGTTTCAACCTTACTTATCATCTTCCCTTGATGCGTTGACCTGGCGCTTGGGTTTACCTGAGCTGTTGTACCTACACAATCTAATTCCAGGCCGTCGTGTGGTGGGGGCTGGTATTCAGCAGCAGTGGGGTGCGGTGTGGCCGCGTACAGGCTTTATCAATCAAAAGGACGATACCAAAGCGTCCGCTGTAATTGCGCAACGTGCGGGGAACATCGTTACGCAAACGCGGCAACCGCATGTTTATACCGCACTGGATGGCAATGGCTATAACCGTACCTGGCTACCAGGTGAACTGGTCGAGAATGACCCTGATACAGGTGTTTGGCAAATGCTGGCACCGAAGATGGATGCCCAGTGCTATGTATTCGGTGAAAACGATGTGTATCGGAGGGCATGGTCATCTGGCCGCATTGCTCATGACAATCGCTATGCCTTTTCCTTATGGCGGCCTTATCAGTGTTGTGAAGAGCAGGGTGCCTACTTGTTTACGGTGCCATTGGAGATTTGCATATGAAGATTATTAAACATTGCGCCATAGGATTCTTCTTCGTTACAGGCGCTCATTTAGCCTTGTCGGAACCAGCGCCTAACGACGACAGCCTGTTTTACTACAAAATTGGCGGCGGTCGGGACATAGCCATTCCTCCCAGTCTGAACATTACTACTATAGATTTGTCATTGAATGCGTCCGCTTCTGCGTTGTCCTGTAGTGGCTTTGACCCGCTTGTGGCGATTGAGAGTTCGCTGGATAACCTGAGAAATGGTGTCGATAACGCCGTGAATGCGTTGGAATTGGCGGCATCAGCGGCCATAGCGAATCTACCGGGCTACATCTTACAAAAGGCCAACCCTGGCCTTTATGACTTGTTTCAGAATGCGTTACTACGCGCAAACGAAGCCTTCTCACTAGCGACCAAAAGCTGTGAGCGCATTCAGTACGAAATAGCCAATGGCACTAACCCCTATGCCGAGTGGGTAACGGTGAGTTGGGGTGACTCATGGAAGCGCTCACTGGGAGTTGGCAGTGCCAATATTCACGATGCCGTTGATGATGCAGAAGACGCTCATAACGATGGCATTGAATGGGTGGGTGGCCAACGGCGAGGTGGGCAAGATCAGCCGCCGATTCGTGTGCTCACCGATGTGGCTTCCGCAGGGCTGAATATTCTGTCACAACGGCCACCGGAAACTACGGCCAATTTGCCCAGTTCAGCGCCACTGGCAGATCATTTTTCTGGGCCGAATGCTGTCGATGAGTGGGTTAATAATGTACTCGGTGAAGTCGAAATAGGCATTTGCGATGGGTGCTCCAAGGGCGCTCGCTCCGGCAAGGGGTTGATTCCTTATATAGAACAAACGACCGAAGACATACTGCCTTTGTTGGTGAGCCTGGTTGCGGGCACTACACGTCCGACGCGGGAGCACCTTAATGAGGTAGAAGCTCCAGGTGTTGCGATCACCTTGCAAGTTATTCTGGCTATTCGCCAACTCCCGGCACAAGAGCAATCGATTGTGATTCATAAGCTGGCGCAGGAGGTCGCTGAAGCCAGGGTTATGGAAGAGGCGATGATTATACGGCGGCTGTTACTGGCAGGTCGGAAAGAGGGTTACATCGCATCTAATAAAATTGCACAGAAAGAGGTGCAGATCGCTCTCGATGAGTTAGAGGGAGAAATACAAAACGTCATCTTTGAAAAAGATGCGCGCAATAAGTTTCTCACCTCAACTGTGGTCGAACTGCTGTTGCGTGATAATGCCGAGCGTCAGTCATCCCTCACTACACCTGCCTCTACGCCTGAAGATCCTCGTCCGCTGAGTAATGGTGGTGTAGAGCCATGATAGAACTGGCTTCACATAAGCTGCGATGGCGCTGGTTATTCACCTTAATCTCCTTGGTCGTGCTCCTTATGGCTGGGGTTATCGTAAGTCTATTGGTCAGCTCAACTGATCTTCCCAGTCATGAATTTGACGAATGTGGCTTGTTGATATGGCGATTAATAGCTTATTCGTTATTGATTGGGTTGTGGCCTTACTTGATTCAACATCTATTGAAAAGAATCAAGATAAAGGCAACGCAAATACCATCGCGACTGCCTCTTGCGGTGCTGATCGTTCTTTATGAATTGCTGATTGTACAAAATCCATTGCAGGCTTTATTGAGTCTTGGGAGTGCATGGTAATGGCAGTTGATAGCACACTCGAACTCTACACTACCTTATTTGGCTGGTTTTTCTATAACAGCATCTGGGATGTACTCGTCGCAACGGGCATGGTTTTTTTGCCTTTTCTGGGGATTTTGATTGATACCATCATTCGATCCTATGCCGGGGAAGATGCAGAAGAGGCTGGTAATACCACCTTGCGGATTATTGAGGTGGAGTTTTTTATTGCCTTCTTCGTGATTCTGATTGCGGCGGTTCCGGCAACGCCGTTGAATGCCGTTGATTTATCGTTTACGCCACGCGCTGTCATTGGCACGCCTGCGCAACCCGTAGCGACCGTGGCCAATTCACGCACGACTTATGGTGGTGGTATTTCTTTCAATGGAGCACCAGCTAACGTCAATGTCCCCGTATTTTGGTTTGCTGTGATGAGCTTCAGCTCCGGTTTTAATCGTGCCGTTATGGAGGACGTACCACCTACACTGGATTACCGTGGCTACGCCAATGAGCTGCGGGATGCAACTATCAAAGACCCAGAGCTGCGCCATGAAATCAACGACTTCTTTCGTGATTGCTTTATTGAAGCGCGCTCAAAGTATCTGACTGAACGGCCAGACAGCGCTGCGATTGATGCACTATTAAACCAGTATGGCGACACCGATACCGACTGGATCGGCTCACATGTCTTTCAGGAAATAGCCGGATACTACGATAGCCTGCGGTCAGATTCGATCAGGGAAGGTTTTCCCTGGTCGGCGCTGCGGGATGTGGAATGGGATGCCAGTAATCACCCTGTGTATGGCAAGCCCTATTGCAATGAGTGGTGGCCTAGTATTCAGCAGGCAGTGTTGAATGATTTGGGTGATATTGATCTGCAATCGGCAGCAGCGGAGCCCGGCTGGGATGCCGTACAACGGCGCGATGTCATTACACAACTAGCACTGATTAACTCACCACCGCGTTGGACAACGCGAGGCTATGACTTTGCCTATGGCAACACGGTGGATTTCGAGGTGGGTGAACAAAGCGGTATCTTTGTGGCCGTGCAGAATGCCACTCAACAGGGATTGGCGGTGTACGGTTTGGGTAAAGCATCCATCTCCTTTGCTGCCTTTCTCCGTGTGTTTTTGGAAGCCGCGCCCATGATTCAATCGTTAGTGCTAATGGGGCTTTATACGCTGTTACCATTTTTTATTCTGATCAGTCGCTATAAGTTTTCTTTACTGATCATTGGAGCACTAATCTTGTTTTCCGTGAAGTTTTGGACGGTGCTGTGGTTCTTTGCCTGGTGGGTTGATCAGAATCTAATACAAGCTTTTTATCCTGATCCTGGAAGTGTAACCACACTGTTTAGCACTGATCTGACGTTAAAACGCATCATCCTTAACTTTCTAACGGGTGGCCTGTATTTGATTTTACCTATCCTGCTTTCTTTATATCTCGGTTTGGCGGGTATCCGTGCTGCATCACAGTTGGAAGGTGCCACACAAGCTTTGACTCGTGGCACTTCAGCGGCGGGCAATGTCAGCTTACGAAAACCCAGTTTTAGGAATCGGTCTACGGGTAAAACCAAAGGTGCTAAATGAAAACACTAGAAACAGCATTCACCAGTGGCTATTGCTGCCTCAATAGCACCGCCATACCACGATCACTGCTTTCAGCAGGGTATGCAGTTGTCTCAACCGAGATGCTGGCTGATCAGCTTGTTCACTCACCCAACCGGGGAGCTTGTTACCCCATTGGGTCAGCAACTCCTTTTCTCACTCATTGATTTAGGAGACTTGCTATGAGTAAAACAACCAAAAATGAAAAAACCAACTCTGCCGCCGCAGAGGAAACCCGATACTTTAACGAGTATGCGAATGGCATTGGCTATCTCAATGCTATCCGTGACATTAGCGGCGAGGGTAAACCTCCCCGTTATGCTGCTCAAGTATCGGTTATCCAGGGGCCTGCCGACAACGTGCATTATGAATATCATGATCTCATTGTTGGAGCAGAAACCGCGCTCGGTGTCATTCTTGAAAACCGAGAGGCCATTGAATCAGACGATGCGAAAGTGTTGATCCGGTTCAACATGGCGAACCCTCGTGCCAAAGCATTCATCTATAAACAAGGTGAACGTGCCGGTGAACTGGGTTCTGCTATTGGTGGATTCCTGACGCGCATCCTGACTCTGAAAGTCAATAACGAACTCGTCTATGAAGACGACAGAGTGTTTGATGATCAGACTGGATCGCAGCAGGTCGCAAATGGATAGTTAACCACCAGGACGACGAGCTAACACCTTAGCTTGTCGTCCTTTCCTTCTTTATGGGAACCACCGTTCCCATAAGGAGTTGGCTGTGTTCCCACGCTTATATCTTGGGAGAACAACCATGGAAACCAACCATCAATCCAGTGAGCAGTACCCACTGAATACGGCACTGGAAGAAGAAAATCAGATCATCGCTGAGGCCAAGCAGTTACTCTATAAACGGATGACCAATAGAAAATATGATCAGTTTACATCTCCAGGTGCTGTAAGAGATTACTTACGCTTTCATCTGGCGGAGCGAAAACATGAAGTTTTCTATTGCCTGTTTTTGGATAGTCAACATCGGCTACTTGATGATAGGGAACTGTTCAGAGGTACCATTGACGGCTGTAGTGTCTACCCTAGAGAAGTCGTTAAGGCTACTTTAGAAGTCAACGCAGCGGCTGTCATACTGGCTCATAATCACCCATCAGGGGTGGCTGAGCCGAGTTCCGCAGATCGACAGATTACGGATCGGCTTAAAAACGCATTGGCATTGGTAGATGTTCGAGTGTTGGATCACTTTGTGGTCGGCGATCAAGATGTCATATCGTTTGCCGAACGCGGATTGATCTAGAAAATTGCTCTTAGCCCATGACACTACCGTGTCATGGACTATTTCTGCAGCCTCTCCTGGTAGATGCCGTCATATCGCTTAACAGGATCAATTTCGCCTGTTCGGTAGTTGTACCAGACATTGGTGTCGGATTTCTCTTCGACATCAGGCTCAAAATCTAGGGCGCTGAAAGCAAAAGATACCATCCGCCAACAGACTGAGAGTAGCCCGGTGCATAACGCAAATAGAAGAAGGAAAGACTTTTTGGCGTATTCCATGGTTTACCTACTCCTTCTCTGGGCGTTTGAATATACAGGTAATCTCTGCGCCGCCTTCCGTACAGTTGACCAGCTCCCAGCCTTTAGCGCCCAGTTTATTCATCGCCTGGGATAAGGCAGAGTCGTTTCCCATCAGCGGGTAGGTCTTGACAAGATAGCGCCAGTTAGTGGAATCAGCATGCGCTGGCAAGAAGAATGATGACAGGAGCAATAAGACCGCTGCCAGGTGAATGAGACGTTTTCCAGACATTATCCTCTCCTTAGAAAATACCGAGAAGCCGATAGTGCCTATGATACGCCTATGAAAAGCGGGTTAAAAGTGACTTATCAGTGATTTGAGAATTGGCGCAGGTGGCTCGATTAGCTACTTATCCAGGTACGGTTTCAATGCACCCCAAATCATGTGGAGATCAATGCCAGCTTCCTCTGCAACTTTGATAAATCTCAGCCGTTCCTCAATGTCCTGGTGGGTATCCCACAATTTCCAGATTCGTAGCTCAGTGGCTTCGTCACAAGCTGGTGGCCTTCCCGTGCCAACGCCACGAATGCTCAAGGCACTGCGACGGCGTGAAAAATCGGCAGCGTGCGTGCCAAACAACCGTTGCATCAACGCCAAAGGTGCGCCCATAAACAGGTATTTGTCTTCTAGCTCTTTTTCATCTCGCAGAATCTCTAGCTCCGAGAGTTGACGTTGTAACGCGGTAGTATCGACTTGAATAACTAGGAATCGATGGGCGCGATGAATTAGAGAATGCTGCTCCGCCAGATTTAGCTTGGCCATGATGTCAATTATTTCGTCTGGCAGATTGCTGGTTTTGAAGTGTATAGAATGTAGCGTACCTGATGATGAAACTAGTTTTTTAGCTGCTGCTTGAGCCATTTTCTCTTCAAAGCTGGGCATAGTCGAGACTCCTTCGTCCTTGAAATAACAGAACACATCTAATTCATTGATATGTTCAGCGTATAGACAACAAAAGAGTGAGACCTTTAGAAACTTTTCAAAAACAAAAGAAAATTATGTAACTGAGCTATCAGTCACTAGTGAAATACTGAAAATGTGAGTGCTGTCACAGTATGAGCGCAATTACACTGCGAGTGCGAGAAAAATTCCTGTTGCTAAGGAGGAATAATAATTTATTTTCTAGTCCGAAAAGTAATTGCTAGTTCGACATCAAAGGTAGAAACAAAATGATAATTTAAGCTTCAAGCAGAAGATTTCCTTACATGCTCAAACTTATTTGGTTCGTCCAGACGGTGTTTTTCCTGGTTAGCATGTTGCTGACGGGGCTATTTGCGATGTCGCTCTCCGGAGCTGATTTTGATAGTGTGATGAATCCTAGAGAGAGTGAACAGGCCATATTTATGGCGGCTTTGTTCATTTTTATTGGCTGCTGTATTGATATTGGAAAATATCTATTCTGGGTTAATCGACAAATTAGTCGATACTTCAAAGTGCTCAGCCTTGTTTTGATGGTTTTCTCCTGGCTTGCCAGTTGTGCCTTTTTTATCTCCTCCGAGATGCGGCTAATTAAAGAAGCGCAGCGGCGCTCACCTGAGTATGTAGCACTTCAGCAAGAAATTGACGGTCTTCAGAAAAATATCGCTATTGAAGAACAGCTGTTGAACAAGAGACTCGGAAGCAGCTATCACAAACAATGGGAACAGGCTCAAAATAGCGCGGCCAGGATAGCTGGATTTCAGGCAGAGATAGCAGAGAAGCAATCAGCATTATCACAGGTGGGATTGTCAGCAACAGAGAGCCAGCTTGAAACCACCAAGCTCTTTATCGGCATTAGTCGCACTCTGAATATCAGCCTAGATTCTGCCAGAACTTTTGGCTATGCGGTCTTAGCTCTGCTGTTGGAGGTTAGTACTTTGGGCATGATTAGCTTGGCTGGTGCTGAGAAAAGAGCTAATAGCTTGCCCAGCTCCCGTGCTGATGAGCCTGATCTGCAACCCGGTGATGATACTGTCGTCGATGAGGAATATAGGCAGAAATTGGCTCAACTCACTTTCGACATACTAAACGGCAAGATTCGGCCCGTTCTGCGAGTTATCAAGAGTGCTGACTATGACCTTAGCCTGGATCAGATTCGGGCGGTGCTGCGTGATCTACATGCCACCGGAATTCTCGATACCGACATCCGCAATAGCTACAAGCTGTCAGAAAGAGTGACAAGCTAGCATGATGCCAGTCTACACAAGGTGCACTATGGGCTCCCAAATAGCCCGGAGTGCTGGAGCGTTAGGGATTGAAAGGGCGTCAGTTCCCCCTCGGGGAATGAGTGACTAGCGAACCCGGCAAAGCCCGTAAACGCCATTGTGTGTGGGTAGAGCCAGATTGCTATGCCTATACCGATCGAGTGTGAAATAACAGTTGAGACTGTCCATAGCGGACACAGGGCTAAATCAGATAGGATTTTCTCTTCGTAACCCATTGATCTATAAGAATAAATTTTACCCTTTCTACAACTCGAAAAATATCGCCTGACCGATAAAAATGTATTATAAATAGAGCAGTGTGACATTACCCTAAAGAGAGCATCATTTGACTGCCAATGTTAGAGACCTTTTAAACAAGGTGGGGCCATGCCTGAGCTCCAGGCTGATTCAGATCATGGTTGATCAGGGCGCAACCCCAGAGGCTGCCCGGAAAAGAGTCGAGAGGGCTAGTGGGGTCATACGTTTATCAGGTGTTCGATTCGAGAAGAATGCCAAATTCATCTATCTTGACAACCAATATGGTGACGCTAGGTTTTGGGGGGCTTTAGAGGTTGCATTCAAAACCAACGGTAAAGCCTATTGGGCTGTGATGGTGGGGCTAAAACGAAGAGGTGGTGCTTGCCCCAAATCGCTTTTTCCGCGTATCTGTGGTGCGCCGATCAGACGCCAAAAACAGCTGTCACCGGAGATTATTCTAGAACGTCTGATCAGCATCCATCTGCTCAAGGAAGTTCAGGATGACAAGAGTGGCGAGATATGGATCAGTTTCAACCCCCACTGCTATAACGTCCTAGCCCCTTCCTTAGAGCAGCGGGCCATCGCTATTACAGAGAATCTCGCCATTGCGGCGATTGCCGATTGGGCAAGAAAGCTGGGATTCGGCAGTTACGCCAAGTTCGCACTACGCAATGATGAAAAGCCACCTGTTGTCTCGGGAATAACCTGGGATGTCAGCGCGCCATCCTATGTTAGACCATTAGTTTCAGCCCCCAATGGTGAGATCAAACCAGGATTCTTTGTCTGTGATGTCAGTCTTGGCCACCAGATCAGTGATGAAGAGGTGGAGGTATTTGTTCGCAAGTACGATATGGCAGCCTCCCCATCCAAAGTAGCGCCCATCATGGGGTTTCTGGTGGCTGATGGGTTTGCTCAAGCTGCTTATGAACGAGCGAGAAGCGTGGGCATCATAGCTGCCACCACGTCGCAGTTATTTGGGCAGGATGTGGCAAAAGCCCTGAATGATTTAATTAAAGTGTTGAGCGACACTGGCAAGACTGCAGCCATTAACCCGGAACACCTTGAAAACGTAATGAACCGTTTGACGAGGATTGAAGGGGCAAGCGCCAACCTTCGGGGGAGTCTGTTTGAACTGGTGGTGGGCAACCTACTGGTTGCGGTCACAGGAGGCTATCTAACCGTTGGGTATAAGATATCCAACATTGCCGAACTGGATGTATTGGTGGATCTTGAGGAAGAGGGACGATCCATTATCGTGGAATGTAAAGCTAAAATACCTGGTGCGATGGTCAGCTTGGAGGAGGTAAAGCGATGGTACAGCAATCGAATACCCTTGATTAACGAAGCGATCCGGCCATATGGTATTAACTATGTTGACCGAAAATTTGAGTTTGAGATATGGACCAATGGCACCTTTCATCCTGCTGCCATTGAATGGTTGGAGCAACAGCAGACGGAACTAGATAAACATACTGTTGCTTGGCGGGATGGTGCTGCTATCAAGCAATACTCCCAGCATGACAATGTTAGCCCACACACGCGGGGGATATTGAGGGATTATTATTTCAACAATCCCAGGACATCAATTTATCCGGCAGACATAGAGGGCTGAGATATATTGGGCAATCGCGTGATTTTTCTAGTAAAACCATCGCGGTTTGGCATAAGACATGTACATATAGAGTCTTTCGGCTATTGTGTCATCTAATTGTTAGCTTTTTATCTCTAAATCACACCTCCACCAAGGATGGAAAAAATGCAAATTGATCAACTAGTCTTACGCAACTTTAAGGGCTTCAAGGGGAGGTTTTCGATTGGCTTGAACCCCGGCATGAACATTATCGTTGGGGATAACGAGGCGGGTAAATCCACTATTATTGAGGCAATTAATCTAGCGCTGACTGGGTTGTTTAATGGTCGGTACTTAAGAAATGAATTGTCTCAGTATCTGTTTAATGAATCGGCAGTTAGTGAGTACATTGCGAGTTTAGCGACAGATGAGCCAGTTTGCCCGCCTGAAATCCTGATCGAACTGTATCTTACTGGGGGAAATGAAATCGCTTTTTTGGAAGGCGATTTGAATTCTGAGGGAAAGTACTGCAGCGGTATCTCACTTAGAATCGCTTTTAATGATGATTACAAAGCCGAGTATGAAGCTCTGATCGGTACGGGTGATGTTAAGACACTTCCCATCGAGTACTATCACGCGGTTTGGAAAAGCTTCGCACGAGAGACAATCACTACTAGAAGTATCCCAATAAAATCGGCTTTGATAGATTCAGCGGCTGCGCGGCACCAGAATGGCTCCGATATCTATATTGGTCGTATAGTTAAGGAATTGCTCACCCCAGAAGAAATCGTTAGCGTTTCACAGTCTCATCGTAAGATGAAAGAGAATTTCATGGATGATGCCTCTATCGATGCTATTAATAAAAAAATAACTGAAGCCAGCAAGATTACCGATAAGGAAGTCAAGATAGCGGTTGAACTGTCTTCACGTAACGCTTGGGAGAGTGGTCTCACCACCTACTTGGATAATATTCCGTTCCATTTCGTCGGCAAGGGTGAACAGAATGTTGTTAAAACTAACCTGGCCTTGTCACACAACAAAGCTAGGGAAGCCAATGTTCTCTTGCTGGAAGAGCCTGAAAATCACTTGTCTCACTCTAAACTCAACCAGTTGGTGAAAACGATCAAAGCAAATCAGGCTGAGCGGCAAATCATCATAACTACACATAGTAGTTTTGTCGCTAATAAGCTAGGGCTGGATGATCTAATACTGCTAAGCGATAAAAATACCTTGAAGTTAAATGAGCTATCCAGCGAAACAAAGCTGTTTTTTGAAAAGATAGCGGGGTACGACACTTTACGGCTGATTTTGTGTAATAAGGCGATATTGGTAGAAGGGGATTCAGATGAACTAGTCGTGCAGAAGGCGTATAGGATTCAGAATGAAAACCGGTTGCCAATAGAAGATTCGGTTGACGTGATTTCCGTAGGCGTATCGTTCTTACGATTTCTAGAAATAGCTGAAAAACTGGATAAGCCTGTATGTGTGGTTACAGATAATGACGGCGATGTTGCTGCGCTGGAGAAAAAGTACACTGATTACCTTGGTGAGAACGCTAAAGATCATATCAAAATTTGTTATGACCATGACGTGGATGGCGGTGATCTCGTGATCGGCCAAAAGGCTTTTAACTACAATACTTTGGAACCAAAGTTGGTGAAGGCAAACAGTCTTGAGGCAATGAACTTAATACTCGGCAAGGATTACAAAACTGTCGATGAGCTTCATAAGTATATGAAGGGCAATAAAACTGAGTGTGCCTTGAAAATTTTTGAGACAACCGGGGCTATCAACTATCCGCAGTATATTCTGGATGCCCTTGAATGAATAAGCTCATTATTGCTTCTGCAGGATCGGGAAAGACTACGTTTATAGTTGATGATGCAATAACTCAGGCCAAACAAGGAGTTCGCGTCCTAATTACGACTTTCACGGTCGCCTGTGAGCAGGAGATTCGCGATAAAGTAGTCAATAAGCTCGGTTTTGTTCCCGACGAAATTAGCATTATCACGTGGTTTTCCTTCCTGTTAAACCATGGTGTCAAGCCATTTCAAGGTCGTCTATTCGAATATGATGCCAGAGGGATGATCCTGGTAAATGGGAAGTCAGGCTTCCGGTTTAAAAACAAAAAAGGTCAGCCTATCTACTGGGGGGAAAAAGATTTCGATAAATTCTACTTCAGTCGAGATAAAAAGGTTTATTCTGATAAATTGGCTCAACTTGTATTGCGCTGTAATGAGGTTTCGGATGGTAGAGTCTTTGATCGCATTTCAAGGTGTTTTAATAGTATCTATGTAGATGAGGTTCAGGATTTGGCTGGTTATGATTTAGAGATTCTTGATGCTCTTTTTAAATCAAATGCTGATGTAACGGTAGTAGGTGACCCTAGGCAGGCAACCTATTCAACGGTTAATGCCAGGAAGAATAAAAAGTACGCTAAAGCCAATATTGTTAATTTCTTTGAAGATAGCAAGCTGGAAATTGATACTGACGAAGTGTCTCTCACTACTAATCACCGATGCCATAGTAGCATCTGTCAGTTCTCCAATCGGCTTTACCCTGATCTTCCGCAAGCTAAACCTGGACAGGGTGAGCCTACGGGTCACGATGGAATTTTTGCGCTAGATGAGAAAGAGCTGAATCAGTATCTAGCTGATTACAACCCCATGCAGCTTAGAGATAATGTTAAAAAGAGTGTCAATGACGACTACCCGGTTTTGAATTTTGGTAAATCGAAAGGCCTAACATATGAGAGAACTGTCATTTACCCATCCGGGCCTATGTTGAAATGGCTTAAGAACCCTGAAGAGAACTTGACTCAGGTGGCTCGTTCCAAATTCTATGTTGCTCTAACCCGTGCGAAATACAGTGTCGCCATCGTGCTAAAGGCTAGTGATATAGCCAAAATTGATGGGTTGGAGAAATATTAGGCACAGGCACCTTTAAATTGTTCGGGGCAGTATTTGAGGACTCGGGGTCTATAGTTGCTCGGAATCAGCGCACGGGTTGGATGTTTGGAGGTTGCGGGGTGTGACTGAAGTTTCTAGAGGTGGAGATTGATTACTCAGTATTGTATCCCAGATGCATCCCAAGGCAGTTTTCGCTTGTAAGAGGTGAAAATAATCCGCTGCATCTACGGAAGGGGGGAGTTGGTACCAGAGGCCGGACTCGAACCGGCACGTCCTCGCGGACAAGGGATTTTGAATCCCTCATGTCTACCAATTTCATCACTCTGGCACTGAGTGCAAGCTTACAGATTTTTTCCTAGGATACAAAACAGCTTGCTTATTTTGAATCCCCTGTGTCTACCAATTTCACCACTCTGGCACAGGGGCGCGATTATAGCAGTGGTCCCCGGAGAAGCAATAGAGCGGTGTGCCTTTCATTGATGGGTACACTGGTTCTGGCGGTGGATTTCCATTACCCTTGCGGCCTTTTACAAGCCTGCCCAAACGTATGCGCCGAGACCACTTCGACTATTATTTGCCCGATGAGCTGATTGCCCGTCAACCGGCCGCTGAGCGCCGTGGCAGTCGGCTGCTGGTGGTGGATGGTGTGACGGGCGCGCTGCAGCATCTGCAGTTTCCGGCGGTCTGTTCACTGGTGAATCCGGGTGACCTGCTGGTGTTCAATGACACCCGGGTGATTCCGGCTCGATTGTTTGGCCAGAAGGAATCCGGCGGCAAAGTGGAAATGCTGGTGGAGCGCCTGTTGGGTGGCCGGCGATTGCTGGCTCACCTGCGGGCGAGCAAATCACCAAAGGCGGGCACCCGGCTTCAGTTTGAGGGAGGTGCGGAGGCCGAGGTGGAAGGTCGCGATGGCGATCTGTTCCAGCTGCTTTTTCTCGGTGACAGAACGGCGCTGGATATCCTTGAAAGCCACGGCCATATGCCTTTGCCGCCCTACATTGATCGCGCCGATAACCCGGCTGACCGGGAGCGCTATCAGACGGTGTACGCTGAAAAGCCCGGTGCAGTAGCCGCGCCCACGGCGGGGCTGCACTTTGATCAGCCGCTGCTCGACCAGCTTCGCGCAAAGGGGGTGGATTTTGCCTTTGTCACGCTGCATGTGGGAGCGGGCACCTTTCAGCCGGTGCGGGTTGACGATATTCACGATCACCGAATGCATTCTGAGGTGATCGAGGTCTCGGCTGAAGTCTGTCAGCAGGTGAGGGAGACTCGCGCCCGGGGCGGTCGGGTTATTGCGGTCGGAACCACCAGCGTACGATGCCTGGAAAGTGTCGCCGCCGGTGGCCAGATACAACCGATGACCGGGGAGACGGATATTTTTATCTACCCCGGTTATTCGTTCAAACTGGTGGATGCCCTGCTGACCAATTTCCACTTGCCGGAATCGACGCTGCTGATGCTGGTGAGCGCCTTCTCCGGGTACACACGCATGATGAACGCCTACCGGCAGGCGGTGGCGGAGCGCTATCGGTTTTTCAGTTATGGCGATGCCATGTTTTTGACTCGTAATCCCGCCGCCACAGAGGACACTCCCCAATGAGAAACAGCTGTTTTATGTCCTTTGAGGTGGCTTGCCTCGATGGCGAGGCTCGTCGTGGCAGAATGACTTTCCCTCGCGGCACGGTTGAAACACCGGCATTTATGCCGGTGGGCACCTGTGGCACCGTCAAGGGCATGTTGCCGAGGGATGTTGAGGCCACTGGTGCCCAGATCCTGCTCGGCAATACCTTCCACCTGATGCTGCGCCCCGGCACTGACGTGGTAATGGAGCACGGCGGGTTACATGAGTTTATGCACTGGCCGGGACCAATCCTGACCGACTCCGGCGGTTTTCAGGTGTTCAGCCTCGGGGCGATCAGCAAGATTTCCGAGCAGGGCGTGGCTTTTCGTTCACCCATTGATGGCAGTGCCGTGTTTCTCGACCCGGAGACATCCATTCGGGTACAGCAGCAGCTCGGTGCGGATGTGGTGATGATCTTTGATGAGTGCACCCCTTACCCGGCAACCGAACAGCAGGCCCGTGCCTCAATGGAGCTTTCACAGCGCTGGGCGAAACGCAGTAAGGATGCCCACGGCGACAATCCCTCTGCGCTGTTTGGTATTGTACAGGGCGGCATGTATGAAGACCTGCGCGACGCCTCCCTGGCCGGTCTCGAGTTAATCGGTTTTGACGGCTATGCCATCGGTGGTTTATCGGTGGGTGAACCGAAAGAAGATATGTTGCGAATTCTGGATCATCTGCCGCCGAAAATGCCCCGGGACAAGCCCCGTTATCTGATGGGTGTGGGCAAACCGCAGGATATTCTCGAAGCCGTGCGGCGGGGTATCGATATGTTTGACTGTGTGATGCCTACCCGCAATGCGCGCAATGGGCATTTGTTCACCAGTGCCGGTGTCGTGAAGATCCGTAACGCGGTGCACCGGCACGATACCCGCCCGCTCGATACGAACTGTGACTGCTATACCTGCCAGAATTTTAGCCGGGCCTATCTGCATCATCTGGAAAAGTGTGGTGAAATACTCGGCGCTCAACTGAACACAATGCACAACCTGCGCTATTATCAGACGTTGATGGCCGATATCCGTCGGGCAATCACCGATGGTGATCTCGACGAATTCACTGTGCGTTTCTATGCCCAGCAGGGGCTGGAGCCGCCTGCTTGAGGTTTGCTCATTTGCCCCAATATGTGAGGGGTGCTCGATATTTTCCGCCGTTTCTGACAAGGGCGCTGCTTCCACCCTATAATGGTCAGCCTTTCGATCAGGACTCAATAAAAGACTAGTGATATGAACCGTTATCCGTTATGGAAATACCTGTTGATCCTCTTTGTTATTTTGTTGGGAGTGGTTTATGCCCTTCCCAATCTGTATGTGCCTGATCCGGCTGTACAGGTCTCCGGACAGAGTAGTGCGACCGTGATTGATCAGCAATTGCTGGATCAGATGGAGCAGGCTCTCAAGGATGAAGGTATCGAGTACTTCGGTGCAGAGAGCACTGGTGAAAACGCCCTCATTCGCCTGAAAGAGCGGGATCAGCAGTTACCGGCCAAAAGGGTTATTCAGCAGGCTCTCGGTTTTGATTACGTGGTGGCGCTGAATCTCGCACCCACAACGCCGGAGTGGCTTGCTGCGCTGGGGGCACAGCCGATGAAGCTCGGGCTCGACCTCAGTGGTGGCGTGCATTTTCTGCTGGAGGTCAATGTTGACGAAGTGGTTGGCAAGCGCATGGAGTCTGCGGTTCGGGAGATGCGCGGTGCCATGCGTGAGGAGAGGCTGCGCTACCACACGGTGAAGCTGGAGGACGGGACGATTATCAGCAAATTCCGCACCGAAGAAGAACGGGATGAGGCGAACCGGATTCTCCGTCGCGACTTCCGCGACCTGACCGCACAGCTCACCACGGAAGACGCTTTGTTCACTATCCGATCCACGATGTCGGAATCCGCGATCAGGGAAGTTGAGGATTACGCACTGAACCAGAATCTGGTGACCCTGAGAAACCGGGTGAATGAACTGGGGGTGTCCGAGCCCATCGTACAGCGTCAGGGTCGTAACCGAGTGATGGTGGAGCTGCCAGGAGTTCAGGATACGGCTGAAGCGAAGCGGATTATCGGCAAGACCGCCAACCTTGAGTTCCGTCTTGAAGCCGAGGAGCAGAACGTGGTCACGGCGGAAAAATTTGAATTTCTGAATGACAAATCGCGTTTTCCTGATGCCTGGCTGGAGCGCACGGTGGTGATTACGGGTGATCACGTGTCGAACGCGTCGGCCTCCTTCGATGAAAATGGCTTCCCGCAGGTGAATATCACGTTGGACAGTGATGGCGGTGCCCGTATGCACCGGGTTTCCCGCAAGAATATTGATCGCCGTCTGGGTGTGCTGTTTATCGAGTACAAGACCCGTACGATCTATACCACCAACGAAGACGGTGAGCAGGTTGCGACGTCTGAGCGCTATGTTGAAAAGAAAATTATCAGTCTGGCCACCATTCGCAGTGCGCTGGGCAAGACCTTCCGTATTACCGGTCTGGATAATCCCCGCGAGTCCTCGGAGCTGGCACTGCTGCTCCGTGCCGGTGGCCTGGCGGCACCCATGTATTTTGTCGAAGAGAGGACCATTGGTCCCTCGCTGGGTGCCGAAAATATCGCCCTGGGGGTTAAATCGGTCACCATTGGCATGGCGATAGTGCTGATTTTTATGCTGTTTTACTACCGGGTTTTCGGTATCTTCGCCAATGTGGCGCTCGCCCTCAATCTGGTCATCATGGTTGCTGCCATGTCTCTACTGGGCGCAACCCTGACCCTGCCGGGGATCGCCGGTATTGTGCTGACGGTGGGGATGGCAGTGGATGCCAACGTACTGATTTTTTCCCGAATCAGGGAGGAGCTGGCCAATGGCCTGCCACCCCAGTCCGCCATCAATGCCGGCTACGACCGGGCTTTCGTATCGATTCTGGATGCCAACCTGACCACCCTGATTGTCGCGGTGATTCTATACGCTGTTGGTTCCGGGCCGGTGCAGGGTTTTGCTGTCACCCTGTCGATCGGTATTTTGACCTCGATGTTCACCGCAATTCTGGGTACCAGAGCGCTGGTCAATCTGGTCTATGGTGGCCGTACCATTAACAAAGTCTGGATTTAGGAGCTCACCATGACAACGCTACGGATTATTGATTTCATGGGCCAGCGCAAGTTGGCGGCGATCATCTCCATTTTGTTGGTGCTGGGTTCGCTGGTTTCCCTGTCAGTGAAAGGCATCGTGCTGGGTCTCGATTTTACCGGTGGCACCCAGATTGAAGTGGGCTACCCACAACCGGCCGATTTATCGGTGATTCGCGCACAGCTCACCGAGAGCGGCTTTGAAAACCCCACTGTGATCTACTTCGGTTCCGAGAGTGATGTGCTGATTCGTATGCAGGGTGAGCCGGCAGCTGGATTGTCCGATCAGGTATTTGCTGCACTGCAAAACAACACCGACAGCGAGATCGAAATGCGCCGGGTGGATTATGTGGGCCCCCAGGTGGGTGATGAGCTTCGCGAGGATGGTGGTCTGGGTATGCTGGCTGCCCTGGCTGTGGTGATGCTCTATGTGGCCATCCGCTTTCAATACAAGTTCTCCATTGGTGCTGTTATTGCGTTGGTTCACGATGTGGTGATTACTCTCGGCTTTTTCTCGATTACCGGCCTGGAGTTTGACCTCACAGTCCTTGCAGCTGTGCTCGCCGTCATCGGCTACTCCCTGAATGACACGATTGTCGTGTTTGACCGAATACGGGAAAATTTTCGCCTGTTGCGAACGGCAGAGGCGAAAGAGGTTATTAATGAATCGCTCACCCAGTCGTTGCAGCGCACATTGCTCACCTCGCTGACCACAATTTTTGTGCTGCTGGCGCTGTTTATCTTTGGCGGGGAGCTGATTCACAATTTTGCAATTGCACTGATAGTGGGTGTGGTAATCGGTACATATTCCTCCATTTATGTGGCGGCAAATATGCTGATGGCATTGCGGATGACCAGGGAGAATTTGCTGCCGCCCGAGGTGAAAGAGGGCGAAGAATTTGATGGACTACCCTAGACCTGATGATGGGTTTCGTGGCGTATGTCAAGGTATTTTTGCTTGCGCGTTTTTGTAAGCCGTTTTAAAGTGCGAATTGCGGGTCTTTAGCTGCCTGTATATTTACACCGCCAACCGAGGTTGGCACTAAGTGCTTACGAGGATGTTATGTCAGATTTAGTTACCGGTACCGTTAAGTGGTTCAATGAAGAAAAAGGGTATGGCTTTCTTGCTCAGGAAGGTGGCAAGGATGTCTTTGTACATTTCAGTGCTATTAACGGTACAGGCCGTCGCACACTTTATGAAGGGCAGCAGGTTTCTTTTGAGGTGACCGAAGGTCAGAAAGGCCCTCAGGCACAAAACGTGACTGTTGTTGCCTGAGGCGGATGCCTGAGTTTAACCAATAAAAATGCCAGTTAGCGCTGGCATTTTTTTGTGTTTTCTTTATAGGTCTTATCCAGAGGTTTTTGTTTAAAAAATCTCCGGGGTGTCATTTTGTTGTTTGTTTCTAGCGCCAGTTATCCCAGGCCACCATCACTCTCTCGGGGTACCAGGTTTTGCCATAGCTGCCATTATAGCGAGCGAGCGCCAGTGCGAGATTGCCATTTTCCTTGTCCAGATAATACTTGAGAATGGTGCAGCCATAGCGCAGATTGGTATCGATGTTGATCAAGTTATCATCCGCCCGACCGATTTCGTGTTTCCAGAAGGGCATGACCTGCATCATACCCTGAGCCCCGGCACTGGAGACTGCGTAGGAGTCAAAATGACTTTCCACCTGAATGACAGCGAGAACCACTTCCGGCGATAGTTCTGCCCGCGTGGCGGCCTGATGGATTTTGCGCAGCAAGTCGAGTCGCTCCTCGCTGTCAGGAATATACCGGGCAAGCTGGGTGGATTTTGCCATCAGCCATACCTCGGCATCGAAACGATCCTCAAAGCTATCGGCCTGTTCCACGGTCTTTTTCAGCAGGGCCAGCAGAGCCTGATCCACTTCCTGTGGATCGCCTGCGAGGGCAGCACTCAGCCAGAGAGCGGTGGTCGTCAGTGCCAGCCACCGCGCGACTCTCTGGCCGACCGAGGCGTTCATCCGAGGGCCTGTGCCAGAAATTCGGGTAGTTCCGTTACCGCGATTTGGCAGCTTTCCCCGCTGCGACGGTTGTAATATTCCATCTGACCCTGTTCAAGCCCGCGGTCACCCACGACGATGCGGTGAGGGATACCCATTAACTCAATATCTGCCAGCATGACCCCCAACCGGGCTTTTTCTTCATCCATTAACAGCACGTCAAAACCTGCCTGTTGCAGATCAGCATAGAGCGTTTCGCAGGCATCGCGAACCTGTTCGGACTTGTGCAGATTGATCGGTACCACCGCGACCTGGAAAGGGGCCAGAGCATCGGGCCAGATGATGCCTTTTTCATCGTGATTCTGCTCTATGGCAGCGGCCACAACGCGGCTCACGCCGATCCCGTAGCAACCCATCAACATGACCTGCTCTCGGCCTTCTTCGTTGAGTACCCGGGCATTCATGGCTTCACTGTATTTGGTGCCCAATTGAAAAATATGCCCCACTTCAATACCGCGTTTGATCTCCAGTGTGCCCTGGCCATCGGGGCTGGTGTCACCGGGGACCACATTGCGAATGTCCTCGACCTGTAGCGGCGGACAATCTCTCTCCCAGTTGACACCGGTGAGATGGTAATCATCGCGGTTTGCACCGCAGACAAAGTCGGCCAGATGGGCCGCGCAACGATCCACAATGGTCGGAATGTTGAGCCCTACCGGACCGATAGATCCCACAGAACATCCCAGTATGGCTTTTACCTGTGCTTCGCTGGCAAAGGTCAGTGGTGATGCCACGCCCTGCAGTTTCTCGGCCTTGATAGCATTGAGTTCGTGGTCGCCCCGCAGTACCAGTGCCACCAGTGCGGTGGTGCTTTGATTGGGGTCCCCCAGTACGATCAGGGTTTTTGCGATCTGTTCAGGTTTTACCCCGAGAAACCGGCTGACCTGTTCAATACTGTGCTGGCCCGGTGTAGCCACTTCCTGCTTGTCTGCCGATGCAGTTGGCCGGCTGCCGGTCGGTGCCACGGCTTCGGCCATTTCCACATTGGCGGCATAGTCGCTGGCGTTGGAGAAGGCAATGTCGTCCTCTCCCGAGGCTGCCAGCACATGGAATTCATGGGAGTGGTTGCCGCCAATGCTGCCGGTATCCGCCAGGACAGGTCTGAAGTCGAGGCCGAGGCGACTAAAGATCGCTGTATAGGCCGCATGCATGGTGTCATAGGTCTGTTGCAGGCTGGCCTGATCCGCATGAAAGGAGTAGGCGTCTTTCATCAGGAATTCCCGTGCGCGCATGATGCCAAAGCGGGGGCGGATTTCATCCCGGAACTTGGTCTGAATCTGATAGAAGTTGGCGGGCAGTTGTTTGTAACTGCGCAGCTGGTTGCGGGCCAGGTCGGTAATGACTTCCTCGTGGGTTGGGCCCAGGCAGAAGGCGCGGTCGTGACGATCCTTCATTCTCAGCAGTTCCGGCCCGTACTGTTCCCAGCGACCGGACTCCTGCCAGAGTTCCGCCGGTTGGGTGACCGGCATCAGGACTTCCATGGCACCGGCCTGGTTCATTTCTTCTCGGACAATGGCCTCCACTTTGCGCAGCACCCGCAATCCCAGAGGTAACCAGTTGTAGAGCCCGGCGGCCAGCTTGCGGATCATGCCGGCGCGAATCATCAATTGGTGGCTGATGACTTCGGCATCGGCCGGGGTTTCTTTTTGGGTGGCGATCAAAAACTGGCTGGCACGCATAGTTGATTCTTTGTCTTGGAGGTGAGTGTAAAAACCGCTATTTTACGGTGGAGCCCGCTTTGGGTACAGGACAAGAGGTTGTTAAATGTTTGAGCTCGATTCTGCGTTGAAGGCTGACACGATAATTATGGGTGACTTTCCGTTGTGCCGGTTGTTGCTTCACCGCGATGCCAATTATCCCTGGTTTATTCTGGTGCCTCGGATTGCCGATGTGACAGAAATTTATCATTTGTCAGAGCAGGATCAATATCAGCTGATACGCGAATCCTCTCTGTTGGCGGAGACATTGGTGGATGTGTTCTCCCCGGACAAGGTCAATATAGCGACCCTGGGCAACCGGGTGGCCCAACTGCATGTGCATCATATCGCCCGCTATAAAATGGACGGCGCCTGGCCTGACCCCATTTGGGGACGGTTGCCGGCACAGGAGTATACCGGGAAGTTGCTTGCTGCGCGGGTCGATCCACTTGTCAATGTGCTCGTCGGGGATGACTTCACAGCCTTGCACAAATAGCTTTTCCGGCAGATTTTTGCGCATTGTGTTGGCGGTAGTCCGGATTCAGGCATTATCCAATCTTCTAGCCCCCTGGTTACTGGGGTATAATGCGCCGCTTTTATCAGGGGCGTTCTGCCCGCTCTAGAATCAGGGTATTTAGTATGCCGATTTACAGTTATCAATGTCAGGCCTGCGGTCATGTGCTGGAAGCACTTCAAAAAATCAGTGACAAACCATTGACGGATTGTCCGGTTTGTCATCAGTCGGAATTGAAAAAACAGTTGACGGCTGCGGGCTTCCGGCTGAGTGGCAGTGGCTGGTATGAAACGGACTTCAAAAAAGAGAAAAGAAAGAATATTGCCGGCGACCAGCCCTCGGAGAGCAAGGCAAAACCTGAAGCAAAACCCAAAGAGGCTGCCGGTTCCACCCCCGCTGCCTGAACCAATACCACCGGAAGCCCCGCCCGGCCTCCATCGATTAACAACGGGAAGACATAATGCGGACAAGTTATTGTGGTGTGCTCGGCGCCGAACACATTGATGAGGAAGTCACCCTTTGCGGTTGGGTGGATCGTCGACGCGACCACGGGGGTGTGATCTTTGTCGATTTGCGCGATCGTGAAGGTATCGTGCAGGTCGTGTTTGACCCGGATTGCGGCGAGCATTTTGCTCTTGCCGACCGGGTTCGCAGTGAGTATGTGCTACAGGTGACTGGTCGGGTTCGCGCCAGAACCCCCGAAACCGTCAACCCGGAAATGACTACCGGTCAGATTGAAGTTTATGGTCTGGCTGTGCAGATACTGAATTCCTCTGAAACGCCGCCTTTTCCTCTGGATCAGCACAACAAGGTGGGCGAGGAAGTACGGCTCAAGTATCGCTATCTGGACCTGCGCCGGCCGGAAATGCTCAGCAATATGCGGTTCCGCTCCAGGGTGACCAATATTATTCGCAACTTTCTCGATCAGCGGGGATTTCTGGATATTGAAACCCCGATCCTGACCCGGGCCACGCCGGAGGGCGCCCGCGATTACCTGGTGCCGAGCCGCACCCACGAAGGCAAGTTCTTTGCGCTGCCGCAGTCGCCACAGTTGTTCAAGCAGTTGCTGATGGTGTCGGGCGTGGACCGTTATTACCAGATCGCAAAATGTTTCCGTGACGAAGATCTCCGGGCGGACCGCCAGCCTGAATTTACCCAGGTTGATGTGGAAATGTCGTTTACCTCGGAAGCGGAGATCATGGCCATCAATGAGGAGATGATCCGCACGGTTTTCCAGGAAGTGCTCGAGGTGGATCTTGGGGATTTCCCCTCCATGCCTCATAGCGAGGCCATCATGCGCTATGGCAGCGATAAACCGGATTTGCGGATTCCCCTCGAACTGGTGGAAATCAAGGATCTGATGACAGAGGTGGATTTCAAGGTATTTTCCGGGCCGGCCAATGATCCAAAGGGCCGCGTTACGGCATTGAAAGTGCCGGGTGGCAACGAAATCAGTCGCAAGCAGATAGATGATTACACCAAGTTTGTTGGTATTTACGGTGCCCGGGGACTGGCCTATATCAAGGTCAATAACAGGGACGATCTGGAGGAAGGGCTGCAATCCCCCATCGTCAAGTTTCTGCCGTTGGACGTGCGTGCTGCCATACTCGATCGCACCGCTGCTGAAAATGGCGACCTGATTTTCTTTGGTGCAGATAACCACCGTGTTGTCACCGAAGCATTGGGTGCCCTGCGCTGTAAACTTGGTGCAGACCTGAATCTCTACACCTGTCAGTGGGCGCCGTTGTGGGTGGTCGACTTCCCGATGTTTGAAGAAGATGGAGAGGGCGGTTGGACCTCCCTGCATCATCCTTTTACCCGGCCGGCCTGCTCGGTGGAAACGCTCGAGGCCGACCCGGAAAAAGCCCTGTCGATTGCCTACGATATGGTGTTGAACGGCACGGAGCTCGGTGGTGGTTCGATTCGTATCCATAACCCCGATATGCAGCATGCGGTCTTTAAGGTGTTGGGTATCAGTGAAACAGAAGCGGATGAAAAATTCGGTTTCCTGATCGATGCCCTGAAGTTTGGTTGCCCCCCCCATGGCGGGTTGGCATTTGGTTTGGATCGACTGATCATGTTGATGACCGGTAGTCATTCGATTCGGGATGTGATCGCTTTCCCGAAAACCCAGACAGCGGCCTGTGTGATGACTGATGCGCCGGGTGGGGTTGATAATCGGCAATTGCGTGAACTGAATATTCGTTTGCGGGAGAAAAAACCGGCGGATAACTGATCTATTCCGCAGTGCGCTGACCGGCGCAACACGATAAAAAACGACTGTTGGTGAAACGACTACAGCTCGGAACGATGGGAGATTTTTGTTATGGCAGGTCACAGCAAATGGGCCAATATCAAGCACCGCAAGGCAGCGCAGGATGCCAAGCGCGGCAAGGTATTCACCAAACTGATTCGTGAGCTGGTTGTGGCTGCAAAATCCGGTGGACCTCTGCCGGAAGACAACCCCCGGCTCCGCGCCGCAGTGGACAAGGCGCTCGGTAATAACATGAAGCGCGACACGATTGATAAAGCCATTGCCAGGGGTGCGGGTGCCGGTGAAGGCGATAATTATGAAGAGGTGACCTACGAGGGTTACGGGGTCGGTGGTATCGCCGTGCTGGTGGACTGTATGACGGATAACCGCAATCGTACGGTTTCCGATGTGCGCCACGCCTTCACAAAGCGCGGTGGCAATCTGGGCACGGACGGATCGGTCGCCTACCTGTTTAAACGTACCGGTCAAATCAGTTATTCCGCCGGGGTTGATGAAAACCGGTTAATCGAAGTGGCCCTGGAAGCGGGCGCAGAAGATGTGGTGACCAATGACGACGGTTCCATGGATGTGCTCAGCGCATGGGAAGACTTCAGCGCAGTCAAAGAAGCCCTGTTGGATGCCGGTCTTGAGCCGGAAAACGCAGAGGTCACCATGCTGGCATCCATTACTGTTCCAGTTGACCTGGACGGTGCGGAGAAATTGCTGGCGCTGGTGGATCATCTGGAAGATCTGGACGATGTGCAGAATGTATATACCAATGCGGATATTCCCGCGTCGGTGATGGCTGAGCTCGGCTGATGATCGGTTGGGCCAGAGAGTAAACCCGGGTGTATCCCGATATTGTTAACAGAACGAGTAATCACAGGAGAGACAGGATGAAAGTACTTCAGAAAACTGACGAGTACACCATTTATCAAAAACGCTCAGGTCGCTATGCCGTTGAAGGCGCTGACAAGAAGATCATTAATGGTGACGAAAAAGTCAGCATTCTGATCGCTGCGGGTGTCGTCAAGCAGGCAGTTGCCAAACCCGCGCCCGTAGAAGAGCCAGCTGTTGACGAGGCCCCCGTTGAGGAAGCCCCGGCAGAAGCAGCTCCAGAAGAAGAGGCTGTGGCAGAGGAAGCGCCTGCTGATGAAACACCCGCAGAAGCAGCTCCCGCTGAATCGGCAGATGAGGAAACCAAATAAAAGTTGTTGTGTGAATGCAAAAAAGGCGGCTGGCAACAGCCGCCTTTTTTAGTGGGTACAGTGACGATGGAGCCGTTGGCTCTTGTTTTTTCAAGCGATTAGGATACTGTGACAATATACAGTATTTCGGGCGATTCCCATGACACTGATTCTCGGTATAGACCCGGGTTCGAGAAAGACCGGTTTTGGCCTTGTCAACGCCGTTGGTTCCCACGCCGAGTATGTTGCCAGTGGCATTATCCGCCTGCCGGATGGCGCGCTTCCGGAGCGTCTCAAAGTGATCTTTGAGAGTCTTTCCTGCATTATCGAAGAGCACCATCCTGAGACAATGGCCATTGAGGATGTTTTCTTTGCCCGTGATCCCAGGGCTGCGCTGAAGCTCGGGCAGGCCCGTGGCGCAGCCATTGTAGCGGGTGTTGCCGCGGGGTTGTCGGTGGCTGAGTATGCTGCGCGGTCAGTCAAGCAGTCGGTGGTTGGCAGTGGCGCGGCTGGCAAGGAGCAGGTGCAGCATATGGTCACACGACTGCTGAAGTTGCCTTCGGCACCCTCTGAGGATGCTGCAGACGCGCTTGCAGTGGCGCTCTGCCACGCGCAAACAATCCGTACCACGGCTGGATTGCCCCCCGATGTTCGTTATGCCAGGGGGCGGTATAAATAATATGGCGAGTCCTATAAAGAGAGGAATTGCGAGGTGATCGGAAGAATTCATGGCACATTATTGGAGCGCAAGGCACCGGAACTGCTAATTGATGTGCAGGGTGTCGGCTACGAAGTATTGGTGTCACTCAATACGTTTTTTGATTTACCGGTACCGGGGCAGACGGTGACTCTCCATACGCACTTTGTGGTGCGGGAGGATGTGCAGCAACTTTATGGTTTTGCCGATACTGTCGAGCGCGAGTTATTTCGCAGCCTGATCAGGGTCAGTGGCGTGGGGCCGAAAATGGCGCTGGCCATTTTATCCGGAATGACGGCGGCTGATTTTTCCCATTCAGTACAGCATAACGATACCGCGACCCTGGTGCGATTGCCCGGCGTCGGTAAAAAAACAGCCGAGCGTCTGATTGTGGAAATGCGGGATCGTCTCAGTCATTTTTCCACTGATTCGGCGGACTCCCCCGTCACTGGTCAGGCAGCACGACAAACCGATACGGTCAGGGAGGCCGAGAGTGCACTGATTGCACTGGGTTACAAGCCCCAGGAGGCGGCCCGGATGATAACGGCTGTAGCCAGTGAAGGGCAATCCAGTCAGGAATTGATTCGCCTTGCCCTGAAAAGCATGGTTAAAAGCTAGCCCGTGCAAGATATACTGCCCCCATGATTGAGAACGATCGCCTTATATTCCCAGAAGCTTCCGTCCAGGAGGAGCGCTTTGATCGTGCGATTCGTCCCCTGAGTCTGGCCGACTACGTCGGGCAGCAGGCGGTGCGTGAGCAGATGGAAATATTTATCGGTGCCGCGCGCAAGCGTGGTGAGCCACTGGACCACACACTGGTCTTTGGCCCCCCGGGTCTGGGCAAGACCACGCTGGCCCATATCATTGCCAACGAAATGGGTGTAGATCTGAAAACCACCTCCGGTCCAGTGCTGGAGAAAGCCGGTGATCTGGCGGCCCTGATGACCAACCTGGAGCCGGGGGATGTGTTGTTCATTGACGAGATTCATCGTCTGAGTCCCGTGGTGGAAGAGGTTATCTACCCGGCCATGGAAGACTACCAGCTGGATATCATGATCGGTGAAGGACCTGCGGCACGTTCCATCAAGCTGGACTTGCCTCCCTTTACCCTCGTTGGTGCAACGACCCGGGCGGGGTTACTCACGTCGCCGTTGCGCGATCGTTTTGGTATCGTACAGCGCCTCGAGTTTTACTCAGTGGATGAGTTGAGCACGATTGTCGCGCGCTCTGCGGATATTCTCGGCGTGGCCATGGGACAACAGGGCGCTATGGAGGTTGCCCGCCGAGCGAGGGGTACACCCAGAATAGCCAATCGCCTGTTGCGTCGGGTCAGGGACTACGCCGAGATCAAAGCAGATGGCAAGATCAGTGCGGAGGTAGCCGATCAGGCGTTGAATATGCTCAATGTGGATGCCAATGGTTTTGATCATATGGATCGACGGCTGATGTTAACCATCATGCAGAAGTTTGATGGGGGACCTGTGGGGGTGGACAGTCTGGCCGCCGCGATCAGCGAAGAGCGGGGAACGATCGAGGATGTACTGGAACCGTTTCTGATCCAGCAGGGATACTTGATGAGAACCACTCGGGGTCGAATGGTTACAAGCCTTGCCTACCAGCACTTCGGTTTGAAAAGTCCACAAAAAATTGACCAACAACTGGATTTCATGGAGAAATGACCAGCGAATATTGTCTACCGATCCGCGTGTATGTGGAAGACACCGACGCGGGCGGGATTGTCTACTACGCCAATTATCTGAAGTACCTTGAGCGCGCCCGCACTGAACTGATGCGGTCGTTGGGTTATGACAAGCCGGCGCTGTTCGAGGGTATGCAGTTTGTGGTCTGTTCGGTGGAATTGAAGTACCGGCAACCGGCAGTATTGGATGACCAGATTGTTGCCACGGCCAAACTGGTCGCCGTGAGCAGAACTTCATTTACCATCGCCCAAAAAGTGCTGAGAGATGAGCAGGTTCTGGTCGAGGGGGTCGTAAAAGCGGCCTGTATCAATCATCAAACGAAGCGACCCACGGCCATCCCGGCCGAGATGTTGCAAACGTTGCAAGCCGCTATTTAACAAGAAAACAGGAGTTACCTGGTGACCGAACAATTATCACTCTGGAGTCTGATTGCCGATGCTTCCCTGCTGGTGCAATTTGTCATGGCGCTGTTATTTTTTGCTTCGATCATCTCCTGGGTAATGATCATCCAACGGGGGCTATACCTGAGAAATGCGGGGATTAATCTGCGCAAATTCGAGGATAATTTCTGGTCCGGGGTAGACCTTAATCAGCTCTATACGGATATTGGTGGCAGAGGTGCCGCTGAAGGTCTGGCGAGTGTATTCCGTGCCGGCTTCCGCGAGTTCAATCGACTGGCCCAGCAGGCTAATGTAGATGCGGATACGGTCATTGAAGGCACCGAACGGTCCATGCGAATTGCCCTGTCCCGGGAGGAGGAGCGACTCAATCGGAATTTACCCTTCCTGGCCAGCGTTGCGTCGGTGAGTCCCTACATCGGTTTGTTTGGCACGGTATGGGGGATCATGAACTCCTTTCGCGGGCTGGCAACAGTGCAGCAGGCCACCCTGGCTACGGTTGCGCCGGGTATCTCTGAGGCCTTGATCGCCACCGCCATGGGCTTGTTTGCCGCGATTCCGGCGGTGCTGGCCTACAATCGCTATTCAGCGTCGGCGGATAGTATCTACAGCGGCTATCAAACCTTTGCCGAGGAGTTCTCCAGTATTCTGCACCGCCGGGTACACGGTTAATGACTATCAGGACTCCCAAGCATAAAAGACGGCTGGTGGCTGAGATCAATGTGGTGCCCTACATTGATGTGATGCTGGTATTGCTGATTGTCTTTATGGTGACAGCCCCCATGTTGATGCAGGGGGTCAAGGTGGAGCTGCCACAGGCCCCGTCCGCACCGCTTGACGACAAGGATCTGGAACCCCTCATTGTCTCTGTGAAGGCCGATGGGACTTACTATCTGGACCTCGGCAACGGCAAGAATATTGAAGAGCCGCTCACCTCTATTATTGAAAAAGTGCAGAAGGTGATGGGTGTGCAGCCGAAGACGCCCGTGCTGGTCTGGGGTGATGCAAAAGTGGATTATGGCACGGTGGTCGGGTTGATGAGTGAACTGCAGAATGCCGGTGCGCCCTCTGTCGGGCTGGTTACCGAGCCGCCACCGGGGAAAAACTAGCTACCGTGTTCTCCGGCAAAGTCTCTTCGTTTACCGTTGCCGTTTTGGTGAGCCTGCTGTTGCATGCTTTCATCGTGGCGCTGATGGTAGTGCATTGGGAGCCAGAGAGGAAACAACGAAAAATTACTCAGCCGAAATATGTTCAGGCAACGTTGCTCAAGCTGGAAGAAAAAGCCAAACCAAAACCCAAGCCCCCGGTGCCTAAAGCGGCTCCCAAGCCGGCTCCCAAACCGACCCCGAAACCGGCTCCTAAGCCCAAGCCCAAACCAGCGCCGAAGCCGACGCCAAAACCGGAACCCAAACCCGCGCCAAAACCGGAACCGAAACCAGAGCCCAAGCCGCAAATAGATAAGCAGCAACTTGAACAGGCACTGGCCAGTGCCCTGGCCGAGGAAGAGGCATTTTTGGCGGCCGCGAACGATGAGGAGTTGGCCAGCAGTTACGCGGATTACATTTTTGAGCGTCTGGCCGCCAACTGGAATCGTCCACTCAATTCCCGTCGCGATATGGAGGTTGAGTTGCTGGTGCAACTGTTGCCCAATGGGCAGGTAGTTCGTGTTGATATTGTCAGATCCAGCGGTAATGAGGCGTTTGATCGTTCTGCCGTACAGGCGGTGCTTAAAGTGGACAGGTTCGAAAAATTGCAGGAACTACCAACGAAGGTGTTCGAGACGTATTTTCGTAAATTGCCATTAATTTTCAGACCAGATGATTTGAGGTTATAAACAGTGAGGAAAACCGGGTTTCTACTAAGTTTGTGCGTGTTTATGACGTGCTGGCTACCGTCAGCATTTGCTGAATTCACCATCGAAATTACCCAGGGCGTTGACAATCCGACCCGTATCGCCATTTCACCGATGACGCTCGGCGGTCGGGCGCTGCCTGAAGATATCAGTAACATCGTTTCAGCGGACCTGGATCGCAGTGGCCTGTTCAATTCGATACCCCGGCAAAACATGTTGTCATTTCCCGCTCGTGAGAATGACGTCTACTTGCGTGACTGGCGGGTTCTCGGTGCAGAATATCTGGTGGTTGGCGATGTGACCGATCAGGGGGGCAGTTACAAGGTGACGTTCAGCCTGATGGAGGTGGCTGGAGGACGCAAGCTGTTTACCAAGGCGGTGGATGGAAAAGCTGCACAGTTGCGAGATATCGCCCACCACATCAGCGATCAGGTGTATGAAACTATCACCGGCATCCCCGGTGCTTTCTCTACCCGCATTGCCTACGTGAGTGCTATTCCCAAGAACGGAAAAATGTCATTTCGCCTGATGGTCTCTGATGCGGATGGTGCCAGAGAACGTTTGCTGTTGGCATCAGACGAGCCGATTATGTCGCCGGCATGGTCCCCGGATGCCAAGGAGTTGGTGTATGTCTCTTTTGAAACAGGTCGGCCGGCCATATTCCGTCAAAATCTTGCCACGGCTGCCCGTGAGCAGTTGACCAACTTCCGGGGGCTCAACGGCGCACCCTCCTGGTCACCCGATGGTCGAAAACTGGCTCTGGTCTTATCAAAAGACGGAAATCCCGAACTTTATACGCTTGATTTGATGACGCGAAAATTTACGCGCGTGACCACGCACTTTGCGATTGATACTGAACCAAACTGGACTCCGGACGGAAAATCGCTAATTTTTACCTCAGATAGGGGCGGAGCGCCACAAATTTATAAGTTAACCATTGCCAGCGGGCAGGTAGAACGCTTAACCTTCGCAGGGTCGTACAATGCCAGACCAAGACTTGCTCCTGATGGGCGCACTTTAGTTATGGTGCACCGCGATAAAGGCGATTTTCATATCGCTTCACAGGACCTGGTTACGGGCGACCTGAGAGTTTTAACACAAACGTATCTGGATGAATCCCCTACAGTTGCCCCGAATGGTGCTATGTTGATTTACGCAACCAAACAAGGCAGCAAGGGAGTACTGGCAGCTGTTTCGCTGGACGCGGGTGTGAAATTTTTACTGCCAGCAACTGTCGGCGATGTCCGAGAGCCTGCCTGGTCACCAAAATAAACAAGCTACATTTTAGTTACAGGAGAATAAAATGAAAAATCAACTGCTCAAGTATGGCGCTTTAATTACCGTTGTGATGGCGCTGTTATCGGGCTGTTCCTCGACCGGTACAGATACAACAGATACAGCGAGTGCCGGCACGTCAGTACCAAGCAGTCAGGTGTCTACAGGTTCGGTATCAACTGACGGCGTTACTGCTACGACATTGGGTACCGATACTGCTGTGCCACGGGTATTCTACTTCGAGTTTGATCGCGCGGTCCTCAATGCCGAATCTACCGCTGCGTTGCGCCTCCATGCAGAATGGTTGCGTGGCAATCCGGTCAATGTTCGTCTGGAAGGCCATGCTGACGAGCGTGGAACCCGCGAATACAACATGGCGCTGGGTGAGCGTCGCGCCAATGCCGTTCGCGATTTCCTTATTTCAGAGGGTGTGAATGGCAATCTGCTGGAAGTGATCAGCTATGGTGAGGAAAGCCCCGCTTCCCTGGATAGCAATGAAACTGCCTGGGCGTTGAATCGTCGCGTAGAAATGAAGTAATCGCGCTTCAGGCGCTGTTGCTGTTTTTTGCAAACGTCCGGTGTCCAACCACCGGACGTATTGTCTTTCTTGGGTAGCGTTTTCCCGTGCCATCGGTAGAGGATATCCCCATGCGTGTGACTGCAGTAGGTATTATTCTTTTCTCTTTCCTGCCCATTGTTGGTTTTGCCGCTGCACCCGTCTCTGAACTGGGTGGCCAGCCCCAAGCTACCTCTCCCAGAGTTGCCCCTGTTCCACCTACTGAACCTGCTCAGACACCCACCTTTAATGGGGGAGCTCAATATCAGATGCAAATGTTGCAGGAAGAAGTTCGTACTCTTCGGGGTATGGTGGAAGAATTGAGCCACGAAATCCGTCAGTTAAAGTCCCGTCAGCTGGATGACTATATGGACCTTGATCGGCGGCTCAGTGCTATTGCAGCCGGTGACTCGTCGGTGACCCCCACCCCAAATCGGGCTGATGGCCCTTCAGCTGAGAGCCCCTCTGCTAACAGTCCCGTTGCCGAAAGTGTCAATTCCGGCACGGATGAAGCAAAGCACTACAGCAATGCCTATGACCAGTTAAAAGCGGGCAAGACTGAAGATGCCATTGCCCTTTTTAAAAAACATCTCACCGATTATCCAGATGGCAAGCTGGTGGCCAACGCGCATTACTGGCTGGGTGAAATTTATCTGCTACAAAACGATCTCGATGCTGCCCGTCAGGCTTTCTCTGCCGTGGTAGAGCAGTATCCAGCAAACCGTAAGGCCTCTGACGCCGCCTTCAAACTCGGCCAGGTGTATTTCCTTATAGGTGATAAAGCGAAGGCCAAATCCCTGCTGGAAGCCTCCGCTGCGGGCAATGATAACGCCGCAACCCTGGCAAAACGCTACCTGGATCAACACTTTTAATCGGATGGCCTCCTGATTTTACAAATGTCGGTTAAACTGCGGCATTGATGACATGCAGTACCTCCCATGAACCCAACGTCTGTTCGCATTACTGAAATTTTCTATTCTCTCCAGGGCGAGTCGTCCACGGTTGGCCTGCCGACGGTTTTTGTGCGACTGACCGGTTGTCCGTTGCGTTGTCATTACTGTGACACGGAATATGCTTTCTACGGTGGCGAGCGTCGCTCAATCGAGCAAATTCTGGAAGAGGTGAGTACTTTTAAAGCTTCGCGGGTGTGTGTCACCGGGGGCGAACCGTTGGCCCAGAAGTCCTGCCTGTCTCTGTTGACAGCGCTTTGTGATAAGGGTTACCAGGTGAGTCTGGAAACAGCGGGTGCTTTATCTATCGCTGAAGTGGACCCTCGAGTGACCAAGGTGGTGGACCTGAAAACCCCTGCCTCTGGTGAGGTGAATCGCAACCTGTATGAAAATATTGCTTACCTGAAACCCTCCGACCAGATTAAGTTTGTAATCTGTGACAGGCGGGACTACGAATGGGCCCGGATGAAGCTCGACGAGTTAAGTCTGCCGGGCTGTGTCACTGACATCCTGTTTTCTCCGAGTTTCGGCCAGCAAGATGCCACTGAGCTGGCAGAGTGGGTGCTGAACGACAGGTTGCCGGTCAGGTTTCAGCTTCAATTGCATAAGTTGTTGTGGAAAGATGCCCCGGGACACTGAATGACTGTGAACGAAAATAACAGAGCCGTCGTGCTGGTATCCGGCGGACTGGACTCAACGACGGTACTGGCGCTGGCAAAAAGTCAGGGGTACAGCTGCTATACCCTGAGCTTTGATTATGGACAACGGGCTCAGGCAGAACTGGCCGCCGCCCGGCGCTGTTCTGAACAGCTGGGTGCCGAGGAACACAAGGTTATTAAACTGGATCTGAGGGCCATTGGTGGCTCTGCCCTGACTGATGACCGAATTGATGTGCCCGAGGAGCAGACCAGCGGCATTCCCGTGACTTATGTGCCAGCCCGCAATACGGTATTTCTCTCCATTGCATTGGGTTGGGCAGAGGTGCTTGGGGCGCAGGATATTTTTATCGGGGTCAACGCGGTGGATTATTCCGGTTATCCAGACTGTCGTCCCGACTACATCGAAGCCTTTGAAAAAATGGCTAATCTCGCCACCAAATCAGGGATTGAAGGGCATTACCTGCGAATCAACAAACCGCTGATTAATCTCACCAAAGCAGAAATTATCCTTCAGGGCACGTTGGCGGGTGTTGATTATGCAGAAACGGTCTCCTGCTATCAGGCGAACGAGCGAGGTTTTGCCTGTGGCCGATGCGATAGTTGCCGGTTGAGAATATCGGGATTTCAGGACGCCGGGTTGCCAGATCCTACCCGTTATATCGGTACAGAATAAACACTTGATTTTTGACTCCCCATAAGTAAGATATGCGCCTCTTCTGAGGGTCGTTAGCTCAGTTGGTAGAGCAGTTGGCTTTTAACCAATTGGTCGCTGGTTCGAATCCAGCACGACCCACCAAATTCAGAAATGCCGGGCTTGTCCCGGCTTTTTTGTGTTTGCCTGTTGCTGGATGAGAACAGAGGTTCGAGCCGAGCGGCGTAAGCCGTGAGACAGCGCCACCGTCGGTGGCGTCCCGTAGGGCGAGCGCAAGGCGCGAGTAATCCAGCACGACCCACCAAATTCAGAAATGCCGGGCTTGTCCCGGCTTTTTTGTGTTTGCCTGTTGCTGGATGAGAACAGAGGTTCGAGCCGAGCGGCGTAAGCCGTGAGACAGCGCCACCGTCGGTGGCGTCCCGTAGGGCGAGCGCAAGGCGCGAGTAATCCAGCACGACCCACCAAATAAATAAAAAGGCCACCCTACTGGGGTGGCCTTTTTATTTGTAGGCGATTTGTTGTGCACTCGTTCGTTAAAGCGTGGTTCGACAAACTCCGTCAGGAGTTTGAGCCGAGCGGCCACAGGCCGCGAAACCCCTAGGGGTGAAAACAGTGACAAACTGTTTTGAGTCAATCCAGCATGACCCACTAAATTCAGAAATGCCGGGCTTGTCCCGGCTTTTTTTGTCTGTGCGTAGGGTAGCGAATAGCCGTGCTTGAACCGCGCGCAATACCGGCCATAGCCAATCTCGGGTGGCGGAGTGGTGATGTTGCATTATTTTAAGCGGGCCTGCGGATTCGGGTCGTGAACGGCGGTTGTTTGTCAGGGTCAAAGTGATCAGACACACTCAGTCAAATTGGCAACAGAGGGATCCAGTATCTATGGTAAAATTCTTGCGTAGTACTTAATTTCGGTTTTTTATGAAAGATCCAAAACTCCATATTGCCAGCGATTCTGATCACCGTGAGGTGGTCGAACAGTACTTGGGTAAACTGCATGAAGAGCCTCGCTACACGCCCGAGCAAGAGGCCGCATATCGGACTTCGATCAAGCGGCTGTTGAAAGAGCGCAATGCAGTTATCGTGGCACACTACTACACAGATCCGGTCATTCAGTCTTTAGCCGAAGAGACGGGTGGGCTGGTCTCGGACTCTCTGGAAATGGCCCGCTTTGGCCATGATCACCCGGCTTCCACTCTGATCGTGGCCGGTGTCAGGTTTATGGGTGAAACTGCGAAAATTCTGAATCCGGAAAAAACGGTATTGATGCCTACACTGGAGGCCACCTGTTCTCTGGATATCGGCTGTCCTGCGGATGATTTCCGTGTTTTCTGCGACAAAAACCCAGACCGCACCGTGGTGGTCTACGCAAACACCTCGGCGGAGGTAAAGGCGCGTGCGGACTGGGTGGTGACGTCCAGCATTGCCCTGGATGTGGTGGATTACCTGGACAGCTGTGGTGAGAAGGTTCTCTGGGCACCCGACAAGTATCTGGGCAGCTACGTGCAGAAAAAAACCGGTGCGGACATGCTGTTGTGGAATGGCAGTTGTATTGTCCATGAGGAGTTCAAGGCCCGGGGGGTGCTCAGTATCAAACAGCTCTACCCCGATGCGGCTATTCTGGTTCACCCTGAATCCCCGGAGGCCATGGTGGCCATTGCCGATGTGGTGGGATCCACTTCACAGCTGATTGAGGCTGCCAGGATCCTGCCCAACCAGCAGATGATTGTTGCCACGGATAGCGGTATTTTTTACAAGATGCAGCAGGCGGCGCCGGATAAAGAATTGATTATTGCGCCCACTGCCGGTGAGGGAGCCACCTGCCGTAGTTGTGCCCATTGTCCCTGGATGGCAATGAATCATCTGGAGAATCTGATGGAGTCCCTTGAGCGCGGCACCAACGAGATTCATGTGGATTCAGCGGTTGGCCGGCGCGCAATGGTGTCGCTGCGGCGGATGCTGGCCTTTCGCGAGCAGCAGTTGGCCGAGTCGTAACCCCCTGCAGCGCCGGGCAGACTGCCTGATTTGCGGCTGCCAAGCCTAGAAGTTTTCCATCTTTTCCTGCAAATCGGCCAGATCTCTCAGCTGCTGGTCAATAATGGCTGTCTCCTGATAATCGTGGACCAGCAGTTTTCTGGCATAACCCAGTTGTTCCCTGGCCTTGTCAAATACTCCGTTGAGAATAAAATATTGTGCGCGAGCCTTGTGTACTCCAGCGATATCGCCCGCCAGGCCACTGACTTCCGCCAACTGAAACCAGACATAGGGTCGATCGGGGTAGCGTTGGGCCAGCTCTTCAAGTACTTTTTCAGATTCGGTGAACTGGTTGGCCTTCAGGTAAACTTCGGCCAGCATCATCCTGAGCGCATAGCTTTTCGAGTTGTGGCGCAAAAGATTTTGCGCTTTCTCGATGGCCGAAATATATTTCCCTTCCCGGCGGTCAATTTCGATATCAGCCAGCAGGTAAGTGAGTCTGTCGGGCGAAGAGGCGATTAATTGATTCAGGTTTTCCCTGGCGTCATTAAAGTTAGCCAGCCCCATGTGAGCCAAAACCAGGCCGTAACGAGAGGCATCCTTGTTGAGGCTATCGCCTTCCAGTTCGCTGTTGAAGCGGTTGAGCGATGCCGCCGCATTTTTTTCGATGGCAATCAGCGCTCGGGCACGCATCAGGTGATATTCAATATTATCGGGATAATGTTTTAACGGAAATTGACTGACGCGGTTTTTGGCGTCTGCAACGCGGTTTTCCGTTAGTGGGTGAGTGAGCAGAAATTCTGGCGGTTTGCTGCCGGTGTAGCGGGTTGCCCGCAGCATTTGCTCGAACATGGCGGGGACCCCTTTCGGATCCATGCCGGCGGCGTAAATTGTCTGGATGCCGAGTCGATCGGCTTCTTGTTCATTTTGACGGCTGTATCGCATGGCACTTTCCATGCTGTGCGCCTGGCTGGCGGTCATAGCGGCCATCCCGGCATCGCCGCCCACGGTGGCGGCTATCACAAGACTGGCCAGCATAGCAGCCATCGTGGTGGTTGCGTTCTTACGCTGTTGTTCGACCCGTCGGGCAAAATGCCGTTGGCTGAGGTGAGCCAGCTCATGTGCCAGTACGGAGGCAATCTGGTGTTCAGTCTTGGCGTAGCGGAATAATCCCGTGTGCACGCCAATAACACCACCAGGAACTGCGAAGGCGTTCATCGATGGATTATTGATCGTCACCAGTGACAGGCGGTGATCTTTTAATTCGCTGTGGGCGGCGAGTTGGTAGAGTAGCTCCTCCAGGTAATCATAGAGCTGGGGATCGTTGTATTCGGAGATCCTGCTGCGGTAGGCTCGCAGCCAGGCCTGCCCGAGTTCAAATTCCTGTTGCTGTGAGATAATGGCCGAGGCAGTGTCGCCCAGGGCTGGCAGTTCAATATTTGCGCTGTGTGCTGGTGCGGTCAGCAGCGCGGTCAGTATTAGCCGGTTCAGAAAAAACATGATGGAGCGTATGTGCACTGCTTGAATATCCATTAATACGTGAAAGTGATGCGTGTGAGAGTGACAATTTCTCTGGATAGTAACGTAACTCTATGACCTAATTCATGCGGATTCGTGCGTTTTCATCTGAAAAAACCAACCACATCGCAGATGTTTCACCAGTCCTTGATGCTCTGGTAATGATTTCGTAATCTGAATTTTGTAATTTTTTAATTGCCCCGACAGGAAAAATGCTATGTGGAAAGTGCTTGGCACTTGGGTCGACCGCTACTTTGGTGAAGAAGAAGCGGTATTGCTGGCTTTGATGCTGGTGATCGCGTTGATCGTTATGGTCACCTTTGGCCAGATTCTGGCCCCTTTTGTTGCAGCCATTATTTTTGCTTTCCTGCTCCAGGGTGGTGTCAATCGCCTGGTTAGATGGAGAGTACCCCGTCTGGTTGCGGTGGTGCTGGTATTCCTGTTGTTTGTCGGTGTATTCCTCACGATTCTTATCGTCGTCCTGCCACTGATCGGACGCCAGGCCGCCAATCTTGCCAGTGAAATTCCGGACATGATACGGCACTGGCAAAGTGTTCTGCTGTTGCTTCCCGAAGAGTATCCTCACCTCATTTCAGAGTCCCAGCTAAAAGAGTTGCTGGGTCAGGCATCAAAGGAAGTGGCGAGTATGGCAGAGCGGCTGGTGAGTTTTTCTTTCAGCACCTTTCCCAGCCTGGTCATCATGATGGTCTATCTGGTACTGGTTCCACTGCTGGTATTTTTCATGCTGAAAGACAAAGATGAGCTGTTGGACCTGCTCGCCTCTATGCTGCCTCAGGAGCGGCCTGTCATGTGGCGGATCTGGCATGAAATGAACCTGCAAATGGCCAATTATGTGCGCGGCAAGGCCATTGAAATACTGGTGGTCGGGCTGGTCAGCTACGTCTTTTTTCTTTTCATGGGATTGCAATATGCTGCTCTGCTGGGACTCCTGGTGGGGTTGTCAGTAGTGATACCCTATATCGGTGCGATGATCGTCACTTTTCCAATCGCCGCCGTGGGTTACTTTCAGTGGGGGTTTGGTTCGGAACTGCTCTGGCTGATGGTGGGTTACGGGATTATTCAGGCGCTGGATGGTAATGTGTTGGTGCCACTACTGTTTTCGGAAGCCGTTAACCTTCATCCCATTGCGATTATCCTCGCGGTCCTGGTGTTTGGCGGCCTGTGGGGCTTCTGGGGGGTGTTTTTTGCCATTCCCCTCGCCACGCTGGTCAAGGCACTTTATAACGCCTGGCCGCGAACTGATTTGCCGAACCCGTTGTCGGAGTAACTTTACCCATAAGATGGAATTCCATGAAAAGACTTGTTGTTGTATTTGTCTGTCTGTTTTGTGTTGCCGGAGCTTACAGTGAGGCGACCTCTTTTTCGCCTCAGTCCTCCAGTGATAGTGATATTGCCCGCAGTGAAAATGATCAGTCTGTCTATCGCCATCTGACATTGCCCAATGCGCTTCAGGTCCTGCTTGTCTCTGATCCCGATGCGGACAAGGCTGCAGCGGCACTGGATGTCTTTGTGGGCAGTTCGCATGATCCTGTTCGACGTCAGGGGCTGGCGCATTTTCTCGAGCATATGCTGTTTCTGGGTACGGATAAATACCCCGAGCCAGACGAGTATCAGGCATTCATCGGCCAGCACGGCGGGCAGCACAATGCCTATACGTCCTTCGAGCACACCAACTATTTCTTTGATATTGACCCGGCACATTTTGAGCCGGCTCTGGACCGGTTTTCACGTTTTTTTGTCGCGCCACTGTTTAATGCAGATTATGTAGAGCGTGAAAAGAATGCAGTGCATTCAGAGTACAAGGCCCGCATCAAAGATGATTACCGCCGCCAGATGGATGTCTACAGCCAGGTCGTCAATCCGGCACACCCGGCAGCCAAATTCAGCGTCGGTAATCTGGATACGCTGGCGGATGAAAAGGGCCAGCTTCGCGAGGACCTGCTCTCTTTTTACGAGGCGCACTATTCAGCCAACCGGATGGCCCTCGTGGTTTTGGCGCCACAGCCTCTGGATCAGCTGGAAGCCATGGTCAGAGACCGCTTTGTCAATGTGCCCAACCATGCCAGCCAGCAACCAAAGCATGGCAAACCACTGTTGGAACCGGGTGAGCCGCCGAAGCTGGTCTCTGTTCAACCCGTTCGTGAGATGCGGGAGTTGTCCATCACCTTTCCCCTGCCGGCAGTGGATCAATATCAACGTGAACAACCGCTCGGCTATCTTGGCAATCTGATCGGTCACGAGGGTAAGGGCAGTCTGCTTTGGCTGTTGAAAAACAGGGGCTGGGCCGAGAACCTGCGGGCCGGCCAGGGTATTTCCGATACCAGCGGCAGCAGTTTCAGTGTGACGGTTGGCTTGACACCGGATGGTTACGCAAACTGGCAACAGGTGCTGTCACTGGTATTCCGTCAGATCGATCTGGTTGCTGATGAGGGGATTGCCCAGTGGCGTTTTGACGAACAGGGCGCGCTGGCAAACATGCAGTTTCGTTACATGGAGCAGGATGACCCGGTGCACAGGGTGAGTCGTCTGGCCAATCGCCTTCATCAATACCCCTACACTGAAGTGCTCCGTGGGCCCTACCGCATGGATCTTTATGATGCCGGGCTGATCGCCGACATGGCTTCCCGTATGACAGCCGATAATGCCATGGTGTTATTGGCTGCACCGGAAGTTGAGACCGATGAAGTGACGGCTCTCTATCAGGTACCCTATAAAGTTGAGCCACTACCGGAAATACAAACAGTGGCGGCGGCCACTGATCTGGCGTTGCCTGGAAAAAACCCCTTTATTCCCGAGCGTTTTTCTCTGAAACATCCGAACAAGGCCGCTGAACCAGGATTGGCTGAGCTGTTGGTCAAGCAGCCCGATTACCGGTTGTGGCACTACGCCGATCATTATTATCGGGTGCCCAAGGCGCAGCTTTATGTGGCAGTCAAGACGCCGGCAGTAGAAGGGGTGCGGAATGCGGCAATGATGGATCTGTATTTGCGGGCAGTTGAATATTCATTGAATGAAACCAGCTATGAGGCAGCTCTGGCTGGTTTGCGCTATGGCATCAATCGCCGTCCAGATGGGTTGGGCTTCATGATCAGTGGTTTTGACGACAAGCTGTCGGTGTTATCAGCTGATGTGGTGGACGCGCTGCTATCCACTGAGCTGACGGATGAGAGACTTGAGTTACTGCGTCAGGAACTGATTCGGAAATGGCGCAACAGTACTCAGGATACGCCCTATATTCAGCTGATGCGCGAAGTCGGGCTGTTGCTCAATACCACTGCATGGCAGCCAGCGCGACTGGCCGATGAATTGGAGAAACTTGATTTCAGCACGTTCAGGCAGTATGTGAAAACGATTTTTAACGGTGCTTCGCTGGAATTGCTGGCCAGTGGCAACCTGCAGGCAGAAGAGGTAAAAGTGCTGGCGCAGTCACTGTCGGAACAGTTGGCATCCAGCAAGCCGGCTGACTGGTTGGCCAGGGGGATTGCCAGGGTGGCGCCTGGGGAAAAAATTAAAGCGCCCATGTCCATTCCGCACAAGGATGCGGGGATTCTCCTTTACTATCAGGGTCGCGATGACTCGGTGGCGGAAGCCGCCCGCTTCATGTTTCTGCGGCAGCTGATCAAATCCCCGTTCTTTCACGAACTGCGTACCGAGCAGCAGTTGGGTTATGTCGTTGCGGCTGTGGATCAGGGCCTGGATAGGGTGCCGGGGTTTGGGCTGTTGGTACAGTCTCCATCGGCACCTCTGGCACGGCTTGAGCAGGCTATTGATCAGTTTCTCGATTCATACGCAGAGCAGTTGGCGGTAATGCCGGCTGAGGAATTTGAGCGCCATCGCGCCTCTATCCTCACAGGTCTGACAGAGAAACCGAAAAGCCTCGCGGAGCAGAGTGGCCGATTCTGGGCTAGCATTGACTTGAGGGATTACCAGTTTGATATGCGTCAGCAATTGATTGCAGAAGTCCAGAGTCTGACACAGGCGCAAATGCTGGAGGTCTATAGGGACGTCGTTGTCGCGGCCGGTTTTTCAATGCAGGTTGATACTTCGGCAGGGGATTTTATGTCGGGGTCTGGGCTGGCTAAAGAGCGGGACGTCTATCGGCTACCCGAAAAAATGTAATAAAACTATTTATTGTTTTTCGGGAAAACTATTAATAATATTAATATATTTCATGTAGTTATAATATTTTTAGAAAAATATATTTATAAGCACCTTTTGTTTTTGCGGTTGAATAAGTATTTTTTGGTAGATAAACTACACAAAATGGCTTGAATCGTCGGGTTAACGGTGTTTTTGGTTACCCGACTGATCAAGTTGCCAGTTACCATAAAAAGAAAGGTATCAATCATGCAAGACGATATGGATCCCGTCGAAACCCGGGAGTGGCTCGAATCGCTGGATTCCGTATTGAAGTTTCAGGGCCCGGAGAGGGCCGCCTATCTGCTTCAGAAGCTGCTGGATCGAGCCACTGCCACTGGGGTCGGCATGCCGCCTGCCATTGTTACCCCCTACAGGAATACGATCCCGGTCATTCGTGAAAAACGCATGCCAGGTGACCTGTTCATGGAGCGCCGGATTCGCTCGATCATCCGCTGGAATGCGCTGGCGATGGTGATGAGGGCCAACAAAAATCCCGATGAGGGTATTGGCGGTCATATTGCCTCTTTCGCCTCCTCGGCCACGCTTTACGATATTGGCTTTAATTATTTTTTTCGGGGCAACGAGGGCGAAGAGCAGGGCGACCTGATCTACTTCCAGGGCCACAGTGCGCCTGGAATTTATGCCCGCTCCTATCTCGAGGGGCGTTTCGATGAAGACATTCTGGATAATTTTCGGCGGGAAGTGGATGGCAAGGGTCTCTCCTCCTACCCCCACCCCTGGCTGATGCCCGACTATTGGCAATTTCCCACTGTTTCCATGGGACTCGGTCCTCTGCAGGCGATCTATCAGGCGCATGTGATGCGTTATATGTCGGCGCGTGGCATGTCTCCGCGTGGCGACCGGAAGGTGTGGGCATTCCTCGGTGATGGCGAGTGCGATGAACCGGAAACCCTGGGTGCTATTTCCCTAGCCGGCAGAGAGCAGCTGGAAAATCTGATTTTTGTGGTGAACTGTAATTTACAGCGTCTGGATGGGCCGGTACGCGGTAATGGCAAGATTATTCAGGAGCTCGAAGGTGTCTTCCGCGGAGCGGGCTGGAACGTCATCAAGGTCGTCTGGGGTCGTCTTTGGGATCCATTGTTTGAGAAGGATCAAACAGGGCTGTTGCAAAAGCGTATGGATGAAACCTGTGATGGTGATTACCAGAACTACAAGCACAATGGTGGTGCCTATACCCGGGAACATTTTTTTGGAGCGTATCCGGAGCTGGAGTCATTGGTTGAAGATCTCAGCGACCGGGACATCATGTATCTGAACCGAGGCGGACACGATCCCTACAAGGTTTATGCCGCCTATGCTGAGGCGCTGGCCCACAAAGGCCAGCCCACCGTGATTCTGGCAAAAACGGTGAAAGGTTACGGGATGGGCGTGGGTGAAGCGTCCAATGATACCCACTCCATCAAGAAGCTTGATCTGGAAGGACTTAAACACTTCCGCGATCGTTTCGGAATCCCGATAGGGGATGATGATCTGGAAAAGGTGCCCTACTACCGGCCACCTGAAGACAGTCCTGAAATGATGTATATGAAGAAGCGGCGCGAGTCGCTGGGGGGGCCGGTTCCCTCGCGGCGGGCAGAGTTCACATCACTTGAGATACCCGCTCTGGAAGACTTTGACAAGTTGCTTGAGGGCAGCGGGGATCGCAAGGTATCCACCACCATGACCTTTGTGCGACAGCTTGGGATGTTGGTCAAGGACAAAAAGATTGGCGAGCGGGTGGTACCCATTGTGCCCGATGAGGCGCGAACCTTCGGTATGGAGGGCATGTTCAGGCAATTGGGCATTTACTCCTCAGCGGGCCAGAAATATGTGCCTCAGGACCGCGACCAGATCATGTACTACAAGGAGGACAAGCGCGGCCAGATTCTTGAAGAGGGGATAACCGAAGCCGGTGCATTTTCCGCGTGGATTGCGTTGGCGACGGCCTACAGCAATTACGATTGCCCCATGATTCCTTTCTACGTGTTTTACTCCATGTTTGGCTTTCAGCGCATCGGCGACTTTGCCTGGGCTGCGGGCGATATACAGGCGCGGGGGTTTCTGATCGGTGCGACCTCGGGGCGAACAACGTTGAATGGCGAGGGCTTGCAGCATCAGGATGGACACAGCCACCTGCTGGCCAATACCGTGCCGAACTGCCGAACCTATGATCCGGCGTATGGTTACGAGCTGGTGGTCATTATTCAGGACGGTTTGCGGGCGATGTATCAGGATCGGGAAAACTGCTTCTATTACATCACCACCATGAACGAAAATTATGAGCAGCCCGCTGTACCAAAGGGGGTTGAAGAGGGTATCGTCAAGGGAATCTACCTGTTGGAAGAGGGAAAGAATACCAAGCTGAAGATTCAACTGATGGGCGCCGGGGCAATCCTGAATGAAGTCCGGGCGGCAGCGGAAATTCTCAGGGATAAATTCAAGGTGGCAGCGGATATCTGGAGCCTGACCAGTGTCAATCAGCTGGCGCGCGATGGGCAGGCGGTTCAACGCTGGAATCGCATGCATCCCGAGAGCGAGCCGAAGATACCTTACCTTACTGCGCAATTGCAGGACAGAAAAGGACCTGTGGTGGTGGCCACGGACTATGTCAAAACCTATACCGAACAGCTTCGCGCCTTTATTCCTGCCAATTACCATGTGTTGGGTACAGATGGCTTCGGTCGCAGTGATAGCCGTGAAAAGCTGCGCCATTTCTTCGAAATTGACCGTTATTTCATTGCGGTGGCGGCGCTGGGTGCGCTGGCCGATGAAGGAAAAATAGAGAAATCCCTGGTTGCCAAGGCTATTAAAGAGTTCGGCCTTGATCCGGATAAAGCCAATCCACTGTGCTGTTGAAAACGAGAATAAACTGTGACTTCTGAAACAATTCTGGTACCTGATCTCGGTGGCGCTGATACGGTCGACGTCATTGAGCTATGTGTTGCGGTGGGTGATACCGTGGCACTGGAGCAATCCCTCATCGTATTGGAGTCCGATAAAGCCACCATGGATGTACCGAGCCCTCAAGCGGGCCAGGTCAAAAAGCTGTTGGTGAAGGAGGGAGACAAAGTCAGTGAAGGGTCCCCCATCCTCGAAATCGAGAAAACGGCGGATGAAACGGATTCAGCAGAAGAGTCAGCCGCTTCGAGAGAGCGGGACGACGCTCCACAGCCAGAAGATAAGGATGAGACCCCTGAGAGTGCAGAGGAAGAAGACTCCGAGTCTGAAGCTGCAGAAAAGCCTGACAACCAGGCCGAGCCCTCTGAGGCTAAAAGCCCGGCCGTTGAAGAAGATGTGCTGGTACCAGATATTGGCGGTACCGATGCGGTTGAAGTCATCGAAGTTATGGCAGACTCAGGAGACCAGCTGGCCGAAGGCGATGGCATCCTGGTGGTGGAAACGGATAAGGCCAGCATGGAATTGCCGGCACCCTTTGCCGGGGAATTAATCAGTGTAGCGGTCAAAGTGGGTGACAAAATCGCCACTGGAGACAAGATTGCCCGCATGAAAATAATGCCGGATTCAGATCAACCCGGCACCACCGATAAGACAGCAGAGCCTGATAAAAAGACAGGCGCGGACAGCGCGTCCAGTCCTTCAGAAAAAAAGGTCGGTTCCGAATCTGACTCCTCTGAAACCGATATTTCTTCTTCCGGTAAAAAACCGGACGTGGCAGAAGCGCCTGTGGCCAGTGAGGAACCCTCCAAACCGGATGCAGCATCGACAATAGAGGATGTCGCAGCAGCCGAGGTTTATGCTGGCCCCGCCTCGCGGGCACTGGCCCGAGAGCTGGGTGTTGATTTGCGTAAGGTTTCCGGTTCTGGACCGCGCAATCGTATTCTCAAGGAAGATCTGCACGAATATGTCAAAAATGCGGTGGCAAAGTCAGAAAATGCTGCTGTCTCCGGTGCAACAGGCGCGGGAATTCCTCCCATACCCACGGTGGATTTCGCCAGATTTGGTGAAATTGAGATGGTGCCGTTGCAGAAAATTCACAAGCTGACGGCTGCAAACATGCAGCGCAGTTGGCTCAACGTACCCCACGTTACGCAATTTGATGAGGCCGATATTACGGAGCTTGAAGCCTTTCGCCATGCACTCAAGGCTGAGGCCGAGAAAAGGAATTCCCGGCTTACCCTGCTGCCATTTCTGCTCAAGGCCTGTGGCCATGCCCTGGCGGTCAATACCTCGTTCAATCGCTCTCTCGCCAGTGATGGCGAACATTTTGTCGAGAAAAAATATATTCATATCGGTGTGGCGGTTGATACCCCCCGGGGGCTGGTCGTGCCGGTGATTCGCGACGTGGATCGCAAGGGACTCTGGGAGCTGACCGATGAAGTCAATGAAATGGCAGTCAAAGCCCGCGAAGGCAAACTGTCAGCCGCTGAGATGCAGGGCGGCTGTTTCACGATCTCCAGTTTGGGTGCCATCGGTGGCAATGGTTTTACACCGATTGTGAATGCACCCGAGGCGGCCATCCTCGGTGTTTCGAAATCCCAGATCAAACCGGTCTGGGATGGAGCAGAGTTTCAGCCGAAGCTGATGTTGCCGCTGAGTGTTTCCTATGACCACCGTATTGTGAATGGTGCCGATTGTGGCCGTTTCTTTACCTGCCTCGTTGACGTGATCGCCGATATACGCCGGTTGTTGCTGTAGGCCCGTCCAGGACTCGACAAAACGTTGTCTTCCCCATCCAGGTTGAGGAAGACAACGTTTTGGAACTGATTGCCCATCCCGGGTTCTAACCTCTGAGTTATGTGCCAATAACGGCGTACCGTATTTGGCCTGTTCAAGCGACCAGAGAAACCGCTATGGCAATTCAACGTTTCCACCTGATTTTCTGCAGTTCTGTCATCATTGCTATCTTTATGGCTCTGTTCCTCTCCCCTGCTGTCGCGGCCAAGGAAAACCTGTTGAGCGAGTCCGATCAGCAGGCAGTGCAACAGGTGATTGATGGTCAGATCTCGGCTTTCAAAACCGATGATTACAATACTGCCTACTCTTTTGCTGCGCCGAATGTCAGGCATGCATTCCCGTCGGTCCAGATGTTTATCGAGATGGTCCGCAGTCAGTATATGCCGCTCTACCGGCCTGCAGCCTATCTGTTTGGCAGGAATACCCTCTCGGAGGGCCGTGTTTACCAGGAGTTGATTGTCACTGACCCCAACCGCCAGCTATGGCAGATTATTTATACCCTTCGTCAGCAGGACGATAAGAGCTGGAAAGTGACAAATGTTGTGATGTACCCCTATGACGGCGTTTCCGCCTAGGTCGGCATTGCATATTGTCTCGCGACGTATTGCCGTCGTGAAATCGACGTTGTTGGTTGACTGATCCCGGTGTATAAATCGGGAAACATTTCCAGCACAAAAAACCGGGCTTTCCAGCCCGGTTTTTTTAGCCCGATTGTCCTCTAAAAAATTACTTTTTCGCCGATCGCGAGCCGCTTCGTTTTTGGGCGGCTTCCGGTTTCCTGGCCCGTGGTTTGCCGCCAGGTTTGGTTTTCAGTGACAGCTTTCCTTTCGATGGCGGTGGTCTATGACCACCTTCCCCTCCGAGTGGACTCAGTTTCATCGGTTGTTGGCAAACCCTGACCTTGTTCTTCAGGTGATTGAGCAGCTCAGGTGGCATGCCTTCGGGTAGGTCAACTGTACTGTGGTCGTCATACAGTTTGATTTGTCCGATATAACGGCTTTCAATGTCGGCTTCGTTGGCAATGGCGCCGACGATATCGCCGGGGGTGACCCCGTGGTTCTTGCCCACTTCCATGCGGTATGTGGTCATCTCAAATTCGCCGAACTCGTCGCGTTGCTTGCGTTTGTCGGTGGGTCTTTCCTTGCGTTTCTGGCTGCGGTCACGGGGTAAAGCATCAGATCTTTTGTCGCGACCAATGGATTTTTCGTGGCTGGCCACTTCAATTGACGCCAGTTTTGGAAAGAGTGGACGTTCCTGCTGCAGTTGCCATGCCATAGCCGCAGCGATATCAGACATGGACAGTTCACGGTCGTGCGCCATTCCTTCCAGCAACTCACGAAAACGGTCGAGATCCTGGGTATCGAGATTGCGCAGAATATGCTCCTGGAACTGCTGAACCCGCTGGGTGCTCACCTGTTCGCCGGTGGGCAGCTCCATTGACGTCACCTGCTGACCCGTTGATTTCTCAATGGCGCGCAGCAGATGCCGTTCTTTGGGGGCGACAAACAGGATTGCGCAACCCTCGCGACCGGCGCGACCGGTGCGACCAATCCGGTGCACATAGGATTCATTGTCGTAGGGAATGTCGTAGTTGACCACATGGCTGATGCGATCAACATCCAGACCCCGCGCTGCCACATCGGTGGCAACGACGATATCCACGTCACCTTTCTTCAGTCGATTGACGGTGCGCTCGCGCAGGGCCTGACTTAAATCACCGTTCAAGGCGGCGGCGGAGAACCCCCTCGCTTCCAGTTTTTCAGCGAGTTCGACGGTGGTGGATTTAGTGCGCACAAAAATCAGCATGCCATCAAATTCTTCCACTTCCAGAATCCGGGTGAGGGCATCCAGTTTATGGCGGCCCTGTACCATCAGATAGCGTTGGCTGATTCGTTCCACGGTACGGGTTTTGGCGGCGATACTGACTTCCCTGGCATCGCCGAGGTATTTCTTCACCACACGGCGAATAGCCGGGGGCATGGTGGCCGAAAACAGTGCGCGCTGACAGGTGGAAGGGGTTTCCGCCAGAATGGTTTCTACGTCGTCAATAAAGCCCATGCGCAACATTTCGTCTGCTTCGTCCAGCACCAGTGCGCGGAGTTTGCTCAGATCCAGACTGCGACGGCGCAAGTGATCCAGGATGCGTCCCGGCGTGCCGACAATCACCTGGACGCCACGCTGTAATCCCCGCAGTTGTCCGCGCATGTCCTGGCCACCGTAAATGGGTAACACATGGAAGCTCTTCAGGTGGCGCGCGTAGGTCTGGAAAGCCTCGGCAACCTGAATGGCCAGTTCCCTGGTAGGGGCCAGTACCAGAATCTGTGGTGCTGACTGGCTGCTATCCAGTCGGCTCAGTAGCGGCAGGGCAAAAGCTGCGGTTTTACCGGTGCCAGTTTGTGCGATACCGAGCAGGTTGGCACCTTCCAGCAGGATAGGGATACTCTGGGCCTGAATGGGAGAAGGCTGTTCATAACCGAGTTCCTGAACAGCCTGAAGCACTGGTTTGGAGATGCCCAGTGATGCAAAGTCGGGGGAAGACATAAATACGCCTGTATGGCCGTGGGCCGGATGAAAATAGGGGCGTAAGTATACGCGTATCGCTATGAGGGATAAAGAATTTTCCCCTCTCAGACATATGGAGAGGAACTATTTTGGCCTCGCTTCCAGCAGTCTGTCCAGTACATTGGCAAACTGCTGGCGCTCGCTATGACCGAGGCTGCCGGGGCCGCCTTTGACCTCACCCGTATTGCGCAGTTCTTCCATGAGGTTGCGCATGGCCAATCGCTGGCGGATATTGGCCGGGGTAAAGTGTTCGCCGCGTGGCCCGATCACCTGTGCGCCTTTCTCAACAGCTTCCGCAGCCAGAGGGATATCTCCAGTGACAACGATATCGCCGGGCAGAACCTGTTGAGCGATATAGTTGTCGGCCACATCAAACCCGCTCTCTACCTGTCGTGCTTTGATCAGTGGTGATGGGGGAACTTTCACCAGGTGATTCGCAACCAGTGTCAAAGGAACCTGGCAGCGCTGCGCTGCCCGAAACAGAATTTCCTTAATGGGGTTTGGGCAGGCATCGGCATCGACCCAGATATGCATTGGAACTCCTTGTTTTGGGCTAGCCAATCAAGCCGCTTTTCAATGTCAGGTGCAGGGTCAGCGTAATGACCAGTGCACCGCAAATATTGAGCCAGAATCCGGCTCTGGCCATTTGTGGAATACGGATAATATTGGCGCTGAACACAATGGCATTCGGTGGTGTGGCCACTGGCAGCATAAAGGCAAAACTGGCGGCAATGGTGGCGGGGATAATGATAGTCAGCGGATCAATGCCCAGTCCGATCGCCATGGCCGCAAAGATGGGTATCAGTGTCGTGGTGGTGGCTGTGTTGCTGGTGAGTTCGGTCAGGAAAATAACCAGAATGACCACCAGAAGCGTCACCACCAGCGATGACAATCCTTGAGCGCCTGCCAGCTGCAGCGCCAGTAACTCCCCTACACCTGTGCTACCGATGGCCCCCGCCAGTGCCAGCCCGCCACCGAACAGTAACAGTACCCCCCAGGGCACACGCATTGCCGTATCCCAGTCCATTAAAAATTCACGCTCTTTCAGGTTTACCGGAATGGTGAATAATAACAGGGTAGCGATGATGGCCACGCCGGTATCACTGAGTCCACCTAGCCAGGGCAGTTTTGTCAGCAGTGGCCGGGCAACCCAGCCCAAAGCCGTCAGCAGAAAAATAACAAGGGTTAATTTTGCGCCAAGGGTCCATGGCTCTGTGGGTTCGTGGAGAAATTTGCTATCGATGGGCGTTTTGCCCGGTGGGTATATACAGTGGGTCAACAGCCACCAGGTAAGTGGCACAAAGATCACTACCATAGGTAGGCCGATGCTGAGCCAGCGGGTAAAACTGATTTCAATACCGAGCTCTCTCTGGATAAACGAGACGGTGAACATATTTGGCACTGTGCCGATAATGGTCCCTACACCGCCGATCGAAGCAGCATAGGCCACTCCCAAAAGCAGGCAGAGACTGAAGTTTTCACGGTTGGGCGCACGTTTGTCCAGCAGCTGGATAATGCTGAGCAGCATCGGCAACATTACCAGTACGGTGGCTGTATTGGTGATCCACATGCTCATGGCGGCAGAGACAAACATGAACCCGCCGACCAGAGTTGCCGGTTTGGTCCCCACCAGCCGCAATATTGTAAAGGCAAAGCGGCGGTGTAAATGCCATCGCTCCAGTGCCAATGCCAGGATAAATCCTCCCAGAAACAGGAAAATCATCGGGTGGGCATAGGCTTTTGCGGTGGCATTGATATCACTGGCCCCGACCAAAGGCAGCAGGGCGAGTGGCAAAAGTGCTGTCGCATAGATAGGGATGGCTTCCGTTAGCCACCAGACTGCCATCCAGGCGGCCAGACCGGCAGTGGCTCTGCCCGCCGTGCCGAGCACAATCGGGCTGTCATCCAGGGAGAGAGCCTGATCGGGGACTATTGTAAACACCAGTATGCCCAGCAGGGGGCCGGCAAGGATAGCTAACAGGCGAAACTGGCCGAGCCACAGAGTCGGGTTCATAGTCGGGTGCTTATTTTATTGGAAAACCGAGCCTAGCAGGCTTTGATGAACAGTTTAAGCGTCTTGTCCTGTCGGGTTTGTGCCTCTGTTGTCTCTCAGCCAATAATTTTTTCTTTCAGGGCGCGGGCAAACATTCTGGCCTTCGATGGATAGGCAAAGTGCTTTGGGCGGGTTGCCCGGATGCCTTCACTGAAGGCACTTTGTCGGCTGTAATCAATGAGGATGTCTATCATCACCGGCCTGTTTTCTGTCGCCAGAGAAAAGGCCGTATCCAGGGCCGATTCAATGTCGTCGTTGTCTTCAATGGCCACATATTCACAACCGATAGCATGGGCAAAAGATACCCAGTCCGCTTCACCGAGCTTGATCATCTGTGTTACCTGGCCGGGGAGTTGTCGGATCTCGCCAGATATCTCTCCATCGTTGAACAGGCAGTAAATGACACCGAGCTGATACTTGCTGGCGGTGAGGGCTTCCATTCCCGTCATCATCATCGCGGCGTCACCCACCAGGCCAATGACTGTGCACTGGGGATGGGCCATTTTCAGTGCGTTGGCTGCGGGCACACCATACCCCATGGCATTGAAATCGCCGGGACAGATAAAGCCCCCGGGATGATGGATCGGCAACAGCTCTGCAGCCAGAAACATGTGGTTGCCATCGTCGCAGGCCACCAGTGCATCATCTGGCATGTGCTGTCTCAGTGCGGTAAAAAAGCGGGCCGGATTGACCCGCTTGCCGGATTGTTTCTGCCAGTCAGCCAGATAGTTCCGCTTGTCGGTAGCGATTTTTGTGAGCAATGTGTTGTCAGGGGCTGAAGTCAGCACATGTTTTTTGATGGCCTCTGTCAGTGCTGCAGCCACGTCGGCCGCATCGCCAAGCAGAGTCAGCTCCGCCGGGTAATTGGCATTGAATACCGCCGGGTTGATATCCACATGGATCAAGGCCTCCGGCATGTTGAGACCGTAGTTGCCGGTGGGTATTTCCGAAAAACGGGTAGCGATTGCCAACAGACAGTCACAGTTTGCAAAGGCGTGTTGTGCCGCGGGTACAGCAGCGGGGCCAAAGCCCATGCCGGTATGCAGGGGGTGTCTGGCGGGAAATACGCTCAGCCCTTGCAGGGTAGTCGCAACCGGGGCATTCAGGTGGGTTGCCAGTCCCTGTATTGACTCACTTGCTTCGCGAGCACCCCAGCCAATCAAGATTCCCGGATGTTCAGCCTTTGCCAACATCCCGGCGGCCAGCTCGATGGCGGCCATATCCAGTGGGGGGGTGATGCGATGCCCATCGAAAACGGGCAGGGACCCGTCGTTATCGATGCTGTGGGTTTGCAGATTAATCGGAATTTCCACAAATACCGGGCCGGGCTCCCCTTCTATTGCGGTGCGGTAGGCCTCAAAAATGGTGGGCACAATGTCCGAGAGGTGTTCTACCAGATAGGTTGCTTTGGTGATCGGCGCCAATAGGGCACGGTGGTCGATATCCTGTCGCTGAAAACGGTGACTGGTCTGGTAATCAATACCCCCGGCAATCACCAGCATTGGAATGCCGCCGAGAAACGCTTCTCCAATCCCGCTTGCCGCATGGGTGACGCCGGCACCGGGGATAACCAGCAGTGTGCCAATCGACCTGGTTGTACGGCTGATGGCATCGGCCATAAAAGCAGCTGAGGCCTCGTGGGTCACCAGGGAGGGGGTGATGGTGTCGGACTGTTGGAGTTCAGTATAAATAGCCGTATTGTGAAAACCGGGTATCCCGAAGGTATGCGTGACCCCGATCTGTTCAAGTGCGTATCGAGTGAGCCAGGCGCCGGTCTTTTTCATTCGTCTCCCCAGATATCCTGAACTGCATACGGCTTGATGCTATGAGACGCGCGGGCCCGAGTCAACGTGGTAGTGTGGCGTTGTTCCCTGTCATCCGGTTTTGGCAAACAACCTCAGCTGATTGCACCGGTAGTTCTCACCCGTTTGGCGCCTTTGGTGACTGGTAACTGGCGCATCATCCTGCGTCGCTCAATACGACCGTCGATGACATTTTTCAGGGCGATCAGCATACCGGCCACCAGAAAAGCGCCGGGAGGCAAAATGATCACCAGAAACCCGTAACCATTGCCAAATAATTGCAGAGCCCAATTTTCCGCTATGGGGCCGAACAGCAGGTGCATGTTGGCAAACAGCGTGCCACTGCCCAGGATTTCCCTGATAGCCCCGATTGCAAGAAGCACCAGTCCGAAACCGGCACCCATCATCAGTCCATCCAGCGCGGAGGCCCCCACAGGATTCTTGCTGGCAAATGCCTCGGCGCGTCCCAGGATGGCACAGTTGGTGACAATCAACGGGATAAAAATACCCAAGATGACATACAGTTCATAGGTGAATGCCTGCATCAGCAATTCCGTGCAGGTGGTAAATGTGGCAATAATCATGACAAAAGCCGGAATCTTGACCGCTTCGGAAACCCGGTGGCGAATCATTGACACGACAATATTTGAGCCTACCAGTACCAGCATGGTGGCAAGACCCAAGCCCAGGGCATTCACCACTGAGCCTGTTACGGCCAGTAAGGGGCAAAGGCCAAGTAATTGAACCAGTGCAGCATTGTTTGTCCACAGGCCATTGCGGGTAATGTCGCGATAGCTGGTTTCATCCGCCATTTTTGGCATCCTCTTTCGCTGGTAGTGGGTTCGAAACTGGCCGTTGAGCGGCTTTCAGCAGTTGCTCCCGGTTTTCCTTAAAATATTGCAGAGACTTGCGCACCTGATTAACCACGGCTCGGGGAGTGATGGTGGCGCCGGTGAACTGGTCGAAATTTCCGCCGTCTTTTTTCACTTTCCATTTGTCAGGGGGCGGGTTGCGAAGTGATTTGCCGTTGAAGCCCAGAATCCAGTTACTCTTGTTCAGGTCGACCTTATCCCCCAGGCCGGGTGTTTCCCGGTGTGAAATCACTCGAACCCCCGCCACTGTACCATCCATATTGATACCGATAATCATCTGAATATCACCGCTGTAGCCATCCTTGGCCACCGAGGGCAGTATGACGGCGACCGGATCATCGCCCTTGCGGGCGATGTTGGCTAGGCCCTCTTCGACCCCGAGCATTGGCCAGAATTCGGCGGGGATGGCTACGGTATCCACCAGCAAATTGTTGGTGTGTCTGTCCAGCGGGACGATTTCCAGTAGGGCACGCTTGGCTACCTCCCGCTTGGCCTCGGCGATGGGTTCTTCCGTCCCGAGGTAGGTGACGGATAGCAGTGTTGCAGTAATCAGGGCAAACAGGCCCAACAGCAGGCTGTTGAAACTGATGGACCTGACCAGTGAAGCCATGCTCATTCCTTTTTCTCCGTAGCCCGGCGGGATTTTTTGTGGCCATAGGTCCGGGGCAGCGTGTAATTATCAATTAGAGGTGCGGCAAAATTCATTAATAGCACCGCGAAAGCTACGGCGTCCGGATAGCTGCCCCAACTGCGAATAATGAATATCAGTACCCCGATAAGCGCACCGAAAATCAGCCGACCACGGTTACTGGTGGCGGAACTGACCGGGTCAGTCAGAATAAAGAAAGCGCCCAGCATGGTGCCCCCAGAGAGCAGGTGCATGAGGGGTGAGCCGTGACTGGCAGAGCTGCCGCCGTCATAAAACAGCGCTGCACAGAGACTGAGACTGGCCAGCATGGCAACCGGGCCGTGCCAGGTAAACACCCGGCGATACAGTAAAAAACAACCCCCCAGTAAAAAGCCCAGATTGACCCATTCCCAGCCGGCCCCGGCCCAGCGGGCGAGACTGAACAGAGGGTCCTGCTCGTACAGTTGGGCGATCAGCAGACCGCTGTTTTGCCGGAGGGTGTCCAGTGGCGTTGCAGCGGTAAAGGCGTCCACCGTTCCAGCGCCGGGCAGTCCAAGGACGATTTGTAATGAGGCCAGAAACCCTGGCGGAGAGACGCCCTCTGCATACAGCGGTAGTGGTGCCGGCCATGCGGTCATCTGCACGGGAAAGGAAATCAGCAGCACCACGTAGCCCACCATGGCGGGGTTAAACGGGTTATAGCCCAGTCCACCGTAGAGGTGTTTGGCGATCAGGATAGCGAAGCTGGTGCCGACAACGACCACCCACCAGGGTGTCAGGGGCGGTAGGGCCAGTCCCAGCAGAACGGCGGTGACCAGTGCACTGTTGTCGCCCAGATAAAACATCACCGGGCGCTTGCGAAGACGCATCACCGCAGCTTCGCAGAGTACGGCTACGGAGCCAGCCAGCAGAATGTTGATCAGTGAGCCCCAGCCGAAAAACAGGGTCAGTGCGATCAGACCGGGAATGGTCGCGAGCAGTACCAGCCGCATCACCGAAGCCGTACTCTGGGCCGTGTGCGCATGGGGTGATGTGATTTTAAGCAACGCCATAGCGGGATCCGGTCAAGGGTGATATTCGGCGAGCTGTTGCTCGGCTTCGGTCAGTCTGACCTGCAGCTTTTCAGCGGCTGTACGCAGGCTGTCCACATGCTCGGAGCGTTCTGCTTCCGCGTCCCTCAGTTTGATACGGGCTTTCTCCAGCCTGCTTTTCAGGGAGGCGACAGTTTCGCGCAGTTTGTCCTCCTCGGACATGCTGGCCAGTTCGGCTACCCGTGCCTGTGCGCGGGCTATGGCCGATGAAGCGGCATCAGCGGTGTCGTCATCGGCAGTCGATGGCTGGGCAGTGACGGTGTTCAGTTGCTGTTGTGCGTCCAGTAGCTTGTTCTGTAATTTCTCCAGGCCAGCCTGCAGGGCATTGACGTGCTCTGACTCGCCGGCTCGTGCCTCGTCCAGTTTTGCTTTGGCTTTCTCAATGCGTCCCTCCAGAGCCACCACTGTCTGACGGAGCTGTTCCTCTGCCGGGAGATCGCGGGTGGCCGCTGCGCGGGCCTGGGCCCGTGCAATCGCGTTAGCCGCCGCATCGGTAGTTTCCTGGTTGACGGGCGTGTCGGGCGTATTGTCCGGGAGTGCCGCCAGTGCCTGCTGTGCGTCGGCCAGTTTGGCCTGTTGCTTCTCAAGACCGCTTGTCAGGGCAGCCTTCAGCGTCTCATCATCGCTGTCGATAATCTTCTGCCGAGTGACCGCAATCCGTTCCTTGCAGCTGGCAATTTTCTTTTCCAGCGTATCTCTGGGGCTGGCCTGTAGCCGTTCCATTACTTTATCGGTATCCGATGCCCCTGCAGTATTGTCGAGCTGTGCCCGTTTGCTGCGGGCGTCCTCGAGTCGTCGCCGGGCATCTTCGACGGCCGCCAGGGCCTGTTCCTGTTGCTGCTCCGTGCCTTCCTTGCGGATGGTCTCCAGCCGTTTCTCAACTGAATGTAAATGACTTTCTGCGCGGGCAATGCCGCGCTCCAGTCTGGCCTGCTGCTCTGCGGGAGAGGCCTGATGCTCGGCTGCACGTGCCATGGCGGTCTTGACAATGTCTTCGCTTTCCTGGGGCTTGTCGCTGCGCCCGGCAGTCATGGCCTTGGCCTGCTCAGCTGCCTGTTTACGGGCTTCCCGCTTGGCGGCTTTGGCCATTTCTTCCTGTTCCTTGCGGGCTTTCTGGAACTCGAATCGCGCTCTGGCCCGATCGGATTTGATTTTTTCCTGTGCCTGTTTGCGAATTTCACCTTTTGAGGCGCGGTAATACTGCACCAGAGGGATATTGCTCGGGCAGACATAGGAGCAGGCGCCACATTCAATGCAGTCGAACAGGTTGTGGGCTTCCAGCCGCTCGTGGTTGTGGGACTGGGCATACCAGAATAGCTGCTGAGGAAGTAGGCTGGCGGGACAGGCTTCCGCACACATGCCACAGCGAATGCAGGGCTGGGCCGGTGGTGGGGGCGGGGCTTCTTCCCACGACGCGGCGAGGATGCAATTTGTGGTTTTGATGACAGGTATGTCCGGGTCTGTGAGAGTGAAACCCATCATCGGACCACCCATGATCAGTCTGGAACAGTTGTTTTCATCAAAACCGTTATGGGCCAGTAGGTGCGTGATAGGTGTTCCGATCAACACCTCATAGTTCCGGTTGGTTGAGCAGGCTCGTCCGGTGACCGTTGTAATTCGCGAAATCAGCGGCTCGCCGAGATAAATTGCTTTTTGTACCGCGAAAGCCGTGCCCACATTCTGGCAGACAATGCCTATGTCGGCGGGTAGTCCACCGCTGGGGACTTCGCGGCCAGTGAGAATCTGAATGAGCTGTTTCTCGCCACCGGAGGGGTAGCGAGTGGGAAAACTGACCAGCTGAATGTGGGTGTCCCGGACAAAGGGCTCCAGTGCCGCGCGCGCCTCCGGTTTGTTGTCCTCAATGCCGATCAGGACTTCTTCCGGTCCGCCCAGGATATAGCTGAGGATCTGGATGCCCTCCACAATGGCTTCCGCCCGCTCGCGCATCAGCATGTCGTCGGCAGTGATATAGGGTTCGCACTCCGATCCGTTGATAATCAGGGTGCTAATGGTTTTGCGTGGAGTCAGTTTGACTGCCGATGGAAAACCGGCACCACCGAGACCAGCAATGCCGGCGTGGCGGATCATTTCCAGTAATTTGGCCGGGCTGTAGTCCTGAAAGGTGTACGTCGTATCGATGCCGACATGGTCAATCCACTGTTCCTTCCCGTCGGGGATCAACGTGACGCAGCGGGCCGCCATCCCCGAGGGGTGGGGGATCGGGTACTCACTGATATCGCTGATGGTGCCCGATGTGGGGGCGTGAACACCGACACTGACGAGTCCGCTGGGTTCTGCGAGCTCCTGTCCTTTGAGAACACGGTCTCCGGTGGCCACCAGCAGTTTGGCGGGCGCGCCGATATGCTGGTTGAGCGGGATGACCAGTTTTTCCGGCAAGGGGAGAACATCAATCGGTAGCTGTACCGACTGGTGCTTGTTTTCCGGAGGGTGGACGCCGCCGATCAGATCCCAGACCTTTCTCATGCCGCCTTGTCTCCCCGGTCCGTGGCGATGATCTCGGCAGGGTGTCTCTGAGCTTTAATCTGTTCCTCTGCGGGCGGAGGCATATCCCATGTCCAGTCAGACAACCCCTGGGGTACCGGGATCATATCAATGCAGTCCACCGGGCAGGGTTCTACACACAGGTCGCAACCGGTGCACTCGCTGGCGATCACCGTGTGCATCATCTTGGCTGCGCCGAGAATGGCATCCACCGGGCAGGCCTGGATACACTTGGTGCAGCCAATGCATTCGTCCTCGCGGATATACGCCACGGTTTTGACATCATTTTCCTCGCCATGCTCGGCATCGAGCGAGGGGGCTTCGACGCCCAATAAAGTGGCCAGCGAATTGATGGTGCTTTGGCCGCCGGGAGGACATTTGTTGATCGCATCGCCATTGGCGATAGCCTGGGCATAGGGTCTGCAGCCGGGATAGCCACATTGGCCGCACTGGGTCTGGGGTAACAGTTCGTCAATCTGTTGGACGATGGGGTCGCCTTCAATGCGGAATTTAATGGCGGCAAAGCCCAGCACGGCACCAAATACCAGTGCTAGCCCCACCAGTGCAACCAGTGCGGCGATCAGAGGGTTTTGCAATATCAACTCAATCACACAGAACCCCTATACCAACCCACTAAAGCCCATGAAGGCCAGTGACATCAAGCCGGCGGTAATCATGCCGATGGCGGCTCCGCGAAACGGGGTCGGCACATCGGCCACCGCCAGCCTTTCTCGCATGGCGGAAAACAGGATCAATACCAGCGAAAAGCCGATGGCGGCACCAAATCCATACAGTGTGGACTGGAACAGATTGTGGGCCTTCGCAGTATTCTGCAGCGCCACCCCGAGCACGGCACAATTGGTGGTGATCAGCGGTAGAAATACTCCCAGCACTCGGTACAGCAGTGGGCTGGTTTTTTCGATAAACATTTTTGTGAACTGCACGACCACTGCGATAACGAGAATAAAGGAAATTGTTTTCAGGTAGGTCAGGCCCAGCGGCTGAAGAATCCAGGTATTCACCAGGTAGCTGGACATGGCGGCGAGCGTCAGCACGAAAGTGGTGGCCCCAGCCATACCGATGGCGGTCTCCAGCTTGTTGGAGACCCCCATGAAAGGGCACAGGCCCAGAAACTGGACCAGAACAAAGTTGTTCACCAGGATGGCGCTGATCAGAATGACGGCAAATTCCTGCATTTCGTCCTGTCTCGTATGCAAAGGGAAATAATGTATACGCCAGCCATTATAGCGGCCTGTGCTACTGACTAATAAGCATAAAACATGAGCTGTTTAGTTTATTTGGCCATAAGGCATAGCGTTTAGTGATATGGCGACGTCGCTGTCGGCGGTTAATTCGAACAGACCCCAGGGTATCAGACGATCCGCTGCCCGGGTTGTGCGCCGCTGTCGGGAGACAACAAATAAATGCTCTGTTTGTCTCCGGCCGCCAGCACCATACCTTCCGACAGACCAAAACGCATTTTGCGCGGTGCCAGATTGGCTACCAGCACAGTCAACCTGCCCTCCAGGTCTTCTGGCTGATAGGCGGCCTTGATTCCGGAAAATACCGTGCGGGTTTCGCCGCCGATATCCAGTGTCAGTTGCAACAGCTTGTCGGCTCCCTCCACGGCATTTGCTGCCACAATGCGCGCTACACGCAGGTCGACCTTGATAAAATCCTCAAAACCGATTTCCGCCGCCAGCGGCTCTTCCATCAGTGGACCGGAGAGCGGTGCTGCAGTCGTTTCCGCCAGTATTTCTTTGCTGGCCTCCAGCATGGCGTTCACTCTGTCCGGATCTACCCGTTGCATCAACGGTTTGAAATTGTCGATGCGGTGGTTCAGCAGCGGTTCAATTTTAGCGGGCCAGTCCAACGGGCTATTAAGGAATGCTTCCGCATCTGCGGCCATCGCGGGCAGCACTGGCTTCAGGTAAATCATCAGGGCGCGGAACAGGTTGATACCGAGGGAGCAGATGTCCTGAACCTCTTGTTCGCGGCCTTCTTCTTTCGCCAGTTGCCAGGGTGCTTTCGCGGCAATATATTCGTTGGCTGCATCGGCAAGGGACATAATTTCGCGGATCGCTCTGCCGAATTCCCGTTGCTCATAGTAGTCGGCTATGCTGTCGGCAGCTGCCGAAACCCGTTGCCACAGGGCTTTATCCGCAATGCTGGCCGCCAACATGCCGTCGTTACCCTTGCTGACAAATTTGGCGCAACGACTGGCGATATTGATAACCTTGCCCACCAGATCGCTGTTGACCCGCTGGATAAAATCGTCCAGGTTCAGATCCAGATCATCCACGCCGGAGGAGAGCTTGGCAGCAAAATAATAGCGCAGGTATTCCGGGTTGAGATTGTCCAGATAGCTGCGGGCATTGATGAAAGTGCCACGGGATTTCGACATTTTCTTGCCGTTCACCGTCAGAAAGCCGTGTACGCAAACAGCTGTGGGGGTGCGAAAACCGGCACTGCTGAGCATGGCCGGCCAGAACAGGGCGTGAAAATTGACAATGTCCTTGCCGATAAAGTGATACAACTCGCTTTCGGCCTGTTCGCCCCAGAAGGTATCGAAATCGATACCTTCGCGTTCACAGAGATTCCTGAAACTGGCCATGTAGCCGATCGGCGCATCCAGCCAGACATAGAAATATTTGCCTGGCGCATCGGGGATTTCAAAGCCGAAATAGGGCGCATCGCGACTGATATCCCACTCGTGCAGACCACCCTCCAGCCATTCCCCGAGCTTGTTGGCCACCTCTTCCTGTACGTGACCGGCGCGGGTCCAGGTCTTGAGAAAGTCACTGAATTCCGGCAGCTTGAAAAAAAAGTGCGTGGAAGCTTTCTCTATGGGCGTCGCACCAGAGATGACCGACACCGGATTGATCAAGTCCGTTGGCGCATAGGTGGCTCCGCAGGCTTCGCAGTTATCGCCGTACTGGTCGTCAGTTTTGCACTTTGGGCAGGTGCCCTTGATATAGCGATCTGCCAAAAACAGATGTTTTTCCGGATCATAGGCCTGGGTGATTTCCCGTGTGGCAATATGACCGTTGTCCCGCAGGCGGGAATAGATCAGTGATGACAGCTCGCGGTTCTCCACAGAGTGGGTGGAGTGGTAGTTATCAAAGTCGATCAGAAATGCTGCAAAATCCTGCTGGTGTTCTGTCCGGACCTGGTCGATCAGTTCTTCGGAGCTGATGCCGAGTTGTTCTGCCTTGAGCATGATGGCGGTGCCGTGCGCATCATCGGCGCAGACGTAGTAACATTCATGGCCGCGCATTTTCTGGAAACGAACCCAGATATCTGTCTGAATGTATTCCACCAGATGCCCCAGATGGATTGAACCATTGGCATAGGGCAGGGCACTGGTAACAAGAATTTTTCGGCGTTCAGTCATGTTGGGAGCTGCTGTGGTTGGCGTTGGGAATCGACGCGGTCAAAAGCGGTTGTCATCGAATGCTGGTAAAGGGGCGCAACTATAACGGTTTTGTCCCGTTTTTTCATCCGTTGTCAAGGGGGATTTCGTATGGCTGATGTAACCATTCAGGACGGTTTGGCAGAGATCAAACATATTATCGGTGTGGCGTCCGGTAAAGGTGGTGTCGGCAAATCCACCACGGCGGTGAATCTGGCACTGGCATTGGCTGCCAACGGTGCCAAAGTCGGTATTCTGGATGCGGATATTTATGGCCCCAGTGTGCCGATGATGCTGGGTTTGCCCGACGGCACCCGGCCTCAGGTAGAGGAAGAAAAATACTTTTTGCCGGTGCCGGCCCACGGTATTGTATCTATGTCCATGGGTTACTTGGTCACCGAGCAGACACCCATGGTCTGGCGTGGACCAATGGCAACCGGCGCCTTGATGCAGATGCTCAACCAGACCCGTTGGGGTGCACTGGACTATCTGGTGGTGGATATGCCGCCGGGGACCGGCGATATTCAGCTGACCCTGGCCCAGAAGGCCCGTATGGCGGGTGCGGTGATAGTCACCACACCGCAGGATATTGCGTTACTGGATGCCCGCAAGGCGATTGAAATGTTCGGCAAGGTAAAGATTCCGGTATTGGGTATTGTGGAAAATATGGCAATGCATCGTTGCAGCCAGTGCGGTCATGAAGAGCCGGTCTTTGGTGAAGGCGGTGGTCAGCGGGTTGCAGCGCAATACCACACTGAGGTGCTGGGTTCCCTGCCGCTGGACCGGCTGATTCGGGAGCAGGTGGATGGCGGCAGACCCTCTGTGGTTGCGGAGCCGGAAGGCTCGGTTGCACAACGTTATGTTGAGATTGCCGCGCGTATCGCAGTGCTTCTGGCAGAGATTGACAGTTCTGGTGGCCCGCAAATCACGATTGAGTAACCGGTTCAAGATCGCCCTTTTTAGGACTTTGACCGGTTGATTCAAACCGGTATCATGGCCCACTTTCGGGCATACCGGGCATGCAGCAGCGAATTTTGAGGTGGTTGTTTGTAAGCCCATTCAGGGCCCCCGTCACTTTACTTGAGAGCATCACAGTATGAGCATCAAATCCGACAAGTGGATTACCCGTATGTCCAGAGAACACGGCATGATTGAGCCGTTTCAGGGGGCCCAGGTACGACAGCCCGATCCCAACGGCCAGAAAGTAATTTCCTACGGGGTGTCGAGCTATGGGTACGATGTGCGCTGTGCCGACAATTTCAAGATTTTCACCAATATCCACTCCAAAACAGTCGATCCAAAGAATTTCGACTCCGATGCTTTTGTGGATGTGAAGGGGGATTACTGCATTATCCCGCCCAACTCCTTCGCTCTGGCCAGCACGATCGAATACTTCCGTATACCACGCAATGTACTGACCATCTGTCTCGGTAAATCCACTTATGCCCGCTGCGGCATTATCGTCAATGTCACCCCGCTGGAACCGGAGTGGGAGGGTCACGTGACGCTGGAGTTTTCCAACACCACCAGCCTGCCGGCAAAGATTTATGCCAATGAAGGTGTCGCACAGATGCTGTTTTTTGAATCCGATGAAGTCTGTGAAATCTCTTATGCAGACCGGGGGGGGAAATACCAGGGGCAACGCGGGGTTACCCTGCCGAAAGCTTGATGGACAGGGTGCTGCAAAGCCTCGGCGCTGGCATTTGAGCGTTTATAAAGACGGTGAATGCGTCGTTGCCACCGCAAGGATGTAACAGAAAATCGCCACCGATATCAGGCTGAATAGTAACCGGGTGCCTGCCGTTCGGCCCCGTTTGATAGCATAAGTTCCCGTTCCAATATAGGCAACCAAAGCGATCAGCTTGGCGGTTAACCAGTTGTCGGCAAACGGATACTGGTGGCTGGCAACCATCAGATATAACGCGGAGGCCAGCAGCAGAGTATCGATAATGTGCGGTACGATTTTGGCCCAGGTCTGTTGCAGTTGTTGACCGACCAGACAGCCCGTACAGTAAACAGCGTAAGACTGAGTAAGGCGAGTGTGATGTGAGTGTTTTTCAGGATCAGGTACATAATATTATTCTGGCAGCAGTAAATTTGGGTCGGTGAATCTTAGCCTGCCTGGTCGGGTTATCCCAACCCGGCGACGGGGGTATGGTGCCACCGGGCTGTCTTTCCTGCGGTTTGCCACTGGTGGCAAACCCCGATGAGTTTAAGGGAATCGTTTGTGATTGAAGTCTTGTTTCTGGCCGTTGCATTGAGTATGGACGCATTTGCCGTGTCCATTGGCCTGGGTTCAAAGCACAAGGGCAAAGCCATTGCTCTGGCGTTGATGGCAGGCACTTATTTCGGTATTTTTCAGGCGCTGATGCCGCTGATAGGCTACTTGGGTGGTAAGGGTGTACTGGGCTGGATTGAGGCTTTTGCGCCATGGGTGGCATTTTTCCTGTTGCTGTTGATCGGCGGCAAGATGATTTACGAATCCTTTGCCGAGGGTATCGAAGAGGACATTGCCCATATCACCCATCGGGTGATGCTGATTCTGGCGATCGCCACCAGTATTGATGCCATGGCCGCCGGTTTTGCCCTGACCCTGTTGGATGTGGGGCCAATTCTGGCCTGCCTTATCATCGGTATCACCACTTTTATGTTCAGTATTCTCGGTATATTGGTCGGTATCAAAAGTGGCACCTGGTTGGAGAGTAAAGCGGAACTTTTTGGTGGCATCGTATTGATTTTAATCGGCTTTAAGGTGCTTTTGGCCTGAAAACTGGACTCGTCAAACTGATGGTCCAATGCCGGTTTCTCGGGGTGGCGACGTTTTTATTGCCATGCCGGGTATGGCATTTTTTCAGTTTCTCCAGCCTTTCCAAAAATCCGGTGGCCTATTGCTATTTAGTTGATTGGCGTCTGAAAGGCGCCTGCTGGCCTTGAGGCCGTCACGCTCTTGTCATACAACTGGCACAATAAACCTGCTATGGTCGGCCTTATTCTGAAGAAACCCATCAATATTCAGCGGATGTCGCCATGAATTTAGATACCCCGATTAGCAGTAACCGGCATAGATGGCTTGTGGTTGCCGCGGCCCTGGTCGTGATCGCCCTGGCTGTTATTGTCTTTGAATCCCCCGCGATTGCTGACCTGTCGGAAGAGAACCGTCACGAAGTGCCGACCTTGAAAGCGCAATGGCAAAAGGGTGAGGTGATCGTGTTGGTCAGACATCTGGAGCGCTGTGACAAAGAGGATGCTCCCTGTCTGGTTGGTACTGAAGGTATCACCGAACGATCCGTTGCTGAGGGGCAAGCGCTGGGTGAAGACTTTTACCGGCTGGGATTATTGAATAGTGACGTCTACAACAGTCCACTGGACCGCACGGCCCAGACGGAAAGTATTGTCTTCGGTGATCGCGGTTTAGATCAGGATTGGTTGTTCAAGTGTAAAAAAACCATCTTCAAGGACGCCATGGCAAAGAAGGCGCCCGGCAGAAACCTGATTATGGTGACCCACAGCAGCTGTATCGACAGTTTTGAAGAGTCCCTGGGCTACTCCAGTGAAACCCCTGAATACGGCACCTCCCTGTTTTTCAGCCCTGGCCCAAATAACAAGCTGGAAGTCCACGGTTTTCTCGAAATGGAAGACTGGGATCATACACTGGGTTTTTGATCGCCGATCTCCCGCCTGCCCTGATCCATTAGCCAACCCTGGCTTCTGACTACCCATGGTTGTTGCCCGGTTGTTTGTTCAAAGCTTTGCCGTCCCGGTTTTCCGCCGTCAGCACTAACGGTTTGCTTGGCATATCGTAGCGTTGTTGCCGGTACAGCCACGAGGGCATCAAGGCATGGGCCAGTGCTTCGCGGGTGTCACTTGCGGTGGCTTCGCCAGTGAGTTGCAGTTGCCTGGCCTCCGGGTCATAAACACCGCCCAGGGCGGACTGACCGGGTCGCAAAATCGTCACTTCCTGACCCTGCAGCAGGGCAAAATAATTCGCAAATTGCATCACGGCCCTGCCCGGGGAATGCTGTTCCTCAGGAATGGTCATATCGCGACCGATCATGGGTGTTTCTGCGTCTATGCCCAGCAGAGAGAGCAGGGTAGTGGGCATGTCAATCTGACTGGTGACACTGGTGATGCGCTTGGGTTCAATATCTGCACCCAGTATCAGACCGGGGATCTGAAAGCGCTCGATGGGCACGAGGCTGTCACCAAACACCTTCAAATCATGGTCGGCGATCACCAGAAACAGGGTATTTTGCCAATAGTCACTCTGCCTGGCCCGGTCAATATAGTTACCGAGCGCAAAGTCCGCATACTTCACGGCATTGGGGTAGGTTTGTTTTTCCGGGTTGTGCAGTTCGATCCGGCCATCGGGAAACTCGTAGGGCGAGTGATTGCTGGAGGTGAAGACCAGACCGAAGTAAGCCTCATCGTGTTGCTGTGCCTCACTGAGCCGTTGGTGGGTTTTTTCGAAGAGGTCTTCATCGGACACGCCCCAGCTACCGACGAAAGTGGGGTTTTCGTAATCCCGTTGATCAATGACCGACTGAAAGCCATTGCCGATGAAAAAGCTGGCCATATTGTCGAAGTGTGATTCACCGCCATAGATGAATTCCGTGGTGTAACCCTGCGTACCAAGCAGCTCGGCAATGGTGAAGAAGTTCTGTTGTGACAATGACAGCTTGACCACGCTACGGGCTCGCGTGGGCAAAAAACCGCTCACGGTTGCCTCAATGCCCCGGACAGACCGGGTGCCAGTGGAGTAGAGTTGCTCAAACCACCAGCCAAACTCCTTGAGTCTTTCCAGTTCCGGGGTGACCGGTATTTCACCACCCAGAGAGCCGACAAAGGTAGCACCCATGCTTTCTTCGAGGATGATCACCAGATTGAGTGGATTTTTGCGCGGGTGTGTGGCCTGGCGGTAATTGAGCGTCGGGAAGGGCCTGTCGCCATCGGGTTGCAGCCAGGGGTAAAGTTTGTCCAGTTGCTCCATGATTTCATCATTGCTGAGGGTGCCGTACACCTCGGCCGAGCGGTCTTCGTGTTTCAGGTTATAGAGTGCAAAGTACACAGACCAGGTGGAATTGATGATCAGACTGTTCACCAGTGGATCTGGCGTCAGTGCAAAGATGGCCGGATTGGCGGGGCGATGGCCCACCGAAGATCGCACCATCACCACCAGCAGTACAGCAACGACCGGCCAGGTCAGCCAAAGCTTCCAGAAAGGCCAGATTTTGTTGTAGGTCCCCAGCCAGTTTTTCATCAGGCGCGTGATGGCCCAGCCCGCCAGCGCTGTGATCAGTACCCCCAATAGCAGCGGCAGTCGAAAGTCACCCCAGAGGGTGGCGAATACTTCACGGGGGTATTTCAGGTATTCGACAAACAACCGGTTGGGCCGCAGGTCGTACTGTAGGATGAAAGCTGGTGTGGCGGCTTCCATAAACACCAGCAAGGTGATGGCGATGACACCCCATACCAGCACCAGCACTCGCCAGACCGGCCATGCCAGTCGCGTGGCCAGTATTGGCCCCAGCAATGCAAGTGGTGCCAGCAGCATGCCCATAATGATCAGGTCTGCCCGGATACCCTGACTGATCATCAGCCACAGGTCGGTTGCGGACGTCACCCGATCCCACTGCCAGGCGATCAGACCCAGCCGTGACAGGGATAAAACCGTCAGCCCTGTGAGTAACAGGAAGAGCAGTACCCCGTAGGGGCCAAACAGATTGAAAAAACGTGTGTGAAGAGGGCTTTTCATGGATTTGGGCACTTGGGTTCTGAGACACCTTTTTCGTAGGGGGCTTGTTTCAGGCTGCAGTCTAGCTGTCTGTACCTTAACGGAGCCTTAAGACCGGGCACGGTGGCTCCGTGATCCAGAGGCTGGATCCTTCTTCGAGCGGGGGAGAGTGCTTGGCGGGAGGGGGGGGGGATTTTAAAACCTTGCTGGATGCTCTAATCTGCTGCCATGACGTTGCTCATCGCCTTTGCCCTGTTATCCATTGCCGTCTCTTTCATCTGCTCGGTTCTCGAAGCTGCACTGCTGTCAATCACGCCCAGCTACATTGCGCAACAAAAGCTGGTGAACCCCAGGCTCCATGATCGGCTCGGCTATCTGAAAGAACAGATTGATCAGCCGCTGGCCGCCATCCTGACTTTGAATACGGTGGCCCATACGGTGGGTGCAACTGGTGTCGGTGCGCAGGTGGCGATAGTCTTTGGCAGTGGCTATCTGGGAATCGCCTCGGCGGTGATGACATTGCTTATTCTGGTGTTGTCAGAAATCATTCCGAAAACCATTGGTGCCCGCTATTGGCCGGTTATCGCGCCCTTTATGCCGATTACACTGAACAGCCTGATCACATTGTTGAGACCCTTTATCTGGTTGTCCGACCAGATCATGAAGCTGTTTGGCGGCGGCGGTCATGAGCCCGATATCCGTCAGGAGATCAAGGCGCTTACCGTGCTGGGAAGAGAACAGGACAAGCTGGATGACGATGAGCAAAGGGTGATTGGCAATATTCTTGATCTGCATGATGTGAGGGTGAAAGACATCATGACGCCGCGCACTGTCTGTGAAGTTGCCAGGCCGGATGAGTTGCTCAGCAGCTTCATTGAGCGGGTAAAAGTGGGCCAGTTTTCACGCTACCCGGTGCTGGACAGCAATGAGGTACCGATGGGCATGATCTTCCGTCACGAACTGTTGGACATCCAATGGCAGAAAACCGTCTCTGACCTGATGAAACCGGTCGAGGTGGTCTCGGAAAAATTGAGTGTGGAAGCGCTGATGTCACAATTGATCCATGATCGGCAACATATGCGGCTTGTCTATAATGAATACGGGGTCTGGTTGGGTCTGGTGACACTGGAGGATGTGATTGAAGCCGTGATTGGCCGGCCCATCATGGATGAGACGGATGATGTCCCCAGCATGAGACGTCTGGCCCGGCGGCGTTGGCAGTACAGACAGCGGTATTTTTCAGGTGCTCAGACAGAAGAGCCATAGCTGCTTCCGGTTTTAGCCGCGGGCCAATATCCCTGCCCTCCGGGTCAGATGCTTTTTATACCCGCCACATACGCCATTTTAATGTGATTTTCGTGAAAGGTTATTTTGGCTGTGCGGTTTTTAGCAAATCGAGAAAATCACTAGCCGGCAGCGGCTGGCTGAAGTAGTAGCCCTGGATAACATCGCAGCCTATTGTCTGGAGAAACTCAAACTCAGCATGAGTTTCAATGCCCTCTGCCACGACTTCCAGATTAAGAATATGGGCCATGGAAACAATAGCGCGGTAGATATCCCGACCGCGTTTGTCTGTTTCGATGCTTCTGGCGAAGACCTGGTCAATTTTAAGTTGATCCACGGGCATGTCCCTGAGATGCCGCAGGTTTGAGTAGCCACTGCCAAAATCATCAATGGCTATTTGTAGCCCCAGCGCCTTGAGTTGATTCAGGGTCGAGAGAAAGGTGGTTTCATCCTGTGCCAGGCAGCTCTCTGTGATCTCGAGTTCCAGCAGGGATGGAGAAAATGTATGTGCCTGCAGGGCGGTGTCGATGGTCTCAATCAGATCGGGTTGGTTGAACTGTCGCGGCGAGAGATTGACCGATACGGGAACTTGGTCAAAGCCTCTGTCTGCCCACTGCTGCAACTGCGCACAGGCCTGCTCAATGACCCATTTGCCGAGCGGTTCTATAATGCCGGTTTTTTCGGCCAGGGGAATAAAGCGGGCAGGTGAAATCAGTTGGCCGTCCCCCATTGGCCAGCGTATCAATGCCTCGGCGCCGATAATCTTACCCGACGAAATAGACATCTTGGGCTGGTAATACAGGACAAATCCGCCGGTGGACAGCGCGGTTCGCAGCTGCTGTTCCATCTCGAGATTGGCCGTGATGATCCTGTTCAGCTCTTCGGTGAAGAATTTATAGTTGTTGCGACCGGCCTCCTTGGCCTGGTACATGGCCATATCGGCCTGCTTGAGCAATTCATTGGCATCGGTGCTGTCATGGGGGTAGACGCTGACACCAATGCTGCAGGTCACCTCGATATTCCGATTGGCAACACAGCAGGGTGCCTGCACGATGTCCAGTATGCGTTTGACCAGATGTGACAGGGCGTCCGTGCTTGCCGTTTGGCTTGGGTTGTCAGGGGGGTAGGCCAGCAGCAATACAAACTCGTCGCCGCCGATACGCGCCACCGTATCGCCATCGCGAATGGATTTTCGCAGGCGGTCGGCAATCGCTTCAATCAGGCAGTCCCCCGCTGCATGACCGAGACTGTCATTGACGTTCTTGAACAGGTCCAGGTCGAGCAATACCACGGCCAGTTCGCCATCGCTCCGTCGGCCACTTTTTGTCAGTTGCTGTAGCCGGTCGAGCAGTAAAAGCCGGTTGGGCAAGTCGGTCAGGCTGTCATGAGTGGCCTGGTGAGAAATGCGCTGTTCATAGTATTTCCGCTCGGTGATATCCTCGACGGAACCCTCGAAATACAGCAGGCGCCCGTTCGGTCCGTATACCGTCCGTGCATTTTCCGAAATCCAGATTACAGAGCCGTCTTTCCTGAACACCTGTGATTCAAAGTTTTTGACCCCGCCATTACTTTGCATGAGTTGTACAAATGTCGCCCGCCTGCCGGGGTCGACGTACAACTGCTGGCTGATATTCTTGAGTGCCTGCTGCAGTTCGTCAGTTGTCTCGTAACCGTAAATCGTTGCCAGGGCGGGGTTGACGTTCAGGTAGTAGCCATCGGTGGTTGTCTGAAAAATACCCTCAATCGCATTTTCGAAGATACTTCGATAGCGATGCTCGGCCTCAACCATGGCCTCTTCATTTGCGTGGCGCTGGGTTATATCCTGAATGAAGCCATGCAGTGCGCCGGGATAACCATCCATGGAGACGCCCTGACCCCGCTCCCAGACCCAGCGTACGCTGCCATCCGCATGGTAGATTCGGTATTCGACATTGATGGAAATGCCTTTTTTTAGTGCATCGTCGATCGTTTCCCGCACCCGTTTGCGATCATCGATGTGCGTGATTTCCTCGTATGATATCCGGCTGTTGAGCAACAGGTCTTTTGCCGGGTAGCCGGTGAGTTTCAGACAGCCTTCACTGACAAAATCCATTGTCCAGTGGCTGTCCTGCCGACAGCAGTAAACCATGCCGTCTAGCTCGGACAGCAGCATTTCCAACAAAGGTTCACGCTGCAGTTCGTTGGAGGAGTGAACAGTATAGAGATTGAGGTCTGCCATGAAGCATGAGCAAGCAACTATCGTGCCGATGAGGCAGAGGGTGCGCGATCGATGACCTGATGGTGGGGACTAGTCCGCCAGCAGACTTTCCCGGAGTGCTCTGGCTTTGTCCTGAATCCGCCGGGTATGTTCGGGGCCCATGCGGATCAGCTGTTTTTGCAGGGCGGGCAGCGCCTCCAGTTTCGGGTCCGCGTATTTGTACTGCACGGAATCCTGCACCAGATAAACGGGCTGTAGAGGTAGCGGGGTGGCCAGAACCTGATCCAGTGCACTGATAACCGCTTTGTCTAGACTTTCAGAGGGATAGCCGAGCTCACCATAGGCCTGTTCAAGCAGTGGCCGAAGTAGATGAAAAAGCTTGGTCAGCTTTTCGTTGTCCATGGCTTCCAGGGTGTCGACCAGATAGTCGTAACGTTGATAGTTGGTCGGGCTGATCGAACGTTTTTGTCCATCCTGGACGACTGCGAAACTACCTTTCGGCGTGGGGGCTCTGAGCATTTTGCGCAATACGTCACCGCGGGATAGACCATCCAGCAGGCTGACCGTGCGGCGAAGGACATGGTTTGGAGGAAACCACTGACCCAGCTGGTCATTGGGGGTCAGCTCTGTAAATTGTCTGCGGGCGAATTCATCGCTGTCGTCCAGTGACGGCAGTTCCGACGTGGTCGGTTGTGGCGGTTGCTCGGGAACGGTTTCTTCAATGTCAGCGACCGGGTTTGTTGTCGCCGGTGTCGGGGCTGGCAATGCCGGGGTGCTGGCTTCAGGTGCTGTCATGGTGACGGGTGTTTCATCCGTCGGCGTGAGAAAAAAGTAGCTTAGCAGTGCCAGGCCCGCCAGCACGATGACCAAGCCAATCCACAGGGCAAGTTTGTTTCTGCCAGCTTCTCTTTCCGGACGCTCGTCGGGGTTGACCCTCATTGGTTACTCCTTGGTCAGCTGTGTATGGCTGCCATCACAAAGTGGCGGTGTGGCAGTACGTTTACAGGTGCAGAAGGCGACTTTGCCAGTTCTGGTTGCCTGCCAGGGTTTTGGTTCAAAGTCCGTGCCTGTGTGCGAGCCATCGCAGAATGGTTGATTGGCACTTTTCCCACAAGCACACCACCAATAGGTCTGCCCTTCTGTGACAGTCTGGATAATTGGTGTCATACCGCCCGGTTCTGGTGTTGTCACGGGGGATGCCCTCCCGGTGCTAGTGGCTGCCTGTGGTGATGGGTTTATTGTTCACTGTGCCTTCCTTCAGGGTGATGCGGTGGTCGTCATCATCCTCATTCTGCCAGATCTGCACCAGGAGATAATTCATTTGCGGCGCAAACCACATGTAGGTTTCCCGATCACTGTCTTTGCGGATGCGGTGAACCTTGACGGTATTGATCGGACCCAATGTGGTATCAACGATTTCCTCACCGATGATTTCGAAGTTGTACTGCTTTATTTTGCCGCGGTCAATCACCTGGTACTGCAGGGGGGTCTTACCCCTGATCAGGTCTCGTTGTAGCTGGATCTGATAGGTCAATTTGTCCAGGTAGTTACTGTCGAGCTTTACCTGTCGTTGTTTCTTTTTTTTCTGATAATTGGCAACACCCGCTGCCCGGTCGTAGGTTAGTGACTCATTTTTCTTGATGCCGAAAATATTGCGTTCGTAGGTGTACTGTTGCCCGAGAATGTTGCCTGCTGAGTCAATTTTGAAAGTACCCTTCTCGGTAATGCTGGCCAGTAGGGTGTCAGCTTTGCTCACCAGTTTATAACTGTCCCCTTCCCTGGCCAGATACCGCTCCGCCTGGATATCCATACCCTTGATGGTGGCATCGTAGACGAGATGATAGGGGACCAGAGCCGGCTCTTTTGTTTCAGCGAGACACAGGCCAGAAAACAGTGATAACAGAATCAGGCCTGTCAGAGGAATGGGGGATCGGACGTGGCGGCGAGTGTAGCGCATTAACTGTGAGTTCCCTCAATTGTTGATATTGGCAGTTTGTCAGACTCTTTGGGTGCCATTTAGTTGTGAATATTTCAGTTATTTATCCCTGGAAGGGAAACCCTGTGGGTGGCAGAGGCCGGCCAAACAGGCAGGCCCTGCCGTTGCTCAGCGACAGTCTGCCCTGGCAATACCAGCGCACGGCCATCGGGTAAATCAGGTTTTCCTTCTCAAAGACACGGCTGCGCAGTGTTTCGGCAGTGTCATCTTCAAGAATGGGGACTTCTGCCTGAATTATCGGTGGGCCACCGTCGAGCTCAGATGTCACGAAATGCACCGTGGCGCCGGTTTTGGTATCGCCAGCCTCAATGGCACGCTGCTGAGTGTGCAGGCCGGGGTACTTTGGCAGCAGGGATGGGTGGATGTTCATCGTCATGCCTGCAAAGCGTTCGACAAATGCCGTGGTCAGAATACGCATGAAACCGCACAGCAGGATCAGATTGGGTTTATAGCCTTCCAGCAGGTCAGCCAGTGCCACATCGAAACTGTCCCGATCGGGAAATTGCCTATGGTCCAGCGCCTGGCAGGGTATGCCGGCGGCCTCGGCTTTCTCCAGCCCGGGGGCATCGGGGTTGTTGCTGATCACACAAACGATTTCGGCATCGATCACGTTCATCTGTATCGCATCGATAAAGGATTGCAGGTTGCTCCCCTTGCCGGAAATCAATATTGCCAGCCTTGGTTTATAACTCGTGTTCATATTTAATCAGCCTATCCTACTAGTTGAACGCGTTGTTCGCCGGGTTCAGCGTGGGCGATTTTGCCCATGACAAATGCTTCCTCGCCAGCAATGTGCAGGGTATCCAGTGCCGTTTGCACGGCATCCTGTGGAACGCAGATCACCATGCCGACGCCGCAGTTAAAAGTCCGGGACATTTCGGTGGCACTGACGTTACCGTTGCGCTGCAGCCAGTCAAAAATGGCGGGCATCTGCCAGCTTTGGGTGTCGATGACGGCCTTGGCGCTTTCCGGCAGAACCCGTGGGATATTTTCCAGCAGGCCGCCACCGGTAATATGGGATATTGCGTGGACCGGCACGTGCGCATGCTCCACCAGGCCAAGCAGGGTCTTGACATAAATTCGCGTGGGGGTGAGCAACAGCTCACCCAGCGGCTTGCCATCGACCATTTCTGTGAGTGGGTCTACGCCGGAGACCTCGATGATTTTGCGGATCAATGAATAGCCGTTGGCGTGCGGGCCGGAGGAGGCCAGGCCGATCAGGGCATCGCCCACATGCACGGCGCTGCCATCAATAATACCTGACTTTTCGACAATGCCGACACAAAAGCCCGCCAGGTCGTAATCCTCACCCTCATACATGCCGGGCATTTCCGCCGTCTCACCGCCCACCAGCGAGCAGCCTGCGAGTTCACAGCCCTCACCAATACCCGTGACAACTGCCGCAGCTGTATCGACATGTAATTTACCGGTGGCGTAATAATCGAGAAAGAACAGTGGCTCGGCACCGCAGACCACCAGGTCGTTGACACACATGGCCACCAGGTCAATACCGATGGTGTCATGGATGCCGAGGTCAATAGCCAGTTTCAGTTTGGTGCCAACACCGTCCGTGCCCGATACCAGTACCGGTTCCTTATAACCACTGGGCAGGCTGAACAATGCGCCAAACCCTCCCAGGCCGGCCAGTACTTCCGGTCGGCGGGTGCGCTTGGCAACCTGTTTGATCCGTTCGACCAGGGTGTTGCCTGCGTCGATATCAACACCGGCATCTTTGTAGCTGAGAGAGGGCTGCTTGGGATGACTCATTGGCGGGCCTTGCTGGCTAGTGGGTGAAAAGGTGGGATATTTTATATGAAAAGACGACGTCTGACAGTTAGATAATGTGCCTATTTGCAGGCTGCTGTTACAATCCCGACCATGAAAAACATCGCGCTGTTGAAGAATCTTGTCGTCCTGCTGTTTGCGGGGCTCTCAACCCTGCCCATTGCTGCGGCTCCGCTGGTCGATCTCTATGAGGCACTGGTGCCCGTGGCGGATCAGAGCGATGCTGCCAGAGAACGGGCATTGAAGATCGGCCTGGAAAAAGTGCTGATCAAGGTGACTGGTGACAGCCAGGTACTGTTAAATCCTCGGTTGGATAGCGTCGCGGCAGAGCCCCGACGCTATGTGACGGCATACAGTTACAGGAGTTATCGCGATCCGCTGGTGGCGCCCGCTGAAGACACTGCCGCGACCAGAGAGGGTATGGCGATCAATATCCGTTATTCCGAACCGGCGATCGACCAGCTGTTGCGACGTTACCAGTTGCAGATATGGCCGGCGGAGCGTCCGCTGCTGCTGACCTGGGTTGTGGTGGATGATCCCGTCGCCGGAAAACAGTTTGTCACCAGCGAACAGCTTCCGAATGCTGATGCTGCGCTCAGCCAGTTGATGTCTGACCGGGGTGTGCCATTGTTGCGGCCGATGTTTGATTTATCAGACAGCCAGACGTTGTCGGAAGCGCAGGCATGGGCATTTGACCAGGCCCGGCTGGCAGCGGTTGCGGAGCGCTATGATGTGAATTCCTGGCTGATTCTGCGAGCCTACCGGAGCGCCACCGGCCTGTGGCGCGGTGCCTGGCTGTTGAATGTGGAAGGTGAAGACAGTCTGTACAGCCTGACCGCTGATTCACTGCCAAAGCTGATCGCCGGCATGGTGCCCGCTGCGGCAGACAAGCTTGCCAGTCGTTACGCCTATGTACCCCAGGATATCGCCCGGAAACTGGTTATTCAGCTGGATAATATCAACGATTACCGGGCTTACCGGGAAGTGACGGGGTTTATCGAATCCCTCGAACCGGTCCGGACACTGGCGGTAGACTATGTGGATGCCGACCGGGTTGGTCTGCGCGTTTCCGTGGAAGGCGAAGCCGCACTGTTACTGGGTATGCTGCGTCGCGACAGCCGGATCACCGAGCGGCAATCCGATCAACCCGAGCACCATCGCTTCAGCTGGAGACAGCCCTAGATGCCCGTCCAGCTCAGCTTGCCGATCAAGCTGAATGATGCCGCTACGTTCGAGAATTTTCTGGTTTCTCCCGGTGACGACAGGCTGCTGTTACTGACGCTGTTGCGCGTTCAGTGGCCACAGGGCAGAGAGCCAATACTCTATCTCTGGGGTCGGCACGGCAGCGGGGTTTCACACCTGCTCCAGGCCAGTTGTCACGCTGTCCATGCACGAGGGTTGCCCGTTCAGTATCTGCCGTTGTCCGTATTGATCGATCATCCTCCAGCAGAATTGCTCGATGAGCTGGAGCAGCTGCCGTTAGTCTGTCTTGATGATGTTCAGTTGGCCGCGGGCCGGCGCGATTGGGAGGAAGCCCTGTTCGGGCTTCTCAATCGCATGCGGGATACCGGCAGTTGCCTGCTGGTGGGTGGAGACGCCGCGCCGCGTGAGCTGCCACTGGTGCTGCCGGACCTGCGGTCCCGGCTCGGCTGGGGTCCGGTGTTTCAGTTGGAGGCGCCGGACGATACTCTGCGGGAGCAGGTGGTTCAGTTTCGTGCCATGCGACGCGGTATGACACTGGATAACGGCGTGGCACGGTTTCTGGTGAATCGGGCCGGCCGGGATCTGCACAGCTTGATGGCTTGTCTCGATCAGCTGGAAAACCGTTCCCTGCAGGACAAGCGGAGGCTCAGTATCCCATTTGTGAAGCAGGTGTTTGGTTGGTAATTGATGGGGCAAGCCGCCGATACTGATCCTCAATATAAACTTTTCGGCGGCCCGATCGCTGGTGAGATGTTTTCAGTTTCAGGTACATTCAGTGGCTGGAGCGATTATTGGTCAGTTGCTGATTCGTTCGACAACTGTTCCAACAGCGCCGACAGCTTTTCTTCGGTCTGGGGTCCCAGCAGGACCTGACGGTAATTGCCAGCAGCATCAATAACCAGCGTTTCCGGCAACACACCACTGGGTTTGACATTGAAGTGCTGGCGGGGATCGTCAAGCAGTACAGGGAAATCTATTCCCAACGCTGCGGCCTGTTGTTTCAGTGCCTCGCCAGTGACCCCGTCGAAATTGACGGCTAGCAATTGCACCCGGTCGCTGTGGCTGCGCTGGAATTCATTGAGTTCTGGTATTTCCTCGCGGCAGGGCTTGCACCACTCGGCCCAGTAATTGATCAGCACCACTTTGCCGTGCAGCTGGTCGAAATCAATACGACCGCCATCGAGCAGGGCATAACCCTGTTCCCCATCGCTGCAGCCGATGGCCGTCAGGAGTAATAAAGTTGTCAATAATCGCATGGCACTGTGTTTCAATGGCGGTGTCCTCCTGCTCCGGTTGGTCTGTCTGGCCCCGTCCACCGGTTTGCAGCTAGAATGTATTTTTCTCAGGACTATTCTACACAAACATTATGATCAGCATTTATCACAATCCCCGTTGTTCCAAATCCCGTCAGACACTGGCCCTCCTCGAGGATCGCGGTCTTACGCCGAATATCATTCTCTATCTGGATAACCCGCCCGACAGCAAGACTCTCAAGGACCTTCTCGGCAAGCTCGGCATCACAGCCCGGCAATTGCTGCGCAAGGGAGAGGATGCCTACCGGGAGAATAATCTGGCGGACAAACACCTGACAGAAACACAACTGATTGATGCCATGGTTGCCAATCCCAAACTCATTGAGCGCCCCATTGTCATTAACGGCAGCCGGGCGGCACTGGGGCGTCCGCCCGAAAACGTACTGGAGATTCTCTGATGTCGCACATACTGGTTCTTTATTACTCCCGTTACGGTAACACCCGGGCCATGGCCCATCAGGTAGCGCTGGGCGTGGAGCAGGGCGGCATGGAAGGGCGATTGCGTACTGTGCCGGCGGTGTCTGCCAACTGTGAGGCCACAGAACCGGACATTCCGGAAGAGGGTGATATTTATTGCACCAATAAAGATCTTTCTGAATGTGCCGGTTTGATATTGGGAAGTCCGACCCGGTTCGGCAATATGGCCGCACCCCTCAAGTATTTTCTCGATGGCACTGGTGATCTATGGATGAATGGCGGTCTGATCGGCAAACCCGCGGCGGTGTTTACATCCACGGGTTCACTGCACGGTGGCCAGGAAACCACGCTTATCAGCATGATGCTGCCGTTGCTGCACCAGGGAATGCTGCTGATGGGGCTGCCCTACAGTGAGCAGGCGCTGCATACCACCACGACCGGCGGCACTCCCTACGGTGCCTCTCACAGGGCTGGCGATGGTACACAGCCATTGAGCCCGGAAGAAACCGAACTTTGCATCGCTCAGGGCAAGCGCATGGCCGCGCTGGTGAAAAAACTGGCGGTGAGCCAGTGACAGATTCAGAACATTCTGCCGAGGTTCATGCTGCCGAGGTTAAAGTCATCAAGGCTATCCCCCGCTTGCGGAAAAAGCTCACCATTGCGCGTTGGCTCACCCGGGTCAGTTATACGCTGTTGCTGGTGACGTTGCTGGCCAACGGATTATTGTCTGCTACACCGCTTAGTTTGATGATTTTTACCCTGGTGCCGCTGGCGATTTTTATTCCGGGCCTGCGCCGGGAGCACTATAAAACCCTCTCCATGCTGTGTTTCGTCACCCTGCTTTACTTCATGGTGACAGTCAGTAATCTGTTTGCTCCCAATGCCAATTTGCTGGATGCCGTTGAACTGGTGTTGTTGGTGATTCTGTTTGGTGCCGCCATGATGTTCAGTCGCTGGAAGCAATATTCGCTGTATCAGGAGGATCAATCATGAGCCGTGAAAAACCGGGTATTTTTCGCCGGCTGTTCGGTTTTATCGGAAAGCTGGCCAGTGGTTTGCGGATATTACTCAATATTCTTTTTTTGCTGGTGGTGGTGGTTTTCATCCTCAGTATTTTTCGCAAGGATGTGCAACCGTTGCCGGAAAAAGCAGCCCTGCGCATTGCCCCCGGAGGCTTTCTGGTGGAGCAGAAAACCTATGTGGATCCACTGACCCAGCTATTGCAGCAGAGTGGCCCGGCCGATGCAGAAACGCTGGTGCACGATCTCACAGAGGCCATTGATGAGGCCGCTGAGGACCCCCGCATTACCTCGCTGGTGCTGGAACTGGATTATCTGCTCGGCGGTGGTCTGACCAAACTTGAGGAAGTCGCGCAGGCGCTCAGCAGGTTTCGTGAGAGCGACAAGCCGATTATTGCGGTGGGTGACAGCTACACCCAGGAGCAGTACTACCTGGCCAGCTTTGCCGATGAGATCCACCTCAACCCGATGGGTGCCGTTCTGATAACCGGCTACGGCAGCTACCCCAACTATATCAAGGGTGCCCTCGACAAACTTCGCATCAATGTCCATGTGTTCAGGGTGGGCAGTTACAAGGATGCTATTGAACCCTTTACCCGCACGGATATGTCCCCCGCTTCACGGGAGCACAACAGCGCCTGGCTCAATGCGCTCTGGTCGACCTATACCCGTCGGGTGGAAACCCAGCGCGGGCTGCCGGTGGATGCCATCAATGATTACGTCAATAACCTGACGAGCAAACTTGAAGATCATCGGGGCAATACCGCTGAAACGGCGGTTGCCAGTGGGCTGGTGGATAAACTGTCAACCCGCCCGCAGATGCTGGCCAGATTGCAGGCGCTGGCGGGCAGTAATGACAAGGGTGGCTACCAGGCCGTGGATGTGGATCGTTATCTGGGCCATACCCGTCGGGCCGAGGCAGCGAAGGTACTGCCCTCAGCTGATAAGGTGGGCCTGATTGTAGCCAGGGGTGCGATTCTGGATGGTGAGCACCCCGCCGGAACCATTGGCAGCGACAGCCTGTCAAAATTGTTCCAGCAGGTGCGCAAACAGCAGTTCAAGGCTCTGGTGCTGCGTATCGACAGCCCCGGTGGCAGTGCGTTTGCCTCTGAAGTGATTCGCCAGGAGGTGGTGTTGACCCGGCAATCGGGTATCCCGGTGATCGTTTCCATGGGCTCCATGGCGGCGTCCGGAGGTTACTGGATGGCCATGGGTGCAGATCAGATCTGGGCCAGCCCTACCACGATTACCGGCTCCATCGGGGTGTTTGGCGTGATTCCGACGTTTGAAAACAGCCTGGCGGCGCTGGGTGTCAATAGCGATGGTATCGGCACCACCAATCTGGCCGACCTCTATCGTCTCGACCGCCCCATGTCGCCTCAGGCAAAACAGCTTATCCAGTTTGGGGTCAACCATGTCTACGATCAGTTCCTCGGCATTGTCGCGGAAGCTCGCAACAGTACGCCGGAACGAATCCACGATATTGCCCAGGGTCGAGTCTGGACCGGTGAAAAAGCAAAGGCGTTGGGCTTGGTTGACCATCTCGGCAACCTGCAAGAGGCGATAGATGCTGCGGCCCTGGCGGCCAGTCTCGACACCTACCAGACCGAAGAGGTAAAGAGTCCGATGGATTTCCGCGAGCAGCTGATGCGCCAACTGTCCGGCAGTATGGTGGGTCAATGGGTCCGCTGGCTGCCGGCCGACTGGTTGCCGCAGGGTTTGCTGGCAGAGGTCTACGGTGTGACCAGAGAGCTGCAGCTGCTGAATCGCTTTAATGATCCCCGCGGTCTCTATCTGCACTGTTTCGAATGCACGGCGCAGTAGCTGTATTTAAGCTGCACAATAAAAAATAGAGCAATAAAAAAGCGGCCATCAGGCCGCTTTTTTTACGCTTGTTTGTCGGACAGCGGCGATCAGCGCTCCAGATATTGCAATTTGTCGGGCACTCCGTCCCACTCTTCGGCGTCTGGCAGCGCATCTTTCTTTTCGGTGATGTTTGGCCACACCTCTGCCAGTTCGGCATTCAGTTCCAGATACACTTGCTGATCGGCAGGCAATTCATCTTCGGAAAAGATCGCATCCGCCGGGCATTCCGGTTCGCAGAGTGCGCAGTCAATACATTCGTCCGGGTGGATGACCAGGAAATTAGGGCCCTCGTAAAAGCAGTCCACCGGGCAAACTTCGACACAGTCAGTGTGTTTGCACTTGATGCAGTTATCGCCGACAACAAAAGTCATGGGTTGTTCTCCGAAAAGCGGGTGATAGAACAGGCGCGCATTATACAGAAATAAAAACGGTTATTTAAACAATCAGACCGGGAAATTAAATTCGGGAACAGATTTTTTGTGTTACCGGGCCGGATCATCACTCCTGAATGAGTTGTTTAAGTGCGTACAGTTTCTCCAGTGCCTGTTTGGGGCTTAATTCATCTGGGTCGATAGTGACCAGCATTTCCAGCAAAGCTGTTGAGACCGGGTCGCGAAACAGCTCCTGTTGCCGGGGCTTGGCTGCCGATCCAGCTGTTACCACCGGGCGTGCACCAGCTTCGAGGCTGGCCAGCTCAAGCCGGGCCAGCGCGATCACTTCCGCCGGAATGCCCGCCAGCTTGGCCACCTGAATGCCATAACTCTGGCTGGCGGGGCCTTCCTGAATGGCGTGGAGAAATACGATGTCATCATTGTACTCGGTGGCATCGAGGTGGACATTGGCCACCCCGGCGGTTTTTTCCGGTAGCCCGGTGAGTTCAAAATAATGGGTGGCAAACAGGGTGAAAGCCCGGACTTTTTCCGCCAGCTGTACAGCGCAGGCCCAGGCTAGAGACAGGCCGTCAAAGGTGCTGGTGCCGCGGCCAATTTCATCCATCAACACCAGGCTCCGGGCCGTGGCATTGTGCAGAATATTGGCTGTTTCTGTCATTTCCACCATAAAGGTTGAACGGCCACCGGCCAGATCATCTGACGAGCCGATGCGGGTGAAAATGCGGTCGACCAGACCAATCGTGGCGCTGGCGGCCGGCACACAGCTGCCGATGTGGGCCAGCAGGATAATCAGTGCGGCCTGGCGCATATAGGTGGATTTGCCACCCATGTTGGGGCCGGTAATCACCAACATGCGCCGCTGTTCGTCCAGGTTCAGGTCATTGGCGACAAAGGGTGTTTCCAGCACCTGTTCAACCACAGGGTGGCGACCACCACTGATCTCGATGCCCGGTTGCTCCGAGAGGGAGGGTGGAATCAGACCGAGACTGTCGGCGCGTTCTGCGAGACAGACCAACGCGTCCAGTTCGGCCACTGCTGCAGCGCTCTCTTGCAGCGGCAGTAACTGTTCGTTGAGGGTTTCGAGCAGGGCTTCATAGAGGGCTTTCTCGCGGCTCAGGGCGCGACTTCTTGCACTCAAGGCCTTGTCCTCGAAGGTTTTCAGTTCGGGGGTGATATAGCGCTCGGCATTTTTCAGGGTCTGGCGCCGGATGTAATGTGCCGGTGCCCGTTCGGACTGGCCGCGGGAAATTTCTATGTAGTAGCCATGCACCCGGTTATAGCCCACCTTTAGGGTGCTGATACCGGTGTTCGTTTTTTCCTGCTCTTCGAGGTCCACCAGAAACTGGCCGGCATTGCTGCTCAGATTGCGCAGCTCATCCAGTTCGGCGTCATAGCCTTCGGCAATCACGCCGCCGTCGCGGATCACCACCGGAGGGTTTTCGGCAATGGCTCTCGTCAGCAGGGAGACCATCTCAGGGAATTCCCCAACCCCGGTGAGTAACTGTTGCAGTGGTGCAATATCTGATGAGGACAATTCCTGTTGAATACCGGGCAGAGTGGCGAGTGACTGTCGCAGCCGGGTCAGGTCCCGTGGGCGGGCAGAGCGCAGAGCCACCCGCCCCAGAATGCGCTCCATATCGCCCACCTGCTTGAGGTGTTCCGCCACCGATTCATGGCAACCGTTCAAGCGCAGGGCGGCCACCACCTGCTGTCGACATTGCAGTGCAGCCAGGTTGCACAGGGGACGGTTGATCCAGCGATTCAACAGGCGACTGCCCATCGCCGTGCGGGTGCTGTCCATCACCGACATCAGCGTGTTATCCGATGTGCCATTCAGGCCGATACTCAGCTCCAGATTGCGCCGGGTGGCAGCATCGAGAATAACGCTGTCGTCGCGGTTTTCATGGCTGATACTGCGAATATGGGGCAGGGCGGTGCGTTGGGTTTCCCTGGCGTATTGCAGCAAACAGCCGGCAGCGGCCAGGGCCAGCGGTAAATGATCGCAACCAAAGGCGGACAGATCCCGGGTACCAAACTGGTCGGTTAACTGGCGCTGTGCGGTATCCCGGTCAAATTCCCAGGGTTGGCGATGGCGCAGGCCCCGTTGCTGGCTGATGAGTGCCGGGCAGGGGAAATCATCGGCGACCAGCAACTCGGCGGGACTGAGGCGTTGCAATTCGCTCTGCAAACTTTCCGGGCTATCCACCTCCAGCACCAGAAAACGCCCGCTGCCGATATCCAGTGTTGCGAGGCCGAACCGGTCATTGTGATGGGCGATAGCGGCCAGCAGATTGTCCCGCCGCTCCTCCAGCAGCGCTTCATCGCTGATCGTGCCGGGGGTGACGATACGGACTACCTGGCGATCCACCGGCCCCTTACTGGTAGCCGGATCACCAATCTGCTCGCAGATCGCCACCGATTCCCCCAGCTTGACCAGTCGTGCCAGATAGCCCTCTGCCGCATGGTAGGGCACCCCGGCCATCGGGATCGGCTGACCCGCGGACTTGCCCCGGGCCGTCAGCGTGACATCCAGCAGCCGCGCCGCTTTCTTGGCATCGTCGAAGAACAGCTCGTAAAAATCACCCATGCGGTAGAACAACAACTCGTGGGGATGCTGGGCTTTGATGCGGAAGTACTGTTGCATCATAGGCGTATGCTGGGACGGGGTATCCGTTTGGGCTGTCATCGGCTTGCGGTGGTGCCTCTTCTTCGCGCGGGAAAGCCGTCCATTCTACGGTAAGGGCGGTGCAGTAAAAAACTGTTGATTTCGAGGGCGCTCTGAAATGTTGTCGGTTCTGGCGCCGCAACGCTCAATACTCAATCTTTATAGCCCCGGTAAGAGATGTTTCGGGATTGCTAGGCCTATGGCAGTTGCGTCATGCTGGCCGATCACACAAGGCGATAAACCGGTTTCGGGAGAGCATCATGGGATTGTTAGTGAACGGGACATGGCAGGACAAGTGGTATGACACCCAGGCAAGCGGCGGGGAGTTCAAGCGGCAGGAAAGCCGGTTCCGACATTGGATCACAGCGGATGGTGGCCCCGGCCCCGATGGGCAGCGGGGGTTTGCCGCCAGCAGTGGCCGGTATCACCTGTATGTTTCGCTGGCCTGTCCCTGGGCCCATCGGACGCTAATTTTTCGCCAGTTAAAAGGACTGGTGGAGCATATTGGTGTCACTGTGGTGGAGCCACTGATGCTGGAAAATGGTTGGGAGTTCAGCGCGGAGGGCGATGATCTCTACGGGCTGGATTATCTCTATCAACTCTATTTGAAAGCGGCCCCTGACTATGAAGGTCGGGTGACTGTGCCGTTGTTGTGGGATAAACAGCAGCAGACCATCGTCAATAACGAATCTGCTGACATTATCCGAATACTGAACAGTGCTTTTGACTCGATCACCGGCAATCAGCTGGATTTTTACCCGGCGGCTTTGCGCGCGGAGATAGATGCCATTAATCAGCGGGTCTACGACGAGATTAATAACGGCGTGTACCGGGCCGGATTTGCCACGACCCAGGCCGCCTACGAAAAGGCCTACGCCGGGCTTTTTGAGGCGCTGGACTGGGTGGAGGGCAGGTTGGCGAGTCGGGATTATCTGTTGGGCGAACAGGTCACAGAGGCGGACTGGCGATTGTTCACCACGCTGGTGCGTTTCGATGCGGTTTACCACGGTCACTTCAAATGCAATCGCAACCGCTTGCTGGAGTTCTCGAATTTACCCGGCTATCTGTCCCGGTTATACAAAACCCCCGGTGTCGCAGAAACCGTCAACCTGGACCACATTAAAAAGCATTACTATGGCAGCCACAAAACTATCAATCCCACCGGTATCGTCCCGGCGGGGCCGGCCCGGCTGTTCGTCGCCGATTGATCGTTCATTGCTGATACCCTTTGATACGTTGCCAGTGATCACCAGTAGGCCCTGTGCACACCGGAGGGTGTTATCGAGAAATCCCAATGGCTGTAAAACTAGGGCATACTTGAAGGCTGTTTTAGCGTCGGCCGGTTTGTCTGCCGACAGTCATATGTAAGGAATCCCATTGAAACCCAGAAGACCTCACCCTAAAGCCAGGCGGCAATCGCCAAACCGCCCGATTGAATTCCTGATTGAGAGCATCGATCCGATGGGGCAGGGGGTGGCAAAGATTGACAGCAAACCCTGCTTCATTGCCAAGACATTGCCCGGTGAACAGGGTGCTGCAACTATTACCCGCGCCAGCAAAGGGGTGCTGTTTGCCCGGATGGACAACCTTTCCAGCACCGCTGAAAACCGTATTGCGTCAGCTTGCGAGCATTTTGAGCAGTGCTCCGGCTGTCACTTTCTGCACACGGATTATGAAAGCGAACTGACCTACAAGCGCAATGCCCTGGCGGATCATCTCAAGCGGCTCAGTGTGGAGACCCCCGACATTCACGTGGCGCCTGCCGAGCAGCGGCTGGGCTACCGCAATCGCATGCAGTTGCACTACCGTCACAAGTATCTGGGTATGATCGACCCAGTCACCGATGCTGTTCTGGAAATTCCGCACTGCCAGGTGATTGATGAGCGACTTCGCGAGACCTTTGACAGTCTCTACCAGGACAAAAGCTGGACTGAAGATCACCAGGGTCAGGGGCACTGTGAGCTGTATCTGACCGATGACGGCGTCAGTGTGCAATGGGATCAACCCTATGCCCACGGCGGCTTTACCCAGGTCAACGGGGCCATGAATGAGGTGCTGCGGGAGACCGTAAGAGCCCAGCTGGACGATCTTGAGGTCAGGACGTTGCTGGATCTGTTCTCCGGAGAGGGCAACCTGTCAGATTTGATTCTGCCGGAGCACCCCGGTATCGAACGGGTGATGGTGGACTATGCGCCGGAGCGGGCGAAGTTGAAGGAAGAACTGAGCTTTATTCACCTTGATCTTTTTTCCGACACGGCGTTGCGGGCTTTCAAGGCGCGTAACGAGCACACCCGGTTCGATGTGCTGCTGGTGGACCCACCCCGCAAGGGCTTTGCCCATCTGGCACAATGGGTGAAAGCCTATCGGCCAAAGAAACTGATTTACGTCAGTTGCAGTGCCCCCACCATGGTGCGCGATCTGCAGTTGTTGGGCGGTGATTACCGGATCGAACAGGTGAATCTGATTGATCTGTTTCCCGGCACCTATCACTATGAAACACTGGTTACCATTAGCTTCAAATAAGGGTATTTGTATCACCTCTTTCATCAGCAGATCAGTTGCAGTAAGTTGTCGACATGGATAAGCAGACGGTTACGCTGTCGGCGCGCCTGGGAGAGCTGTTGCTCAATCGCCATGCCACGGTTACCTGTGCGGAGTCCTGTACCGGTGGCGGCGTCGCCAGTGCCATCACTCATATTCCTGGCAGTTCCCAATGGTTCCAGCTGGGGTTGGTGACTTACGCCAACAGTGCCAAGCAACAATTGCTAGGTGTCTCTCCCGACGTGCTCGCCACTGAGGGCGCAGTGAGTGAAGCGGTGGTGGTCGAAATGGCCCGGGCTGTCCTGGCCCTTGCCGATGCTGATATCAGTGTGGCGGTGAGCGGGGTGGCGGGGCCGGATGGTGGCACCGAGGCGAAACCGGTGGGGACGGTCTGGTTCTGCTGGATGCTTCGCGATGGTTCCCCGATCGCCCGCTGTTTCAGGTTTCCCGGTGATCGTGTGGCGGCCAGAGCGGCCGCCGTACAGCAGGCATTGCTGGGATTAATTGAGTTGTTGGATAATTAAATACTGTATGACTATACAGTGGTTTTGCGTTGGGTTAAGCTAGCGCCATTCTCTACACAGAAGATAGCAAAGGAGACCTTTCATGGATCCAAACAAGGAAAAAGCGCTGCAGGCGGCGCTCGGTCAGATCGAGCGGCAATTTGGCAAGGGAACTGTCATGCGGATGGGCGACCGGGAACATGTGGTCATGCCATCTATCTCAACCGGGTCGCTGGGTCTGGATATCGCATTGGGCATTGGTGGTCTGCCGAAGGGTCGTGTGGTGGAAATTTATGGACCGGAATCCTCCGGTAAAACCACGTTGACGCTTCAGGTGATTGCCGAGGCGCAAAAGAAAGGCGGCACCTGTGCTTTTGTGGATGCGGAACATGCGCTGGATCCAGACTACGCTGAAAAACTGGGTGTCAATGTGGATGACCTGATTGTCTCCCAGCCGGATACCGGCGAACAGGCTCTGGAGGTCACCGATATGCTGGTGCGTTCAGGAGCCATTGATGTGCTGGTGGTGGATTCGGTGGCGGCCCTGACGCCCCGTGCAGAAATCGAAGGTGAAATGGGCGATCACCATGTGGGCTTGCAGGCCCGTTTGATGTCCCAGGCACTGCGCAAGCTGACCAGCAATATCAAGCAAGCCAACTGTCTGGTGATCTTTATTAACCAGATCAGAATGAAGATCGGGGTGATGTTTGGCAATCCGGAAACCACCACGGGCGGGAATGCCCTTAAATTTTACTCCTCGGTGCGACTGGATATTCGGCGTATCGGTGCCGTCAAGGAAGGCGAAGAAGTGGTGGGTAATGAAACCCGCGTGAAGGTGGTTAAAAACAAGGTATCTCCTCCGTTCAAGCAGTGTGAATTCCAGATTTTATACGGTGAGGGCATCAACCATCTGGGTGAAGTGGTTGATCTGGGGGTCAAGTGTGGCCTGATTGACAAGGCGGGTGCCTGGTATGCCTATAACGGCACCAAAATTGGACAGGGAAAAGCGAATGCCTGCGAGTATTTGAAGGAAAATCCGGAAATTGCCGCTGAGGTTGAACAGAAAATCCGTCAGCAGTTAATGGCCCCGGCCAAACCTCCAAAACAGGAGCTGCCAGCGGATCCTGCAGAAACGGAAGAGATTCAAAACTGACCGCTGTGAACAGCTGGTCGCAGGAGGTAAAAAAACCGCATCCGGAACCTGATGCGGTTTTTTTGTGGCCATCTGGATTTCCTGATTCAATATCAGTTTGATGGTGAGGGGCGCGCTCGCGACTCTCCGGAAAGGTTCCCCCCGATGGGACGGTAAAACAATTGATGGATATATCAGAGCTGGTTTTCTATAAAAGTATTCTGGTGCTGGGGTTTCTGCTGCTTCTGTTTGTCTCTGAACGAAAATGGCCCGCTGCGCAACGGCCCGACGTCATCGCTACTCCCCGTCGGCTCGGTAAAAATCTCTCGCTGTGGCTCTGTAACAGTGCCCTATCGCCGCTGATCGTCCTGCCTATTACGCTGTTTGCCGTGAACCAGAGCGCGGCGGATTGGCGAACTGTTTGGCCGGGGGATGGCTGGGGCATTGCATTGGATATCCTGTTGCTGGATCTGTGGATTTACTGGTGGCACCGCGCCAATCATCGCTTACCTCTGTTATGGCGTTTCCATCGGGTTCATCACCTCGATCAGTGGCTGGACGTGACCTCAGCTGTGCGGTTTCATTTCGGTGAGGTGGTATTGTCGGCACTGGTGCGTGGTACCGTTATTCTGTTGGTCGGGTTCCCGTTGCTCTCGGTAATTCTTTTTGAATCCCTGGTGCTGGCAATGGCGGGTTTTCACCATTCCAATATCCGGCTGCCCGCGAATCTGGAAAAGTGGCTCTCGTTGGTGATCGTGACGCCCTCTATTCATTGGGTGCACCACCATATTGACCAGCGCGACACGGACAGTAATTATGGGGCTATATTCAGCTTCTGGGATCGCCTGTTTGCCAGTCGGTCGGACAAGGTTCGCGAACCGGCCATGCCGATTGGTGTGGATCAGACAAAGGATGAGGGGTTGTGGTCCCTGTTGTTAATACCATTTCGGCGTTGACCGTTGGGTCGACTGGGCAGTGCTTTTAACAATGAAATAGTCAACCACCGGATTCGTCCGGCAGGAGTAGATCAATGGATAGTTATCAGGAGCTGATCAGCGTGATTGCCCTGACAGCAGGGGTTGGCTGGGCCAGCGGTATCAATTTGTATGCGCTGGTGCTGGTATTGGGGATAGCGGGGGCCACCGGCAATATCCAGTTGCCCGCAGAGTTGGCTGTGGTGCAGAGTCCTATGGTGATTATGGCCGCCGGCGTCATGTATGTGATTGAATTTATCGCGGACAAAGTGCCGGGGGTAGATACCGGCTGGGATACCCTGCATACCTTCATCCGCATACCCGCCGGGGCCATGCTGGCCGCGGGGGCGGTCGGCGATGTCACGCCGGCGCTGGAAATTGCGGCGGGGTTGATGGGGGGTACTCTGGCCGGTGCCAGCCATCTCACCAAGGCCTCCACCCGGGCGGTGATCAATACGTCTCCTGAACCCGTCAGCAACTGGACCGCATCCATCAGTGAAGACCTGCTGGTGTTGGGAGGACTGTGGACAATGTTTAATCACCCGGTATTGTTTCTCTGTCTGATGGTGCTGTTTATTGCACTGGTGATCTGGTTGTTGCCGAAGTTATGGCGACTGATTAAAAAGATTTTTCGCAAGATTGGTGAATGGCTGGGCATGGTCGAGAAGCCCGTCACCCGGACCGTTCCGGATGTCGAGCCGCCGGTTGCGCTGCCGCCGGAGGAGCGGTCGCCTTGAAGAAACCCGACGAATTGGACCCGCAGCGTTTGATTCGCCACCGGGCCATGGATCTGCTGGCCCGTCGTGAGCACTCCGCCCATGAATTGCAGGCCAAGCTGGTGGAGAAGTTTCCCGAGCACGCCCCGCTGGTAGAGCCGGTGTTGGCGGGGCTGACGCGGGACAACCTGCAATCTGACCAGCGTTTTGCTGAGTCCTATGTTTGCGCGCTTATTCACCGTGGGCAGGGGCCCTATCGGATTCGTCAGGCACTACAGCAGCGCGGGGTCGATACGTCCCTGGCCGAGCAGACGATTGCCGTTTGCGATGAAGACTGGTTTGAACTGGCCGTTCAGGTGATGCATAAGAAATACGGGCGTCAGCCCTGCACCAGTTTTGCCGAGCGCGCCAGGCGCAGCCGTTTTCTCCAGTACCGCGGGTTCAGTGCTGAACAGATTCAGGCCTGCTTTACTGATAATGAAACGGATGATGGCTGAAAATTTCAGCCAGACAGCGATCGATCCAGCAATCCAACCGGTAATTTTCAACGAAACCACAGTGTCCACCCAATGCCGTCACCACGAACGCGAGTGCATCGGGGCGGTGAATTTTTTCCAAATCGGTAACCGGCACAATCGGATCATCCTCACTGGTGATAAGGTAGGCCGGCACGCTGAGGCTGGACAACCTGTCGCCGCTCAGTGCGTAGGCCGAAAAGTATTCGCTGGCATCCCTGAAGGGAGTGAAGGTGGGCACAAAGTAGTCATTCAGGGCGACCAGTGACGAGAAATGCGGCAGTGATTTGTCATCCAGCAGCTCGGGGAAAAAATGCAGTTTTTTCTCCAGTGAACGGGTCCACTTGTCAAAGAAATGGTTGCGGTAAACCGGGCCGTCCATAATGCGTTCCATGGCATGTGCTGGGTCCACAGGTGGGCAGATGGCCACTACTGACGACAGCGGTATCTCGGTGCCGACATCGGCGGCAATGCGCAGGGCAAAGTTGCCGCCCAGCGAGTAGCCTGCCAGGGAGCAGTGATGGTGGGGTTGCTGACGCAAAAAATCCATGATGGCGGTGGCAACTTCCTCGGACAGGGTGGAGTTGAACGTCCCGCTGTTGAGATGCAGGCTCCCACCGTGGTCGCGAAGGTTGAGTCTCAGCACATTGAAACCGCGTTGGTAAAGATAGTGGGCGGCGGAAAGTATATAGGTGGACTCTCCGCTGCCCTCCCAGCCATGCAATAACACAGCCAGTTTATTATTGTCGCGATCTGCCCGATCAAACGCTGCCAATAGTTTTACTGCCTGACCATCGTGTGAGCCGTTGAGTAGCAAGGTCTTGCTGCGTGCTCTCATGGCGAGACACCGATTGTTAACCAGCCATTGTCTGGGACCTGCGTTGCTGAGCAGGCTCTGGATGTGTGCATTGCGCAAACCGGGTGGTGGGCAAAAGTCGGGCAGCTGGAGGTGCATGGCTACTACTTGAACTCCCGGGGTGAATACGGGCTATCATAGCACCCATAGAATTAAATACATGCTCTCAGGAACGGAGGCGCCGGGATACAATCTAACAGGCAGGTTTGAACCATTTTAGTCGGGGTGTTGAAGTGAAATCGTGGAAGCGTTGGACCATATTCTGGGTCGTCCTGGCCTTCGGGCCTCAACAACTTCTGGCTGCAGAGTGGCACCGGTATGGTGCCTCGAAAACCGGGCAGCAGGCAAAACCGGAAATGGTTACTGATGCTGAACTGGCCCTCTGGGGGATTGTGGATGGCTGCCTGAACAGTAAGCTGGTCCATTATTTTTACGTGCTGAATTCCCACGCGGCGGTACTTGAGTTGGCCGGTGGTAAAAAAGTGCTGATGCGTTTCCATGGCGACTGCCAGGGTGTCGAACAGTACGGTTTCGTTCACACGGCGCAAAATGATAAATTTTGTGCGGATTCCCACTCAATCAGAGTGCTGCAAACCGGTGATCGGTGTAAGGTTAAATCGCTCGAACCCTATCCCTGATATTGTCATTACTGCTAACCCAACACGAGTCGATCATGTTATTGAGATGTCTGTCCCTATGTCGTCGGCCGCTTGTTCTGCTGATATGTCTGCTGCCGATGGGGTCCTTTTCGCTGGAGCTTCAAGGCGAGCTGGTGCAGGGTGGCATGCTGATCGGCCGGGTGACGCCCGGCGAGCAGATTGAGGTCATGGGCCGTCCTGTCAGGGTGGATGATCAGGGCCTGTTTGTATTTGGGCTTGGCCGGGATACTCCGGCAGAAATCAAGCTCACCCACACCAAGGGCGGTAATGAAGTGGTGACCTACAGTTACGCTGTGGCGCAGAGAGTTTATCGCGAGCAGCGTGTGGAGGGTGTCCCACAGAAGACCGTCACACCGCCGCCTGAGGTGCTGGAGCGAATTCGACGGGAGGCGGCCCTGGTGCGTGAGGCGAGAACCGTGGACGATAAGCGAACAGATTTTCTGACAGGCTTTGTCAAACCCCTTGAAGGGCCTATCACCGGCGTCTATGGAAGCCGCAGGGTTTACAACGGTACGCCGGGAAACCCTCACTACGGTCTGGATATCGCCGCTCCCACTGGTACTGAGGTTTTTGCCCCGGCACCGGGTGTCGTGACGCTGGTGCACCGCGATATGTTTTATTCCGGTGGCACCCTGTTGATCGATCACGGTTACGGTATCAGTTCCACCTTCATCCACCTCAGCGAGCTGCTGGTTGAAGAGGGGCAGCAAGTGACCCCCAGTGACCCGATTGCCCGTGTCGGAGCGACCGGTCGTGCCACTGGCCCGCATCTGGACTGGCGGATCAACTGGTTCGATGTCCGTCTCGACCCGGCGCTGGTTCTGGACCAGTTTCCCGCAGCAAAGTAATGTAACCGGATACCGAATCCCGATACCACAGGCGTAGTCTTGGGGCCGCCTTTCCCTTAAACTTCTTCCTTGCAACTTTCGCTACGCTCCGGATTCGTGATGATTGATAAAAAACTACTCAGTATTCTGGTCTGCCCGGTGAGTAAGGGATCACTGGAATATGACAGGGAAAAAGACGAGCTTGTCTGCCGGGCCAGCGGTCTGGCCTACCCGATTCGCGATGGTATCCCGGTGATGCTGGAAAGTGAGGCCCGCCCACTCAGCACCGACGAAAAACTCGGTGACACTCACTAGCCGGAGGTCAACAAACCATGTCAGAAGAAACCATCTTCAGCCGAATTATCAAGGGCGATATTCCTGCCGACATCGTCTATGAAGACGAGCTTTGTATCGCCATCAATGATATTGCCCCCAAGGCGCCTACGCATCTGCTGGTGATTCCACGGAAACCCATTCCCCGACTGGTCGATGCTTCTCCGGAGGATCAGAAAATCCTCGGTCATCTCATGCTGGCGGTGGGGGAGATTGCCCGCAAAGCCGGTATTGGTGATGCCTTCAGGGTAGTGATTAACAATGGCGAAGGAGCTGGTCAGACGGTGTTCCACCTCCATTTGCATATTCTTGGCAATAAAGCATTTTCCGAGGCTGAACTCGGATTCTGACGATTGCCCGCACACGATTGATTAACCGACCCCCAGTCAGGGTTATGGAACCTGCTTGTTTATGAAAAGTGCTGAAATACGTGATGCTTTCCTGAAGTATTTTGCCAGCCAGGGACATACTGTTGTGCCCAGTAGTAGTCTGGTACCCGGCAATGACCCGACATTGCTGTTTACCAATGCCGGGATGGTGCAGTTCAAGGATGTCTTTCTGGGCGTCGACCAGCGTCCATACAGTCGTGCCGCTTCGTCGCAGCGCTGTGTCAGGGCGGGGGGCAAACACAACGACCTGGAAAACGTGGGCTACACCGCACGTCACCACACCTTTTTTGAAATGCTGGGCAACTTCAGCTTTGGCGACTATTTCAAGCGCGATGCCATCCGTTTTGCATGGTCGTTCCTCACTGAGGTGCTCGGGTTGCCGCAAGAACGCCTGTGGATCACCGTGCATATCTCCGATGATGAAGCGGCGGACATCTGGCTGAATGAGGTGGCTGTCAGTCCTGAACGATTCTCGCGCCTCGACGAAGATAACTTCTGGCAGATGGGCGACACCGGCCCCTGTGGACCGAGTTCGGAAATTTTCTACGACCATGGCCCGGATGTGCCCGGCGGCCCCCCCGGCAGCGAAAATGACGATCTGGATCGCTACATCGAAATCTGGAATCTGGTTTTCATGCAGTTTGAGCGCAGTGCCGACGGGCACCAGACGCCTTTGCCAAAACCCTCCATCGACACCGGCATGGGGTTGGAGCGCATTGCTGCCGTGATGCAGGGTGTGCACAGCAACTACGACATCGATCTGTTCCAGGCATTGTTGAGGGCTGCTGCAGAGGTGACTGGCACCCGTGACCTGGAAAACAAGTCGTTGAGAGTCATTGCTGATCACATTCGCTCCTGCAGTTTTCTGATTGTGGATGGTGTGCTCCCGGCCAACGAAGGGCGTGGCTACGTACTGCGACGGATTATTCGCCGCGCCGTTCGTCATGGCCATAAACTGGGTCAGACAAGTCTGTTTTTCCACAAGCTGGTGGCGTCGCTGGTCGCCGAAATGGGCGATGCCTACCCGGAATTGGCCAGAGCCCAGGCCCAGGTTGAGAAGGTCTTGCTGGCAGAAGAACGTCAGTTTGAGAAGACCCTGGATAAAGGCATGGCTCTGCTCGAATCGGCCCTCAATGATTTGCAGGGTGATGTGATTCCGGGAGAGCTGATCTTTACCCTGTACGACACGTTTGGTTTCCCGGTGGACCTGACCAATGACATTGCCCGGGAACGCGGATTGTCACTGGATATGGCCAGTTATGAAGCAGCCATGGAGCAGCAGCGCCAGCGGGCGCGCAGCGCCGGTGCCTTCAAGGTGGATTACAGTCATTCGCTGGCATTGGATGGCGCCACGGCCTTTACCGGGTACGACAACCTCGCTGGTAAGGGTGAGGTTCGGGCATTGCTGAGGGAGGGGGCTCCGGTCAGTCAGCTTTCTGCCGGGGAGGAGGGCATTGTTGTGCTCGATCAGACCCCTTTCTATGCCGAGTCCGGCGGCCAGGCTGGCGACAGCGGTTACCTGCTCGCCGAGGGTGTCGAATTTGAAGTGCGTGATTGTCAGAAACAGGGCGGCCACTATCTGCACATTGGTACGCTGTTGTCGGGCACGATCACTGAAGGGCAACCACTGGAAGCGCGGGTCGACAACGCGGTTCGCGCTGCAACTGCGCTCAACCACTCTGCTACTCACCTGTTACACGCTGCACTGCGAGAAATTCTCGGCGATCACGTCACCCAAAAAGGTTCGCTGGTGGACAGCAGGCGGCTGCGGTTTGATTTCAGCCATCCCGAGGCGATCGACGCAAAACAGCTGAAAACCATTGAGCGGCGGGTCAACGAAGAAATTCGCATCAACAGTCTGGTGCAAACAGAAATCTGCGATATGGAGACCGCCAGACAGAAAGGTGCGATGGCCCTGTTTGGTGAGAAATACGGTGATCAGGTTCGTGTTCTGACCATGGGGGCTGGTTTTTCTGTCGAGCTCTGCGGTGGAACCCACGTGTTGCGCACCGGTGATATCGGTTTGCTCAAGATCGTCAGTGAAACCGGCATTGCCTCCGGTGTGCGCCGTATTGAGGCCGTGACCGGCGCACAGGCACTGACTTACCTGGATGAGCTGGAAGTCCAGTTGGAACAGATTGCCGAGCTCGTCAAAGCCCGTCCGGCGAATGCCGCCCAAAAGGTGGGTGCGCTCTGTGCCGACATGAAAGCGCTGGAAAAGGAAAATGCCCAGCTGAAGGGGCGGCTGGCCAGTAGTGCGGGCAGCGACCTGGTCGGTCAGGCGATAACGATCAACGGTGTTCAGGTTTTGCTGGCTGATATCAAGGGTGCAGATCCGAAATCCCTGCGGGATACCGTGGATCAATTGAAGAACAAGCTGGGTACCTCGGTCATTCTGCTGGCTGCGGTGAACGACGGGAAGGTTGCCCTGGTAGCCGGTGTGACGCCTGAGGTGACGGGCCGTCTGAAAGCGGGTGACCTGGTGCAGCGTGTCGCCGTTGATTTGGGTGGAAAAGGCGGTGGTCGTCCGGACATGGCGCAGGGTGGTGGTACAGATGTGCATGCGCTCCCGTCGGCACTGAAATCAGCGGCCGAGTGGGTGCAGCAACAGCTTTCCGGCTGAGTGCGTGCACGCCATATTATCTGTTAACTTTGTCAATTATTTGGTGTTTAATTGCCGCCCATTTCCGGCGGCAAGAACTGTAGAGTTGTCATGAGTCTGATTGTTCAAAAATACGGTGGCACATCGGTCGGCACCATAGAGCGTATTCAGGCGGTCGCCGAGAAAGTCCATGCTTTCCGCAATCGCGGCGATAGCGTGGTGGTGGTGGTTTCTGCCATGAGTGGCGAAACCAATCGCCTGATTCGGTTGGCCAGAGAGATTGAGGCCGAACCCAGTGCGCGAGAGATGGATGTTCTGGTTTCCACGGGTGAGCAGGTCACCATTGCGCTGCTGACCATCGCCCTTCATAAGCTGGGTTGTGATGCACGCTCCTATACCGGTGGTCAGGTGCGTATCCTCACGGATGACGCTCATTCCAAGGCTCGCATTCAGGAAATTGACGCGCACCGTATGCAGCAGGATCTCTCGGCTGGCCGGGTGGTCGTGGTGGCCGGTTTTCAGGGCGTCGATGAAAATGGCAATATTACAACGTTGGGTCGCGGTGGTTCCGATACAACCGCAGTGGCTCTCGCCGCAGCCCTGAAAGCAGACGAGTGCCAGATTTATACCGATGTGGACGGTGTTTACACCACAGATCCACGTGTGGTCGCCAATGCGCGACGGCTCGACCGAATCACCTTTGAAGAAATGCTGGAGATGGCCAGCCAGGGGTCCAAGGTATTGCAGATACGTTCGGTTGAGTTTGCTGGAAAATACAAAGTCCCGCTGCGAGTGCTATCTAGCTTTGAGGATGGCCCCGGTACATTGATTACCCTGGAGGACGACGACGATATGGAAAAACCGGTTGTTTCTGGCATCGCATTTAACCGCGATGAAGCCAAGCTGACCATCCGCGGTATACCCGACGTGCCCGGGATCGCCTCCAAAGTCCTTGGCGCAGTAGGTCGCGCGAATATTGAGGTCGATGTGATTGTGCAGAATGTGGCACATGACAATACCGCATCCCTGACGTTTACCGTCCATCGCAATGAACTGGCAAAAGCGAAAGACATCCTTGAACGTATTGCTGTAGAACTGGGTGCCACTCAAGTAGATACAAATGCCAGCATTGCCAAGCTTGCTTTGGTTGGCGTCGGGATGCGCTCTCATGCGGGTGTCGCCGCCAAGATGTTTGAAGCGCTGGCGCAGGAAAATATCAACATTCAGATGATCAGTACTTCGGAAATTAAAATTACCGTCGTTATCGATGAAAAATATCTCGAGTTGGCTGTGCGTGCCCTGCACAGTGCCTTCGAGCTGGAAGAGTCTGACAGGGAGGAGTGAGCAAAAGACTATTTACCGCAATATGGAATGGTTGGTATAGTTCCGCCTGCCCGACTGTGGAAGCATTATCCATCAGGGAGGTGGCCCGCTGAATAACAATAACAATGCGTGGTTAAACCAGGAAAGCCAGCATAGACGTTGGTATTTGGCAGTATACAGGAGCTAAACCATGTTAATTCTCACGCGTCGCGTCGGGGAAACCCTCATTATTGGTGACGATGTCAGTGTCACCGTGCTCGGAGTCAAGGGCAATCAGGTGCGTCTGGGTGTGGATGCACCCAAAGAAGTTTCCGTTCACAGGGAAGAGATTTACCAGCGGATTCAGCAGGAAAAAGACGAAGATCAATAACCTTTGCCCGCTTTGATTTTCCATTTGGTATGTTATCATGCCGCCACTTTTGCGAGGCGGCATTTATCGTCGTTTCAATAGTATGGTGAGGTGGCCGAGCGACTGACAAGTTGTGACAACAACTTGGGCGACCACAGGTCGACCCCGCAGGGGCGAGGGCGAAAGCCCGAAGCAACGCGCGACCGGGGAGCGCCCTTACCAATACATGATAGACAGAAGAAGATAAACGATAACTGGTGAGGTGGCCGAGTGGCTGAAGGCGCTCCCCTGCTAAGGGAGTATAGGCTAATCCCCTATCGAGGGTTCGAATCCCTCCCTCACCGCCACCCATAAAAATCCCGGCTTTATGCCGGGTTTTTTATGGGTGGGTGTCAGGAGACATGGATGAGAATACCCCTTCGACAAAACGGCTTGACCGTTTTGGGCGCCGGCGCTATCTTCAGCCTTCAAAGGGCGGGCTGCTAAAGCCGCGCAAGTGCTTGGGCAGATTGTCGCTGACATCAATAATGCGCTGTTCATAGAAAACATGTGTCACGGCGGTTAATTCCCGGGGCAGTTGGTTGTTGTGGTTCTTGGCGATCAGCCACTGGGGAACAGCCCGCCAGTCCACGCTGTTGGTGTTGAACAGCACTTCTCCGCAGTTGGTGCAGAAATACTTTTTCATTTTCAGCCTGGGGTGTTTGTAGATGCTGAGGTTGCTTTCGCCATGGGTGATGGAAGCAGTTTGATCAGTCCACACGGTGACCGGATAAAACGGGCCGTCAAGCAATTCCCGGCAGTCGATACAGTGGCAAATGACCCGCGCCCTGGGCTCGCCGCATAGAGACAATTCGATGCGGTTACAGCTGCAGTGGACGGTATAGGTTTTCATAATGGCTCCATAGATACGGGTAAGTACTGCTGATGTGGGCGGGCGGTTTTGTTGCTTCTGCTGTGTGGCATATTGGCGAGTGAAATATAACAGTGCCAATGCCAGTATTAATACGAGAATGCCGGAGGCAAGCAGAAACCTGTTGAAGACAGTGTAGAAACTTAGCTTGGCGTTTGTCTCAAATAGTGACAATTCTTCTTCGCTTAGCCCCGATGTGATCTCGTGATTTTTGTCTGACAGGTAGGTGCAGACATCCTCGATCTGTGTGTCGAGTAAAACCCATAAATTCACTTTGAATGCGCCAGCGACTGACAAATGAGCGTTTGAATCGGCCGCAGTGCTACGAATATTATTAGCCCTCGCTGGCTATCGGTTTTCTAGTGGGTTGCTATTCTGAAGGGCCGTCCAGTTCCGGATAGCGTGCGAAATCCCTCACGGTGGGATAGCCGTCGATATAAACCCATTCGGTACTTTTAACCGGCACATGGCAGCCAAAACAATTATTGAACCCTTCGCCATGCCAGGTGGTTGTTACATTCTTTTTGGGCGCATCTGCCTTGAATAAAGCCCAACCCCAGCCTTCGCCCCAGGCCTTGTTGTCCGGAAATCGGTTTTCCCGGTCGCGCACCATCACAAACCAGACACCGGTATCGCCGGCCCATTGTGCATTTCCTGTAGATAGCTGCTTCTCCTCAATTCCGGAAACGGCTTTTATCAACACTGTAGCATCGGGCCATTGACCGTTTTTCTTGAATCCTTTAACGGATTCAGGTGTAGCGTAGACATCGTGAACACCGGGGCCACTTGCATGATCATCCTCCTTCACAAACCAGGTACCGAGATGAACCCAGTTTTCACGAAAATTATCTGGCCGGCTAATGTTTCCCTGCTCATCGACATACGGAGAAAAACCATTAGCCGATATTTCCTGTTCTGATTCTGAAGCGTCGCCTGGTGAACAGCCCGTCACGGCTATCGATGCAGCTACATAAAGGATCATTAAATATTTCATCCCTTCATACCTCCGACCTAAACAAGAGTTATATCCAAATAAATAACAATGGAAAACCACTCTATAGCGTAGTGCCAGACAGGCAGTGCCACAAGTTCCAGTGCTGCCAGTTTGGGGCGGGGGATTGCAGGATTATTGTCGACAAAACTTTCCATGCGGCCTGCAAGAAACCACAGTGATCCCTATACTGGTATTGGGCGTTGAAAACTATTCGGCGTGTACGGTGTATCAGTTAATCGCAGGTTTGATGTTATGCAGAGAGTCATAGAGGGTTTTCACCTGGACCGCTTTCAGGAGTGGGTGGCGGAGCTGGAATGTGGTCACGAATTGCAGATGAAGCACAATCCTCCCTACATGGAGTGCCGCTGGATTGGCACCGGCAAGGGACGACAGGAACATATTGGTGACAGTGTTGAGTGTGTGGACTGCGATATGCCTAAAATCCCCGATGGAATGACGTTGGTCGAAACCACCCCGGTGTATCAGCGTTCGGATATGCCGAGCGAATGGCAGGGTGGCCTCTCTACGGAGCCCGGGGTATGGGCCAGGGTTGTGGTCAAAGAGGGTATGTTGCAGTTCGTTATTGAGCCAGGCGTGCCTGCCAGCCGTGGTTTTCTACTCGACAAGGGCTTTGCTGGGGTCATGGCTCCCGATCTCACGCACAGTCTCAGTTCGGCAATGGGAGACGTGCAGTTTTACATTGAGTATTACTCGGCCTGATGTCGGGCCAGCGACTATGGGGCCGGGGTTCGAAGGGGTGGTTTCCGAGTAGAGTTGTTCAAGGCGCTCTATAGTTACTATACTGATTTGACGGGTTCGATGGTTGAGTCGACACCGTTGCCTGACAGGTTCCTTTTTAGAAAGCCTGTTGGGCGTAATCCATAGTGAATTAAAACAGGTGATTGATTTCCGGACAGGTCAGGTGGTCTGTTGCACAATCAAGTGAGACATGAATTTTTAATATAAAACAAATAGATATAATTCATGCTCTCACCAATAATAAGTTGGTATGTCTATTGCATAAGTAATGGAGCTCTCCAGATGGTGGCTATTTTTATTGGTCACATTCTGGTGAAGTTTATAACCCTAACTATTCTCGGCTAGTAAAAGAACTAAGGTAACTCGATATGGGAATGCTAATAAATATCGATAATGGCGGTACGCTCACAGATATCTGTGTGCTGACAGAAAACAACTTCTACAAGACCAAAACTCTGACAACACCTTACGATTTGAGTAAGTGTTTTTTTGATGGTCTGCGGTCTGCTTCCAAGGCAGTATACGGAGAAGAAAATGTCGCCCGGTTGTTGGCTGAAGTGGATCATATCCGCTATTCAACCACGCAGGGAACCAATGCCATTGTTGAACGTAAAGGTCCACGACTCGGTTTGATCATCAACAAGGGCTCTACGTTGCCCGCCCGTTTGCGTGAGCAGGATCCGGAGCTCTATGACTTCCTGATTGGCGACAGGGTTTCTGAAGTTGAATTGGCCGATGTGGATGATGAATCAAAAGGTGCGGATACCACTTCGGTCATCACCCGTCTCACTTCCGTGGGTGCCAACCGTATTGTGGTTTGTTTTGAGTCCGAGAAGGCTGACGAGTACGAAGCACAATTCAAACGGATCGCTTTTGACAATTACCCCCGTCACCTGCTCGGTGCTGTACCCATGTTGTTTGCCAGTGAGCTGGCCGATGATGTGTCCACTGAGCGCCGCGGCTGGACTGCAATGATCAATTCATTCCTGCACCCGGCGATGGAAAACTTCCTCTACAACGCAGAAAACCGCCTTCGCGAGTATCGCACCAAGAACCCCCTGCTGATTTTCCGCAATGATGGTGATGCCTCGCGCGTCGCAAAAACGATTGCCGTAAAAACCTACAGCTCCGGTCCACGCGGTGGTATGGAGGGCGTTAAAACCTTCAGCAAGCAATACAACCTGTCCAATGTGCTCTCCATGGATGTTGGTGGTACCACTACGGACATCGGTCATGTGATTGACCACAGCGTGCACGAGCAGCGTCGCGGTACGGTTGAAGGTGTTCCCATCTCCTTCGGGCTGTCTGCAATTGCCAGCCCGGGTGTCGGCGGAAGCTCCATCCTCGCCGTCAAAAACGGGGCTATCCAGGTAGGGCCGGAAAGTGTCGGCGCAGTACCTGGTCCGGCCTGTTTTGGTCGCGGTGGCAAGAATGCCACGATCACGGATGTAAACCTGTTGTTGGGTCTACTGGATCCGTCCACGTTCTTTGGCGGTGGTCTGGCTCTCGATCTCGAACGGGCTCGCACGGCAATCGCAGAAAATATTGCTGCGCCGCTGGGAATTACCGCGGATGAAGCCCTGCTCAAGTTGCGCGATGCGTTCGAGCAGAAAATTGCTGGCGAACTGAAATCTTTTGGCGACATTGACAGTGATACCGTCCTGCTCGCCTTCGGTGGAGCCGGTCCGATGAATGCCTGTGGTATCGCCGAAGACTGCGGTATCTCCACCGTATTTGTACCCAAAATGGCTGCGGTCTTCAGCGCCTTTGGCATGGGTTCCTGCGACATCGGCCAGAGCTATTCCACGGTGTTGACCGGCAATCGTCAGCAGGCGCTGGAAGCAGCCTATGCTGCACTGGTTGAGCGCGGTGAGCGAGACATGTTTGCCGAAGGCTACGCCAAGGGTGAATACGAGGTTGTCGCCAGACTGGTGGCAGAGAAAGCCGGTGTTGAGTCCGTTTATGTACTGGGACACACCATTTCCATTCCGCAGGACATGGCAAAAGCAGACGATGTGACGCTTGAAGTTTCAGTGCGCAAAAAACTGAAAACCGAAGATAACAAGCATGCCGGTGTTTCCAAAGGAGCCCAGGCCAAATCCACCAAAAACCGCTCACTGTTTGCTGGCGGCGCTGGTTGGAATGATGTGCCTGTCTATGAAGTGAATAATATGCAGCCGGGTGCCCACGGCACAGGACCGGCTATCCTTGAGGAAGAATTCTTTACCTGTCTGGTTCGCGAAGGTTGGGAATTCGTGGTGACTGAACTGGGCGATATCCGCCTGACCAAGGGGGACAAATAATGAAAGTATTGATGACTGAATACCTCCGTATTGACCTGGATACGGAAAACTGGGAGTGCCGGGTCTGTGACCATGTGGTTGCTCCAGCCCGCGGCAACTACAAAGAGGGTTTGCTGGTCTATAACCGCGATCCTGCGGATATTCACCCGTCGATTATTGACCCTGAAAAATACCGTTTCACCTTCTGTCCCGACAGGGAGTGGGTCAACATCTACGAATTTTACTGTCCGTCCTGTGGCACCCAGGTGGAGGTTGAATACACCTTCCCCAACCATATGCCGCTATATGATATGGAAGTAGACGTTGATGCCCTGAAAGAACAGTGGAGCCACCGCGAAGAGATTCTCGAGCCGGTGAAAGGCCCCAATATTCTGGTAGATCGCTGTCACACCCACAAGCACTGATAGGGCTTGTCGATTGGTGATTGAATAAATTAGGTCTGTTTTAGGAAAAAGGTTATGAAACGTATATCAGTTGATATCGGTGGTACGTTTACCGATTGCTTTGTGGTTTGGGATGACAAGTACATTGAAACCAAAGCGTTGACGACCCACCAAAACCTCTCTCTCGGTTTTAATGAAGCCTTGGAGAGTGCATACACTGAACTCGGTCTCACCATGGAAAGTATCCTTTCTGGAGTGGATTCGGTTCGCTACGCCACTACGCTGGGCACCAATGCCCTGATCGAGCACAAAGGCCCCCGTATCGGCATGCTGGTGACGGCGGGCTACGAGGCGATGGTGCCGCTCAGCCGCGGTCGCGGTTATGGTGAAGGCCTCGACGAGCTGGGCAAGCAGAACCTGCCCGATGCCCAGCGTCCTGCCCCGCTGGTTCTGCCACACATGATTGAGGGTGTTCGTGAACGCCTCGGCTTCCAGGGCGAACTGGTTATGCCTCTGGACGAGCCGGATGTGCGCGTCAAGATCAGAAAGCTGGTGGACAAGGGTGCCCAGGCGATTGTGGTCTGTCTGGTCAACTCTGTCGTGAACCCCGCCCACGAAAAGCGTGTTGAACAGATTTTGCTGGATGAGTATCCCTCGCATCTGCTGGGTTCCATTCCTGTAATCTTGTCTCACCGCGTTGCTGGCCGGAAGGGTGAATATGTTCGCGCAACCTCGGCGATTGTGGATGGCTATCTGCACTCCACCATGTATCACGCCATGAGTCAGCTGGAACAAAACCTGCGTTCCAATAAGTACGACAAGCCGATGTTGGTAATCCACAACTCCGGTGGTATGGCGCAGTTGAACTCCACTGACGCCCTGCAAACCATTCACTCCGGTCCGGTTTCCGGTATCAGTGCCGCAGAGCATCTGGCAAAAGAAGCCGATCTGGGCAGCGTGGTGGCCACCGATATGGGCGGCACCTCCTATGATATCGGTATCGTGGTTGAAGGCGGCATCAAGCACTATGACTTCAACCCGGTTATCGACCGCTGGCTGGTGTCTGTGCCCATGGTCCACCTGGTTACCCTCGGCGCCGGTGGTGGTTCCATCGCCAGCTTTGACCGGATGTACAACGCAGTTGCCGTCGGTCCGAAAAGTGCCGGCTCCGACCCCGGTCCCGCCTGTTATGACCGCGGTGGCATGAGTCCTACTGTCACTGATGCCGACCTGGTGCTGGGTTATCTCGATCCCACCAACTATGCCGGCGGCCATATTCCGTTGAACCCCAAGCGTTCCGTATTTGCCATTGAGGAAACCCTCTGTGACGACCTGGATGTCTCGCCGATTGAAGCGGCACTGCTGATCAAGGAAAAAGTTGACAGCAACATGGCCAACGGTCTGCACACCGAGTTGCGGGTTCGCGGTTATGACCCTGAAGACTTCACCATGCTCGCCTATGGTGGCAACGGTCCGCTGCACTGCTGTGGTATTGCGAGCAATCTGAGCATTGACAAAATCCTGGCACCACCCATGAGTTCCGTCTTCTCTGCAGTGGGTGCAGGCAATATGCACCAGATGCACATTCATGAAATGTCACTGTTCATGGTGCTATACAATGACAACACCCGCAAAGTGTTCGACGATTACAAGCGTTTCAACGACATCGTTGCCGAGCTGAGTGCCCGTGGTCAGAACGACCTGTTGCGCCAGGGCATGAAGCTGGATGACATCCGCTATTCGCTCGAGCTGGATATGCGCTACGGTAACCAGCTGGTGCAGACCACCGTGGTGGTGCCCAAGCACACCCTGGAATCTGCCATGGATGTCATGAATATCCTGCAACAGTTCTCCGAGGACTACGGCAAACGCTTTGGTGAAGGTAGCCAGGCGCCGGAAGCGGGTATTCGTATCAATACCATCCGTGTGGCGTCCTATGTGGAACACGACACCGTGCACTTCAAACACATCAAGCCGATTCCCGAAAGTGAGCGCTCTGCACCGCCGGAGCCGATTGCCAAACGCACCTGCTACTTTGTCAGCACGGGCGCCAAGGCAACCGAGACACCGGTCTGGCACAAGAATGACATCCCTCCGGGAACAGAAATCGTGGGCCCCGGTATCGTGGCCTCGGACGTAACAACCTACTTGATTGAACCGGGCTGGAAGTATGTCTCTGCCGAGCAGGGCGCCGTATGGTTCTTCCGCACCGATGCACAAAATTGAGTGGATATAGGGGTATTTGATTATGAATAACGAAACAAACAATTCAGCTTTGCAAGATCAGGAGCTGATCGAGAAATTCCTCAAGGATACTACCCTTTTCCTGGGGCCCGATCCCGAGATCATGCGCGACCACAGCATCATGCCGCGCACGTCCGATGAAGAAAGGGCAATGGACAAGTATACCGACCTCAACCAGATCGCCTCCATTCGCGACCGGCTTCAGTCTGCCTGTGAGGAAGGTTTTGAGATGCTTGAGCAGATGGGTGCCGCCCCCGGTGCCAAGTGGGGTGACATCATCACCGGTATCTACTCGGCCTCTGGCGACCTCACGATCGGCAGCGCCGGCGGGGTATTGATTTTCAACGCACTGGTTCACCACCCGATCAAGTTCATCATCAAGAACTGGGTTGATGAAAAGACTGTGGGTGTTCAAGAAGGTGATGGCTTCATCCACAACGATGCTCGTTACGGCAACGTGCACAACACCGACCAGAGTATGATTCTGCCGGTCTTCCACGAAGGCAAGTTGGTCTGTTGGGTGGCGTCCACCGTTCACGAGGGTGAGAATGGTGCGATCGAGCCCGGCGGTATGCCTTCCATGGCGGAAACCTCCTTTGACGAAGGCCTGAAAATGTCGCCGTTCAAAGTGGTGGAAAACTACGAAATCAAGCGGGACCTGCTGACTTTCCTGCAGAACTCCGTGCGCGAGCCGAAGCTGCAATACGAGGACATGAAGGTAAAACTGTTTGCCTGTATGCGTCTTGAGAAGCGGATCAAGGAAGTGCTGGCCGCCGATGGCCCGGATGCCCTGACCGCCTGTCTGCGCTACACCAACGAAAGTGTCGTGACCGAAGTCCGTCGCCGTATTTCCGAGTGGCCCGACATGACCGTGCGTACCCAGACCATCATGGACAGCACCCTGCGTGAAAATGCATTGCTGAAAGTCTGCCTGTCTGTGACCAAGAAGGGTGATCGCCTGATCTTTGACTACAGAGGTACCAGCCCCGAGTTGACCAACCGTGCCATCAACACCCAGTTGCAAGGTATGAAAGGCATGGTGGGTCAGGTATTTATGAATCACGTCTGGCCGGATCTGCCCCGCGGTCAGGCGGGCCTGTCGCCTGTTGAGTTCATCACCCAGCAAGGTACGCTGGTTGACAGTTCATACGCAGCACCGAACTCCCAGAGCCTGATGTCCATCTTCCACAGCTTTACGGTGGCCCAGCATGCGACCGCCAAGTTCCTGTACAGCTGTCCCGACAAATACACCCGGGTACTGGCGCCCTGGCACAACATGATCAACACCTTCATCTGGGGCGGTTTGAACCAGCACGGTGAAACCCTGGGCAACATCTGTGCCGACCTGAACGGTATGGGCGGTGGTGCCCGCATGGACCGCGATGGTGAACACGCGCTGTCTCCGATTTTTGCCACCATGGCGGACATCGGTGAACAGGAAATGAACGAAGAGGAAGTGCCGTTCCTGCAGTTGGTATCCAAGAAAATGACCGCCAACACCCAGGCCCCCGGCAAATATCGTGGTGGTATGGGCTATACCATGATTGCCGCCACCAAGGACAGTGATCAGTGGGGCTTTATGACCACGACCCAGGGTTCCAAGGTGCCGACCATCCAGGGTCTGTTCGGTGGCTATGCCGGCGGTTCCTATCCCCTGTGTAAAGTACAGGGTGTGGATGTCTACGAAGTTCTGTTGGAAAATCCGCAACTGTTCAAGCACAGCATCCATGAAATCATGAATGAGCAACCGTTCCCGAATGCCAGATACACCACCCACCACATGGGTATGGGTTTTGATATCTCCAAACGCGGCGAGCTGTACATGATCTCCCAGGGTACCGGTGGTGGTTACGGCGACCCCCTCGAACGCGATCCCACCTATGTGATCATGGATATTGAGGAAGGCCTGATCTCTGCCGAGTGGGCGAAAAAGCTCTACAAGGTGGAGTTCAACGAAACCACGCTGGCCGTGGATCTCGAGACTACCGAAAAACTGCGTGCCCAGTATCGCGAGCAGCGGAAAAAACAGGGCGTGCCCTATGCCGAGTTCGTCAAGAAACATGTCAAGGATCATCCGCCCGAGAACATTCCATTCTACGGTGCCTGGAACGGTGACATCGACACGGTGTACGCGGGCAGTATCCATGACAAGCGCGATGCCAAAAATACGGGACCAATTTATATGGTCAACCCCAAGGATGTGAGAATTGCCGAACTGGAAGCCAAACTTGCAGCCGTCAGAAAAGACGCTGGTCTCCCGCCCGAGAACGAGAGGAAATAGTATGGCTCTGGATCTTGCGTCCTATCTGGCAGCCGGGGGGGAAACCCCCCGGCTTTGGATTAATTTCAACGATTACACCAAAAAGCTGCTGCTGGGCAAGGATGAAAATCCCTGGACCAACCCCGCTGCTTATATGTCGTTTTATCGCCAGGCTCACGGTCTGGTAAAAGCCCAGGTGGTCGTTATCGATGTCTGGGACCTGTTTCAGCACTGGATCAGGGAAGACGCCGAGGCGTTGCCGGCCATGGCGGGCAAACGGCGGGTCACCGCTGCGCTGAAAGCCATGCTGGAGGCCTACGCCCCCCGCGAATTGCTGGCAGAGGTCATCACAGCGCTGGCTAACAACTACAGCAGTTCAACACCGCTGGTTATGGTCATGCCATCGCCCCGTGCCCTGCTGGTCAAAGCCCATCAGGCCGCCAACGGCGAGATTGCCGAGCCGGATGAAATGAGCGTCGATACGGCAGCGATGTACGTGGCTGATTTCCTGCGCTATTTCAGCGAAACCGAACTGTCTGGTTTGTTGCTGGTAGAGGAAACCTCTCTGATGCCTGCCAGCGGTGCTGAACTGGCCTGGTATCAACCCATCTATAACGTGGCGAAACACTATCGCTGGTCGGTGGGACTGTACCTGCCTGCAGCGGATGCCGATTTCGATGTGCCCGCGGATCTGGCCTTTACCATTGCCCCGGCCACATCGCCGTTGGGGGCCAAATCTAAAGGTGTTGAAGTGACCGACCTGCTATGGGGCGACCAGGCGGGCCAATCGCTGCCATCGGTGGAGGGGTTTTATTACCTGACTATTCCGCCGGACGCGAAGCCCGAGTTGGTTCTTGATACCCTGTCTAGCCTGAAGGGTTAACCCGATTCAGCCGTAAACGAGGCCCATCATGCGTCTAGTCGATTTTCTCGATCAGAGTCCTGCCCTGTCCTCAGAGAAAGCGAAGTTTGTCGATCTGGACAATGATCTGTCGCTGAGCTATCGGCAAATGGTCGATGCCTCGGTCAAGATTGCCGCGTTGTTAAAGGAACGGGGGGTGAAGCGACAGGACATCGTCGCTACCTACGCCCCCAATTCCGTGGCGGCCTTCTGCTGCATCTTCGCCATTTCCCGGGCGGGTGCTGTCTGGTTGCCGCTGAACATGCGCAACACCTTTGAGGCCAACCGCAAATTGATTGAAAAATCCGGTGCGGTAAAACTCTTTGTGGACGACAGCGTCGCCACCGCTTTTCCTGAACTGTCCGACACTTTTCCCGATGATCAGCTCATTGAACTCAATGGCCAGCGTGTCGCCGGTATTGATCTTCGTGCGCTTTCCGGTCAGGCATCGGTCGTCGATTCGGAAAACGGTGTGGATGACGGGGCAGGGCTGGTCAACCTGTTTGCTACGGGGGGCACCACTGGCGACTCCAAGCTAGCGGAGTGGGGAAGTCTCACCTGGGATACGCTTTCGGCGATTCAGAATGAATTGATGCCGTTGCCTGAGATTCCCGCCTGCTATCTGGTGGCGGCTCCCATGACCCATGCCGCCGGTATTGCCGCTTTCGAAGTGATTCGTCAGGGAGCCAACGTCGTCGTGATGGAGGGCATGGTGCCGGAGAGACTGCTGGCCACTATCGAAACCCATCGGGTCACCCACCTGTTCATGCCGCCCACCGCGATCTACATGCTCCTGGCCCATCCCCGGGTGAAAGCCTGGGATTACAGCAGCCTGCGTTATTTCTGGTATGCGGCTGCGCCGATGTCGGTGGAAAAGCTCAAGGAAGCCATTGACGTTTTCGGGCCGGTGATGGTGCAGACCTACGGTCAGGCTGAAGCGCCGATGCTCTGTACCTTCCTCTCCGCCGAAGATCACGTGCTGGCGCTGGATGGCAACAACCCTTCCATACTGCGTTCCTGTGGCAAGACATCGCCTCACGTCGAAGTGGCCGTCATGGATGACGAGGGCAACCTTCTCGAGCCGGGGCAGGAGGGGGAAATTGCCATCAGGGGCAACCTGCTGATGCGGGCCTATTACCGGAATCCTGAAGCTACCGAAGCGATCCGCTGCGAGGGTGGCTGGCAGCGCTCCGGAGACATCGGCGTTTTTGATGAGCAGGGTTATCTGGCGATTGTCGATCGCAAGCGGGATATGATCATTTCCGGTGGCTTTAATGTCTACCCCAGTGAAATCGAGCAGTTGCTCTGGGGACATTCGGCGATCAAGGACTGCGCAGTGATCGGTATCCCCGATGAAAAATGGGGCGAGCAGGTTACCGCAGTGGTGGAATTAAAGGATAAATCCCAATCGCCGGACGAACAGGAGATTATTCAATACTGCAAAAGCAAGCTGGGTAGCGTCAAGGCACCCAAGCAGGTTCTGTTCTGGGATGAGCTGCCGCGCAGTCCCGTTGGCAAGGTTCTGAAAAAAGAAATTCGCAAGGTTTTCTGGGAGGCGGCGGGTCGCAAGATCTGAACCGTTCCCGTCTTGGCTACACTTTTTACACGCCTGCCCGCCGGGCCTGAAACTTTTAACCATCTGTCTGTAATAGTAGTGAGGATATATTGTGAAGGTTAGTATTGTTGGTGCGTATAACAGCAAGTTTGGTGCGTTCGTCAAACGCGACCGTGAAACCGGTGAAGTCGAGGACCTCAAATCCTTTTATGAATTGCTGACAGAGGCGGGAGCGGGTGCTATCGCCGATGCAGGATTGGAAGCAAAGGACATCGATGCCATCTGGGTCGGTTCCTGCTCTCCATCTCTGTTCGTGAACCAGGAGCACGTCGGGCCGCTGGCGCTGGAGATTGATCCAGAAGGGTTACTCTTCAAGCCCACCACTCGCACCGAGGGCGCCTGTGCCACGTCTTCCCTGGCCATTTACAATGCCGCCTATGCGGTGGCTTCTGGTCGGTTCAAAAATGTGCTGGCGATCGGTGTCGAGAAGATGAACACCCTGGATACCGCAGGTGTGACCCACGCGCTGTCCTGTTGCTCCTACTGGCCGGAAGAAGGCAATAAGGGCATGACCTTCCCCGGTTTGTTTGCTGAACTGGGTAAGGCTTACCAGGAAAAAGAAGAGCTCTCTCCCGAGCAGCTGCGCATCATGTTGGCCCATGTCAGCGCCCTGAACTATCGCAATGGTATCCAGAATCCACTGGCGCATTTTGGCCCCGGTAGCATACCGGACATCAACAAGTTGACTACCGCCGAGGCGATCCTCAACCTGCCGGAATCGGGCAAGGGTAGCAACCCGATGATCGCTCCGCCATTGCGTCTGCACGATTGCTCCCTGATTACCGACGGGGCCGCTGCAGTGGTGCTCACTTCCAGCGACAACGCTAAAGCCAACTTCAATCACGCCGTTGAACTGTCTGGTATCGGCCATGTGACCGACCGGATGATGCTCAAGGAGCGCATCGGTCGTCTGCATGAGCTTCGCGCCACCCGTCACGCCGTCGACCTGGCGCTGAAGGAAGCGGGTGCCACCGTGGACGATCTCGATCTGGCGGAGGTCCATGACTGCTTTACCATTAACCAACTTCTCTGCGTCGAAGCCATCGGCCTGTCCGAGTCCGGTCGTGCCGGTTACGATTTCATGAGTGGTAAATACGATCCGGACAGCGACTGTCCTATCAACCTGTCCGGTGGTCTGAAATCAAAAGGACACCCGGTGGGTGCCACAGGGGCATCGATGCACGCGCTGGTCTACAAACAACTGGTGGGCGAACCGATCGGGGTGGCGGCAAAGGGCAACCCTGAAGTTGGGATGACCGTTAATATCGGTGGTTCCGGTGTAACCAACTGCGTCTCGGTGATGCGCCGACTCAAATAGTGTTTTCCTCCCTGACAGGGCGTGGACCGGTCACCGGTTCGCCCCTGCCAGTTTTTTCCTATCCCCGTCACCCCAAAAAAGTCTTGATTCCAGTCAAACTTCCTGAACTTTTGTTGTCACAGTATTTGTTTTCCTGTGGGCTTGGTTTAATAATTGTCCCGTGGGTTATGATAGGGCTGGTTCCGGCGAGCTATTTTGCGCAGCATGCTGGTACCGGTAGTTGTAGATGTAGCTAGAATAAAAAATCAGGAGACAATGAGATGCCAAAAGTAGCACTGGTGACTGGGGGAACAAGAGGTATCGGTGAAGTCATTGCTATTGAACTGAAGGAGGCGGGCTATCTGACGGTGGCCAATTACGGAGGTAACGATGAACGGGCCCGCGAGTTCAGGGAGCGAACCGGTATTCCCACCTACAAGTTTGATGTATCCGACTTCGATGCCTGTAAAAGCGGTATTGAAGCGATAGAGCGCGATATCGGGCCTGTCTCCATTCTGGTCAATAATGCGGGGATCACCCGCGATGGCACTTTGCACAAAATGTCCCAGAAATCCTGGCAGGAAGTGCTGGATACCAACCTGGGTTCCTGCTTCAACATGAGCCGCTGTGTGATCGAGGGTATGCGTGAGCGCCGTTTTGGTCGTATCGTCAATATCGGCTCACTGAACGGTCAGGCGGGTCAGTATGGGCAGGTCAACTACGCTGCGGCGAAATCCGGTATTCACGGCTTTACCAAGGCACTGGCCCTGGAAGGTGCGAGCATGGGGATCACGGTCAATGCGGTGGCCCCGGGCTATGTGGAAACCGATATGGTGAGGGCTGTGCCCGCCGCCGTACTGGAAAAAATTGTCGCCCGTATTCCCGTTGGCCGGCTTGGCTCCGCCCACGATATTGCCCGGGGCGTACTGTTTCTGGTGTCCGACGAGAGCGGTTTCATTACCGGCTCGACCCTGTCCATCAACGGTGGCCAGCATATGTACTAGCCCCTCCCTAAAAGGGGTCGGTGACAACTGAGAATCATTCTTATTGGTTGTTCGGCCTGACCCTTGCCCGTCTGTTTATCTGTCGAAAGGAGTCGACAATGCCCCGCAAAACAAGGATGTTCGTACCGGATGTACCCAGCCATGTGGTCAGTCGCGGTAACAACCGTAATGCCTGTTTTTATACCGATGGCGATTACTTTTTCTACCTTCAATGTTTGAGCGAGGCCTGTCATAAGCATCGGGTATCCGTTCATGCCTATGTGTTAATGACAAATCATGTGCACCTGCTATTAACACCAGAAAGTGAAGATGGCATTCCCTGTGTGATGCAATCAATCGGTCGTCGTTATGTGCAATACATCAACAAAACCTACAATCGTTCCGGGACTCTTTGGGAGGGGAGGTATAAAGCAAGCCTGGTGGATGCAGAAAACTACCTGCTGGCCTGTTACCGTTATATAGAGCTAAATCCTGTTAGGGCTTCCATTGTCAGGCACCCTGCTGACTATCGCTGGTCGAGCTATGGTGTCAATGCGGGAATCAAGCCAGGGAAGCAGCTCGTTGCACACGAGGTTTACCAACGGCTTGGGTCGGATGAGAAAAGCCGTTACCAAGCTTACCGCGCGCTGTTTTCCGTTGATCTGGAAAAGTCGCTACTGCAGGGTATTCAGCGGGCTACCACATTTTCAATGCCCCTTGGGGGTCGTGATTTTCAGGTGCAGATTGAAAAGGTGGTCGGGAGAAAATTGGGTCATGCCAGGCGAGGCAGGCCAATGAAAATTAAGTGCGAATGACTCTCATTTGTCACCGACCCCTTTATGACCCCTTTATGATCAGGTCGGTTTTTTCAGGTGGTACTTTTTCATTTTCTGGTAGAGCGTACTTTTGGCAATGCCCAATTGTTTGGCCGCTTGGGTCATGTTGCCTTCCGCCTGTTTGATGGCGGCCTCGATGGTGGACTTTTCAACCCTGTCCAGGTTGCCCTGGGGCGGGGTGATGAAGGCGTTGACGTGCTCCGGCTCCAGATTGCTTTCCCCCGGCCGATAACCCTCGGGAAGATCGTCAATCGTCAGGGTTTCGTTTGTGGACATAAAACACATGCACTCCACCACATTGGCCAGTTCACGGATATTGCCGGGCCACTCGCGGCTTTTCAGGGCCGTCATCAGGCCCGGTGAGAAGCGTTTCGCTGAGATGTCGTCGGTTTTGCGGATGCGCGCCATCACCAATTGAGCGATTCCTTCGATATCTTCCTTGCGGCCCGACAGTGGGTCGAGACTGATGGTCACGGTGGATAGCCGGAAATACAGATCCTTGCGGAACAGCCCCTCGTTCACAGCGCCTTTCAGGTCGCGGTTGGTGGCAGCAATCAGTCGGAAATCCACAGGGATTGGTTTGATGTCCCCCACCCGGTAAATTTTTTTCTCCTGCAGTACCCGCAAAAACACCGGTTGCAATTCCAGCGGCAGCTCGCCAATTTCGTCGAGGAACAGTGTGCCGCCATTGGCCGCCTCAATTTTGCCGATCATGCCGCCCTTGCGCGCGCCGGTGAACGCCCCCTCCACATGGCCGAACAGTTCGCTGCTGAGAATATCCCGGGTGAAGCCGCCGCAGTTCAGGTCGATAAACGGCCCGTCGGCGTATTGGCTGCTGTCGTGAATGGCCTTGGCGAACACTTCCTTGCCGACCCCGGTATCCCCCAGAATCAGCACTGGCAGCGGTGTATTAGCCGCCTTGCGGGCCTTGTCCGCACTGGCCTGAAAAGAGGGGCTCTTGCCGTAGATGCCGTCAAACGGATCGAGGCTGGTCGTCGGGCCGGCAGCCAGTGGCTCGGCGGCGGGTTTGGAGGTAGACCGGCGCGGTGACGGCACCAGCACCTGAAAGCCGACAATATTGCCCTTGTGCAGTATCGGTTCCACCCAATCCTCCGACACCCACAGCCCCGCGTCGTGCGGGTAGACGATTTCATCGCCACCGAAGCGCTGCATCGACAGGCGACGTTTGGTCTCGGGATCGTAGTCGATACCCAGGGAGTCCAGTGCGGCAGCAGCGTTGGCGGTAGAGTTGATCAATCGCCCCTGCTTGTCCAGCAACAGCTTGCCGGTGTTGCGGTAGTGGCCGAACTGACTGTTGCTGTGTTCGAGGATCAGGCTCCACAGGTCCGAGGTCTTTTTCGCCAGGCCCGATTGAATCTGGCTGGCCCAGGCCACCACCAGCGGCACATGGAATTTATCGTAAATGCTGCACAGTCCGGACAGGTCTATCACACCCATCATCTGGTTGTCGTAGGGGTCGGCGATCACCGCTGCTGTACAGGTCCAGGGTTTGAAGCCCTGAATGTAGTGTTCTTCGCCGTGCACCTGGGTCGGCTTGCGGGTTGCCATGGCGGTACCCACTGCGTTGGAGCCGGAATGGCCTTCGTTCCAGCCACTGCCCTCCACCAGTCCGATATCTCTTGCATCGTCAATGGTTCTGGGGTCGCCGACAATCTGCAGGTTTAGTCCCTGGTAGTCGGTCAGGTAGAGGATGGTTTCGAGATCCTGCAGAAACAGGCGCGCCTGTTCCAGCACAGGTTCTGCGCACAGCAATAAATCGGAGTTTCTCAGCCGGTGGTGGGAGAGGGTGTTTTCAGACACCAGCAGTGGTGCCGCTTTCTGTTCCGGGTTCACGCCCTGGGACAGGCAGCGCTCCCAGGAGCTGGCGATTACGTCGCGGATCGGCAGATCTTTGGCCTGGCCACCCTTGCAGAGAAATTGCTCCCACGCGCGATCAATCCCCCGCTGGGCATTCAGGCTGTCGCCATCGGGCCGATAAATCAGGCCGGGCTTTTTAGGACTTGGGCCCCTCACTGTGGATGACCTCCCCCGTTGTCGGATAATCGGCCGGGTAATCGGCAATGACGTGGTAAACCCATCATCTGCGCTCACTGTTATTGGAGTTGCTCAATGCCCGGTTGCGTTCCGCTGGCATTGCCCGCCGGAATAAAAATACTAAGTCCCGCATGGGTGCGACCGATAATAACACGCAGTGTCATGACCTGTCAGTCCGTTCGTGATGCCCCGTGCCCGGATCTGTCCGATAGAGTAACAGGACGTAGATTGCCGACCTGCCGGGCCCATTCGGCCAAAAAAAAGTCTGAAACCCAATAAATTGGGCTTGCCATGATTTTTCTTTAATCATACGATTTGCATCGGGGTTCGTACGATAATAAAACGTTTAATGTCGTGAAAACCCCATGAACAAAGGCGTTCAGCGAAGAAGGAGTGACCGGAGAAACCTCGATGACTAGTGTATTGACCGTTTTTCGGACGCAATTACCACATTTTTGTGGCAAAACTGTTGTTGCTGTTGGGGACGAAGCTGTTTATATTTCGCATTGCTGTGCGGAATGTGCGGCGGCAACTAATAATATTTAATAAATTAGTGGGAGAAGAAAATGGTGATGAAAAACAACACCAGCATCAAGAAAGTAGGTGGCTTTCTGCTGGGCTTTGGGGGGCTGATGGCCGCCGCAAGCCCGACGTTTGCAGCCGATTTTGACTACGGTTTGGACGATAGTTTTTTTAAGATCAGCTATAACGGCTACGTCCGCACCACCGTCGGTGTACTACTGCAGGATTCAAAAGAAACTGCTGCCGACGATAAATGGCGCATGAGTCAGGCGCGGGCCACCGTCAACGTCGACTGGGACATCAAGACCGGGCCGCTGAACTGGCGGGTGGTCACCCGGGTCGAGGAGGAGTACAAAACCGATTACCTGGAAGACCTGTCCGAGCGCATGGACAAGCAATATGCTGTCCTCAATGGGGTTCTTCCCGGGCTGGATAACCGCGGTACTTATGGTCGCTATGGCACCGAAGGCAGTTTCATGGACCAGTATGAAACCACCGACGAGATCATGGACATTGTTCGCGAGATCTACTTCGACTGGCAGATCACCGACCGCCTGTTCGCCCGTATCGGCCGCCAGCAGCTGGTGTGGGGGGAGTCCGACTTCTTCCAGGCGATGGACGTGGTACATGGCTACGACTTCCGCCAGCGCTTGTTCTATGAGAACAACGAAGAGTGGCGCAAGCCGCTGTTCCTGCTGAACTTCGTCTATGAAGTCCACGAGTGGGACGGCATGCTGAACTTCTATATCCGTCCAGGGCTGGATCGCGCGGTGGATATGGGCAGCAACTACAATATCGAGGGCGGTCGCTGGATCCCCACTCCCTACCGCGGGGTTGACTTTACCCAGGTGACCGATGCCTATAACGAAGACCACAACAAGGGCGACTGGGACGACTGGACCTACGGTATCCGTTGGAACGGCCGCTGGGGCTCCGCCGGTTACTCGTTCTCCTATATGAAAACCTTTAACCCTCAGCCAGTGATTAACCCGAACCTGAACTTGAATGCAGGTGGTAGTCTTGCAGGGTTTGGTGAGTACTACGGCGTAGGTGACTCGGTTAACACTTCAGGTTTCAGAAGTATTGGTCAAGCTGATCCCACTGTTTTAAATATGCCGGTTGATCAGGCGTTGCAAGGCTATGGTGATGGTTACCGTGGCGATAAGCTGTTGGGTGAGTGGCTGTACCCGGAAATCGACGTGTTCGGTTTTACTGTCAACTACTTCAGCATGGCAATGGACTCCACCCTGAGTGCCGAAGTGGCGTTTATTCCGAACAAGCCCTACAACTTCGGTCAGTTGAAGTCTGACCTGCCGGGTTGGGGTGGTATCAAAGAGAAGGATACCCTGAACGTCATGCTGCGGATCGACAAGGAGTTCAAGTGGCAGCAGATTCTCGGTACCCACCGTCCGTCACTGTCCAGTATCCAGCTGTTTGATACCTGGATTATCAACCGCAAGAAAAGCGATGAGATTGTTGAGTTCGCCTCCTTCGGTGAAGAGAAATCCGAACACACCGTCTACCTGACCCTGTTCACCCTGCTGAACTACACCCGTGACACCATCAACCCCTCCCTGGTGGTCGGTACCGACCTCACCAACGGCGGCGGTTTTGTGATCCCAGCGGTGGAGTTTGTCTGGGGTAACGACTGGCGGCTGAAGGTGGAAGCTGACCTGTGGTGGAACGACGGCGACCGCAAAAAAGTCTGTGGTAAAGCAGAAAACAATGCATCAGATCCTTCCGCAGTGGGTGATCTCGGTGTAAGCGGTTGTAGTAAAGCTGTCGGTGATGACTTGCTCGGTGTGCGCGAAAACAACGCCTCCTTTATGGATTGGTTTGCCCGCGACAACCAGCTGGTTTTCAAGCTGACCAGACAGTTCTAATAAAAGATAATAATGAAAATTTGTGCAACTATTGCAAAACCGGATAGTCACAAATAAGACTTATTTTAAAACTGGGAGTATGACTATGTATAAGAAGTTACTAACGGCGTCGGTCGTGGCATCAATGGGCTTTGCGCCCTTGATGGCCTCCGCGGAAGACGAGACCTCGCTGCCGCTGTACGCCACCGACCGGGAACCCGGTTATGTGCAGCCAACGGCAGACGGTTCCAAGCCCAACCCGGTGTTCTACGGCAGCCCTGCCAAGGCCGGTCGCTGGGACAACGGCAAACCCGATATGGAAGCGGAACAACTGCCCGAGGGCGTGACCGAAGACCAGGTAATGAAAGCGGGCACCGTGATCAACGCGGCCAACTTTGACAAGGTCAAGGACATGTATTTCGAAGGTAAGCGTGTCGGCGACATGATTACCGAGAAAATCGAGTGGATGATCCGCGAGAAAAACCTGGCGATGAATATCCGTCATTCGGAATTTATCGAGATGGACGAGAAGTACATGCAGGCCACTCAGGATGGCAAGGGCAAAGTAAAATTTGACCCTGAAACCCGTGCAGTGTCTGGCTGGGAAGCCGGTATGTTCTTTGACCCGCAAGAAATCTCTATGGACGACCCCCACGCCGGTGACAAACTGATCTGGAACCTGCGTTCACCGACCTACGGTGCGACCATGGACTTGCGTCACATCTCCTGGGTGTTCCTCGACGGTGAAGACGGCATGGAGCGTATCCAGCGTTGGTGGGCCCGTCGCTACTACATGGAAGGCCGTCTCGACGGTGGTCCGCTGGTAGAAGGTGATGGCGATATCATGCAAAAAACCGTTCTGGTGGCTATCTATCCCCAGGATATTAAAGGTATCGGCATCTTCTCTGTACGCTACAACGACCCCACTGCGGAAACACCGGATGACGTTTGGGCCTATCTGAAGTCGGTTCGCCGTGCACGTCGTCTGTCCGGTAACGCCTGGATGGACCCAATCGGTGGTACGGTACAGTTGTACGATGACTGGGATATCTGGGATGCGGTACCCACCAAATACAAAGAGGTAAAACTGGTTGATCGCCGCTATGTGTTTGCGATTGCTCACGCACCGCTGATGACTGTGGATCTGCGTTTCAGAAACACCATTCAGGAATTCCCTGCCGTCGGTATGGACATTCCGCCTCACTACTTCCCCGCGCCCCAAGTGCAGTGGGAACCACGTGAAGTATGGGTAATTGAAGGCACCCCGCCCGATGTTCACCCCTACAGCAAGAAAGTGGTGTATATGGAAGTCGATTATCCTCGTCCCTACCTGGGTGAGGCCTACGACAAAAACGGTGAATTCTGGAAAGGCTTTATCTTCCAGAACCGTCTCGACGTAGGTGATGATGGCTACAAGGCATTGATGCCGGTTGTTGGTCACATCATTGACTTTAAAGCAGACTTCGCGACCAACTGGTCTTCCAACATGAAAGCCAACCCGGCCGGTGTTGAAGAGACAGACGTCACGCTGCAAACGTTGATTGCACTGGCTCGTTAATTCGAACCGGTTCGTTCTGAAACAGGGCTGTCAGGCAAACCTAATTGTTTATCTGGCAGCTCTGTTGCAGTTTACACACTGAAAAATCAATAAAAACGACCGATCAGACGGTGTTCGTAGCACTGTAGTAGTAAAGGTGGCCTTCCTGGTCATTTAGATTTTTTTGGGGGTTTTATGAATGTTGCTGGACAGGACCATGCTGGAACCAATTCCTCTGAGCCCGCAGGGCCGGTAGAAAAAACAGCAGGCCAAAAATTTATTGCACTGGTTTTATCAATTTTACCCTGGGCTATTGTCGGCACTCTGTTGTGGGCGGGCCTGTTTGTCAAACCAACTGCCGTGATAGAGGAAGTCACACCACCGGCGATTGACCGCCGTGACAATATTCTCGGCATAACCCAGGTCGGCCCCGATGTGTATTGGGCAGCCGGTAACTACGGAAAAATTCTTATTTCCACTGACCGGGCGAAAACCTGGACCAATCAAAACTCCACCGTGGATACGCATTTTCAGGATATCGCTGCCTGGGATGAGAACCGTGCTGTAGCGGTGGGCAACAAAGGTGTTGCGGTGGTCACCGACGACGGCGGTAAGACCTGGACGTCAGTGGAGACTCCCAAATCCGAAATTTCCAACAAATTGTTGAAAGTCCATCTGTCTCCCGGTGGCGAAGCGCTGGCGGTGGGTGAAATGGGCATGATTATCCAGAGCCTGGATTACGGGAATACCTGGAAGCGCCTGCGCGATGAAGAGGATATCTTTTTCAATGACGTTATCCGCACCAATGAGAACACCATCATCATTGCCGCCGAGGCACGGGCGATTGAGGATGCTGACGCGCCCTACGATCCCAACCAGCTGGTTCCGGACGCCTACGGACTGATCTTCAAGAGTGATGACAATGGTGAGACCTGGCGCACCATCAAGACCGATAGCCTGAACAGCTTTGCGGCCATTGACTTCCGCAATGAACTGGAAGGGGTTGCGGTCGGTTTGTCCGGCACCATTGTCGCCACCTTTGATGGCGGGGAAACCTGGACGCATATCGATAGCAAAACTTCCGGCATGAAAGAACACCTTATGGATATCGCCTGGTCTGAGCACCTGCAGGAGTGGGTAGGTATAGGCAACAAAGGCAAGTGGATAACCTTCTCCGGTGATCTGTCGTCATTCGACACGCGTTTCCTGACGGAAGCCGACGCAGAAGTGAAGGATTTTACGTCCCACGCAGAACTCGCCCTGACCGGTGATGGCGGGTTTATCGCTGTCGGTGAGACGGTCGGTTATATGGATCTCGAAACGAACCAGTGGTCTTTGTTGCACTAGTCATTGACACAGCTGCGTGACGATTCAAATAAACAATTAAAAGATGCGCCCATCCAGGCAGTTTCGGATGGTTGGTGGAGGATAACATGTTAGAAAAATTTGCACTTGCCTGTATCAAATTCAGAAAAAGTGTTCTGGCAGTGGTGGCTGTTCTCACAGTTATATTTGCTTACTTTGCACAGAATATCGAAGTTAAAACCGTATTTGACGACCTGATGCCGACCTCGCATCCCTATGTTCAGATACACAACGAATACAAAAACACCTTTGGTGGCACCAATATCATCACCTTCATGATCGAAGCGGAAGAAGGTGATATTTTCCAGATGCCGGTTTTGAAGAAGGTCCGTGATCTGACCCAGGGCCTTTACAAGATCAATGCGATCAATGAATTCCAGATCTATTCGATCGCCGGTAAAAAACTGAAGGAAGTGCGCGCTTCCACAGAGGGGATTGAAAGTTTCCCCTATATGTGGCCTGCTCTTCCGGAAGACGAGGCCGGTATTGAAAGGCTTCGGGAAGCAATCTTGCGCAGCCCGCTGGTCTATGGGCCCTATGTGTCCAAAGATCTGACGGCAACGCTGGTGACGGTGGATTTCTACGACAATCTTCTCGAGTACAACCGCGCCTATAAACAGGCCTACGAACTGGTAGACCGGTTGGATGATGATACTGTCAATATCAGCCTGGTGGGTAATCCGGTTCTGTACGGTTGGGTAAACCACTTCCTGCCAGAAACCATGAATCTGGTACTGGTGGCGGCGCTGATCTTCCTGGTACTGCTGTTCCTGATCAACAGAACCTGGCGCGGTACACTGCTGCCACTGCTATCTGGTGCTATCAGTGCGACTTGGGCACTGGGCGCCGCGCATATGCTGGGCATTCACTTCGATCCGCTGGTAGTCGTGGTGGCCATGCTGATTACCGCCCGTGCGGTATCGCATTCAGTGCAGATGATCACTCGCTTCCACGAAGAAATTGACAAGATGACCGAGGGGCATGATCTCAGTTCGACAGAGGCGGCCCGTCTGACCCTGAAAGACCTGTTGCGTCCCGGTTTATTGGGCATTGCCACGGATGCCGGCTGTGTGACGGTGGTGGCAATCAGCCCAATTCCGCTGTTGCAGAAACTGGTGGTACTGGCGGTTGTCTGGGTTGGTACCGTCGCGGTGAGTTCAATTATTGTCACGCCGATCCTGCTGTCATGGGTCAGAAAGCCCAAGTCTTACGCCCACCCGCTGAATCTTGATCTGCTGGTCATCCGCCCTTTCCTGAACATGTGTGTGAAAATCGTGGAAACCCGGGCGCGCTATGTGGTGGTGACGTTCGCTCTGGCGCTGTTTATTGTCTGTGGTTTTTACGCGGTCGATCTGAAGGTGGGCGATGCCAACCCCGGTTCGCCGATTCTCTGGCCCGATGCCCGTTACAATATCGACTCTGACAATATCAACAGCAAGTTCCCGGGCGCCGACCGGATGTTCGTGGTGTTTGGTAACGAAACCCGCGACGAGCAGGGCCTGATGAAAGAGGTTGAGTCTCTGGACAGCATGTTGCGGTTCCAGCGCTACATGGAGCAACAGGAGGAAATTGGCGGTAGCCTGTCCCTGGCGGATGTGTTGCCTACGGTTAACCAGACAGTGCGGGAGGGTAACTACCGCTATGTGGAGCTGGGCGAAACCACCACCAATAACGCCGAACTGATCTATATGTTCGAACGTGCCTCTGAGCCCGGTGACTTGCTTGGCTTCACCGATGTGAAAGCCACCAATGCTTCCGTAACGTTGTTCTTCACCGACCGTCAGGGTAAGACGATCCAGACAGCGATCGCCCGGATCAATGAGTTCAAGGACAACATGGAAGTTGAAGGGCTGACCATTCACATGGCCGGCGGTATCATCGGCGTGATCGGTGCGGTGAACGAGGTTATCCTCTCCGGACAGATTCAGTCGATTGCACTGGCGCTCTTCATTCTGGTGATGATGTGTATCATTGTGTATCGCTCCAGTATTGCGGGGATGTTCTTTATGGTCCCGGTGGTGTTGTCCAACCTGGTAACCTTCGCCTTCATGGCATGGCAGAACATAGGTATGAACATCAATACCGTGCCCGTTGCTGCGTTGGGTATCGGTCTCGGTGTGGACTACGCACTGTACATCTGTGACCGTATCCAGATCGAATACAAATCTGGCAAGTCACACATCGAAGCCATTTCCATGTCTCTGCATTGTGCGGGACGGGGCGTACTGGTAACGGCTCTGGTACTGATTGCCAGTGTTGCCGTATGGCTGTTCTCCTCGCTGCGCTTCCAGGCTGAAATGGGCATGTTGATCGGCCTGTGGCTATTTGTCTCTGCCATGAGTGCACTGTTCCTGATGCCGGCGCTTGCCTTTATCTTCAAGCCGCGCTTCCTGTTTGGTGAAGTACAAAGCCATTAACAGAGAAACAGCTTGAACTTCAATGCAATAACAAACAGGGCCCGAAAGGGCCTTGTTTTTTTGTATTCAGGATAGTGAGTCAGGTTTGCCCGTGGCTGAGGGTTTGTTCACATGAATATGCCAGATTTGCCGGGGTTGACACTGACAGTGATCGGAGCTGACAGATACTTTGTCTGTGTTGGCTCAGTCGATGAACGCACTGTTAAATAAAATACGGATTTGACCCAACAACAATAATGAAAATGAATACCGATGTGCTGGAATTTAATGAATCCTACCGGAATGGTGCAAAAAAGCTGGCTGTTTACCCGCTCTATGGCCTGACCAAACGTGAATCCGAAGTTGTATTGCGGATCGCGCTGGGCAAGACCAATGATGAGGTGGCGGCACTGTTGGGCATCACCCCGGCTACGGTCAAGCTCCACATGAGAAGTGCGCGGCTCAAGCTGGGCGCCAATAACTCGATCTATCTGATCAGTCGTTGCTTCATGCTGGGTATTTTGCGTGCCGTGTCCGGTTGATTGCCCTGCCGTATTAATGAATGTTTGACACCGCTGCTGGTAGTTCCCCCGACAATCTGGTGGCGGGACGTATCAGGGAATTCTGAATAATCCCGTGCGGCGGTTGATGTGGTCAAGCAATTGTCGCGTAGACGGGTCAGGTGCACCTACGCCGTTTCTATTGCTGTCATGTTCAGAGAGCAAGCCGGACGCAATGCCTTTGCCGAGTTCGACGCCCCACTGGTCGTAGGAATTGATGTTCCAGATCGCGCCCTGCACAAAGACCTTGTGCTCATAGAGCGCCAGCACCTGGCCGAGATGGTAGGGTGTGAGCGTATCGAGCAGCAGTAGGTTGGAGGGTTTGTTGCCGGGACATAATCTGTGGGCCGGGAGATCCGCCTGGTCGCGATTGCCGACCATTAACGCAGATGCCTGTGCCAGTAAATTCGCCAGCAGTGTGCGGTGGTGTTCATCAATACTGTGGGGTTCATTGACCGCGGCGATCAAGTCGAGCGGTATTAAATGGGTGCTCTGGTGAAACAGCTGAAAAAAAGTGTGCTGTGCGTTGGTGCCGGTTTGTCCCCAGAGGGCGGGACCAGTCTGGTAATCAATGGTTTCGCCGGATTGCGAGACAGACTTGCCGTTACTCTCCATATCGAGTTGTTGCAGATAGCTGGGCAGCTGTGACAAACGCTGGCAGTAGGGGATGATGGCCACTGATGGTGCGTCGAGAAAATTCCGGTACCAGATACCCAGCAGGGCCATGATAACCGGCAGGTTCTCGGCGAAAGGTGCTGAACGGAAATGCCGATCCATTGCCCGGGCGCCACTTAGCATTTCTGTAAAATGCTCGTGTCCCAGACTGATCGAAATGGTCAGTCCCACACAGGACCATACCGAGTAGCGACCACCCACCCACTCATCAAATGTCAGAATCTGTGATGACGGGATACCGAAAGCTTCGGCGTTTTGACGGCTGGCGGTCAGTGCGATGATCTGGCGGCTGCTCACCAGTCCCGACTGCTGCAGTTTATTCTCCAGCCAGTGCAGGGTGGTACGTGTGTTTAACAGTGTTTCCTGGGTAGTAAAGGTCTTGCTGGCGACAATCACCAATGTTCGTTCAGGATCGAGTTGATTGAGGGTGTTGAGTACATCCTCTCCATCCACGTTGGCGATAAAGTGAACCCGCAGATCGGGGTGCCTGTAGGGGCGCAATGCCTGGCAGGCCAGCTGGGGGCCGAGTACTGAGCCGCCGATGCCGATATGAACGATATCCCGCACGGGTTTGCCCGTGACACCGAGCCACCTGCCTTCGCGGATTGACCTGCTGATAGTCGCCATCTCGGCCAGTGTGGCACTAATCTGTTCGTCCAGTGGTTGTCCCCCGCACTGGTAACCATCTTCCCGCTCACCTCGCAGTGCCGTGTGAAGTGCAGCGCGCTGTTCCGAGCTGTTGATTAGATCCCCGTTAAACAGGGCAGCCCGCTGTTGCTCCAATGCGGATTGTTCGGCGAGGGCCAGCAGGGCTGAAAAAATGGTTTCGTCGATCAGATTTTTTGAATAATCCAGCAGCAACCCGTCCACCGACAGGGCAAAACGCCGATGGCGATCCGGGTCCTTCTGGAACAGCGACATCAAGTCGAGTCGTTTGCCTCCCGCTGCCAGTGTTTCCAGCGTATGCCAGGCAGGCAGTGTATCGGGCGGGGAGGTTGTTTTTGTCATGCGGGGGACTCGTTTTAATTTGATCGCTATCTGATTTTGTCGGTCAGTATCGCATACGCGATGATGAACGGTTGGTATGGAAAGGTCTGGCCGTAGTTTGTCGTATTATTTTAACACCGGTCACTCTACAGATGTCGGCCCATGACCAGGCAGGTATCCAGCATGCGGTTGGAAAACCCCCACTCATTGTCATACCAGGCGAGGACCTTGACCAGCTGGTCGCAAACCCGGGTGTGTGTGCCATCGAAAATACTGGAATAGGCGGAGTGGTTGAAATCGACGGACACCATCGGCTCATCCGTATAGGCGAGCACTTTACCCAGTGGGCCGCGAGCTGCCTGCTGCATGATATCGTTCACCTCGGTCGCAGTGGTGGCCCGGCCGGCCGTAAAGGTGAGATCCACCAGCGACACATTGGCGGTGGGTACCCTGACGGCCATGCCGTCCAGCTTTCCCGACAGTTCGGGCAGCACCAGACCGATGGCTTTGGCAGCGCCCGTGCGGGTGGGAATCATGGATAGCGTGGCCGAGCGCGCCCGGTAAAGATCTTCGTGGTAGACATCCACCAGATGCTGGTCATTGGTGTAGGCATGAATTGTGGTCATGAAACCCGTTTCAATGCCGAGTGCTGCGGACAGCGGTTGAACCAGCGGTGCCAGACAATTGGTGGTACAGGAGGCATTGGATACGATCCGGTGTTCGGCGGTCAGCAGTGTGTGATTGATACCGAACACGATGGTGGCATCCACATCCTTGCCCGGTGCTGAAATCAGCACTTTTCTGGCTCCGGCCTGTAAATGCCCGGCGGCCTTTTCCCGGTCGGTAAAGTGTCCCGTGCATTCCAGAACGATATCCACCTGCAACGCCAGCCAGGGGAGGTTTGCCGGATTCGGCTCGGCGAGCACCCTGATGGCGTCCTCGCCGATGAACAGGGTCTCGTCGTCGTGGCTCACCGGCTGGTGGAATTGACCGTGAACACTGTCAAACCGGGTCAGGTGCGCGTTGATGGCCACATTGCCCTGATCATTGATCGCGACAATGGTCATCTGCTCCCTGAGCTCTGGTTTTTCGTAAAAAGCCCTGAGGATATTCCTGCCGATACGGCCGTAGCCGTTAATTGCTATGCGCAGCATGCTCACCTCCCTTCAAAGCCTATTATTGCCTGATTGGCCGTCCAACAACATCCCCAATTTAGGCCGTGGCAATAGGCGACAAACCTTCCGTGTCATATAACCAAAATGGCTTTTCGACTTGACTCTCCGGAGTCACTTCAATATATTACGCGGCCTCACGCACTCGTAGCTCAGCTGGATAGAGTACTCGGCTACGAACCGAGCGGTCGGAGGTTCGAATCCTCCCGAGTGCGCCATTTCAATAAAAAACCCGGCCTTGTGCCGGGTTTTTTATTGAATCGATTTTGAGAGTTCGAACCGATTGGAGGTTCGACAACTTCCGTGAGGAAGTTGGACCCAGCAACCGCAGGTTGCGCAGCCCCGCAGGGGGCAAAGCGGCCATAAGCCGTTTTGAGTCAATCCTCCCGAAGTTCAAGCCGAGCACATAGATGTGAGACAGCCCGCGGCCCAGAGGCGGTGACCCAAGTAATCCTCCTTGACGAGTTATAAGCGGCTACATACGGTCACAACTCTGCAAACTGGTCGTATTGCCGGCCCGCCATCAGAGCTGACGGTCGTTCAACGGCGTGCAAAATGGCGATTTGTAGATACTCTCCCGAAGCGTCCGCCATAAAGCAAAACCTCGCCTTTTCAGGCGGGTTTTCTGTCATTGAGGATATTTGAAGGGGCTCAGTCTATACCGATGACTATCCCTCTCGCAGGTTGTTTGTGTTGGTGAGTACGTCCTCACCAGTTTGTTCGCGAACGATTTCCTGCTGCTGCTCCTTGAGCCGCTCGGCATGGTGGCTGAGATTGCTGCCCACCCATTGATCCATCAGTTTTGCGGTCACCAGGTCGCCACTGACATTGATGGCTGTGCGACACATATCGAGTATCCGGTCAACCCCCATGATGAGTGCGATGCCCGCAGCCGGTATGCCGACACTGTCGAGAACCATGGCGAGTATGACGATACCCACCCCCGGGGTTGCCGGTGAACCGATTGATGCACCAACCGCAGTGATCACGATCAATACCATGCCGCCAAGTCCGATATCGATGCCGAATACCTGCGCGATAAACATGGCTGCCACACCCTGATAGAGTGCCGTGCCGTTCATGTTGATGGTGGCGCCCAGCGGGATCACGAACTGCGATATGGAGGGTCTGACGCCGAGTTTTTCCTCAGCCACCTTGATGGATAGCGGCATTACGGCTGCGGAGCTGGAGGTGGAAAAGGCCAGCAACAGCACCTCCTTGATGTCGTTGAGGAAGGTCAGCGGGTGTCGCCTTGCCACGATCAGAATAATCAACAAATACAAACCCAGTAACACCAATAAGCCCAGCAGGACTGTGATGACATAGACGGCCATGCCCAGCAGGGCATCGATGCCGAGCTTGGCGGTCAGCTGTAGTATTAACCCGAACACGGCGATCGGTGCCAACAGCATGGCCCAGCGGACGACGGTCATGCAGACTTCCTGGAGGGAGCCCATCAAATCAAGCAGTGGCTTGGCCTGCAGTGGTGTCATCATCACCAGTGCCACACCCATGATCATGGCGAAAATGACCACCTCCAGCATATTGCTTTCCACCATCGCGGAGAGCGGATTAGAGGGCAGTAGCGTGACGATTTTTTGCGGCAGCTCATCGAGTACGGGGTTGCCGGACGCTTCTGCCGTCGGGATTGTCTCGATCAGCGAAGCGAGCTGCAGTGCCTGCTGGTCGACGTATTGCCCCGGCTTGATAAGGTTGGCGATGGTGATGCCAATCACGATGGCGATGGCTGTGGTAAAGATAAAATACAGCACCACCCTGAAACCGGTTTTCTTGAGCTGATCCAGATCCTCTGTGGCCGCCAGCCCCCGAATGATGGAGGCAAAAACCAGCGGAATGACAATCATCTGAATCAGGGCGAGAAAGAGTTTGCCCGGCAGTGCCAGCCAGTCGCTGATGGCGGCAGCATCGGCCGGTGAGACCCAGCCCAGGCTGGGCCCCATCAGAATGCCGACGACAATGCCGAGAAACATGCCAACCAGCACCTGCAGCCACAGTTTGCCCCTGATCAACCCCTGCAGGGACGCGCTTAGATATTTAAGTGAGCGGGGCTGAAGAGCCTTGACGGTAGAACTGAGAAGGTTGTGATTTGGCATGGCGGGTAATCACTTTTTAACGTCCGGGGAGATACTGTCGCACATGGTGCACGGAGGGGCCAGCGTCCCGGAAGGTCAGGGGCGCTCGATTCTCCAGAGGATATCCATGCTCTGCGTTGCGCCGGATTCAGCCCGGATCCTGAATTTTTTGGAGATCGAGTACTCGAGCAGTAAACCGGCATTGGGTGAGACAATGTTCTGAATATAGCTGGCGTAGAGCCTCGGCGTGAGGTATTTGCCAAAGGTGATGGCGCTCTCTTCGATACCGCCATCGCTGGAGACCGACAGCACGTCGAGCCCGAGTTGTTGTTGCAGCTGCCCGGTCAGTGAGCCGCTCTGGCTAAAGCCCAACGATGCGGCGGCATTGATCAGGGTCGATCCCTCTGTCTGGGTGGTTCCCGCCAGGGATTTGCCAGTGATCAGCATGGCCAGGATCTCCGTCTGTGGCAGGGTGGGGCTTGAAAACAGGTCGCTGGTCAATGTGCCCGGTACCCCATCTATCTGGATACCCACCAGCGTGTCGCCTACTGTCCGGGAGGCACGGGCATGAATCAGTGGGTTGTCCGGTGCCCCCTGAAAAACCAGCCTGCCGGAGTCAATCGTCAATGCCTGTCCGTAGATTCGGTAGATACCATCGACTATCTGCAGAATACCTTCCGCCCGCACTGGTTGGGTCGGTTTTTCGCTGAGACGGAGTTTTCCCGTGATCTGTCCGTGGATGCCAAAACCGCTGAATTGGATATTGTCTCCCAGCTCAAGGGCGACATCCGCTAACAGGTTGAGTGGGGGACGTTTTTTTTCCACTGGTATGGTCTGGTCAATAATCAGTGCATCTTCTGAGACGGTAACGGCACTGGCGGGCATGTCCTTGAGCGCAATCTCGGCATCGGGGACCTGAATCTTGCCGGTGATGTGCAGTTGCTCCGGAGTCACCACTATTTTCAGGGTTGGGCTGAGGCTGGCCTTGATTGTCTCCAGGTCAACCGTCTTTACTCCCACTCCGGTCAGAAACAGTTCACCGCGCCAGTCGTCGGGCCGGCGGACTTCAAACAGGCCGTTCATCGCCAGTGACCCCTCTCCGGAGTCCACTGTGCCGTCCAGCTGCCAGCTTGTCCGGTCACGGTGTTTCAGTTGCAGGTCGCCGTTGGCCAGATGAATACCGAGCTGCGGAACATAGGCGGATAGACCGTTCAACTGAAGTTGTCCTGACAGCACCGGTCGGTCGGCCGTACCAGCAAACCTGATGAACGCATTGGCGCGACCCTGCAACTCGTCGACAGAGGTAACAAAGGGGTTCAGCCAATCCAGTTTGTCCAACTCAAGGTGGAGGGTGCCGTCAATAGCCCGATCCGCTTCTGTCAGTGGCCAATGGAGCTGGATCCGGGCGTTGCCGGTATCGGTAAACTCAGTGTTTCCGGTGAGCTCCAGCTGTTGTCGTTCGAGGCGGATGTCAAGGTCGGTATTGTCCAGGATGACCTGTCGCCGTTTTTTGGCGCTGTCGTCAACGGTGAATCGGGCCGCTGCGGTACTGAGGGACAATTGCCCGACCAGCGTTTCATCCCAGCCCGCAAGTTTGAGGTCGCCATTGATTTCGCCAGTGAGAGCGCTGTTGCCCGGTAGCCAGGGTTGTAACCATTGCAGAGGTAGGTGGTGGAGGGTGGCTGTGGTCTTGATACCGGTTTTTTGATGCCACGTCAGATGGCCGCAGGCAGCCCTGTCGAGCTGTTTCCAGCAGTGCGCCTTAAGCTCGGCACCGTGCTCTGAAATCCGGCCTTCGACGCCGTTATCCAACTGCCAGTTACCAATCAGCGGGGCGCCGATTTTGCTGTCCGAAATTCGGGTCTGCCATTCGCCCTGTTGCCAGTGACCGCTACCCTGCAAGGTCAATGTCAGGTCCTGCTGCGTTGCGGAAAGCTGATAATGGTGCTTTTCGGGTCGTCCACTGGCCTTGAGTTGCAGGTCGGTCTCTCGCTGTTGGTCGCCGGCCAGTGAACCCGACAGCGCCAAGTCTATATGCTGCTGGCCGTCTTTGTCGATGTTGAGACGCAGGTCCAGCGAGCGAATGCTGTGCCCGTCAAAGGCCAGTTTTTCGGCGCTGGCGGTACCCTGAATCACAGGTAAGTGGTCTGGTGAGAGGGTGCCTCCCCGACTGGAAACCTGGCCCGTGGAGAGCAGTTTGCCGGAGAGGCCGGGGTAGAGCTCCGCCAGATTATTGGCAGTGAGCTGCCAGTTGAGTGGGGTCTTGCCGTCCCACTCCCCGTTCACCCGCAGATGGTTATCACCGATCTGGGCGGTAAAGCCACGGCTGGAATACACGCCCTGCCGGGAGGACAGCTGACCGCGCAGTGTCACCGGGTAACCGTTCAGAGAGCCTGTCAACTGGTCTATTTCCGCGTCTACCGACAGGCCCTGATCCGTATAGCTGCCGGTGGTGGAGAGCATGCCCGCCAGCTTGCCTGACAGCTTCTGGTCCAGAAAATAGCCGGGATCAACCTCGTCGAGGTTGATAGCCAGTTGCCAGTTGGGTGTTGTTTGCCAGGCCAGGTCCCCCTGAATACCGAGTTTGCCAGCTTCGGAGTGCAGATCAATGTGCTCGAGATGCAGGCCCTGACGATCGCCCCGGAGGTCAACAGCAACCTGTTGTGTGGGTAATGGCGATGGGGATTGCAGGCTCAGATCAAATGCGCCCTGCAATTGATAGTTATCCAGTGAACCGGTGAGCCTCAATTGCCCACGCGAGTTGATGGCGGGCAGGTCTGGCCAGACAGTCCGGTTGTCAATGGTCCAGTCATTGACCACATTCACCGAGATGGCCAGTGGGTTCAACGTTCCCCGGTCCCAATCCGCGCCACTGATCAGAGTCCCGCTGGTGGAGAGACTGAAGGGCGCCGCCAGTCGGTGTTCAATGGTCATAGTGGCCAGGTTGCCGCCCAGTCTGGCCTCGCCCTCGAAGTGGTTTTGCTGGAATTCGGTGTGCCACTGGAGTGCGATATTGAGCCGATAGGGAGGTTTTGCCCTGATGGTGCCCTGCAGTGCCAGCTGTTGTTCTGGCTGGCGGAGGATCAGTTCCCGCAATTCAATACCGAGCAGGTTGATGCTGCCGGCGGCGGAGATTGTCTCCAGCGCCAGGGAATCCGGGCCGCTGCGGTAGCGGAACCGGTCGATGGTGAGGCGTTCCAGGGTTACCGGCATGACACTGTTCAGGCTGGGCCATACGAACTTTGATGGGGGATCCGTGGTGGCGGGCTCCAGATGGACTTGCAGGTCAGCGAATTCAAGGGACTGGATAGGGACTTGGCCGCCCAGTAGCCCGAGTAGCTGCCATTGTCCTGCGGCAGAGGTAGCGGTGATCTGCAGGCCAGATCGTTCGATGACCAGCCCTGTAAAAGCGATCCCCTCCATCAGGGTGCCATCCATTTTGTTCCAGCTGATGTGGGTGCCACTGAAAGAAACGGCCTTTGCCACCAGCCAGTGGCTTCCTGGACGGGTGGCGAGCAACAGGTAGGCAGCGATCAATAGTGCCGCGCCCAGGGCGATCAATGCCCCTGATGAGAGCAGCACACTGCGGGCTATCAGGCGCCGGTTCACAGGTCCGGCCCCATGGACAGGTGAATCCGGAATGCCTGCTCCGAGGTGTCGGGGAAGGCCAGGTCCAGCCTGATCGGTCCCAGTGGCGAACGCCAGCGCAATCCGACACCAAAGCTTCTCTTGAGGGTAAAGCTGCTGTTGTCAAAGGCGTTGCCCACATCGTAAAAAACGGCGAGGGCATAGTTCTTGTAAACCGGGTAGTCGTATTCCACAGAGGCGGTCAATAAATGCCGCCCGCCGACCACATCGCCACCATCATTCAGCGGTCCCAATTCCTCGTAGTCATAGCCGCGGACACTGTTGTCACCACCGGCAAAAAACCGGAATGAGGAGGGCATCTCCTCAAAATTACTCATCAGACTCAGGCCACCTTCCAACCGCCCCAATAACCGACCGCCGAGCAGCGGTAGAATATATTTGCCACTGCCCTGCAATTGCAGGAAAGACAGGTCTGAGCCAAGGGACTCGGCGGCACCCCGCAGGCTGAAACGGGTGCGCCAGCCAGTGAAGGGGTAGGCCGGGTTGTCTGCGCGGGTTTTCTGCCAGCCGATACCGGGTACTACCAGTTCCGTGCTACTCCGGTCATCACCCACTGCAAAGGATTCAACCCGATAAACCAGATCGAGGGTTCTGATCCAGCCGTTGTCCAGACTGCGGCTGTGGGCGGCACCGACGAACCAGGTTTCGCTGTCGGCGCTGTCAGTGTCTTCTTCTTCCCAGCCGGTTTTGAGCGTGACAAATTCGGTATCCGGTTGTTGCAGGGGAATCTGGTATTCCAGGCTGATGATGGATTTGACCCGGGATAACTGAGCGTCGGCCCCATAGCGATGCCCCTTTTGATTAGCCCGGTTGTTTCTGAATCCGATGCTGCCTCTTGGACCGGTATCCGTGGCAACTCCCACCCCCAGCGAGGTGCTGTAACGGGGCCCGGGGGTGAGCACCACCTGAACGGGGATCTGTTGAGTACCCCGTTCGGGTGGTAGCTGTGTGACGACGACCTGATCAAAATAACGGCTGTTGATCAGCGATTGTTGGAACTGGCCGAGCAGGGGGGCGTGAAAAGGGGTGGCGGCAGAAAACGGCAGAAACTGCGCCAGAAAAGCATCGTCAAAAACTGCCTGTTCAAAATTCACGGATCCAAAATGGTAGCGGGGGCCGCTATTGAAGCCGAGCAGTATGTCGGCACGCTGACTTTCGAGGCTGATCTGTAATTGCTGTCGGGTAAAATGACTTTCAGCATAACCGCGCTGTTGCGCCAGTTTTTGCAGGGACTGTTTCAACGTTTCGTATTGGTCGTGATTCAACTGCTCACCGGTTTTTGGCAGCGATGTCTCCAGTAACCGGGCAAATGCCGGATCGTTCCTGGCATCCCCGTCAATCTCTACCTGTACCCGGTCCAGGGTGGTGGCTGTGCCCGGTGTTAACTCAATCGTTATTGTCCAGCACTGGTCGTTACTGGAAAGTGCGGAATGCCATCTGGCATGGTAGTACCCCAGTGCCTGCAGTGCCTGGCGGATTTTTTCGTCAGCGCCGTCGAGCAGTACAGCGCGACGCCGCTCGCTGATTTGACAGTGCTCGCTGCCCAGCCCCAGATGCTGGAGAATATTTTTCCTGACGACGGCGGAGACTTCGCCGGAAATAACAACGTTGGGTTGCGCCTGTGCCATAACCGCCGGGGCACTGGCCAGCCAGCCCAGTATCAATAATCTGCCCACCAGCAGGATCAGGCTTCGCAACCCCGGGAGGCCCGCCTTCTGGTGGGGTCCCGGGCAGACAGATTGGCAGAATGGGATGGGCAATGGCTGGGATCCGGTTGTCAATGTTATGCATGAAGCGGGCAATCAAACAGGCTAAAGTGATGATACACGGGTTGTATTGCCGTTGCGCCCGATACTGCCACAGAGCATGCTGTGTTGTCGGGTTTGGCCGGGTGCTCGTGGATGGCCCTAACAGAATACCATCGAATAATAAGCGGAGATCGTGATGCAGATAGGGGTGCCGAAAGAGGTCAAAAACCATGAATACCGGGTCGGCCTGACGCCGGATTCCGTGCAGGAGTTGGTGTCCGCGGGGCATCAGGTGCTGGTGGAGCAGAATGCCGGGGCGGCCATCGATTTTGCCGACGAGGATTTCCGTCGCGCTGGTGCGGTTATTGTCCCTTCGGCGGCGGAGGTGTTTGCCCGGGCGGATATGATTGTCAAGATCAAGGAGCCCCAGCCGGATGAGTGCCAGATGCTGAAGACCGGACAGCTACTGTTCACCTACCTGCATCTGGCGGCCGATCCCCGCCAGGCTGAACTGTTGCTGAAATCCGGCGCCATTGCCATGGCTTACGAAACCGTAACTGATGATCGCGGGCATTTGCCGCTGCTGGCACCGATGTCTGAAGTGGCCGGTAGAATGGCCGTGCAGGCGGGTGCCCACCATCTGGAGAAAGCGCAGGGTGGTCGGGGCGTATTGCTGGGCGGTGTACCCGGTGTAGCGCCGGCGAGGGTATTGATTCTCGGCGGCGGAGTCGTGGGTAGCAATGCGGCTGGTGTGGCGCTGGGCATCGGTGCCGATGTGACGATTATGGACCGCTCTGTGGAACGGTTGCGTGAACTGGACCGGATGTTTCCGGCGTCGATTCGTTGCGTTTATGCCACTGCGGCGGCCATTGAGAATTACCTGCCGGAGGCCGACCTGGTGATTGGTGCCGTGCTTTTGCCGGGGGCATCAGCTCCCCGGCTGGTCACCCGGGAGATGGTCGGCCGGATGAAACCCGGCGCGGTGGTGGTGGATGTGGCGATTGATCAGGGCGGTTGTTTTGCCACCTCCCGGCCCACCTCCCATCAGGACCCCACCTATGTGGTGGATGGCGTGATCCACTACTGTGTCGCCAACATGCCGGGCGGCGTTGCCCGCACGGCCACCCAGGCCCTGAACAATGTAACTCTGCCGTTTGTTTTGCAACTGGCGGACAATCCTGTGCGTGCGTTGCTGACCAATGCCAATCTGCGCAACGGACTGACCATCCACTGTGGTCGCGTGACCCATAAAGCGGTAGCCGACTCCCTCGGCCACGATTTTACCGATGCCTTTGAAGCACTTAAAAAATAAACAGCACTGAAGAAACAGCAAGTACTTGAAAAAAGCGGGCGCCCGACCTGCTCCGACCCAGTTTCGGAAATACCTGCCGGTAGTTGCAGCATTCCCCGGGAGCTGGGAGAATCCGCGCAGTTTTTTATCACGGTTGTTCAGAGGTTACAGTGACGAAGATCGGTTTGTTCTTTGGCAGTGACGAGGGAAATACCGAATCCATTGCCCACCGGGTTGTCTCCCGTCTGGGGGATGAGGTGGTGGATATTCACGATATCGGTGATGTCACCCAGTTGGAGTTTCTGCCCTATGACAAACTGATTCTGGGTATTCCCACCTGGGATTTCGGTCAGATTCAGTCGGACTGGGAGGACTTCTGGGACGATCTGGAGGCCATCGACTTTTCCGGCAAGACGGTCGCGTTTATTGGCCTGGGAGACCAGTTCGGTTACGGGGATTTCTTTCTCGATGCCATGGGTATGCTGCACGATGTGGTGGTGAAAACAGCAGATCGAGTGGTCGGTCACTGGCCCACGGCGGGCTACGAATTTGACGCTTCAAAAGCCATGGTTGCCGGACAGGCCCTGTTTGTCGGTCTGGGTATCGATGAAGACCAGCAGCCAGCTCTCAGCGCCGAACGACTCAATCGCTGGTGTCGGCAGATACACGGCGAGTTTGGTCTGGCGACGCCGATGGTCGAGCTGGACGATTAGTTGGCTATTCGGGAAATGCCTCAACTTTCCGCGACAAAGACCGCGCGGATCGGTCCCGGATGACCTTCGACCGTGCGGTCATGATCGGTTGTGTCAAGGAAGTCCGGCAGGGATTCATAGGTCATCCATGCCGTTGAACGCTGCTCCTCGATAGACGTTCGGGTGCTGTCCACCAATCTTGGGTTCCGATAGCCGCATTTGCGCAACCAGCTGAGCAGGGTGTCCGCACTTGGCAGAAACCACACATTGCGCATTTTCGCGTAACGCCCTTCGGGCACCAGCACCTCGCCTGGACCGCCCTCAATAACCAGGGTTTCCAGTATCAGTTGGCCGCCCGGTCGCAGGCAGTCTTTCAATTCTTTGAGGTGGTCCATCGGCGAGCGGCGATGGTAGAACACGCCCATGGAAAATACGCTGTCAAAGCACTGCATTTCGGTCGGCAACTGCTCGATGCCGAGGGGCAGTACATCCACCGGTAGATCGCCAAGGTAATGCTTTAATACATTGAATTGAAAGACAAATTTTGCGGATGGATCAATGCCGATCACCTGCCGCGCACCCTCGCCGAGCATCCGCCAGCAGTGGTAGCCATTGCCGCAACCCACATCGAGGACCAGCCGGTTTTTCAGCGGGGCGATGTGGGGCAACACCCGATCCCATTTCCAGTCCGAGCGCCACTCGGTATCAATGGTCAGGGCAAACAGCTGGTAGGGGCCCTTGCGCCAGGGATGAAGGCCCATCAGGGTCGTGTGCAGCTGTTGGCGCGTCTGCTCGTCGCAGTCCGCGACATCGCCTACCGTAACGGTGGACCGTAAATCGATCCGGGATGGCTCGAGCGGTGGCAGTTGCGCCAGTGTCGCCTGCCAGTCCGGCAGATCGCCCCAGCGCTCTACCGACATACCCTGGGCAAGCTGAGGAGGCAGCTGTGCGGCCCAGGCTTGCAGTGCGGGGTGTTCTGCGTTGGCGAGGCTGGTGAGCAGAGAGGAAAAATTGATCATAGGGGCTTTTGGGTGTGTGGTTGATTGGTGGGCCGCTATTTTATGGCAATCAGCGAGGCGAAGTTGAAGCATTGAAACCAGACATCGACACTGCTGAAACCGGCCTCTCTGAGGCGCTGGCGGTGCACGGCGAGGGTTTCCGGGACCAGTACATCCTCCAGTGCGGAACGCTTCTGGCTGATTTCCAGCTCGCTGTAACCATTGGCCCGCTTGAAATGGTGGTGCAGTTCGATCATCAGTTGCTGGTGCTGGGGGTCCTCAAAGGCCACTTTCTCCGACAGCACCAGCACGCCGCCGGGCTGCAGGCCATCACTGATACGCTGGAGCAGAGCGTTGCGCCGATCGACCGGAATAAACTGCAGGGTGAAATTCAGCACCGTCATGGTGGCGTTGTGTACCGGGATCTGTTCAATATCGCCGCAGACCAGCTCCACGGGGATTTCCCCGTCATCATCGGCCAGAATCTCGCGGCACTGACTGAGCATGGCAGCGCTGTTATCCACGGCAATAATCCGGCAGTCGCTGTGGCGAACATGGTGGCGCATGGCAAGGGTAGACGCCCCCAGGGAGCAACCCAGGTCGTAACATTGGCTGCCGGGCTGAACGTATCGCTCTGCCAGGGTGCCGGTCATGGCGATGATGGTTTCGTAGCCCGGCACCGAGCGCCGGATCATATCGGGAAACACGCGGGCGACCGCCCGGTCGAAACGAAAACCGGCGATCTCCAGTTGTGGTGTGGCGAACAGGGTATCTTTCGTGCTGGTCATGGGGCGTCGTTGTGTTCCAGCAGCAGCGGCGTGATGAGCTTGCGAACAGCGTCCGGCATTGGCCGGGAGCACTGGGCTGCGTAGTCAAACCACACCAGCACGGCCTCGCCCTTCGCCACCAGCACCTCTTTCTGGTGAGCCAGATGGGCCACCGTAAACGATTTGCTGCCGATTTTACTAATCCCGGTGGTAATGACGACCTCGCTGCCGAGGTGAATCTGATGGACAAAATCCACGGCGATATGCGCGAGGATCATCGGCCAGTCAGCGGGGTTGAGGCTGGGGTGGACCAGTCGGAAAATATCGGCCCTGGCCGCTTCAAACCACACCGGCACGACGGTGTTGTTGATGTGACCGAGGGCGTCGGTTTCTGAAAATCGCGGCTGAATACGCAATTCAAACATTACAGCGATACCGGGGTCAGTTGCAGGGCGTCTGCCAGACTGGCCTGATCGGGACTGGTGATCACGGCGGTACTGACATTCTCTGCCACCAGATAGGTGGCGGCCACCCGACGCAGATCATCCAGTGTGGTTTCCCTGACCCGGTTGCGGAAGGTTTCCCTCACTTCGCGGCTGCGGCCATAGAGCTCCGCCTGAAAGGTTTCCTTGGCCTCGCCCGCCGGGGACCCGGGTTTGTCGATCGAGCTGATCACACCGAGAATGGCTTCTTCGACCTGTTGCCACTGGTGTGTTTCATTGTGCAGCCATTGCAGTGCCCGGTCGAAGTCACTGAGGGTGTCTTCGAGACGGGGGTCGCGGTATGAGAAGAAGCGGAACGCGGCGATGTTGTTTTCCTGGCTGGCCCCTCCGCCGTAGGCACCGCCCTGTTCGCGGATGGCGCGGTGCAAATAGCCATTGCGCAGAAAACCGCCCAGCACGGTCAGCGGTGCGGCATCCGGATGAGACAGGGGCACCGTGGGGTAGGCTTTGGCGCAGAAATTGACTTGGGTGCTGGCCTTCCACAGCTCCGCCACCCGTCGATGCAGTTCCGGTTGCTGAAAGGCATTGAACCCTTCGCCGGTAATCGGTGTGAACTGCTGCTGAATGACTGCCTGATAGTCCGCCAGTCGGTCATTTTCGCCCACCACCAGAAATTGCCGCGGCGCGCTCAACACCTGTCGGTGGATGGCGGCCAGTTCGGCGGCCAGCCTGTCCACCAGGGTGCTGTCGGACAGACTGCTATCCAGTTGTTTGATATAGCGGATACCTGCCAGGCCACCCCAGCGATGTGCCAGATCCGCGCCCGGGCTGATCCCGCTGCAGGCCGCCGCCATGGCCAGCTGGTGGCCACTGCCGGTGACGCTGGCCTCACGGCTGGCGCGGGTCTGGGCAATCAGTTCGCGGATCCGGTTCAGTTCATCGAAGCGAACCTGTTCCAGTGTCGCCTGCATGAGGTCGGTGAGTTCGGATTGATGTCTGGCCAGTCCCTTGCTGGACAGAACCAGGTGTCCGGACAGATCCTGTGGGTTGTCCGGCTTGCCGCGAACGGTGGCGTAGGAGTGAATGCTGCCGCACACTTTCGATTGCCATAGCTGGGTCGCCAGGTAATCCCGGTCGCCAATCCCCAGTTCTGTCAGGCTGTTGCAGTAGATCGGTAGCAGGTCGAGTTGTGCTTCGCTCAGGGCCGGCAGCGGCAACAGGATCTGTTGATAGACCAGACCGTTGGTGCCTGTGCCGTAACTGGTCAGGGCCAGTGGGCGGGTTTTTCGTTCAGTGGCCGCCACATAGTCCATATGCGTAGGAATGTCGTCCAGACCCACTTTGGGCAGGATGGCATCGTCATCCTTCTGTTGCTGACGCTGGTTGAGAATCTCGGCCTGTTCCACAATTGCCTGTTTGCCCGCGTCATCGAGATCGGCTTTGATGGCAGCGAGCTTGTCTGCTTCCTCTTTTTCACGGCGGGCGGACAGCTCCCGGTCCGGACTCATGGTGAGACGCACCCGGTGGGGGTTGTCCAGCAGTAGCCGGCGGGCAAGTTGCTTGATGTAGTCGGGGTCCTGGATCAGGCGCCTGAGTTTTTCCAGTACCGGGTCCAGGTTCAGCAATGCGATGGGGTCACCGCGGTGGGTGGCGCTGGTAAGTGCGGTCAGAAGCAGTTGCAGGCCATAGGGGAAATTGCCGCCACCGATTTCACGCTGTTGCAGCTCCAGCTGGTGGAGGGAAGCCGCCAGTTGCTCTTCCGGGATGCCATTCTCTGCCACGTCCTCGAGCACCGAGAGCACCAGCGCCTGCAATGCATCGGCACGATCCGGTTCGCTACCCTCGATCCCGCAGACAAAGCAGAGCTCGCGCTGGGAGTCATCCAGCCCGCACAGTGGCGAGGGCGATGAACCCAGTTCGGTGGTTTCCAGTGCCTTTAGCAGCGGGGAGGCGCTGTTGTCGAGCAACACGCTGCACAGCAGGTGTGCCTCCATGGTGGCTTCCAGGTCGGTGGCCTTGCCGAGCAACCAGCCCATCACGATGTGGGTGCGGTTGTCGCTGCTGCCTTCCTCGTTGAACGGATAGCTGGCTTCAACAGTCACCGGGTCGCTGTAGCGCTGTTCGTCGGGGACGGAGATTTCCGTGTCCAGCCGGTCGAAACGCTGCAGGGCATGGTTTTCAATGTCGGTCTGCAGCTCCGTCACCGGTATATCGCCGAAGGTCATGAAAATGGCATTGGTGGGATGGTAGTGGGTTTTATAGAAAGCCTTTAATTGCGTGTAACTGAGATCGGGTATACGGGCCGGATCGCCGCCGCTGTTGTAGTGATAGGTGGTGGTGGGGTAGAGGTGTTCGCAGAGGGTCTGCCACAGGGTCGAGGGCACGGAACTCATGGCCCCTTTCATTTCGTTATAAACCACGCCCTTGTAGACCAGCGGCGAGTCGGTATTGCCGGGCTCGGCAAATTCCACCCGGTGGCCTTCCTGGCGGAAATCCAGTTCGTCCAGTCGCGAAAAAAATACCGCGTCCAGATAGACATCCAGCAGGTTGTCAAAATCCTTGCGGTTCTGGCTGGCAAAGGGGTAGGCCGTCCAGTCAGAGCTGGTAAGGGCGTTCATAAAGGTATTCAGGGATCGTCGAATCATCATGAAAAAAGGATCGCGTACCGGGTATTTTTCGCTGCCGCAAAGGGCAGTGTGTTCCAGTATGTGGGCTACCCCGGTGGAGTCCTCGGGCACGGTGCGCAACGCCACCAGAAAAACGTTTTCCGGATTGTCGGCGTTGATATGAATATGCTGGGCACCGGTTTTTCGGTGGCGGTATTCCGCCACGTCAATATTCAGGGAGTCGATGCGCTCGCTGCGCAGAAACTCAAAGGCGGGATGTGCCTGTGTCGTCATATTCGGACCTCGGTTATCGGGTGTTCGGGCAAAGGGCCATTCTACCTGTGGGCCGGGTGCTTAGCCACGCCGGATATGGGGTGGGGTCAGACCAGCGCCAGTGCTTTAAGGGTCAGTAAACCGCCGGTGACGGTCAGCATGCCCAACAGGGTCGACAGCACTACCATATTGGCGGCCAGCTCGCCGTTGCCCCCCATGGACTTCACCTGAATAAAGCTGGCCACCGCTGTGGGTGTTGAGGTCAGCAAAAACAGGATTCCCAGTGCCATGCCACTGACACCGAGCCAGGCGGCCGTGCCGACAATCAGCAGCGGTGTCACCACCAGTTTCAGTATAGCTGCAGTAAGTGTGCTGGCACCGGAGTGTTTCAGTGCCCTGAGGTTCATTGAGGCGCCAATGCAGAGTAGTGCCAGTGGCAGGGTCATCTGGGCAAAGTAGTTGCCGGTGTCCTCCAGAAGGGCTGGTAATGGCAGCCCGCCGAGCTTGAACAGAAAGCCCAGAGCGATCCCGATCAGTAGCGGGTTGGTGAGTGTATTGCGCAGCATCCTCCTCATCGGAGATTGGCCGTCACCGGTCTGGATGGGGTTGAGCGCCACTACTGCGAGTACGTTGTACAGCACGGTCAACAGGGCAATGGGCAGAGCGGCGGTTGCCAGACCAGTCTGCCCATAGGCATTGCCACAAAATGCCAGCCCGATGACCGCCAGATTACCCCGGAAAACACCCTGTACGAAGATGCCGCAATCGGCCTTGTTTTCGCCATTGAATAACCGGCCAATGGGCCAGGCCAGGGCGAATATCAACACCGTCAGGGGGATCGCCACCAGCAAGGGCAAACCCATGGCAACGCTTCCCATATCTGCCCGGTAGATACTGAGAAACAGAATCACCGGCAGCCCCACCTTGAATACCAGGTCGGATGCCGGCTGGATAAACGCGGTGGGAATCAGGCCGACTTTTTTCAGCAGCAGACCCAGCAGGACCACCAGGAAAATCGGGCCGGTAATTGACAGCGCAAAGCCCAGCAGGGCGAGGGGAGCGGTTTCGTTCATAACAGCCGATCAGAGAAACTGTCCATCATCATACCAGCCCGGTTGCCCTGACAATATGGCGGGTCTATTGCACTGACATAAAAAAACCTCCACCGCTGGGGTGGAGGTATCAAGGTCTGAAGGTGGGATTGGCAATCAGAATGCGTATTCAATACCGACGGAGGCAGTGCGCGGTTTATTGGGGCGTGCGCCATCGGGTAGGCGGGAAACAATCTCCTCCCGGTCAAACACGTTGTCCACTTTGGCGTAGACCACCGTGTCCGGATTGACGCTGTAACGGCTGATCAGGTCCACTACAAACAGGCTGTCGGTTCTGCCGAGCCTCGAGCCATTGTCGCAACCGATATTGCTGCATAATCTGTCGGTGTATTTGGCGACCATGTAATTATTCCAGCCCATCGGGGTTTCAAGCCCGGCGCGAAGACTGAAGGTATTTTTGGGTATGTCTGCCAGTCGGTCACCTTTTTCAAAACCGAGAGCCCCTTCATCTTCACTGATTTCAGCCTTGGTATAGGTGTAGGAGAGGTCTACCGGAATCATAAAGTCGCCGGCCTGGAAACGGTTGCCCGCAGTCAGCTCAATGCCCTGGATAACCGCTTCTCCGGTGGTAAAGCTGCCACTGGTATCGCCATTGCTGCAGGGGTTGGCAACTGAACAGTTTTCGGTTTTGTTGTCGAAGTCGCTATAGAAACCGATCATTTCGGCAAAGAAGCTGTTTTCGTTGAAACGGACCCCGGCTTCATAGTTGATGCTGGTTTCCGGATCCTCGCGTTCCGAAGCACCGCCACCCAGGGGTGAAAAGCCGCGGTGTACCCCGGCCAGTACCTGCCATTGGTCGTTCAGGTCATAGGTAAACGAAACACCCGGCAGGAGCTCTTCTGAACGGTTGGATTTTTTACTGCTGATAGTATTGCGGGATTCATCCGTATAGCGCTCCTCCGACGAATGCACTTTCTCGTAGCGGAGGAATAAATTCAGTGCCAGTGCGTCGGTAACCTGCCAGTTGTCCGTCAGCCAGAACGAGATGGCCTCGGCATCTTCCACGCGATTGTCGCCACTGGATATCGGATTGGTGCTCACATAGACCAGCTTGCCATCCACCTGATCGTAGACATCTACCGGTTGCAGTCGATCCACCTCATCTTCGTGGGCGCGACCACCGATGTTGAGCTGGTGTACACCCATGTCTACGGCAAAATTCAGTTCCAGGCCGTAGGATTCGTATTCGCGATCATTGTTTTTGTAGGTCAGGCCCGTCGTATCGGCGGTGCCATCGAGAATTGCCTGAGCGTTGGCATCCCCCCCGTTGGCCGCGTTAATCAGGGCGCTACCGCCGCTCAACTTCAACCAGTTGCGGGAAAACTCATTGTAGTAGCCGGTGGCCGTCATCCGCACACTGTCGGTCAGATCAAGGTTGTAGATGGCGCTATAGCGCTTGTGCCGCAGGCTCATTTCATCCGGCAGGGACAGTCCGTAACGGCGTTTCGGGTTGTCCCGGAAATCGGCATCGGTGAGTCCGAGGTAGGTTTCATCGGATACTTCCTCGGAATACTGGGCTTTTAACAACAGACTCTGCCCCTCGATTTCCCACAACAATTTGCCCATGTAGTCTTCGATGTCATAACCGGTATCGCGACCGCTGCGGTCAATTTTTTTGAAGCCGTCTGCATCGCGCTGCACGGTTTCCAGCAGCCAACCGAAGTTCCCCAGTGCGCCGCCACCGAACCTGCCGCCATAGTTCAGATGCAAGTCCCGCATGCCGTCCTCACCGGCAGCCAGCCGCAACTTGCCGCTATTCTCCTCGGGGATCGGTGTGGATCTCAGGTTGACGATGCCGCCGGTGGTCTGGGGGCCATAGCGCAGCAGGGGCGCCCCTTTCAATACTTCAATGGAATCCATGCGCATTGTGGTGGGGAAGGAGTAGGCAGCTGGTCCCGCATAGGGCGCGGGTGCGATCATAATACCGTCTTCCAGCAGGGTGATTTTTGAGGAGCGCTCCGAGGTGGCACCGCGGATACCGATATTCGGGCGCAGACCGAAACCATCCTCTTCGCGGATATAGATGCCGGGAACTGTTTTCAACAGCTGGTTGATGTCAGTGGACGCCTCGATAGCGATCTGCTCCTGATCAATCAGGGCGCCGGAGCCGGCGAGTTCCTGGACGTCTTCCCTGGAGCCGATGATAGAGATGGTTTCAATGTCGGTTCTTGTCTCGTCCACTGCCATTGCCACCAAGGGCAGTGTCAGTGAAGCGGTGAAAATAGAGAGAGAGAGTTTGTTGGCCATGGGTGATTCCGAAAATGATTTGGTTGTTAAAGTGCGCTTGTCTCGAAGTGTGATAATGCTAATCCAAATGGTAACCATTATCAATTATAATCTGTCGAGAGGGCCCAGATTTTGAGAGCAGGGGTAAAAAGCAGGATTATTTTCGGTGTCAATTATTCAGTAGGGTTGAATGAGAACCCGCCTGGAAAAACAGCAAAAACCCGGTAGAACCCGGGTTGATGGGGGGGTGAAGGACGTCTATCAGTCAGTGGGTTTCCTAGTCGAGCAGGTATTAAAGCCCAGCAAGCTATAGACCGGACAATTACCTGCCAGTGCCGTGACAAGGGGAATGACACCTATCCAGCCCCAGGCCGTTTGTGGTCCAACAAATACCAGGGCGATCAAGACCAGTCCCACCACAAGCCGAAGCAGGCGATCTACGGTACCCAGATTAATTTTCATAATAATGTTCTCCACGTTGTGTTCTATTGAGTATGGATGTCACGGGGCAATTCTGATTTGATGGTGATCAATCAGAGGGCAGGTATTCTCATGCCGGTCCGAACCCTCGTGTCGGTTGTGTGTTTAAAGGATAGACCATGACGCGTTTTCGTTCGTTTCTTTGCCTGACGCTTCTCGGCGGACTGACCGTCGTGTTGCCCATTGCACTGCTGGCAATGATCTTCCTGTGGCTGTTCGATCTGGTGGCAGGTCTGATCAGTCCCCTCACCGGCCTGTTGCGGGAGCAGGCCACGATCAGCGAATTTCTGGCTTTGCTGGTGGTGCTGCTGTTGATCCTGGGCAGTTGTTTTGCGGTCGGGCTGTTGATCAGAACCCGTCTGGGTAACTGGATGCACGGCCATATGGAGATCTGGCTGACCCGGCTGGCCCCGGGTTATCGCACTATCCGGGCGATCGTAACGCAGTTGCTCGGCGGTAGTGGTGAAACCACCTTGCTCAGCGGTCAGACCGCACTGGCAAAAATCTACGGCGCGGATTCACCGGTCACGGTAACGGCGATTGTGACCAGCCGTCACGGGGATGGTGCCTATACGGTATTCGTGCCCACTGCCCCGATTCCGACGTCCGGGATGACCTACCACCTGCCCGCTGACTGTGTGCAGATACTGGCGCATGTCTCCGTGGAGGAGGCTATGCGTACCATTATCGCCTGTGGGTCGGGTTCCGCTGAAATGCTGGTCAGAAATGCGCGGGAAGCGTCGGAAAAAGTCAGAGATTACGAGGAGTAACAGACAGTTCTAACGGAGTGACCTATGCTGGGAGGTGTAGGAAACCATGATATGGCATCAGGTACTGGGGCGGAATAATGATAGATAACAGTAACCCCGTTCGGGGCGGGCACCCGTGGTTGGCCCTGCTGGTGATGTCGATGTTTTTGCAGGCCTCCTGCTCTTCCGTCTCGCAAACCCGGGATGCCCTGCGCACGGCAGAGGTCTGCTGCGATGACTTTGCGGCGATGTCCTTTCCCGTCATCCACTCGGTCAACCCATCGGATACCCCGGTCGTGGTCGAGCTGAATGATCGTTCACCGGTATACCCGTTCAGAACGGGCAAGAGCTATTTTTCGGCATATGCCCTCAGTCACGGCCAGCCGGGCAGCGATCTGCTGTTGATGTTCGCGCCGGGTCGGTTCAATGCCCTCAACAGCGGGACCTTTTGCCCGATAGTGACTTACCTGAACAGCCAGCACGAACCGATTGCAAGCGAGGATCTGGTGATCCGCTGGGTCTCGAGCGATAAATCCAGGACCGGCTATTGGACAGCAGCACAAACGGTACCTGCGGCAGCGAGTTACCTGATTGTCCATACTTCGGATGAGATGCTGTCGCGTCAATTATCGATCGACGCCGTGACAGAAAATCAGACCATTATGGTGGGTTATGCGGTGGCGACCATACCTGTGACCCGCGCGGCGGGCTATCGGTGTCTGCCGGTTGGTGAGGTGCAAGTGATTCTGTTGGGCTGACTGTTACAGCCGGACGATAACCTGAACAATGTCAGGTGATGCTAGCAATGTCATATACGTTATTTGCCGATCTGATACTGATACTTCACGTGGGGTTTGTTCTGTTTGTAGTGGGAGGGCTGCTGCTGATTGTGCTGGGCAACCTGTGCCACTGGCGATGGGTGAACCGGTGGTGGTTCCGGTTGGCGCATCTCGGTGCGATCGCCGTGGTGGTGGCTGAATCCTGGGCCGGGTGGGTCTGTCCGTTGACGACCTTTGAGCAGTGGTTGCGGGCCAGGGCAGGGGATATCAGTTACAGTGGCAGTTTTATTGAACACTGGTTGCAGGAGTTGCTTTATTACGATGCGCCTAACTGGGTGTTTCTACTGATTTACTCCCTGTTCGGGTTACTGGTGTTGGCCAGTTGGTGGCTTTTCCCTCCGACTCCTCGCACTGGCAAAAAATAGCTGAGCGGGATTTACCGGTTGCTGTGATTAAAAAAAGAAAAGGATTCCCTGTGATTACCGTTGCCACATTTTCCTTTCCCCATGAGGCACACATTGCCAAGTTGAAACTGGATGCCAAGGGAATTCCTGCATTTGTCGCCGATGAGCACACCATCAATATGCAGTGGTTGTATTCTTCTGCCATAGGCGGGGTGAAACTGCAGGTGCCGGCACCATTTGTCGAGCAGGCGACCCAGGCATTGGCGGAAGATTTCTCCGACCTGTTCGACAGCGACGAAGAGAATGACCGGGACCAGCTGAGCTGCCCGGCCTGTGGCGGTCAGAAGCTGACACCATTCATTCGCGGCAAAAAACCGGCCTTTGTGGTGTTTCTGTTGTTGGGGTTCCCGCTGTTTTTTTACCGGCGCGGTTTCAGATGCGATGTCTGCGGAACCTTTGTGGCGTCGCCATGAGAGCTGCTGTGCTCACTGTTTGCCGCGCTTCATGTCTCTGATGATAAAGCGACCCGGGTGTATCGCCTGACGCAAATCCTGCTCCAGTGGTGGAACCTCACCGCAAATCTGACTGGCCAGCAATTCTGCGCACAGCGGTGCGTAACTCATGCCCCGGGAACCGTGGCCGCAGTTCAGGTACAGGCCCGGCCAGCAGGCGCCCGCCACCGGGATGTGGGCCCGGGCATTCTTTCGCAACAGGGCATAATCCAGCCGGTAGTGTTCGGCAATCGGTGCCGGTCCGGCGATAGGCAGGTAGTCCGGGGTGGTGCAGCGGAAGGCGGCACGGCCGTCGAGGTGGTTTGCATCCACAGGGTCAAACAGGGCAGCGGCTTCCGGGGCTGTTTTCTGCAACTGGGCCAGGTTGTCCCGATGATCCTCCTCACGCAGCGTGGTGCAGGTTTCGCCAATATTGTAGGTGGCCCCCAGGGTATGGATCCCCTCACTGGCCGGGGCCAGATAGCCTTCGCCGCAGATCACCGCTTTGAGTTGATTGCTGTCCGCGGTGGCGGGCAGGCAGCTGATTTGACCGCGAATCGGTTTTAACGGCAGGTGTGCCGTCTGGGTAAATGCCGCACTGCCTGTGCCACTGGCAATCACGGCCACTGACGCAGTGGCTGACAGGGTGCCGTGTTGGTCATATGCCTGCCACTGATGCTGTTCATGGTGGAGAGTGGCGATAGTAGCCGTCTGGCGACGGATCAGTGGGTGGTCAGTCAGTGCCCGGCAGACAGCGACGGGTTTGATCCAGCCCAATTGGGGAAAGAACAGCCCAGCTCCAATGCCGAGTGATATACCGGCGATCTCATTCAGTTGACTCCCGGTCACCAGTGCAACCAGTTCCGCCGGATGTTGCCGGGCGAGCGCTTCAAACAGCGGCAGCTCATGCTGATCCTTCGGCAGAACCAGCACACCGCATGGGCTGCCGGTGGCTTCCTCCCCGAGAAAACGTTGGTGATAACGGCTGGCATGGAGTAATGCCATTAGGCCAAACCGGCTCAGAGGTGAGCGTTGGCTGGACAATTTGGGATAGAGAATAGCCTGCGGGTTTCCCGAACCTTCACTGGCCAGTTGGGGATGTTGTTCGATCAGGGTGACACTGATACCCCGATCGGCCAGTGATCTGGCTGTGGTGCACCCGGCAATGCCGCCACCAATCACCAGGGCAGATGACGGAGGACTGAGTTGGGGAGGTAGATACCAGGGTGGTTGGAATTCCGCATTGTGGCTGGCTGGTTGCCAGTCAATGTCCGATACGTCTGGTGCGATGGGTTCTGCCATATGCCCGCACAGCATGTGCAGTTTTTGGCCGAATCCCGACACTTTCTGCACTTCGAAACCGGCGGCCTGAAGGCCGCGACGAACCGAGCCGGCGGCGGTAAAGGTACTGAATGTGGTTCCCGGGACGCTCAGCCTGGCGAGGGTCTGAAACAGATCGTCTGTCCACATTTGCGGGTTCTTTGCCGGGGCAAAACCATCCAGGAACCAGGCGTCCACAACAGGGTTGTTCCGGGATGAAAAAAGTGGATGATCGCTCCCTGACAGACTGGCGAACATGGTGTTGGCATCGCCGTAAAGCAGGGTAAGTACAATGCGCTTGTTGGCCAGGTAAAGCCGATGAATGCCCGGAGTCGGTGGTGGGTACTGTTCGATAAGTGCATTGGCCAGCCCCGACAGCGTCGGCCAGAGGGATAAAGCCTGTTGTAGATCTGACCGGGATAAGGGATATTTTTCCGCAGAGATAAAATGCAGTGTGCCGCTGCTGATTTGATCCAGCCAGAGACTGGCGGCCGTAAGGAAGTTCAGGCCGGTGCCAAACCCGGTTTCACCGATGGTAAAAAAGGGGCGTGTAGAGATTGTCCAGCGCTGTGGCAGCCCGTTATGGTGCAGGAAGACATGGCGGGCTTCCGACAGGCCGCTGGTGCGGGAAAAGTACCTGTCATCAAAATCTGTGGCGTGCGGCTGGCCCTCTGCATCCCAGTTTATGGTCGCCCGTTGTAGCATATCTGCGGTAGGTTCAGGCATTGATAGGTCCGTAGCTGTGGCAGCGGCCATATTATCAGTAGATCAAGCCCTTGGCTTGATCGGTATTTTTCAAACAGGAGAGCCAGATGACGCAGGGTTTAAGTATGGATATTTCGATGATTTATATCGCTCTCAGCGGTCTGCTAATGGTAGGGCTGGCTGTGGATGTGGTGCGTGGACGTCTTAAATATCAGGTGGGTCTGGGGGATGGAGGCCACGAAGCCCTCGGTCGCCGTATCCGGGTTCACGGCAATGCCGTAGAATATCTGCCCATCGGGCTGTTGTTGCTGCTGGCGGTCGAGAACTCCGTCTCCAGTGGTTTGCTGGTACATCTGCTCGGCGGTCTGTTGGTCTTCTGTCGGCTGTTGCATGCGTTTGGTTTGCGCAAGAGTGCCGGCACATCCCTGCCGCGCTTTATTGGCACGGCCGGTACCTGGAGCATGATGCTGGTTTCAGTCGGATTGATTCTGGCGAACAGCTTTTAGTCCCGGATAGAGTGGCAATGCTGTGAATTCGTGACTGTTAGTAAGCCGGGTGCACTGTCCTAACAGCGCCATCATCACTTTGTAGGTCATTTGCTATCGAGGTGAAATTCCCGGAGGATCTGGGCGCACCAGCGTTCAATGCGCTGGTCGGTGAGTTCAAACTGATTTTCCTCGTCTATTGCCAGACCGACGAAGTGTGTGCCGTCAGCTGTGAGCGCCTTGGAATCGCTGAACTGAAATCCTTCCACCGGCCAGAACCCCACGGTGGTTGCGCCCAGCGTGCAGACTTTTGCCCAGAGAAATCCCAGTGCGTCGAGAAACCATTCCGGGTAGCCGATCTGGTCGCCCAGACCGAACAGTGCCACTGTTTTATCGGAAAAATCGACGTTGTCCAGGGCCTCCCAGCAGTTTTCCCAGTCCTCCTGCAGCTCGCCGTAATCCCAGGTGGGAATGCCGAGTATCAACAGCGGGTAGTTTTCCATCAAGCTGACGGGGGTCTCTGCCACGTTGTACACATCCACCCGGTCTTCACCGAGGCGGGCCGCTATTGTCTCGGCCGCCATTTCGGTATAGCAGGTGGATGAGCCATAGAACAGGCCGATAGGTGCTTGAGTCATGGGATACATGTAATTGACGTTGAACAGGGTTCGATTCTACGGATTTTGTTATCACTGTGCATGCCCGGTCGGCAAGTCAGTGGTTTTCCAGACCGCTGTGCAATCCCCGGCGGTACGCGCTAATGGCGGGAATCAGTGCGATGACAAAAGTAGTGACAAATGCCAGTCCCAATGCGTTCAGGGTCGTGACGGTAATGATCTGGTCGCTGAGAAACAGGCCGTACCGCTCGCCGAGCATTGGTCCGGCTACCGTGAGAGCCCCCTTCAACAGGCCGACGGCAACGACGGCTCCGGCGGCTACCAGCAGCAGTGCCTCCAGTTCCAGCAACATCAACAGAGTCAGTGGCCGCAACCCGAGAATCCGCAACAGGGCAATCTCCCGCTGTCTCTGTTGCAGCGTCGATAACAGCATAGTTGCCAGCCCCAATAGGGATGCAAACAGTACCAGCAGGGCGATAAAACCGAGGGTTTTTTCTACCCAGGACATCAGTTGCCACAATTCCGAAAGCGCCACACCGGGCAGAATGGCCATCAGTGGTTCGTCTGGGTAACGATTGATTTCACGTTGTAAGCGAAAGGTGGATAACCGGTTGTTCACGCCGATCAGGATTGCCGTGACGGAGTCCGGCTCAAGGTCTTGCTCCTGCCCGGGGTTTGTGTGTTGGTGAGTAGCCACCCGTGTGCCGCTCTGCCAGTCGCGGTGGATACTGTCCAGGTCCTTTAGATTAATGTGCAGTGTGCGATCTACGGGGGTGCCTGTGGGTTTGAGAATACCGGTCACCTGAAAAGGAGAATCCCTGTGCAGGGAAAAACTGGTGGCCGCCATGCCGTGGGCCAGCACCAGACTCTCGCCAATCCGGTAGTTGAGCTGACTGGCGACCTCAGCGCCAATCACCACATCAAAAGGTTGTTCAAAGGGCTCCCCCTCGGCAAACCCCAGTGGTTGCTGATGGCCATAGCGGAAGTGCTGAAAGTAGGCATCGGTGGTGCCGAGTACCGGATATCCCCGGTGGGAGTCCCCCAGTGACAGGGGAATTGCCCAGGCTACATCCGGTTTTTTTGCCAGTGTTTGAAAACTGTGCCAGTCGATATTGTTGGTGGCACCACCGAGACGGAACACCGAGTACAACAGCAGGTTCAGCTGCCCGGTGCGCGGACCGACGATCAGATCCACCCCGGAGACAGCCTGGCTGAAACTGTGTTTGGCCTCTTGGCGGATATGACCGATACCGAGCAGTACGAACAGGCAGATGGCAATGGAAAACACGGTGATCAGTGCCGTGGTGCGGCGACTCGCCAAACTGTGCAGGGCAATTTTAATCAGCATGTTTGTCTCCTGACCGGTTTATCTCGGCAAGCGCTGTCACCCGCTGAAATTGCCGACCGAGGCTGTCGTCGTGACTGACAAAAATCAGCGTGCTCTGCCATTCACGGGTCAGGGCCAGCAGATGCTGTACAAAGCTGTCGCGGAGTTGGCTGTCCAGTGCCGAGGTGGGTTCATCGGCAATCAGGATTTCGGGGGCATTGACCAGTGCCCGGACAATCGCAACACGCTGTTGCTGACCTGCACTGAGTCGTGTGGGGTGCTCGGACAGCAATTGCTCGTCCAGTTTCAGTGTGTCGAATAATAGGCCAGAGCGCTCCAGAGCCGCGGCTGTTGTCGTCCCACCAAGCTTTGCCGCCAGTAACAGGTTATCCCTCACACTGAGGTAGGGAATGAGATTGAACTGCTGAAACACCACCCCGATATGGGAGGCTCGAAAATGATCCCTCTGGCGGGCACTGCGCTGAGCCAGGTTGACCCCGAGGACTTGCAGTGTGCCGGATCGGGCACAGAGCGTGCCACTCAACAGATTTAGCAGGGTGGTTTTGCCGGAACCCGAGGGTCCTTTCAGGAAAATCTGTTCACCTCGGGCAATTTGCCAGTGAGGGATATCCAGCACGGCAGTACGCCTGTTACCGGGATACTGGAAAGTCAATTGGTCAATGGAAACTGCATGGGTCTTGTCTGTGGAATTTTGCATCGTTTTTTGGTGTCTGGGTGACGGCTTTACTGGTTTGTTTAGGCTATAAATGATACAACATATCTCTTTTCGTTTTGCCAAAAATTTACCGAATAAGCAAAAAGGATTTACAGGATGAAAAGTGGGCACCGCTTTGCACGTTTAGCGTTACTTGTCGGCAGCCTGTGGTTGTGTATGACCTGCGCTTTGGCGATGGCTGATAAGGGCGCGGTGTTTGAAAAGGAGGATTTCAGGACTGTCGAGTGGACCGAGCTGATGCCCGATGGCGACCTGAATGCATTGATGAATCCCCCTGATTATCTGTCCGATATCGAAGACGGGGGTGAGGAGGATGTGCTGGAAAGTCCCATTCGAGGCACCGGAGACCCTGCCGGGGATCGTTACCAGCAGGCATTGACCTCCACCGAGATAAGGCCGGAATTTGATGGTCAACTGATACGCATTCCCGGGTTTGTGGTGCCGCTGGATTTTGATGAGCGGCAGCGGGTGACGCGGTTTTTCCTGGTGCCATTTTTCGGTGCCTGTATCCATGTGCCACCGCCTCCACCCAATCAGATAGTCTACGCAGAGAGCGAGAAGGGCTTTGAGCAGGCGTCTCTCTATGACGCTTTCTGGCTGAGTGGCCGGATCAGTACCACCATGACGGAGAATGACATGGCCGTTTCAGCCTATGCCATAGAGGTAATGGCGGTTGAGGTCTATCAAGAATAGCTCGGGATTGATAGCTGTTAAGGCAGCAGACAGTGGGTCAGCCACTGTTCCATCTGTTGCTCATCCCCCTGTCGCCGGGTTATCTGCTCCACGCGACTGTCGGCGGTTTCGTCTATAAAGTCACTGGTGGTTTCGCCATCGGTCCGGTTGAAACGCAAAATACCTCGATTGGTGATAAACACACCTTTCAATCTGATGGCAGGGGTCTGGTTGAGCAGCGCCATCAATTTACGGTAGTCGAATACATGGTTGGGTTCGAAAATCCAGCCGTTGCTGAAGTAACCTTCTCCCTGGTGGTCAATTCGCAAATACCCTTGCTCTGGCATGGGAGGCAGTCCCTCCTCATAGTCCATGCTCGGGGTGTTGTGCCGTTGGGTGTGTGTGGGGACAGCAACGGCACGGCTGGGTTGATCCAGCAGGTCGGGTTCCATCGCCCCCCTGGTCAGGGGTATCACTGGCTGTGACAGGCCGTTTTTGTCCAGAAAGGAGTGCAGTTGTGGTAGGTTTTTGGCACTGTACAGGTCCGCTTTATTGGCCAGGATGATATCAGCTGCCTGCAGTTGCTGATTGAATACCGCGTGGTCGTGGTAGCGTTTATCAGTGATATGGCGGGCATCTACCAGGGTCAGAGTGGCCTGTAGTGACAGCACCTCGCGGTAATATTCCCCACTCAATAATTCCAGTAATTCGCGGGGGTGCCCCAATCCTGTGGGTTCGATCAGCAGCCGCTGTGGTCGAGCACGGCTCAATAACAGGTTGAGGGCAATCTGGAGGTTCAACTGGTTGGTGCAGCACAGGCAGCCGCCAGGTACTTCCCGAACAAGGATGTTGTCAGTCTCCCCGCTCTGATTCAGTAACGCGGCATCGATACCCACCTCGCCGAATTCATTGATCAGTAATGCCCAGCGTTGTTGCGGTGGTTTGTGAGCCAGCAGATGGCGTATGGCGGTGGTTTTTCCGGCACCGAGAAATCCGGTGATGATATTGGTGGGAATCTGTTTCAGGGGGGCAGCCTGGCTACCCCTGGAATCAGGCGGCACTTGTCTGGCTGCATTCGTCGCAGAGGCAATGCAGTTCCAGTTGGTGGTTGATCAGGTGGTAACCTGCTTTGGTGACATTAATGTTCAGTGCGTCAATGATCTCCTTGCCAATCGCAATTTCCTTGACCTTATTGCAGTGGTCACAGATCAGGAACTGGGGCACCTGGTGTTGGTGGTTACAGGCAATGTGGGAGCAGGCAATAAACTTGTTTTCCGATACCAGTTTGTGGGCCAGGTTTTCAGTCATCAGGAAATCCAGCATTCGGTACACAGACATGGGCGGGACGGATTCGTGAAACTGTTGTTGATAGCGCTCGGCCAATTCGTAGGCGGACAGGGGGCTGCCAGAACGCAATAACAGAATCAGAATATTTTTGCGCTTGGGTGTCAGTTTGGCACCTGGGTGGTTGCAGTGCTCTTCCGCTTTTTTGATCACTTGATCCAGTGTCGATATGCCCATGGCTAGTCCACTTCCAGTTGCGAGTGTGAGGGGGTCATTGTGGCAGCGCCCTGGCTCCCGGGCAAAACCCACGAAGCCTGGATTCTACGGATACCGGGGAAGCGGGAAAAGAGGTCTGTAACGATCCGGGTGAGTTTTTCCGATTGGTGGCAGTGGAACAGGTAGCGGGCCGTGAACTCGGTGTGCTGCTGATGTTCCTCTATATCGTGCTCGTGCTCGTGCTCGTGCTCGTGCTCGTGCTCGTGCTCGTGTTGATAGTTATCACGGTCATCATTGGTGTGGCGGAGGTGGTCGTAGGGCTGTTCAACCTGCACTCTGATAGCCCGGCATTCCGTGCCCGGAAAGGTAAACCGCGCCTGTGGCGAGCTGAGTAATTTTCCCGCCCGTTCAATGGCGGCCTGTTGTCGATGGTCGCGGGGTGGGTGTTCAAAGCCCACCAGGTTCATGGCCGGGCTGCGAAATTCCAGAAGCAGCCGGTCATTATCCAGGGCGGCCTGCAGTTCTGCTTCGCCATGCACATGGGGGCTGTGCTGTTGCGACGAGCGGTCGGCGGCACCCTGTGCCGTAACGTTGCTGGTGATTAATGCACACAGCAGTACCGACAGAGTGATGAAAAGAACTTTGACACTAATCATAGTCTGGCCAGTTGTTTGATGGCGCATTGTTGTAAAAAAAGGCCCCCGAAGGGGCCGAAGGACCCTCGACTATACAGGTTGGATGGATTACCCAAAGTCCAGTGATAGCATCAATCTGGCTGCGCCGGAGGGCATGGGAGGAGATCGGTGGACGGCCCCCCGGCCTTCGTTGCCATGCCATGACTCACCTTTTAGCAGGGCAGCATCGCCGACGGTGAGTTGCCTGATATGCCGGGGTGAGTGGAATACATCTGATTGGTCGTCAGGCTTTCCTTTTCTGCCTTTGCCGAGTCTGGTGCGGTCGACCCGGTTGTTTTCAAGCCATTCGGTGGCCGGGCCACCGTAGGTTGTCACCATTCGGCAGGGAATATGATCCACATGGAATCGCGGGCACATAGCCTGACTCAGCAGGGCCACGCGCAGGCCGATGCGTTGCAGGTCAAACAACACCGAAAACATTTCGCACAGCCGGGAAATATCCGCAATCAATGCGGGTTTCCCCCGACGGTTCGGCAGGTGGGCGGAGAGCCAGGGCGCTATTTCTCCCACCTGCATGACGGCCTGTAATGTCTGAAAAACAGGCGGACTTTTTATCAGCGACGCCACATAAACCTGTGTCGGCAGATCGAGGCTTCTCTGCCAGATAGCCATGTTGATATCGGCATTGTAGATACTTGAGAACACACCTGGGTCCGTATCGGCGACACTGCTGCTATCCTCAATGGTCAGCAGTTTCAGGGCAGAGTTATCGGGCATGATCATTGCTCCTCTGGGGAGGCCCACGCCTGGAACGGGTCCGGTAGAGACAGCCAGTGTTCTTTGCCCGCAAACAGTTCTTCTTCCGAGAGGAGGCAATCGTTCAGTTGTTGGTAAACCTGGTCGCGATCGAGTCCCTGTCCGATAAACACAAGTTCCTGTCGCATATCTCCAAAAGGCTCTTCCCACTGCTTTAGAATTGCCTCCCTTGTTGCCGGATCCTGGGGCCACTGATCTTTGGGTACCGCCCTCCAGAATATGCCGCCAACGCCACACCGGGCGATACCTCCCGCCTGATTCCAGCTGCCGATATGTGCCGGGCGTGTGGCCAGCCAGAAGCAGCCTTTCGAGCGAATCAGTTTGCCGTGCAATTGGGGGTTGTGGAGAAAGTCGTGGAATTTCTTGGGGTGGAACGGGCGACGTGCCTTGTACACAAAACTGCTGATACCATATTCTTCGGTTTCAGGTACGTGCTCACCGCGCATTTCCTTCAGCCAGCCGGGTGCCTGTCGTGCCCGCTCAAAACTGAATCTGCCAGTGCCCAGTACTTTGCTCAAATCTATCTGGCCGTTTTCAATGGCGACGATATCCGCTTCGGTATTGAGTGTTCTCAGTACACCTTTGAGTTTGTTTAATGCTTCAGCTGACACCAGATCGGTTTTGCTGATGAGGATCACATCACTGAATTCCACCTGGTCAACCAGCAGGTCGGCGACACTTCGGTGGTCGTCCTCGCCAAGGCTTTCGCCGGTCTCCTGTAGCTGTTTTGCTTCGATATAGTCATGCATGAAATTGACCGCATCCACGACGGTTACCATGGTATCCAGTTGTGCGGCATCGGACAGGCTTCGACCCTGCTCATCGGCAAATGTAAAGGTTTCTGCCACGGGCAGGGGTTCCGAAATACCGGTGGATTCAATCACCAGATAATCAAAACGGTTTTCGGCGGCAAGCCGGCCGACTTCCTCCAGTAAATCCTCTCTCAGGGTGCAGCAGATACAGCCATTACTCATTTCTACCAGACGCTCTTCACTGCGGTTCAGCTGTACTTCATTCTGGATGGTGGCTGCATCGATGTTGACCTCGCTCATGTCGTTGACAATGACGGCGACCCGACGGCCATCCCGATTGTGGAGGATATGGTTTAGCACAGTAGTTTTTCCTGCGCCCAGGAACCCGGACAACACGGTGACGGGCAGTTTGTTGTGTTGAGTTTTCATAGTGGTGGTATCCATGGCGGCAAAGGTGTCTCCGTTTTTATTGAGAACCGTGAATAAGATGATATATCGTATCATAATTCTCACCGTGACAAAGTCAAGTGCGATGATTCATTGTCCACTTCCCAGTATTTTGATCCATAAACCGCGGTGCTTGATTGCCACCGTGCGTCATGGGTGGTGACGGAGACAGTATGTCTGACGGGGGTTGCACCTGTTAGAATGGTTGCCTCATCTTCGCGTGATCTCTCTATGTTTCACATTGCCCTTTACGAACCGCAGATTGCTCCGAATACGGGTAATATCATCCGTTTGATGGCGAATAACAGCAGTCATTTGCATCTGATTGAACCGTTGGGTTTCGACCTGGAAGCAAAGAAGTTGCGCCGGGCCGGGCTGGATTACCGGGATATGACCTCAGTCACCCGTCACTCCGACTACACGGCATTTCTGGCGCAGATGGCTGACAGGCGGATTTTCGCCTGTACCACAAAGGGAGGCGCGCTCTATGACGGGATCGCTTATCGCCCCGGTGACGTTCTCCTGTTCGGTTCGGAAACAGCCGGTTTGCCGCAGTCAGTGATGGACAGTTTTGCCCCGGCCCACCGTCTGAGAATTCCCATGCGTCCCGGCTGTCGCAGTATGAATTTGTCCAATGCGGTGGCCATTGTCAGTTATGAGGCCTGGCGACAAAATGATTTTGCTGGTGGGCAGTAGTGATCTGACTGCTTCCTATAGCTGGTCTTGCAAAGTGTTGCCGGTTAGGATGCTCCGCCCGGTAGAAGATGGCGTGTGCGTATCGACGAATTGATGCGCAGGTTTTAACGACAGAACGAATAGTTAACAAGGGAGCGATATGCTGATTGCAATGTTGGCGGTGTTGGTGGGTTTTGCTCTGTTGATCTGGAGTGCTGACCGGTTTGTGGATGGTGCTGCGGCGACAGCCTATCATGCCGGTATGCCCAGCCTCCTGATCGGGATGGTGATTGTCGGTTTTGGCACTTCTGCCCCAGAGATGGTGGTGTCGGCCATGGCGGCCCTGGATGGCAGCCCTGAGCTTGCTCTGGGTAATGCGTTGGGGTCCAATATTGTCAATACCGGCCTGATACTCGGTGTCACAGCTCTGATCATGCCGATCATGGTGCATTCAAAAATCGTTCGCAGGGAGTTGCCGCTGCTGATTCTGATCTGTCTTGGCGCGGGCCTCATGCTTTGGGATAACGCAGTGCTTCGCTGGGAGGCGGCATTGCTGCTGATCGGTTTTTTTGCCTTGATCGGCTGGTCGGTTTTTTCTGCTATTCGGGACCGGGGTGATGCCCTAGCAACAGACTTCGATCAGGAAATACGTGAACATACCATGCCGCTGGCGAAAGCCATCTTCTGGTTGGCAGTGGGTTTGATCGTATTGGTGGCCAGCTCGAGGCTGCTGGTGTGGGGGGCTGTGACCATTGCCGAATCCCTGGGTGTCAGCGACCTGATTATCGGTTTGACAATAATCGCGCTGGGCACATCCCTGCCTGAATTGGCCTCCTCTGTTATTGCCGTGCGCAAGGGTGAGCACGATATTGCCATCGGCAATATCGTCGGCTCCAATATGTTTAATATTCTGGCGGTGGTCGGTATCGCGGGTCTTATTGAGCCCTTGACCAATCTGTCACAACAGGTGTTGACCCGCGATTGGGGCACAATGATGCTTCTCATGGTGATGCTGCTGTTTATGGCCTACGGCTTTAGAGGGCAGGGCCGGATTAACCGGCTGGAGGGTTTTGGTCTGCTATCGATCTTTATTATCTACAATAGTTATCTGGCATTCTCGGTATTAACCGGTTCAGCCTGACCGTTTACACAATGCCGGGCTTTACTTTAATCCCGGTTTGCTCTGGAGTTGGCCCATGGAAAACCACGATAAGCTCGGAGAGATTGAGGATTTTAGAGCCCACCATCATCCTCAGTTGATTGCCCAGCGTCTGGATGATGGCCCGGACTCTGTTTATGTGAGGGACTTTATCTACGGTGCGGTGGATGGTGCCATCACCACGTTTGCCATTGTTGCGGGTGTTGCCGGTGCCGGTCTGTCTTCTTCGGTAATTATTATCCTGGGTTTTGCCAACCTGCTGGCGGACGGTTTCAGTATGGCGGTGAGTAACTACCTGGGTACCCGTGCGGAGAACCAGCACCGCATCAAGATCCGCAACCGGGAACTCGAGGAAATTAAACGATTTCCCGAGGGCGAGGTGGAGGAGATTCGCCAGATTTATGCCCGCAAGGGTTTCGAAGGGAGTGTTCTCGAAGATGCTGTGGATGTGATTACCTCGGATGAGAAAACCTGGGTGGATACCATGGTTCAGGAAGAGTTTGGTCTCTCGCTGCAATCACATGACCCGTTCAAGGCCGGTCTGGCCACCTTTGGCGCCTTTTGTCTGGTAGGGTTTATCCCGTTGGTGACTTATGTCGCCAACTGGTTATCCCCGGGGCTGATCGATTACGCCTTTGGCCTGTCCGCTGGCCTCACAGTGATAGCTTTTTTCATCGTCGGTGCCATGAAGGGTCGCTTTGTGGATCAGGGTTGGCTGGTGTCGGGGCTGGAAACGGTGGCGATCGGTGGTATTGCTGCCGGGATGGCATTTGGGGTGGGATTGTTATTGAAAGGCCTGGTTGCCTGAATGCCTTCAGGTCTGTTCCAGCTCCACCATGAGGTCGTCCGATACACTTTCCAGTGCCTGTTGTAGTCGGCTTCTGTCGAGGTCCTGTGGCAATTGCAGGGTTGCACTGGCCCGGAACAGGATTTCCGAGCTCATCGGAGCATCTTCGCAGTGGGTATTGAGTTCCTCCACGTTGACCTGCAGTTTTGCCAGAATACCGGATATCTCGCCGACGATACCCGGTCGGTCGTTGCCGACCACCGTCAGTGTAACGCGCTCGCCATCGGCTGGATGCAGTGAGGAGCAGGCCTCGCCGGTTACCCGAATACCCTGCTGCTCTAGTTGTTCCAGCGCCGTGAGCAGAGCCGCCTGTCGGTCTTCGGCAATATCCACCAACAGGATGCCGGCGAATTTGCCGGCAAGGCGGGACATGCTGCTTTCCAGCCAGTTGCCACCGGCGCGAGTGACGACATCGGCGATGCGCTCCACGATGCCGGGGCGATCATTGGCGATGACGGTCAATGCGAGATAGTGTTTCATGCGCGGTTCTTATTCCTGTGCGGTTGTGGGACTATTATGGCCTAACAATCGGCCCCCGGCCACGATCGGACATTATCTGTTGGCCATTTTGGAGTCTTCAGAGACCCAGAGGAGATCGAGATGAAAATCATTAATCCGTTACTGTTGCTGGTGTTATGGCTGGGATGTGTCGATGCTATAGCCGATGCATCTCCTTTTACGGGAGCTCACCGAACCCCCGAATTTGTGGCACGCGACAGTTATCGTCATCCGGTGGAAACCCTGGCCTTTTTTCAGGTGGAACCGGGCATGACCGTGGTGGAAATTTCCCCCGGCGCTGGCTGGTATACCGAGATCCTCGCGCCACTGGTCCATCACGGGGACGCTGATCAAGGCCTGTTGTATGCGGCCCATTTTCCAGAAGACAGCGGTGTGCCCTATTACGAACGGTCGTTGGCGAGATTTACCGCGAAGCTGGCCGCTGATCCTACGGCGTATGGCGATGTGATCCTGTCGACATTCGATCCGGCGAATGGTGTGCTGACGGTGCCCGATGGAGTCGCCGACCGGGTGGTGACGTTCCGCAATGTACACAACTGGTTGCGTTCTGATAGTGAAGGAAAAGCGTTTGAACTGTTTTTCCGGGCGCTCAAACCCGGCGGGGTGCTCGGTGTTGTGGAGCATCGCACCAGCCGCACCATCGACCGGGCCGAAATGGTACGCAGCGGCTATATGCCCGAGGCCTACGTGATTGAACTGGCGGAAAAAGCCGGTTTTGTGCTGGCGGCCAAGTCCGAACTCAATGCCAATCCCAAAGATACGACCGATCATCCCGAGGGTGTCTGGACCCTGCCGCCCTCCCTGCGGTTACAGGAGAAGGATCGAGAGAAGTATCAGGCCATTGGCGAAAGCGACCGCATGACGCTGAAGTTTATCAAGCCGGCGGCTCCGTGATTCAGATTCCACCACATCGGTTATCCGACGAACTGCTCACCGCGCTGCTGGAGGACTTTATCGCCCGTGAGGGCACGGACTACGGCTTCGAGGAGTTGACTTTGCAGGCCAAACGGCAGCGGCTCAGACGGCAGGTAGATCGCGGTGATGTGGTAATTACCTTCGATCCGGTGACAGAAAGTTGTAATTTGCTGTCGCGGCAACAGTTTCGTCAGCTGGCAGATTCACCGTGACAGAGATTCCCCTGAGCTATCTGATAGACCGGCCAGCGGAGCAAACACGGCCAGTTGGTTCATTGATCCTGGCCCACGGTGCCGGTGCACCGATGGACAGTGATTTTATGGCGGCCATCACCCGACAGTTGACGGTCGCGGGTGTGACTGTTGTGCGCTTTGAGTTTCCCTATATGCGACAACGTCGTCTCACCGGGAAAAAGCGGCCGCCAGACCGCCAGCCCGTATTGCTGGATTGTTGGCGCGAAGTCTACGCCCACTGCTGTCACCGCGAGGATCTTCCCGCCCCGATACTTATCGGTGGTAAATCGATGGGTGGTCGTATGGCGAGTATGGTTGCCGACGAGCTGGGCGCAGCAGGGCTGTGTTGCCTCGGCTATCCTTTTCATCCGCCCGGTAAACCAGAGCGGATGCGGGTTGATCACTTGCAAATCATGACGACGCCGGCCCTGGTCTATCAGGGCACCCGTGATCCCTTTGGCAAGCCCGATGAGTTGGCCTCAATCCCGTTGAGCCCTGCCGTAACAATCCACTGGCTGGAGGATGGCAATCACGATCTGAAACCCCGCAAGGCCTCGGGCTTTGATCAGACTGAACACCTGGCTGCCGTCGCCAACTCCGTGTCGGCCTTTGCTCGCAATTGCCCATAGGCTCACATTGAGAGGCAGCCTCGGTACATAGTCCTGAGCTGCATTGATGAGTTATTGAGACAAGGCTGTTTGGCAAGGAGAATTGGGAAGGAGGCTGGGGCGGCAACAGCGTGCCTGACAACAGAAAACGGGGTGAGCAGGACAACCGACCCGAGTCACACAGGATTATCGGGTCTGTTTCATTGAGCCGCCCGGTGCCATCATCGGGACAGCTTTGATGTTACCCCACGGGCTGTCAGCGGCGCTTTAATTTTACAGGCCGGGTTTCCCCAGTCCCTGCCGCTTTACTCAGGACTCCACCAGCATGGAGATCGCTGCCAGTGCTTCCGGATCCTGCGCCTTGATCTTGTTGGCGATATGGTGCTGGAAGAAATAGCAGAAAGTCTCTTCGCCTTTGGCTGAGTAGAGGCACGCATCGCCGGGCAGCACTGGTGTGCTGATGATTTTTTCATCATCGATCAGCATGCCCTGCACGGTGCCGTCGTACAGCAGTCGCCAGCTGACGACTTCCTTCAGCGTAATACTTTTGAACCCGTCGCTCGACAGTACCGCATGGGTGCCAATGGTGTCCGGCAGTTCCTGGACGACATCGCTGTCTGTCTCGCAATCGACCTCATAGTATTCTGCAGCTGTTTCCACCTCCAATACCTTGTGGATGGGCGCTTCAAAGAAGACTTCATCGATGCCCGGGTCGTAGTAGCCCTCCCAGTGACCATTCAGCGGATCCTGTATCTCGGTACATGGCATGATGTCATCGAGCCAGGGCACCAGACCCACCACCTCACCATCGGCACGCAATGCCCAGCACAGTACTTTGACACTGAACAGCTTGTTGGGGTGAGTCTCGTTGGAATAGATCATTTCCAGACCATCGAGTTCGGGAGCGAGACGGATAATGCGGCGGTTTAACCGGGAGGAGTAGGGCTTCCCTGTGAAGAGATCGACCACGTTGTCCGTGTTGTGGTCAGGTGTTGAGGTAGTCATAATACAGCCTCCTCAAATGGCGGTTCGAACAGGCCCTGAGGAACTGCGTCCTGAATCGGGGCCTGTAGGTGCGTACGGCTAAAACGCATCCACGCAAAATAAGGTACTACCGATCATTTCAAAGCACAATACCTTGGGTATATTTTGTGAGCTACTATTTTGCCTATGGCTCAAATATGAATTCACAGCGCATGGCTGCGCGTGAGATGCGAGTTGTCGGCCAGTGCGCTGGCTGGCTGGATGGTTATGGCCTACGGTTCAATAAACGCTCCGGCCACGATGCCCGGCTGGCTTGCGCCAATATCGTTTTTGCCCGGAATGAGCGGGTGGAAGGGGTTCTTTACCAGCTGGAAAGTTCTGTAGAAATTGCCAGGTTGGACCCCTTTGAGGGCACGCCATTCAGGTACAGTCGCGAACGTTTTCCGGTACAGACAGAATGCGGTGTCGTGCCCGCCTGGACCTATATAGCCAATCCCGCCGTGATTGATCACGCCATTCGCCCGGCACGCTGGTATATCGAACATTTACTGGCGGGCCGTGATTACCTTTCCCCTGACTACTGGGAGAAAATCAACAACACAGTTTGCTGTGAGGGTGTGACGATTGTCTGGTGATACGGTTATTTTTGACCCCCGGACGTGTCAGTTGATGGGCGTTTTCAACGATCTGTTTGCCGACTCCTGCAATACCCTGTTGAGCGGAGGCGGTGAGGAACCGGTCTATCTGCCTGCCGAGGGGGTAGATGACTGTCACCAGTTGATTTTCCGGCAGGATTATTTTTCCAGTGCCCTTCATGAAATTGCCCATTGGTGTATTGCCGGTGAGCAGCGTCGTCAACGGGTGGATTTTGGTTACTGGTATCGGCCCGATGGCCGCAGTGTCAATGAGCAAAGTGCTTTTGAGCAGGTGGAGATCAAACCCCAGGCACTGGAATGGATATTTTCCGTGGCGGCAGGGCAACGGTTTCAGATTAGTGCCGATAATCTGTCCGCGGATGTCGGTGCCAGTGACGCGTTCGCTGCGGCAGTAGCCGACCAGGCTCAGAGCTGGTGTGTTGGCTGTTTGCCGATGCGGGCAGCGCTGTTCGCCGCATCGCTGTCGGAGATGTTTGGTGGTCGGGACTACCTGGATCCCTGCCACTACCGTGTCGGTTCGCTGGGATCCTGATGGTGACACGAAAACCCCCACTGTATTTGGTAGATGCCTCCATCTATATTTTTCGCCATTATTTTACGCTGCCGCAGCGGTGGTATTCCGGGGAAGGCTATCCCACGCAGGCCGTGTACGGTTATCTCGGTTTTCTGCTGGATATGCTCGAGCAGGTTCAGCCGCAGTTTATGGCAGTGGCTTTTGACGAGAGCCTGGGCCAATGTTTCCGGAATACGATTTACCCGGACTACAAGGCCAATCGCGAGCTGCCCGACGACGCACTCGCCTTTCAGTTACGGGCCTGTGCTGAGGTGACAGCTATCCTGGGCATTTTGACCCTGGCCAGCGATTCCCATGAAGCGGATGATATTATTGGCACCCTGGCTGAAAGGGGGCGTGACGACGGCCACCCGATCGCGGTGATCAGTGGCGATAAAGACCTTGCCCAGTTATTGCTGGACGACGATGCGTTACTCTGGGACTTTGACCGTACGCCTGCCAGGGATCGATTTGCCATCAAAAGAGAACTCGGGGTCTGGCCGGAGCAGTTGGCAGATTATCTGGCACTGGTGGGTGACAGAGTCGATAACATACCCGGCTTACCGGGCGTGGGTGTAAAAACGGCGATTGAATTGTTAGCGCATTGCGCGTCGCTGGATGGGTTGCTTGCGGCTGGATCTGAAATCGCCAATCTGCCCGTGCGCGGTGCGAAGCAGCTACCTGAAAAAATTGCCGCCCACCGGCAGCAACTGCTAATGGCCCAATCCCTGACCCGGATAGCCCTGGACGCACCCGTTGGGGAACCCGCTTTGCAACGTGCCCCGATCGCATTGGATAAACTGGATGATTTCTGTCAGCGAATGGGGCTGGGCACTACACTGAAAAATCGTGCCGTAAAACTTGCGCACGCCAGAGGCCAGACGCAGCGCATCGTGAAGGAGGCATCACACACCCGATGAAAATTGTTGCCGATGACAATATGCCATTGGTGAGGGAATTGTTCTCGCCCTATGGCGAGGTGGTGACCTGTCCCGGCCGTGAGCTGACGGCAGCACGTTTAGTGGATGCGGATGTGTTACTGGTCCGCTCGGTCACTCCGGTCAATGCGGCGCTGCTCGAGGGCAGTCCGATACAATTTGTCGGTTCTGCCACGATAGGTGTCGACCATGTGGATATGGATTATCTGACGTCCAGAAACATTCGATTTGCCAGTGCGCCAGGTTGCAACGCCAATGCCGTGGTTCAGTACGTGCTCTCGGCACTGTGTCGTCTGCGACCCGGCTGGCTCGGGGAAACGGTGGGCATTGTCGGCTGCGGTAATGTGGGCGGCAGGCTCTATCGTACCCTGCGGGCGCTGGGCGTCGATTGCCGCTGCTACGACCCGTTTCTCGATAACGCAGCTATCGGGGGCCTGACAACCTTTGAGCGGGTGCTCGAAGCCGATATTCTCTGCCTGCATACCCCGCTGACTATCGGTGGGCCCTATCCGACCCACCACATGCTGAACGAAGCGGCGCTAATGAATTTTGCGCCCGGCGGGCTATTGCTCAACGCCGGGCGCGGGCCGGTGGTGGATAATGCGACGCTGTTGCGTTTGAATCGTGGTGAACAGTGGCAGGTTGTGCTGGATGTGTGGGAGTCTGAGCCAGAGATATCATTGCCCCTGCTTGAACAGGTTACCATTGGCACGCCGCATATCGCCGGGTATAGCGTGGACGGCAAAATCAATGGTACCCGCATGGTGTGCGAGGCATTTTGTCAGTGGTTGGGGCAACCCTCGCCGGAAAAACCCGGGCGTGATGAGGCTGTCCAGTGGCTCCGTGCCACGTCTCTGGCGGAGTCGGTACTGGCTGTTTACGATATAGCAGATGACGACCGTCGTATGCGTCAGGCGCTGCTGTCAGCCCGTGACCCCGCAGCAGTGGGTTTTGGGTTTGACCAATTGCGGAAAACCTATCCCGCACGTCGTGAATTCCAGCATTTTGGCGTCAGAGTGGATAGCGACGAGTCTTTGGCCCGACAGTTGGCTGCCTTGGGATTTATTGTTGTATAGAAGAGGGTTTTTTGGCTGAGTGGTTTTCTGCCTTTTGGTCCAGATCACTGAATGCATCCTGGACCATATCCTCGGTAATCGGGATTTCCCTGCCATTATCATCAATCAGGGCTGCACCGTGAAAATCAGGTGATTTGACGTGTTTATCGGGCTTGATTTTCGGCTGCTCCATGTTTGCTCACTGGTGATGGTCGACAGGCAAAACATACCATGATTACCCTGTAAGGCAAGCCCCGGGGTTAAATTTGCAGAGGCACATTCAGGAGCTACCATGTTCACACTCGGCTTGATCGTCAATCCGCTGGCAGGTATCGGTGGTCCCGCGGCGCTGAAAGGTAGCGACGGTGAGGCTGCTGCCGAAGCGTTGCGGGACGGGGCCGGGTTGCGTGCGCCAGAGCGGGCTGTCAGAGCACTGGAGGTTATCTTCAATGCGCTCGGAGGCGACGCCGTATCGGTGCTGACCTGTCCCGGTCTGATGGGGGAGTCGGTGGCCAGACAATGTGGTTTTGTCCCCGAACTGGTCTGTGAAACGGATCCCCTGAATACCCGGCCGGAGGACACCGAGCAGGCGGCCAGAGTGCTGGAGAACAAAGGCGTGGATTTGCTGCTGTTTGTTGGCGGCGATGGCACGGCACGCAATATTTGCAATGCGGTTTCTCCAAATCAGCCGGTCCTGGGTGTACCAGCAGGGGTCAAGATGCACTCCGGTGTGTATGCCATTACACCGGAAGCGGCGGGCGAAGTGGTTTGTCGGCTGATTCGTGCCGACCTCGTGGATATTCGCCGGCAGGAAGTACGCGATATCGACGAGGAGGCGTTCCGCCGGGGCCGGGTCATGTCCCGTTACTACGGGGAGTTGCTGGTGCCGGAAGAAGGACGTTTTGTGCAACAGGTCAAGGATGGCGGCCGGGAAGTGGAAGCGCTGGTGGTTGATGAAATAGCCGATACCCTGATGGAGGAAATGGAGGATGACACACTCTATCTGGTCGGCCCCGGCTCGACCACAGCGGGGCTAATGGCGGCAATGGGGCTCGATAACACATTGCTTGGTGTGGATCTGGTCAGGAATGGACAGTTGCTGGCCGGGGACGTTTCAGCCGGACAAATTGAACAGGCGCTGGGGGAATTCAACGGTCCGGTGAGTATTATCATTACGCCAATTGGGGGCCAGGGTATACTGCTGGGTCGCGGCAATCAGCAACTGACACCGGCCATTATCAGACGTGCTGGCCGGGAAAACCTGATAGTCGTGGCGACCAAAACCAAAATCACCGAACTCGCGGGCAGGCCGCTGATGGTGGACAGTAACGACCCACAACTGGACCGGGAGCTGGCGGGTTACGTCCCGGTACTGACCGGTTATCGGGACAGGATTCTCTATCCGATCGGTTAAGGGGCCACCTGAGCCAGTTTTACCTTTGTCACCGGATGATTGAGACGGTATTTTTCCAGGAAGCGGGCCAGCCGCTCAATGGCTTCCTCCAGATCGTCTTCCCTCGGCAAAAATACGATGCGGAAATGGTCGGGATCCGGCCAGTTGAAAGCGGTGCCTTGCACCAGCAGAATCCGTTCTTCCAGTAATAAATCCAGTACCAATTGCTCGTCGTCTTCAATCGGATAAATTTCCCGGTCCAGTTTGGGGAACAGGTACATCGCCGCTTTGGGTTTGACGCAACTGACACCGGGTATCTGGGTCAACAGGGACCAGGCTTTTTCGCGTTGCTGGTAGAGACGGCCCTCCGGGGCCACCAGATCATTGATGCTCTGATAGCCGCCCAGCGCGGTCTGGATGGCATACATGGCCGGCACGTTGGCGCACAGCCGCATGGATGCCAGCATTTCAATGCCCTGTATATAACTGCGGGCGCGGTGTTTGGCGCCGCTCACCACCAGCCAGCCGGAGCGGAAGCCTGCCAGACGATAGGCTTTTGACAATCCGTTGAAGGTGATGCACAACACATCAGTGGCCAGACTGCCGAGTGGTACATGTACTGCATCATCGTAGAGAATGCGGTCATAGATTTCATCGGCATAAATAATCAGGTCATGCTGCCGTGCCAGTTCGACAATTTTTTGCAGAATTGCCTCGGAGTAAACTGCCCCGGTGGGGTTGTTGGGATTGATTACCACGATGCCCCGGGTATTCGGTGTGATCTTCCGCGCGATATCCTCGATGTCCGGTTGCCATTCGTTGGCTTCATCGCAGAGATAGTGAACCGCCTTGCCCCCGGCCAGATTGACGGCAGCTGTCCACAGGGGGTAATCCGGCACCGGCACCAGAATCTCATCACCGTTGTTGAGCAGTGCCTGCATGGCCATGACAATCAGCTCGCTGACGCCGTTGCCCAGGAAAATATCGTCGATGTCGACATTCGGGATGCCGATCAACTGGCAGCGTTGCATGACGGCCTTGCGGGCACTGTAGATGCCTTTGGAGTGGCAGTAGCCCTGGGCCTTGGCCAAGTTGTGAATGACATCGTGAATGATCTCGTCGGGCGCTTCAAAACCGAACGGGGCGGGGTTGCCGATATTCAGCTTCAGGATGCGCAAGCCCTCTTCCTCAAGCCGGTTGGCGTGGTCGAGCACCGGGCCGCGAATGTCATAGCAGACGTTATTCAGCTTGTTTGATTTCTGGATGTGTTGCATAAAGTCTTGTTTCTGGTTGTCCAATTCGGGTAAAAACTGATTGTATATCAAAACCCTGCCATAAATAAGAAAACTCTGAGGTGCTGAGGATGGCAAACACAAGACAATTTGATGATGAACAATGGCGCGAACAGCTCACCCCTGATGAATTCAGAATCTGTCGTCAGAAGGGCACTGAGCCTCCCTTTAGTGGCGCCTATTGCGATGAGAAGACCCCCGGAATCTATCACTGTAAATGCTGCCATCAGCCGCTGTTTGATGCTGCGGCCAAGTATGACTCAGGTTCCGGCTGGCCGAGCTTCTATCAGGCTATAGAGGACAATGCTATTGATGAATGTTTCGATACCAGCCATGGTATGCGCCGCACCGAGATCACTTGTGCGCACTGTGGCGCCCATCTGGGCCACCTGTTTGATGACGGTCCTGAACCAACCGGACTGCGATATTGTGTGAATTCGGTCTCCCTGCAACTGGAGCCGTTCTGACATTCTGATCACGGGTTGCCACCGGGCCGCTGTCGTGGGTTTCCGAGCTGCCGGAGAGAAAAACAGAATGCAGGGTTGACAGCGCACATGCCGCTTCTTAGAATGCGCGCCTCTCTTGATGAGAACCTTGTGTCCCGTTCGTCTAGAGGCCTAGGACACCGCCCTTTCACGGCGGTAACAGGGGTTCGACTCCCCTACGGGACGCCACTTTTATCCTGATGGGATAAAATGCGGGAATAGCTCAGTTGGTAGAGCGCAACCTTGCCAAGGTTGAGGTCGCCGGTTCGAACCCGGTTTCCCGCTCCAATTTATGATCTACAAAGTTCTACTGAAGTCTGTAAGTCATTGAAAAAAGGAGCGAAAGCTCCTTTTTTTGTTCCAGCAAGATCCACTGAAATCTGTCGGCAGCCAAGACTTTTAAGTCCTTTTTTAAGTCCATTTCAATACGGGCTCGGCGGGTTCCGGATTAACGCTGGAGGAGTGAGACCGATATGACAAGCATCTAGTCCTGACTCTAAAGTTCAGGAGCTGGAGCATGGCACTATCAGACACCGCCGTTCGGAATGCCAAGGTCACTGGCAAGGCCTACACACTCCCCGATATCGATGGACTTTCTCTTGCGGTTTCCCCGATTGGAGGCAAGTCTTGGCACTTCCGCTATTATTGGGTCGGTAAACAAAGACGGATGTCGCTGGGTCCCTATCCGGAGGTGAGTTTGCGTGAGGCACGCCGACTCCGTGATGATGCCCGCGCCCTCTTGGTCAAGGGCACCAATCCCCACATCCATCGAAAACAGAAGCGCCGGGCGGTCCGTCTGGCGGACGAAAACACTTTCCAGGCAGTGTTCGAAAAATGGGTCGAACACCGCAAGCTGGTGTTGAAGGAGGGGCGTCAAAGTACACTGTCCCAGATTCAGCGTATCTTCAACAAGGATGTGTTACCGATACTCGGCAAACGTCCCATCTATGAAATCCAGCGACCAGACCTCTTGGAAGTCGTCGCCAGGATTGAGAAGCGTGGGGCGCTCAGTATTGCGGAAAAAGTGCGCGTCTGGTTTCGGCAGATGTTTCGCTATGCCCTGATTATTGTCCCTGATCTGCAGCAGAATCCCGCGTTTGATTTGGATGTGGTTGCATTGCCGCAACCACCGGCTCGTCATAATCCATTTCTGCGCATGGCAGAGCTTCCCGCAATGCTGCAAATGTTGCGCAACTATCAAGGGCGATTACAGACTCAGTTGGGGCTGCGTCTCTTGTTGTTGACTGGGGTGCGTACTGGCGAGCTGCGTTTGGCAACGCCTGATCAATTTGACTTGGAGCGAGGACTCTGGATCATTCCACCCACTGTCGTTAAGCAACTGCAGCTAAAGCTGCGCAATGAAAACCGGCGTTCCGACACCATCCCACCTTATATCGTTCCTTTGTCTGTGCAGGCCCTTGAGATAATTCGTTTCATGCTCGAGCGAATGAAGCCTGCGCAGCACTATCTGTTTACCCACGCGAGCAATCTGAAAAAACGGATCAGCGAAAATACCCTAAATGGTGCGCTCAAGCGTATGGGGTATAAAGATCAACTGACCGGACACGGTATTCGCGCGACCCTATCCACAGCGCTCAATGAAATTGGCTACCCCAAGCCGTGGATTGAGGCGCAGTTATCCCACTCTGATCCTAATAAGGTGAGCGCCGCCTATAATCATGCCGAATACATTGAGCAACGGCGCCACATGATGCAAGACTGGGCTGACCGCCTGGACCTGTTTGAGCAGAATCTGGTTGATGCTGCCAGCCGAGTCCTGACTGTTCACCTGGAGGGTGTTCCAGAGCTTGATGAGACGGAGATCGAGGCTAAGGAAAAAGTTGAACCGGTGATATCCGCTCCCACGCTAACAGTGATGCTGCAAGAGACCGAAAATGCGCCGGTGATCCCCGAGTCTGGACAACGTCTGTCCGCAGTGAAGGGGCCACGCCCTGTGATGTCCGACTCTCAGCGCCGGCGTCAGGAGATGCTCAATATCTTCAACTCATCACAGGTTGTAACCGCAGCGGACTACGCAAAAATGGTGGGCAAATCCCGACGCTGGATCAGTTATGAAATCCAAAGGCGCAGGGTGTTGGCGCTCAAAATTGGCAACCTTGGACATCGTATTCCCGGCTGGCACTTTGAGCCATTGAAGCACAAGCTGATTCAGGCGGTACTCAAGCAGTGTGGAGAGGTGGACCCATGGCAGATTCACGGTGTGCTATCTGAACCCCGCGAGGATCTAGACGGGCGTCCTCCTATCGAAGCGGTGACGGAGCATGGATTTCATGAAGTGGCGCTCGAGGTATGTCTGGCTCTAAAAGGATAGACCCCGTGACTCTTGGACGTGACAACGAGCCACGCTGTGACTTGTCGGATGCGTTAGCTGTCAAAGCCTAGTCGCCCATGGGTGACCCACGGTATTGATAGGGCTCTTTCAATAAAACGTCCATCTCTACCTCCAGGGTCCAGATTGGAGCGATGGATCAGATAGGTGGTTGTTGTTGGAGACGGGTTGGCTAAAGGGCGCCCGACGATTCCCCACGATTGATATCGTGCCACAATTGGCGCGGGTGCGATGGTAACGCCATAATTTGCCGAAACCAGGGCCATCATGACATCGACGGTTAGGGCGGTCTGTAAGGCATTGGGCTGCTGGTTGCCCAGCGATCTGAGAATTGTATCCAGCTCCAGAAACGAGGCTTTTCTGAAAACGGCGTCCCAATGGATGATAGTGAAGTCCATTAAATGGGCTGGCGTGACAATGGATTCTCGCCCCAATGAAGAGTGGATTGATGCGGCGACTATCCAAGCCTCCCTCCATAGTGGAACGGCTTTCCATCGATCATTGACAATCGCGGATCGGGATATCCCGATATCGTATTGTCCGCGGCTAAATTTCTGGGATATTGATGATGTGCTCGACTCGTGAACCTGGATTTTGACGTTTGGCTCTTCGGCTCTTTGTCGCGCGAGCAGAGTTGCCAATTGAGGATGGGTTAGCGTGTCGCATAGAACGATGTGCAGGCTGCTTGAATTCTCAGTGTCCATATCTGCCGAACCACAGTTGCAAAATTTTCCGCTTATCTTATCAATAATGAGTTAAATTTAACGTGGTTTAAGCAAAGTCCATAATGGATGCTTTTGCAGATGCAGAAGCGTTCAATGCAGCGGGGGCGCCCCGTAGGATCCACGACTTATAATGCCGAGCCTGCTCTGGCGTTTGGTGCGGCTGTGCGGGAAGCCAGGGTCGATTTGGGCATAGCCCAGGAAAAGCTGGCTCACCTTGCAGGGATTGAGCGTTCTCATCTGGGGAAGATCGAGCGCGGCGAACATATGCCGACACTCGCTTTGATTTTAAAAATCGCAAATGCATTGGGCTGTCGTGCAGGAGTGCTTATAGAGGCTACGGAAGCGCAACTGGACAACAGGGTCAAATCCAGTCCATAGCGTTAGTCTTCTTCCATAGTGAGTTCCCCGGGAGATCGATCACTGCGACTGACCCGTTGTAGAAACCGTTCAAGTTGTTCAGACGGTTCGGTATTTGGGCGCAGTAGATAAGTGGTCAGTGTGGCCATCTCCATATCGAGTGGTCGGGGGACCACATCCGGATGTCGGTACACCTTGAGCTGGGACTCCGTGGCAAAGCCCAGTCCATAACCGGCGGCCACCAGAGTCAGCATCAAGTCGAGTGACGTGGCATGCTCGGCGACGATGGGCTCTGTCTTCACACTCCTGAGTATCTGGTCGATTTGCCGACTACACCCCTCGCAGACGTCAGGGTGACAGAGCACCAACGGATAACGCAGCAGGGCGTCCAGTGGCACATGGGTGAAAGACAGCAATGGATGTCGGGAGGGAATAACAGCGACGAGAGTATCGGCCCAAACAGCATCAACCAAAATACTTTTTTCGACGTTGTCTGTGTGGGCAAAACCGACGTCAAAAATATCGCTTTGCAGTCCCTTGATTTGTTGGGTCAGAGATCGCTCGAACAAGCGAATTTCCACATCGGGTTCCTCTTCCCTGCAAAGGGCGAGCAGCGATGCCAAGCGCGGCTGGACGATGCCATCGGAAAGCACAATTCGCAGAGCGCCACGATAGCCGGTGGCGGCAGCTTTGACGTTATTGCGGGCCTGGTCCAAGACGGTAAAGATCCGCTGAACATCTTCTAGGAAAACTTGGCCAGCCCATGTCAATTGAGTTCCACGGCGACTCCGCTGGAACAACAGGACATTGAGTTCTTCCTCGAGCTCCTTGATGGTGCGGGAGAGGGGAGATTGTTCAATATGCAAACGCGCTGCAGCCCGGGCGAAGTGAAGCTCTTCCGCCAATGCAAGAAAATAACGCAGATGGCGAAGTTCCATGTTTTCACCCTGATATGCCTGTTTGGTTGTATTGTTTTTGCTCCTTGCGCAGAGCCGGTGTATGTCCTCATGTCGTCAGGCAATCAAAAAAGCGAATTCTTGATTGCCGCGGTAGGGGTCAACGCTCGGGTAGGAACGGCCCATTACTGGGCCGCGCCCCCCTAAGAACCGTACGTGCGAGTTTCCCCGCATACGGCTCAAGCCTCCGCAAAGCCCTGTTCCACGAGAGCCGCCAGTTCACTTCGTCGGGTGGAGTTGTTGGCCTGTGCGGACCGATCCTGACGATCCGTGGGCAGCCTTAGCCTGTCGGCAAAGTAACCGTCCCATGCCGGATCAAACGGATTAGCTTCCGCCCTGATTTTACAATGACGGCGGATGGGAACATCGGTGGCTTTCACCAAGCGCACGGTCGTGCGGTTCCCCTTGTCGTCCGTCACTTCCGCACGGAACACCCAATCTCGCGTACCTTCGAGGACGAAGTAACGTGCTTTCACCCAGCTACGCGATTTGTTCGAGTGCCTGCGACAGGCCCAGCGCCAGAGTTGCTGCCAGATGAGGTGGTCGACCTTTCGAAAGGTCATCTTCGCCACCTGGTTGCGGTGATAATTCGCCCATCCCCGGATGACCGGGTTGAGACGTGCTATCACATCCTCCTGCTTTGCGCCGACAGCGCTCCTGATGATTGCCCGAACCTTGCACAAGAAGGCCTGCACATTTTTCCTTGCAGGTCTGATAAGAAGCTTCCCATCATATTTGCGCACGTTCCAGCCGAGGAAGTCGAAGCCTTCCTCAATATGCGCGATACGCGTCTTCTCATCGGATAGGGAAAGGCCCCTGCGCGACAAGAAGTCCTCGACCATCACCTTCGCTTCTTCAAGAAGGTCCTTCGACCTACCGGTGATGACGAAGTCGTCGGCATAGCGGATCAGGTGGACCTTGGTACGACGACGGTTCGGTCGCCGGGGACCAAAACGGTCCTGCAGCATCCTCTCCATCCCGTCCAGGGTCATGTTCGCAAGCGTCGGTGAGATAATACCGCCCTGCGGCGTACCCGCTTCCGTCACGAACAGCTCGCCATCCTGCATAAAGCCGGATTCCAGCCATTTCCGAAGCACCACCTTGTCCGTGGGGATGTTGGCGATGAGCCAGTCATGGCTGATGTTGTCGAAGCAACCGGCGATGTCTGCGTCGAGAACCCAGTCCGCCGCATTCCGCAGACGCAGCGCCTTGTAGCACTGTTCGACGGCATCGCGGCTCGCTCGCTTCGGCCGAAAGCCGTAGGAGTTGGGGTCCGCTGTGGACTCCGCGACAGGGTCGAGTGCTAGCAGGTGGAGTGCCTGCATGGCCCGATCCTTCATCGTCGGAATGCCCAGCGGGCGCAGTTTTCCGTTCGCTTTCGGGATATATACCCGTCTCAGCGGCTGCGGGCGGTAGCCCCGCCGCGTAAGCGACAACATTCCTCTGGCACGTCTGCCCGGCGTGTCCCAGATTGCTCCATCGACACCGGGAGTACTCTTTCCTCGATTTTCCGTAACCCGCTTAACGGCAAGGGCCTTGCCACTTTGCGAGTGGGTCAGCAGCCATTGCAACGCTTTCACCTTGCCCCAGCGGCCTTCCCGAACTGCCTTCGCGATACGCACTTGCAGCCTTCGCACGGTTCGATCCACCCCGGCCCAATCAATCCGGTGCCAGTCGGCCTCACCGCCGGAGGCCGCACCAGTCATGTTCATGACCATCATTTGCCTGTCCTCCTTTTCGAGGGTTCTACAAATTCTCTCGCGACGAGAGACCTGTCGGAAGTCTGCTCCCTTTCGGGCGAGGTAATATTGGCAGACCGCAACCTCTATCCACGTCGTTACAACGCGGCATTCGCTTTCTCCGACCTCGCATACCCGCACCCCCATCAACTTTCCTTGCGGTCCGCCTGCCCGTTGCCGGGCGGGGATACGGGCTTACCGTGTTTCACCTATGTAACGAAGTGGGTTAGACCCTGCCTCTTCGCCGGCGGTCATGATGTCCGTGTGCCCCCACTGAACAGAGAGGCAGCCGACCGCGCACCTTTTGGTTCAAGCCTGTCAGCATCTTTGGCTTGTCATTCTAAACGACGTTTATCAGCAGTTCACATATGTTGGTCATACCACCCAGCCTGGCGCCCTATCCACATCGATGCTCATAGATAATGCTAATACTTCACAGTATCGGCACGATCCGAAGACCCGGCTACGTTGTCCCGGCAGCTTCACACCGGACCGTTACCAGTCCCGCATGTGCCGGTAGGCTACTGATGACGGAACATCAGGTTTCTCTCAAGGATTACCTCCTTTTGAAACAATTACATAGGCGACGTCAACGTCGCACATTCAAGAAGAATTCAACCGGCACCACGAATTCGAGCGCTTCACCTTGCATCTCCACAGGAGGTTTGGGCAAGGGTTGGGCACGGTCAATCAGCGCCAAGGTTTCTTCGTCCAGCAGAGGATATCCCGCGCTTTGTTCGATACTTTTTGTCAGCACATTGCCTTCCCGGTCCATGGTGAAGCGCAAGTAGGCAACCCCCTCCTGCCGGTATCGGCGTGCTTGGGTGGGGTAGCTCTTGGCCTCATTGAGCTTCAACATCAGGCTGTTTTGCCAGGTGGGGATGGCGTTCGAGTTGACAGCGGGTGCGGAGACACCTTGGTTTGGCGCAGCGGCTTCTACGTCATCCTGGGGTGCATCTGGCGGTGCACTGGCTGCGCTGGCCGGTTTATCTTCGGGTGGAGTGATCTCCGGTTCTTCTTGCTGAAGCTCATTTGACGTTTGTTTTTCGGGCTTTGGTTCGGATTTCGGTTTCACCGCCACTTCCGGTTTAACCGCAGGTGGTGCCGGAGGAATTTCCGGTTCGGGTTCCTGTTGTGGCTCGGGCTCGGGGGGAGGTGCGACTTCCGCCTGCTCAGGACCGGGTGGCATATCCGGTTGTGAGGCTGGCGCCACTGGCGCGGGAGCCAGTTCGACCACCATGGCGGCGGGCGGTGGTGCATTGGTGCCGGGGTTTTGCTCCGGTATCAGCCACCAGGTCAGGGGTGCGCCGTAAGCGACCACAACCATCAGTAGGGACGTCAGCCAGCGGAAAGTGTTGTTTTCTCTCGGGACGGGCTCGTCGTCCAGTTTGGGCGCGATGTCCGCAACGTCCGGGGAAAGTCTGCCGCTTGCCTTGACCAGCGTCAGCGTGGGTTTGCGGGCCAGGTTGTCTTTCATGAACCTGGTCTCTCTATGGCTGTGCTTCCCGAGCCCCCGGCTTCCAGGGCCACTAGTGCAACTTTCAGATAGCCTGCTTCCCGCAGCCGGTTCATGGTTTGCATCAGAGTATCGTAGTCCACGGTTTTGTCCGCGCGCAGAAAGATACGCTGTTCCACATTATCGTCCGAGGAGGCCTTCAAGGCATTGGGCAGGGTTTCCAGCGTGACAGCATCGTTGCCCAAGGCCAGGCTGTGATCCGCCTTGATGGTCAGGTACAGGGGTTTGTCGGATTTTGGTTGGGATTCTGCAGTGGAAGCGGGTAAATCCACCTTCACATCCACAGTTGCAAGGGGCGCGGCCACCATAAAGATAATTAGCAGTACCAGCATGACATCGATAAAGGGCGTGACATTGATCTCGTGGTTTTCCACCAGTTCGTCGTCGTGTTGGATCCTGGCGGCCATGGCTTAGTCCTCTCCAACGGCCTTGAGGCCGGTAATTGTGTGACGGCTAAGGTCGCGGGATACCAGCCTCAGAATGGCTACGGAAGTGTCACCCACCAATGCCTTGTAGGCGGCGATCTGACGGGCAAAGTGGTTGTAAATCACCACGGCGGGGATAGCTGCCACCAGACCCAGGGCGGTGGCCAATAGGGCTTCGGCAATCCCGGGGGCTACTACCGCCAGGTTGGTGGTTTGTGCTTTTGAGATGCCGATAAAACTGTTCATGATGCCCCATACCGTGCCGAACAGACCGACAAAGGGTGCGGTGGCGCCGATGGTAGCGAGGATGCTGGTGCCCTTGGTGATCCTCCTGCCGCTGGCAGCTTCCAACCGTTCCAGGCTGGAAGCAACCCGTTCCTTGACGCCTTCGGTATCCGCCAAGGTGTTGGCAGACAAGCGCAGCTCCTTGGCGGCGGCGCGGGTCAGTTCTGTGCTGCCCTGGCCTTCATCGAGCTTTTCGTGGGCGGCTTTCAGGCTGTCCGCATCAGATAGGACCGAGAGGGATTGTCGTTGCCGCTTAACCAGGATCCGTAACTCCCGGGTCTTGGCTACCAGCACTGTCCAGGTGGCAATGGAGGCCAGCGCCAGGCCGATCATCACCGCTTTCACCACCCAGGCCTTGTCTCAGGGGCAGCGGAAGCGGCTTGCCTTGGTGGCAGCCTGCCTGGAGGACCGCCCGTTTCTGGTGTTCGACGAATGGGCGGCTGACCAGGATCCGGTATTCAAAGAGGTGTTTTACCGGGAGTTGTTACCCGAGCTGAAAACGCAGGGCAAGGCGGTGCTGGTGATCTCCCACGACGACCGCTACTTCCATCTTGGTGACCGGTTGTTGAAGCTGGAAGATGGACAACTATCCAGCATTGAGCAGACCGAAACCGCAGTGGAGCAACCGACGGTAAATCTTCGTCCAGCAGTGCCGGTGGGGTCGTCCTAGGCATGCGTCCCGTTCTGGTCTGCTTTGTCATTTCCCTGAAGTTCGATCAGGGAAAGGTACGGATTATTTGGTGGAGTCTCATTCATTAATACGCCAGGATCCGCCATTAGATACCCGTGTACTTTCCGCGATTTCCTGGGGCCGGTGACGTTGAACGTCCAGATGTTCAGGCCATCGGCTTGTTTGCGGTGCAGTTGCAGGCGTTCGAAGCGTTTTTGAATCCACTGCCAGTCCTTGACTTGATCCTGTTTGGCGAGGGGAGAGATTTCAGGATGCTCCTGCGCGTAGCGTTGGAATATTCCCGGGCTGATCAGGCAAAAGGTATCCTCAACGGTATGTACCAGGGCCTTGGCGTCATTGATGATCAGTTTTCGGCTCAGCATGCTGGTTCTCAGCCACTCTGTGAAATGCTCGCCTGACGGTTCCTGTGGCGGAGGGTGGGTGATAGGTGAGTCGGTTACTGTTGGTTTTTGGGAGGAAGGTGTTGTTACTCCTGAACCGGTGTTTTCAGCTTCGGCTGCGGTCCCTTTTCCGGCGCCACCTGTTGGCTCACCCCGCTTGGGGCTGGATAGCAGATCCATTAATGCGTCGATATCGTCGGTCTGAGCCCTTTCGGCAGGGGCATCACTTTTCTTGGGCTGGGCGGGCGCTTGTCGTGGCGTTGTCTCTGGTGACACTTCGGCATGCGTGTCGTTCTGAGCGTCCTGTTCAATCTGTACGGTGCCGCTAAACGGTGCCGGTCTGTCGCCCGCTTCCCAGATGAGTGAGGGTGACAATTTGAGGAAGGTGAAGGTGTTGACCCAGCCATTGTCGCCGGTGACGGTGGCCCGCCAAATGGCTTTGCCCTCGCCATTGGGTTGAATCATACCGTGGTCCTGCAGCACGTCGAACAACACTGTATTCTTTTCCGGAATCCCTTCCAGTCCCTGAGACAACAGGTGTGCCCGCAGCTTGTCGGAGATGGTTTTGCTCACCAGCCACAGGGTTTCCTGGGTCAGCCAGCCGTCCGAGGCCTGGGGCTGGTTGAGTTTGAAGGCCTCCCTGACCAGATAGCGCAGCCCCTCCAAAAGTTTGCGTTGCAATGCCTGTTTGGGCGCGGCCAGTGCTTTGGCGGGGTTGCCGCCGAGGGCCTGGGCAACCGAGGCCTGATCAGCTTTGGTGACCAGTTCACCCAGTATCCCGGCGTGTTCGTATTTACCCGCCAGCATATAGAGCAGCGCGGACCACAGTTCAGGGTAGGCACACAGCCAGTCGAGAATAGCGCGGCTGAGCAGTTGGGTGTACAGCAGTCCGGAGGCGGCGCTGTGCAGGCGGTATTCGCGGTTCGGTTGGTAACGGAAGCGGTATGGGGCGGACAAGGGGCCGTGCCAGGGATGCCACACTGTGCCGTCCCGGTACTCGACATGTAGATCCACAGCGACCTTGCCGATATCGTGCAGCAGTGCCGCGTAGGCGAGACCGGCTGTCCAGGCATCGGCCTGGGCGGCTTGTGTTTCCGGCGGCGCGCCCGGCGGCAGGAGGTGGGATTGCCTCAGCTTCAAGGCGTAGATGACGATTTCCAGGCCGTGATCCAGCATCCCGCCGGGGTAGGCGTGGTGATGGCTTTCCGAGGCTGGAAAGGCCTGTACCCATTCGGCGTATCGCTCCAGTGGGGCCCGGTAGAGCGTGGCGTATTGCTGTCTGGAGACGGCGGTGAGCTGCCAGATGCGCTCCAGCAGTTTTTGGCGATGGGGCTCTCCCAGCAGGGAGGCGGCGCTCCGCGGAGGGAACAGGCCTGTGACTTCCTCTGTGCCCGGAGTGGATGAGGGTGGTGGCCTTTTGCCAATTTTGGATCGAAGCAGTGTAAACATGACGCTATCAGATACGGGGCCGGATAAAGGTGACATCCGGGTATAAGGCATCGGGCGCGTGGCGGCTATGGAGAATGGGAAATGGCGTTGGTGCGGATTACCTCCGTTTTCGGTCCATCCCAAAAGCGACAGGGTTTCGCATCGTTGTGGCATAGCGATTTTGGGTATTCTTGAACGCCAGGAGAATATTTCTCTGTTGGGCGAGGATGATTGGCGGGAGAGCCTTTTCGCCTTTTACAGGTAGGGCCTTTCCCCTTGATCACCCTTCCGTTGTGCCAGCCTTTTCAGCCCTTAATGCCGTTTGGGGTTGCGACGGTACGCATGTGCTGAGGATGTCTTTGGGAGGGTATTGAATTTCTGTTAGTCAATGACTAATATGCAGTCATTGACTAATGGAGGAGAGCCATGGCTACAATGACTATTCGTAATATTGAAGACGAGCTCAAGACTCGATTGCGTGTGCAAGCCGCTTCACACGGACGGTCGATGGAAGATGAGGCTCGGGACATTCTTCGGGCGGCATTGTCGTCTGAACCGGTACGGGGCGCTTCCCTGGTGAAGGCGATCCGGGAGCGCATTGCACCTACGGAAGGCATTGAGCTGGAGCTGCCCGCCCGGGAGGCGATCCGCACGCCACCGGAGTTGGATGCGTGATTATCCTGGACACAAACGTGTTGTCCGAAACATTGCGTCCAAGTCCGGACGCGCGCGCCCTGGCGTGGTTGGAGGCGCAACCTCGCGCGGCGTTGTTTACCACCACAATCACCCAGGCGGAGGTGCTATATGGTGTTCGCGTGCTACCGAATGGCCAGCGTAAAGCTGCGTTGTTGGATGCTGTTCAGGCTATTTTTGTCTCCGACATGGCCGGGCAGGTGCTGGGGTTTGACAGTGATGCTGCGGCAGCCTATGCGGAAATTGCCGCCTTCCGTAAAACGGCGGGTAAGCCGATCAGCCAGTTTGACGCCATGATTGCCGCGGTGGCCAAATCCCGTGGCGCCGGTCTGGCGACACGAAACGTCAAGGATTTCGCCGATTGCGGTATCCAAGTGGTAGATCCTTGGCAGTATTGAGGATGCCCTGCCGTGACTTGCGTCAAAATCCTGTGGCATGAACTGAAACAGTATGCGGCGGGTCATAGACGAAGAGCGTTTCACTCAGCGAGTTGATGGAATGATGGCGTGGTTATGAGTTGACGCAGAACTGCAAAGCGAGGCAGAACGATGGCAACTAATGCACATACCGAAAGGTGGGCTCATCGGGCTGGCTGTAAGGTTGGCCGTGCGTGGCGTGGAGTTGTGCGTCAGGATCGGCGAGCCATTGAGTGGTTTGTGAAACACGGTTGGCCAACTGGTCTCGCCAAGGCGATGCTCTGGATTACGAAGTTGGCTGTTCTCGGTGTGTTGCTGTACACCGCGTTCTGGCTGACGTTACTGTTTGTTCTTGCGCTTCTGGTTACTTGCGGGATTGCCAATAGCGACCAAGGGGACGAGCAAGTGAATGCAAATGACGAATGGAGGTTTGGTGAATCTGGCTATGGCCTCTATTCATCTGGAGGACAGCGCATTGATCCTCATGATCCAAATGACCCGTACGATGAATGAAGGGAAGCATTGGCTACTTCAGTTTGCCTGATACTTTGTTTATGCCGGAAGCTGTACTGTCCCTGGCATCTTTTGAGCCCCCTGCCAAATTTTGTGCTATTCCACCGGCACGTATGCCCACCCACCCCAAGGCCGTGACCCAAAACGTGGGTAACACAATAAACATCGCTGCCATCACAAAGTTCAGCAACATATCCCCGAAGGCATTGTTCAACCCCATCAGCAGGTTGAAATTGGTGTGGGGTCGGTCTGCGCCCAGCCCCCAGCCGTAGAGGGCATCGAGTATGGTCGAGTCGAGCCAGCGTGCGAGCTGGAACCAGAAATCCACGAAGAACAGGGCGAACTGCACGCAACTGACGATGACCACGGATTTCAGGTCATAGGTGCCCACTACCAGTATCAGCGGAATGCAGATGGCCATGGCCATTTTCAGGAACGACAGCACCATGGGCAGAGCCTGGCGCACGATATCCATGGCGGGGAAAAAGCCCAGCGAGCCGACGGTCAATCCCACGTCGGCGGCACCGCGGGCCACGATATTGGGGATCGTCATCTCGATCTGGCCGCCGTAGTCGGTGTAGACGGCGCCCTGGTTCATCTTTTGTTGACGCGGGGAGGCGATGGCGCGTATCACCGAGTCATTGATCTGGTCTTGGGTCAGGAACCCCGCCCATTCACCGATGCGATCCAGTAGATCGGGATCCACCTGCTCCAGCAACTGCGTTCGCAGCCCCTGGGGACTGTCGGCCCACCACTGTCGGCAGGTAGGGTAGCCGCCGCCATTGACCACTTCCGGAAATCCGGCGTCCCGGACTGTGTCATAGGGCCAGTCCGGTCGGGGGAGGGTTGTGTGGTAGGTGTCGTAGAAGCCAGGCGTTTCGAGGAAATAGCCGGAGCCGATCCAGTTGATATCGTTCATTTCATCCTCACCGAGAGTTGGCCGGTTCATGAACAGCTTTGCCCGTGAAGGGCCATAGCAATCGTGGGTGAAGTCGGCCACCTCCTGGGCCAGCACCGGGTCGTCGATGCGGGTGCTGTCGATGTCCATGCGGATCTGGCGCAGGTCGGTCCCGCAGGGGATCGCCGCCACCGCCGCGCCGGTGATGGCCTTCGAGAGACTGTGCATGAAGAACCACCAGACCGGCACTTGGGCACTCTGGTCGTTAAGGGTGGTAAAGCTGGTGGCCCAGTCCGTCTCGTCGGGCAGGGGCACATCGACCTGGCACTGGATAGAGCGGGAGCGGTCGAATGCCAGTGTACTCAGGTCCAGTGGGATAAACGGAATACCCGCAAACAGAATCACCACAATGGCGACCCATACCCGGTTTTCGATACGCAGTGAGGACAGCACGCCCTTGTTGCCTTCGTCGGCTCCCTCGGCGCGGGCGCGCAGCCACTCCTGAATGATGATGGCAAGAAACGGCAAGGCGAACACCCCACTGGCCACCAGGACATGCCAGATGCCGTTACTGACGATCCAGCCCACCAGGGTCAGATAGTATTCCAGATAGTCCGAGGTATAGAGCGTCACCGGGCAGGCTCCCCTTTTACGACCGGTAGAGCCAAGCGTTGGCTTCCATTAGAAACAGGGCGGTGCCCGTGGCGATTTCCACTCTCAACACGCGGGCGCGGGCCGAGGGTTCCCGCCGCAGTAGGCGGGGACGTAGCCGCCACCAGCCGTAACCGATGACGCCATAGAGGCAGAGTCGCCATACCAGAAAGTTCCCGGCGTGGGATTTGAGCCAAAGATGCCAGGCCGTTTGGCTGCCGACGGCCTGAATGCCCGCCCAGGAGGCCAGGAAGGCTGTCGTGGCCAGTAACACCATCCAGATACCCGCCCAGGCCAGTCGGCGGCAGTAACGGCGGATTGGCGATGAATGTGGCGGCGAGGTCATGGTGTGTCGTCCGGTTTCTCCGCTTCGCGCAGCCGGTCGCGGATGGTCTCACCGTCATAGATGCCACCGGAGTTGGCACCGCGCACACGGTTGCGCTGGATGATGGCCAATGGGGAATTACCCGCCAGGGTGCGCCGCAGCTCCAGTTCGGTTTTGAGGTTGCTGATGGCCTGCTCCAGAGTCTTAAGCTCCTTGTCCACCGCCGCGATGGCCAGTTCGTTTGAGGCCACATTGGGTTCTTTCATCCCCGCCAGTAGGGTGCGTTGTAACAGCAGGGCTTTTTCCAGGATGCTGGACAGGGCGATATCCGATGCCAGGCGGCGTCCCAGGATGTCCTGATCGGGCTCATCCCGCAGGGCCTCGATCACTGCCCGGGTAATGGGCAGGGAACGGCTGCCGGCAGCCTCCAGGTTGTCGATGGTGGTGGATGAGCGCCCCGTCACCAGATCCTGCAGAGAGAGCAGTTTCTCGTCGTATTCCTCCTGGATCAGTGGCGTCAGGCCGACACCGGGGGTGGTGCGCGTCTTGGTGCAGCTGTCGCAGGTGTGCTGCTCCCGTTCACCCAGTACGCGGACGGCCCAGTCGGCGGCTGCCTCGGGAGACGGCCAGGCCCTGCAGCCCAACTGGTCAGCGCAGGTCGTGGGATCAATGTTGGAGGTGTCATCAACCGCCCGGCTGTTCAACAGGTTGTAACCGGCGCGGGTGACATCGCCGATCACGCGGATCGGTGCCTGGCTATTGCCCCCCGCATTGTCGCCGCCCACCCAAGGGACGCCGCCGTTGCCGCGGTTGGCTTCCGCTTCTTCAATGGCGGCGACCGCATCGTTGTCGGCGACGGCCTCTTTCAGGGCCATACCTTCGGCCAGTTGATCCCATCCCAGTTGGCCGCCCGCTGTGTCAGCCATGCGGTTGGCGATGGCCCGGCAGGTCATTTTGGAGCGGTCAAAATCCAGCCGCGCCTGCAAAATACCGTTGGTCAGTAGGTTGTAGAGGCCGGGGTCGGCGCGCTGAATGATCAGGGCGGGTAGCGAGGCCACCGCAGCTGTCGCATTCTGAATCACGTTGCTCATGATGCTCTGAAAGCCGTTGGTGATGCCGTTAAGTTGGTTGTGGAGGGTGGTGGTGATGCTCATGTCCCCACAGATTAGATTGCTGTTCCAGCCCACGCCGACACCGAGGCTTTGCATATTGCCGGCGCTGCCCATGGAAACCGCCCGTCCGCCGCCAATGGTGTAGAGCACATCGTCGCCAATTACACTGCCGGTGACGCTGACCCCATCGCCGTCAATCGTGGTTTGCGCCGACGTGATATGACAGCTGCTGAGCAATAGTGCCAGGGTGAGGCATTGGATAAGGCGAGGACGAGTGATGAGGTGGCTATGGCCCAGATGCATATCTGTCGCCTCACTGCACATCGATGCTGCCGAGAAACACCTGGCCTTGCCGTTCGCAGCACTGGTAGGGGCGCCACAGTGCCCAGGCATAGTCTCCCTGGGTGGCCTGAGCATGGTTCCCGCTGTTGGGAAAGACAGCACAGCTTCTGGACAGGGTGGGGGTCAGTTCCTGCCATTTGCCGGTGGCGGCATCGCTTTCCACCAGGGCACCGGCGGGCCAATACCCCGCGGATTGTCTGACCAGCAGGGGCTGGTAGACGTGGACCTGGCCGCGGCGGGTTACGATGTCGCCCGCCCGCTGGGCCACCACCGCCCCTGCCTTGTGATCGTCCACGTGATGCAGGAAACCCCCGCGGGGGTAGACATTGCCCCAGAGGTTGAGGGTGCTGCGCGCGCCGATTTCGCGCCTGCCCGGTATCAGGGCTTCCGGGTAGAACGCTTCGGGAAGGTTGTAACGCCAGGCGAGGGTGTCCAGGGTGCTGAGCAGGTAGGGCATAAAGGCCGTACCCGCCCCTTTGCAGCTATAGCCCCACTGGCCGGCGAACTGGCTGAAGATATAGCCGCCGGGATGGCCGATGACATCCGCATTCTTGAACTTGGCCAGGTTGTTCTCATGGGATTCGTTGGTCGTGCCGTCACCGCCGGCCTGTGCCGTTTCGTTGGGCGGGCTCATGGCGGCGACCTCCGCCCAGGGGTTTTCGCCGGTATCGGAATAACTGGAGACCACCGCGTCGGGTACATAGTGACTGACCTTAATGGAGGTTTCGACGGAGCAACTGTAGGGCGTGCAAAACAACCAATAGCAGATGCCGACAACGCGGTATTCGAGGCAGTCCGGTGACACCGTGGACGAGACAATGTCGGCGGTGGTGAGTGCCCAGGAGGACAGGGCGTGGCATAGCAGGATGATGGCAGCTTTGCGGCGAAGTCGATGACGGAGAGGGCGTCTCATGGTTGCTGTCTCCGGTATGCCTCGATTCGGGACAGTGCGCGGCGGAGATTGTGCTCGCCGTAGACGACGTAGCGCTGGTCGACGACCACAGCCGGAATGCGATCAACCCCCAGCTGCCAGGCATCGATAACGTCCTGGTACGCTCGGCTCAAACGCAGGTGCAGCGCTTTCTTTCCCGCTGCCATGCGTTGCCGGACTGCCGCTGCTGCATTCTCCGGGTTGGTGGGTAAGCCGGCGGAAAAGGCCGCCTCAATACGCGCCGGGGCATCCAGTTCAATCAGCCGATCCGGCGTGCCGGCAACAGGATGGTGCTGGTCGGTGACTACCCAGACTTCGGTACGGGCGAGCGAGGCCCACAGACATAATCCGATGGTGACGGCGTAAAGCCACAGCGATCCTGTTCGCATAAATACTCACCTAAACAAGGGGGCAGGCGAGTAGTAGGCCCCGGTTGAGCATGGAGGGGCGACAAAGAAAGGGAATTGCCGGATGCCGGATTGATTGCTCGTGTAGGGCAATGGACCCATGTAGGTTTGATTCCTATGGTATTTGTCCAATTAAATTGGACTTAATGCGGCCAAGGTAAACTTCCGTTATGAGGGTGACTGCGCTTTCCAGCAGGTCTCGCTTCGTGATTTGGCTTCCCGGTGTGCTGTTACCGTTGTCCTTGGGATGTGTGGCGTGTCGGGCGGGGCATGTATCGCTGGCTACCGTCGTGAAACTGTACCGAGATCTTGATTTTGTGATAAAATCGCATGATGTATTATCACTATTGAGGTAGTTGGCGCCGATGAGCTTGGCAGGGCAAGTAAAACTGCAGTTGCAGAGTGTGCCGGAGGGTGGCGTTATCACCAGCCGAGCACTCCACAAATTGTCGCCTGACAGTCAGCAGGTCGATAAGGCCGCCTCTCGTCTGTACAAAACAGCGGGGCTGCAGAAGCTTCGCAATGGTATTTATTACCGCCCCTATACCAGCACCTTCTTCGGCAAGCTTCCACCCGAAGAAGAGCGCATTGTTCGTTCAATCAAACAGCAATACCAAGCCAAGGTGGCCCCGTCTGGTGAGTTGGCTGCCTACAAGCTCGGTTTAACCGACAACTTGCCCGATAACATTAGTTACGAAACCAATAAGCGCATCGGCCCCGTCCAACTCGATAATCTCACACTTTATTTTCGCAAGGTGGAGGGTAAAAAGCTCGTTTCGGTCAATGGCGACTTGTTGACGGTTTTGCGGGCGCTGGAGTTTCTCTACAAGGAAGAAGGGCGTTTAACCGTACTGCAGGAGCAACGTATACGCCGGCTACTCAGCCGTTTTTCCCGTGAGCAACTCGACAAAGCCATTGCCTTGTGGCCCGTATGGTTCCAGGACAAAGTAAAGGCTTTCATGCAGGGAGTGGAGAAACCGTATATTACCGGTCTCAGTGCTCTGAACATTCCCCACAAGGGAAAACAGGCGGACTGGCATCAGATGGGCATGCTTCACACGAGTAAATTTCAAGTTGCCGGGAAGAATTACGCCAGCGCACCCAACCTTCAGGATACAGAACTGTTTGACTGCAGTGCTTTCTTGCGGAAATTCAACGTCGATGTAGGCACCATCCTGTGTGCCACACCCCTGCGCGCGATGAAAGATATTTTGTTCGCCAGCATCATCCGCAAATCACAATACCCTGGTTTCTTTATGCTGGATCAGTTTATGTTCGATATAACTCCCAGCGAGATGAAGCAAGCGATTGATGAACTGAGACCGTTGGCGGACCAAAAACAGAAGCAGTTACTCGATACCTGGATGCATGACAATGAGCTTGACTGACCAGCAGCAACGCGAACACATAGAGGTCATGTCGGCGCTGTGCCATGGTTTTCACAAGAAAGGGCTGCCGATGATCCTGAAAGGTGGGACAGCCCTGAAGCTGTGTTATGACCTCGATCGCTTTAGCGAGGATCTGGATTTCGATTGTGCCAAAGCCCTGAATCTGGACAGTTCGATCAAGGAGATTTTTACGCAGCTCGGCAAGGGCAAAGCCCACCTGAGAAACCCGACGATTGATATCACCAAGGACACAAAAACGGTTCGCCGCTACCGCATAACATATGGGGATGGCATGAATCTGAAGTTGGAAACCTCATTGCGCGGTACGCCCAATGACAACGACCTTGTCGAGATCAACGGTATCCTCACCTACAGAATTGGGAAGCTGATCCAACAAAAACTCAGCGCACTCACCGGGCGAACCGCCGCCCGAGACTTGCACGATGTCATTTATCTCTACGAACATTTTCCAGATGATTATGACGATGAGGCCTTGGCTGAAATCACTGCGTTATACGACAACCAGTCATCGATTCTCGAAGAATACACCCCGGCCTATAGTGAAGATACCATCCTGTCGATCTCTGACCTGTTGCAGGATATGAGTCGGTTCATTGATCTTTACAAGCAGCGTCATTGATACCCGGAAGTCGATCCATTCGATAGGGTCTGCGCATGTATCCAATAACATGGGTGGAAAGGGACTTGCTGTCAATTAATGGGAAAAAGGAATGACTGCATACGATCTCCTCGGGCTCTTCCTTGTCATGAGCGCATTGGCCGCGATACCCAGTGCCAGTGTGGCGCTGGTGATTGTCCGTTCGGCGACGGTGAATGTGCGTAACGGTATCGCTACCGCAGTGGGGGTTGTGGCGGGGGACCTGATCTTTATTACCATGGCCATGATGGGGCTGGTGGCGCTGTCTGAAATCATGGGTGCCTTCTTCGCCATGATCCGCTACCTGGCTGCCGGTTATCTGGTCTGGGTTGGTTGGCAGTTGATCCGGCACGCGGCGGACACCAGGGTTATGGATGCGGGTCAGGTCAAAGGCGGTATGGCGACCAGTTTTCTATCCGGACTGGCGCTGACCCTGGGCGATATCAAGGCTATCCTGTTCTACGCGAGCTTGTTTCCCGCCTTTGTCGATATCGCGTCCCTGACAATGTCCGATGTCGTACTTATTATGCTGGTGACGGTCATTGCCGTCGGCGGTGTCAAGGTTGCCTATGCACTGGCGGCCAATCGGATTGCCTGTCTATCGAAAGACGTTGTATTTCGGCAGGAGGCCAGAGTCGCCGCCGGTGGCCTGCTGGTGGGGGCGGGCGGTTATCTCATTGTGAAGGCCTGAAGGTATTGTGCGGGCTGGACAGTTGAAGCCTCTTTCGGTCGGTTGTACGTCGTGATTATTTCAGGGGTTCTGGTTATTTGGCTCAATTCTTATTGGCCGGACTTATTAATAGTCGCCAGTGTTGTGGCTGTGGTTTTTCTGCACACTGCATATGAAGTGCTTCGAAGCGCAGGTCAACCCTGGCGGGGTGAGCCTCAAGTCAATATTTGCAGTTCTGGCGCTTAATGGAACAATCCGTTGATTGATCTATGTCAATCATCAAGGGCGCTATGTTTGAACTTTCAGAGAGAATAAGGTAGCTTTCTTAGGGTTAATATAACCATTTGCAGATTATGTGGCTTAGAAGATTCAGATTTTACATGGCGATCTTCGCGTTACTGGCTTTTACCAGCCAGTCGTTCGCTGTTGCGAAATTGCCCTGCCACAAGATGAGTCACGAACCTGATGTTCCAGTAATGACGGGGGCAATGGATCATGGAAGCCATACCAAGGCAAACAATATCCAGATCAATAATGCCCTTACGGCTGATGCCGCTGATTGTTGCAGCCAGGATCACTGCTCTCAGTTGGATTGCATCTCTGCAAGCGTTGCGGTGGTGAGTACACTGTCGCCGTTTTCCGTTCAGTTTTCTCAAACCCTCAATACAGCGTATTCGGTTTCCTTCCTCTCCCAGGCAGCTTCCTCGCTGTTTCGCCCCCCCATTTCCCGCTGAAGTAGGGTTGGTACGCCTGAAATTCAGGCGTCTGACGACTCGATAAGCGGGAGATCAAAACTCCCATAACGTATGTTTAAAACGCGCCATCGCTACGAGCGCGTTCACTGCAACTCTTGATTGGGAGTCATCATGAAGCCGTTACATACCTATCTGCGCTTTCCGGCGCTGATCGTATTCCTGTTATTTCTTACCGCTTGTTCCGAAAGCGAAAATCACGCAACTAAAAGCGCAACGATTGCCACGTTGGATGTTTATAAAAGCCGCACCTGTCAATGCTGCCAGCAATGGATTCACCATATGGAAGATGTTGGTTTTGACACAAAAACCCACCACCCGTCGGACTTGAATCGCATTAAAAATGACTATGGCATAGCACCTGAGTTCCAGTCCTGCCATACGGCAGTTTCGAGCGACGGCTATGTGTTCGAAGGCCATATCCCTGCGCGCTTTGTTCAGCAGTTTCTGGAAAACCCTCCCGATGACGCCATCGGCCTTAGTGTGCCTGGCATGCCAGCAGGCAGCCCTGGTATGGAGATGGGTGACAGGTTTACGCCTTACAAGGTATGGCTGCTTAAAAAAGACGGTTCGGCTGACGTGTTTGCATCTGTGAATAGTCGCGATCAGCAATAGGACATATAACGATGAACATTCAATGGGTATTTTTATTGTTTTTGCTGGTGGGGCTTCCTGTATTTGCGCAGAGCCCGGCTAATACGTTGAGTCTGGATGAGGCCATCGCCCATGCCATTGCCACGGATCCCTGGCTGAACGGTAGCCGGCATCGCGAAGACGCTTTGACCAGCGAATCAATTTCAGCATCGACGCTTCCAGACCCCAAGGTCAGCCTGATGGCGGCTAACTTTCCTACCGATAGCTTCGATATCAACCAGGAGCCTATGACGCAGCTCACTGTAGGTGTTAGTCAGATGTTTCCTCGCGGCGATAGCCTGGAGTTGTCCAGCCGTCAGAAACAGGAGTTGGCGGAACAGGAGCCATTGCTCAGGCAGAATCGCCAGGCCAAGGTAGCGGCTACTGTCTCGCAGCTGTGGCTGGAAGCATTCAGGGCCCAGGAGAGCATTCGATTGATTGAGCGGGATCGCTCGCTGTTTGAACATTTGGTGGATGCAACCAAAGCGAGCTATTCGTCGGCACTGGGACGTGCCCGCCAGCAGGATATTATCCGGGCCCAATTGGAGCTTACCCGGTTGGACGATCGTTTGACGGTGCTGCGGCAACAGTCGGAGTCAGCCCAACAGCGTTTATCCGAATGGATCGGCGGTCGCGCCCGTCTGCCGTTAGCGCAGCTTGTGCCCAGCCAGTACGGTGATGAGCCGACGTCGGTGGAAGGCCAGCCGGATAATGATCGTTGGCTGTATGAACAGGTCAATCGGCACCCAGTCTTGCTGGCACTTGATCAAGGTATTGATGCCATGGAGACCGGGGTCGAATTAGCGCGCCAGAAATATAAACCTGAGTGGGGTCTTTCCGCCCAATACGGCTATAGGGACGATGATCCCATGGGTCGCGACCGCGCTGATTTGTTCTCTGTCGGTGTGACCTTTGATCTGCCGCTTTTCACCGGCAAGCGACAGGATAAAGACGTCAGTGCGGCCACTTCTCGGGCCGAGGCCTTGAAAACTGACAAGTTACTGATGGCGCGAAAGCTGATGGCGAACCTGGATACGGCCTTGGTTCAGCTACAGCGTCTGAATGATCGTCGCGCGCTCTACGCCGAGCAGTTATTGCCGCAAATGTCAGAGCAGGCCGAAGCTGCCCTGGCCGCCTACAACAACGACGACGGCGACTTTGCCGAAGCGGTGCGCGCCCGCATTGCTGAGTTAAATGCCAAGATCGACTTTTTAACGATCAGGATTGATCGGCTGAAGATGATTGCCGAGTTGAATTACCTCTTGTCCAAAAATGGTTCAGAACCGTTTCCCGCCACCAGCAGTAACCACGCGGAAGGATTAACCCCATGAAGATTCAATTGAATAAATCTTTTTTCATTACAGTTGCCTTGTTGATTGCGACAGCGACCCTTGCGCACTATTCGGCCCTATGGCGTATGAAAGGGACCACGGGCGGTGATGACGTTGCAGCCGAGAAAAAACCACTCTACTGGGTCGCGCCGATGGATCCCAATTACAAGCGCGACAAACCGGGTAAATCCCCTATGGGGATGGATCTGATACCAGTGTATGAAGATGCGGGCGGCGATCAGGAGATTGGCACAGTCACCATCTCTCCCGATGTGGTCAATAACCTTGGCGTACGTACAGCGTCTGCTACTCGGGGGCAGCTGGACGTCTCTGTCAATACCGTGGGCTATGTGCAATATGATGAAGACCGTCTTGTTCACATTCATCCACGGGTAGAAGGCTGGATTGAAAAACTCCATGTCAAAGCCGCCGGAGATCCGGTCACTCAGGGCGAGCCGCTCTATGCCTTATATTCGCCTACCCTGGTCAATGCCCAGGAAGAAGTGTTGCTGGCATTAAAGCGAAATAACCCAACACTAATCACTGCTGCCATGGAGCGGCTGTCGGCTTTACAGGTGCCGGAATCGGAAATCCACCGACTGAAAAAATCTGGCAAGGTCAGTCAGACGATCACCATCAAGGCCCCGCAATCCGGCGTATTGGACAATCTTATGGTCCGTGAAGGCATGTTTGTGAAACCCGGTATGGAAATGATGGTCATCGGGCAACTGGAACATATCTGGGTCATTGGCGAAGTGTTCGAGCGTCAGGTCATGAGCGTACGGAAGGGCGATGCCGTGCGCATGTACCTCGATTATCTGCCAGGACGCACGTGGTCTGGCACCGTTGACTATATCTACCCGTCACTGAATACCCAGACTCGAACAGCTCGGGTGCGGGTACGATTCGACAACCCGGACGGCTACCTGCGACCGGGTATGTTTGCGCAAATGACGATAGCGACACAACCCGCTCGGGAGGCGTTGCTCATTCCGCGGGAAGCACTGATTCGCACGGGTAGCCAATCGCGAGTCGTGTTGGCTAAAGGTGACGGGCGCTTTAAATCCATCGCCGTAGAGGTAGGGCGAATTGGCGAGAACCAGGTGGAGATTCTGTCGGGGCTCAACGAGGGCGACCGGCTTGTGACTTCCGCGCAATTTTTGCTTGATTCCGAATCCAGCAAGACCTCGGATTTTCGTCGCATGAACCACAGCCCGGATGACGATACCCAGCCTGGAACACCGGCATCGGTATCAGTCGGCGCCCGTATTGAAGGCGTCATAGTCGAACACCGAATGCTCAAGCTGGCCCACGACCCCATTGATGCCTGGCAATGGCCTGCCATGACGATGGATTTTACCGCAGACCCTGCGGTGGATCTGGATGGGCTGAAACCCGGCATGAAGCTGCACGTGGAAATTAAGCGGGACGGGGGCAGTAATTACGTTGTCAGCCAGATCCATGGTTTGGAACCGATATCCGAAGACTCACACGAGGATGGAGACGACCAATCCATGGGCAACAGCCCGCATCAGGGTATGAGCCATGATGCGATGGATATGGATCAAGGCCAGCGCAACGGGGAGGACAAGCCATGATCGAAGCCATTATCCGCTGGTCTGTCCAAAACCGCTTTTTTGTGCTGCTGGCCACTCTGATTCTGGTGGGGGTCGGCGGTTGGTCCCTGAAAAACACGCCGGTAGATGCCATTCCCGATTTGTCGGACGTGCAGGTGATTATCAAAACCAGTTATCCGGGGCAGGCGCCGCAGGTGGTGGAAGATCAGGTCACCTATCCACTGACTACTGCCATGTTGTCGGTGCCTGGTGCGGTCACCGTACGCGGCTACTCGTTTTTTGGCGACTCCTATGTCTATGTCATTTTTGATGAGGATACCGATGCTTACTGGGCGCGTTCGCGGGTACTGGAATACCTGTCGCAGGTGGCGCCCACTTTGCCGCCCAATGCCAGGCCGCAATTGGGGCCGGATGCCACCGGTGTGGGTTGGGTCTACCTCTACGCACTGGTGGATCGCACCGGTCAGCACGATCTCAGCCAGCTGCGCAGCCTGCAGGACTGGTTCCTGAAATACGAACTGCAAACTGTGCCCGGGGTATCTGAAGTCGCTGCACTTGGCGGCATGGTGAAGCAGTACCAGGTTAAGGTGAACCCGGACAAGCTGCGAGCTTTTAACATTCCACTCTCTCATATCCAGACGGCAATCCAGCGCGGCAACCAGGAAGTCGGCGCTTCTGTGGTGGAAATGGCGGAAGCGGAATACATGGTGCGCGCGTCCGGCTACATCCAGGGGCGTGATGATCTGGCCAATATCCCTTTGGGCCTGAACGTCAACGGTACCCCCTTGCTGTTAAAGGATGTGGCCGACATCGAAATCGGGCCACAGATGCGCCGGGGCATTGCCGAACTCAATGGCGAGGGTGAGACAGTAGGCGGCATTGTGGTCATGCGCTTTGGCGAGAATGCGCAAAAAACCATTGATGGTGTCAAAGCCAGGCTGGAGACACTCAAGGCCGGGTTGCCTGAGGGTGTGGAAATCGTGACGGTCTATGATCGTTCCGGCCTGATTGAGCGCGCCGTGGAAAACCTGTGGCACAAATTGCTGGAAGAATTCATCGTCGTGGCCCTGGTGTGTGTCGTCTTCCTGTTTCATATCCGCTCCAGTCTGGTGGCCATTGTCAGTTTGCCGGTAGGTATTTTGGCCGCATTTATCGTCATGCATGCGCAAGGACTTAACGCCAATATCATGTCGTTGGGCGGGATCGCCATTGCCATAGGCGCCATGATCGACGGCGCCATCGTCATGATTGAAAACATGCACAAGCATATGGAACGCACGCCACTGACCAACGAAAACCGCTGGCAGGTAGTCGCGGAATCTGCCGCCGAAGTCGGTCCTGCGCTATTTTTCAGCCTGCTGATCATTACCGTGAGTTTCGTGCCGGTGTTTACCCTGGAGGCCCAGGAAGGCCGTATGTTCTCGCCGCTGGCCTTTACTAAAACCTACGCCATGGCCGCGAGTGCTGCATTGGCAGTAACGCTGGTGCCCGTGCTGATGGGCTATTTTATCCGTGGCAAAGTACTGCCTGAGCACAAAAATCCACTCAATCGCGCGTTGATTGGCGTGTATATGCCTACGCTTAAAACCGTGCTTAATTACCCTAAATCCACGCTCGTGTTAGCCCTGGTGATTACGGTTATCGGATTTTGGCCCGTCAGCCAGATAGGTAGCGAATTTATTCCCCCTCTGGATGAGGGTGATTTGATGTATATGCCCACCACCTATCCCGGTCTGTCGATAGGTAAAGCGCGGGAGATCCTGCAGCAGACCGACAAGTTGATAGCCACGGTGCCCGAAGTGAAAAGTGTATTCGGCAAAATCGGTCGGGCAGAAACGGCCACTGATCCGGCGCCCCTGACCATGATTGAAACGTTTGTCCAGTTGAAACCGAGAGAGGAGTGGCGCGATGGTATGACTACGGAATCGTTAAAAAAGGAACTGGATGCCTTGGTGAAGTTTCCTGGACTGACCAATGCCTGGGTGATGCCTATCAAAACCCGTATCGACATGCTGGCCACGGGTATTAAAACCCCGGTGGGTATCAAAGTAGCTGGCCCCGACCTTAAGGAAATCGAAAAGATCGGCAAGCGCCTGGAGCAGGTGCTCAAAGATGTACCTGGCACCGCCTCGGTCTACTCCGAGCGAGTAGCGGGTGGCCGTTATATCAAGGTGGATATTCAGCGGGAAAAAGCAGCGCGTTATGGTCTCAATATTGCTGACGTGCAGCAGGTGGTGGCCACCGCCATCGGCGGCATGAACGTCACGCAGACAGTCGAAGGGTTGGAGCGTTATCCCGTCAATCTGCGTTATCCCCAGGACTATCGTAACTCGCCGGAACAATTAGCCCTGTTGCCCATCGTAACAACCAGTGGCCAGCGCATTGCATTGGGGGATGTCGCTCGTGTTTATGTGGAAGACGGCCCCCCGGCCATCAAGAGCGAGAATGCCCGCCTCAACGGCTGGACCTTTGTTGATATCGATGGCGTGGATATTGGCAGTTATGTAAAAAATGCCATGGCCGTGGTGGCCGATCAGGTCGAGCTACCAGCAGGCTACTCCCTGAACTGGTCGGGGCAGTACGAATACATGCTGAGAGCCAAGGAAAAACTCACCTATGTGGTGCCGCTGACGCTGGCCATTATCATCGTGCTGCTCTATTTCAATTTTCGCAACTTTGCCGAGGTCGCGATCATCATGGGCACTCTGCCGCTAGCCATGGTGGGCTCGATCTGGCTGATGTACGTGCTCGGCTACAACTTCTCTGTCGCTGTTGGCGTAGGGTTTATCGCGCTGGCAGGTGTGGCAGTAGAAATCGGGGTCATCATGCTGGTGTACCTCAATCAGGCTTATCGCCATATGCTGGAAGAGTGTGAGCAGAAAGGTGTTGAACCGCGAAAGGAAACATTGCGCCACGCGGTGTTGCACGGTGCCGGCCTACGGGTAAGACCCGTGATGATGACTGCAGCGGCGATTATCGTGGGGCTGTTACCTATTATGTACGGCACGGGTACCGGCTCGGAAGTCATGAGTCGGATTGCGGCGCCTATGGTGGGTGGCATGCTGAGTGCCGTGGTGTTGACCTTGTTGGTACTGCCGGCGGTTTATCTGCTTTGGAAGCAGAGCAAGGGTAATGACGGAACTTAATCAATGAACCTGGCGTACCCGATTATAAAGTTCGGGTGCGCCGTTCTGAATTCTAACCCTATATTCTTGGCCTCTCCGTTGGTTCTGGTTGTGGAACCGATGAGAAACACATCGGTGTCAAACATTTGATTCAGATCAAGAACTGGCAATATCAGATCTGCTAGATTAAAACGGTCAATAAAGGGGGGCCGATATGGTTCATTATCTGGGTATTGTGCTGGTCATTTGGGGGTTGCTTGCGCAACCACTGATGGCTGCATTACCCGGAGATATACAGGTTCACTCTCCAGTATCAGCAAGTGCGCCCAATCTTGGCGCGATCGCCTCAGTATCGGATCTGGACCATACGCTCCCAGTCCCAGCGGCCACTTCCAATCCTCTCAACCCGAATGAGTATGGTAAACAGGCGGCAGGGCATAGCCTCACTGCTTCGACAATGCCCTGTCATCAGATTGCCAAGAGAGATTCGCCGAAACCCTGCGGTAAGTGCTTAACCGGTCATTGCGACTCAGGCTGTCTATCGGCCAGTCACTGTGCGCCAACCTGTTCAGCCTCGGGAACAGTTGGGGCTGTCGGTTCATTTTATAAAAATACTATGAATCATGCCGCCTGCGATGTGTTCAATACCGCGCCGGAACCACTGTTGGCGCGGCTCCCCTCACGTATTTTCCATCCTCCCAAAACGGCCTGATCAGGCCGGTAATCCCGCTGGTATAACAACCGCGATACCTGTTTCGTGAATGGTTCCGCCTTTGCGGATCCTGGTTCCTGAACCTTTGAAATCCCTGCTGGTGGTTCTCCCGCTTTGTGCTGGGAGCAACGCATGTTCCGACTAGCCAGGATAAACAGGATTACACATACATTACTGGAATGTAATACATGGGTCATCTTAAGGTCAGAAACGCCGCTCTACTATGACAATGGATAAGTCCAGGTGCAGCTTGGGAGTTGTGTACGGGTCGATTCAATGCAGAAACGCCGTGACAGGATATCGGGCCAATATTGACGGTTGACGGCGTACAGGCTACAGATCGAGGGCGTGTAATAGTGAGTACGAGAAGCCTGATACCTGTTAATGAAAATTGCTTGACCTGTGTCTTGGACACAGGTGTAGGGTGACAAAAAAGCTGGATTAATTCTTGGGAATTTTTCTTAGGTTTATAACTGATGATTGACTCATATCAAGGTAAGGAGCAGACCTTCGGGGTTAACCTGAATCCTGCAATAGTCAGACTGAGCTGCAAGGAGGTCTGTATGAAAGTGATCGAAATGGCCAGGCGTTTAGGAGTTACGGTCGATACCGTGCGATTTTATACCCGGATCAAGATTCTTAGACCGGGTAAGAACAAAGCCAATGGGTATCGGGAATACAGAGAAAAGGATTACAACCGCTTGCGATTCGTGCTGAGTGCACGACAACTGGGTTTTTCCGTTGACGATATTCAGGAAATTTTGTACCACGCTGATAAGAAGAAATCGCCTTGCCCGACGGTGCGCCGCTTGATTGATCAACGCCTGAATGAAACTGAACAACGGTTCGCGGAGACTCTGCAACTGCGGGAACGCATGCAGCAGGCCGTGGTCGAGTGGAGCCAAAAGCCGGATAAGGTGCCGACCGGCCATATGATCTGTCACCTGATTGAAGAGTTTGCCCAGTAAATCAACATAGAGGATTTGCCATGAATACACAGAATTTCGAGAGCCCTACTAAGCACCAGAGCGGCTGTTGTTGCGCCAGCAAGTCATCCACTGCAGCTACCACTCGGAGCAGTGTTGGCTCAGATAGCGATATCCCGCTGCAGCGGTTACAGGTGCAAGGCGCCACGTGCGGTGGTTGTGTAAGAAGCATTGAGCAAACGCTACGCTCTGTTTCCGGTGTAAGCGATGCGTGTATGGATCTGGCGACGGGTGTCGCTTCGGTCGTTGGCAGGGTCGAATCTAACGCTCTGATAGAGGCGTTGCATAGGGCGGGTTTTCCCGCGGCGGTTATCAAATAATTCAGGAGTGATCCAATGAAAGCGAAGAATACGGAATCCAGCCACGAACATTGCGATGAGGGAGAAAAAGCCGCGACACAGGATCATGCCATTGAACTTCCGGATCGCGGCGCCCAAGCTCATCAAGAGGCGACAGAGAAGGACACCGTGTTCGTTTGTCCAATGCATCCCGAGGTACGTTCGGACCAGCCCGGGGATTGTCCGAAATGCGGCATGCATCTGGTTCCTGAAGATGAGGTTGAGGCTCATGGCGATCATTCTCACCACGCGCATTCCCACGTTGAGCACCGGCATGTTGAAGATGTAGGCAATGGGGGAAGCGAATATGACAAGGTTCCTGCAGGCTACTCGGGCGCTGTCTATACCTGCCCTATGCATCCCCATGTGCGCCAGACCGAGCCCGGTTCCTGCCCGTTATGCGGCATGGGTCTCGAACTGGAATCAGCTGCGATGGCCGGGGATGAGCCGAACCTGGAACTGTTGGATTTTACACGACGTTTCTGGATCGGTGCGGTGTTAACCGTCCCACTCCTGATTTTGACCATGACCCCCTATGTAGGGCTTTCGCAGATTCGCGAATTCTTTGGTGAGCGCACGTCTCTCTGGATCGAGGTGGCGCTCGGCTCGCCGGTGATTCTATGGTCGGGCTGGCCGTTCTTTGTGCGCGGCTGGAACTCGTTCCGAACCATGAATCTTAATATGTTCTCCCTGATCGGTATGGGTGTGGCGGCCGCCTACATTTTCTCGATGGTGGCGGTGCTTGCGCCGGGCATCTTTCCCGAGGGTTTCCGAGATCCGGAAACCGGTACCGTGGGCGTTTATTTCGAGGCGGCGGCGGTCATCGTTACGTTGGTTTTGTTGGGCCAGGTGATGGAGCTGCGTGCCCGCGAAGGAACCGGCAAGGCCATTCGCGCACTGTTGGACCTTGCCGCCAAAACGGCACGGGTAATCCGCCCGGATGGCAGTGAGGAGGAGATCCCGCTTGAAAATGTACAGGTCGGCGCCCGGTTGCGGGTACGACCGGGCGACAAGGTGCCGGTGGATGGCGTGGTGGTCGACGGCCGTTCTTCGGTGGATGAAAGCATGATCTCCGGAGAACCGGTACCGGTCGAGAAGACCGAGGGCGACAAGCTGACTGGCGCCACGATCAATGGAACCGGCAGCCTGATCATGGAGGCGACGCGGGTGGGCGCCGACACTATGTTGGCGCAGATCGTCGAAATGGTGGCCGCCGCGCAGCGTTCGCGCGCGCCGATTCAGAAATGGGCGGACATGGTGGCGGGCAAGTTTGTGCCCGCGGTGATCGGCATTGCGGTTATATCCTTTATCGCCTGGGCGATCTGGGGTCCGGCGCCGGCCTTATCCTATGCGCTGGTCTCCGCAGTGGCTGTTCTTATCATTGCCTGCCCCTGTGCACTTGGTCTGGCCACGCCGATGTCGATCATGACGGCGACCGGGCGCGGTGCGCAGGTGGGCGTGCTGATCAAGAATGCGGAGGCATTGGAGCGCTTCGAGAAGGTCGATACGCTGATGGTGGACAAGACCGGCACGTTGACTGTGGGCAAGCCAAAATTGGTTGCTGTTCTCCCAGAAGAGGGACATGACGAGGCAGAGGTGTTGCGCCTTGCCGCGACGCTGGAGAAAGGTTCCGAGCATCCTCTCGCGGAAGCGATCGTGCGCGGTGCCGAGGAGCGCGATCTCGCCCTCGGTAGCGCATCGGACTTCGAGGCGATCACCGGCAAGGGCGTAAAGGGCATCGTCGACGGCAAGTCGGTGGCCCTCGGCAACCTGAAGATGATGGCGGAGCTTGGTCTGGACGGCGGGCCCATTGATGATACGGCGAATGCTCGTCGCGACGAGGGCGAGACCGTGATGTTCGTGGTGCTCAACGGTGCTATCGCGGGGCTTGTTTCGGTAGCCGACCCGGTGAAGGAGACCACTCCTGCGGCGCTCAAAGCACTGCACAAGCTGGGCTTTCACATCATTATGGCGACGGGGGACAACGAGCGCACAGCCAGGGCGGTCGCCGGAAAGCTCGGTATCGACGAGATCCGCGCCGAGGTTTTGCCCGAGGACAAGGCTCGCATCATCAAGGATTTACAGTTCCGGGGCCGTAAGGTCGCCATGGCTGGGGACGGGGTCAACGACGCTCCGGCTCTCGCCCAGGCCGATGTCGGTATCGCCATGGGCACTGGTGCCGACGTGGCGATCGAAACCGCAGGAATCACGCTGGTCAAGGGTAATCTGGACGGCATCGTCCGCGCCCGGCGACTGGCTCATGCCACGATGCGTAATATCCGGCAAAACCTGTTTTTCGCGCTGATCTACAACAGTGCTGGTGTGCCGATCGCAGCGGGCGTCCTCTATCCGTTCCTGGGGATTCTGATCGGTCCGATCTTCGCGGCCTTCGCCATGAGCGCGTCATCGCTGTCGGTGGTGTTAAACGCGCTGCGTTTGCGCGAAGCAAAAATATGACTCGGTGCCGGATAGTATCATACCTTTCATTGCCAGATGCAGATGTACCGTGGACAGATCGCGGTGAAATATGCAGGAGGACCCGATGAACATCAATAAAGTCACGGCCATTTTTGATGAGTTTCGCCTGAAAGAAGTGGCAGAAACCCTGATACGACACGGTGTGAAGGGCTTTACCTTACACCCGGTTCGCGGCCGGGGCTATTACTTCGATAGTTTTAACGAAAACCACTTGATCAAGCATATTCAAATGGAGATTTATGCCAAGGCGGAGCAGGCGAGGGAAATTGCGCAGCTGATTGTGGATGCGGCGCATGTTAATGCCGATAGCGAAGGGCTGGTCTGCATCGTGCCAGTCAACGATCTGATTTGGATACATGATAAACGCAGCGCAACAGACAACGATTTTCAATTTCACAGGTGAGGTGTTCCATGGCAACCCAAAAATCATCATTCTGGTTGACCCCCAAAGGCCTGGCCGCCCTGGGTTTAATTGCAGCGGCGAGCTACTTTCTGCTGATCGAGCACCGGCAACACGTCTGGCAGTTTTTACCTTTCCTGATTCTCCTGGCCTGCCCGTTTATGCATCTGTTTATGCACGGCGGACATGGGGGGCACGGCGGCCACGGTGACCATGGCCAGCACGAGGATGAATCCGACCAGGATGCTTATCAACGTGGCTTGGAAGAAGGCCGTCGGGAAAACGAAAACCGTCATCACCATTAACCCAATACATTACAGGAGAAGAAGCATGCACGGTGAATCTGCTTACGGCCTCTGGACGCTGGTGATACTCAATTCGGCGA